>SFFB01000049.1 GCA_004557035.1 Bacteroidales bacterium | reverse complement strand
GTTGTAGGCGGTCAGCGCCACCAGTTCGTCCATGCGCTTCTTGATGTTGCCGCAGCCCACCAGCTTCTGCAGCTCCTCCTGCGGATTGTCTATGGGGCGCAGTATCTCCACCTTTACTCTTACGTTCTGGTTCTGCTCTATGACGTCGCCAGGTAGCGGACTGTCGGTGCAGATGTCGTCAGCCTTCTCTGTCGGAGTGTTGTCCTCGGCTTCGTATTCATCTACATCTTCATCTACATCCTCATCTTCATCTTCCAGAAATGGATCCTCATCGTCCTCAGTCTGCATGTCGTCGAGATTTTTCGCTCACGAACTGCTTCAGGAGTCGTTCGAAATCCTCGTTAAAATTCTCGTCAGTGTTGTTCTGCATATTAGTCATAATTCTATCACGTTAAAAAAGCAACTAAATTCTTTGTCATTCTGTTCATTTTTTTGCTACAATAATTTTTGTTTTGTGATAGAATTATGATTATCTGCTGCAAATGTAGTGCAAATATTGATAACTGCCAAATGTTTTTGCGTAACTTTTTATAACTTTGTACGTACACTACTTTAAAACCAATTTATTACAACATTCTTCAATATGATTAAGACATTCGTTGGGTCTTGTGTATATAAAACAAAACGTTAACGTATCAAATCTTATTTCTTTTTAAATAATTTTATTACCTTTGCATCGTTTTATAAAGCATTTTGTAATGGCTTTATTGTAAAGCCGATACTCATTGACAGTCGTAGGATAACACTGAAACCTCGGGATTTTTTAATCAATTACAGGACGGCCTAAATTGAATAGTTACATTACCGCAAACTTCGGGTATTCCAAGTGACAACGATAATCTATGACATCACTCGCTATTTTGCAAACAACGTTTTCATTGCGGGTGATCGCACAATAGATCAAATGGTGCAAACCGCACGAAGCGGCCGACAGAATATAGCCGAAGGAAGTGCTGCCGCAACAACATCAAAAGAAACAGAGATTAAACTCACCAATGTGGCAAAGGCAAGTTTGCAAGAACTGCTTCTCGACTATGAGGACTATCTCCGCCAGCACGGCTTACAGCAAAGGCCCAAAGATGACAGGCGCACACTTCAAACCAGACAATACTGCCGGACCCACAACGATCCGGGAAGTTATGTGGGGGCAATCACGAAGCGCAGTCCAGAGACAACAGCAAACATAGCCATCGTCTTGATTCATCAGGCGGACTACATGTTGGAGCGTCTCTTGGCCCATCAAAGAAAGAGATTTTTGGAAGAGGGGGTATTAGGGAGGCGATGTATCGCGCAAGGCGCGCCCACAGAGGCTACTAAGTTCGGAGGGCTCCGAGAACTCTGAGCCCTCCGAGTTATTTGATGGCGGCCTCTTTCTGCTTCTTGTATTCAATGAACGCCTGGTCGAAAGCGGCCTGCTCTTCGTTGCTCATCGGACTGAGCGACTTCTGCAGTCCCTTGTAGTAGCGTCCAATCTGTTTCTTCAGTGCCCGCTTGTCGGTTGCCGTTCCGTCGAGGTAAGGCTGGTACATCCTGTCCATGTCGGCATACATCTGCTGCTTCACTTGGTCGTTGAATTTTGCGCCAGTCGAGGCTGCGTCAGAGTCGGCTGGAGCCGTGGCCACGGGCTGCTGTGCGGTCTGCTGGTCTTGTTGCATGGCTGCGGAGTCGGTTTGCTCCTGAGTGGCAGTCTGCCTTTCGGCGCTCTTGTGCTGCAGGGCAAAGAACGCCACCACCACCACGGCGGCGAACACCGCCATGCGCTTCGTTGAGTAGCCCGAGCCCGAGCCGCCGTCGAGGTCGGCCACCATGGAGTCCATGTCCATATATCGGTCGCCGCGGTTGTAGCTGCAGCATTTTTCTATCAACCCGTTGTAGTCCTCGGGCAGTCCCATCTGCTTCATCAGCACGCCGAGCGAGTACACGTCGGCGCGCGCGTCGATGGCCACCGTGCCGTCCTTCTGTTCCGGCGACACATGCGCCATCGAGCTGTAGCCCACGTGGAGGTCGTCGGCGAACGGCATGCGGAAGTCGATTATCTTCACCTCGTCGCCCTGCTTGGCGATGAGGACGTTGCTGGCCTTCAAGTTGCGGTGCTGGATGTTTCTCTCGTTGGCATATCCTATGGCGGAGGCAATCTGTCGGATGATGTTGAGCTTCTCCTCCACCGAGTGGTTCTCGGCCAAGTAGGCGTTGAGAGACCGTCCGTCGACAAACTCCACCACGATGGCCTTGCCGTACTGTGGGTCGTCGATGAGTTGCGTCTCCTTGGCTATGTTGGCGTGGTCGAGCTTCGACACGGTCTCAAACTCCTTACGCAGCAGCGTCTGGAACTGCGACTTGTCCTTGTATTCACTTTTCAAAGCCTTCAGCATCACCGGCGCACCATCGCGGGTGGCTTTCACATAAAGGTAGATACCCTTTGACTTGATGACGTTTCCTGTCTCCATTGTTATATCTTTTATTTATCGGCGGCAAATACCGCTGCATATTCGCTTGCAAATTTACAAGAAACCGATGAGAGAAGAAACAATCTTTGTCATTTTATTGTTTGTCGGGCGAATATTTTGATTTGGGTTGAATCCATTCCTGTGCCCGTGTAGAAAACTTTTCAAAATATTTTCGGTGATGTCTGTTTTTCTTTTCAATAAATATATTATCTTTGCAAAATCAAGTCCTTTGTTGTTAAAGTGCAATGCTTTGGACTCGAGGAGTTACCAAATTGACAGGATGCAAATTCTATTGTTTAACCTATAATATAATTGGTATGAAAAGACAGTATCTCGGTATGGTTGTTGGGCTTGCCCTTGCTATAAGTCCGCAGCCGCTATTGTCACAACGAGCGAAATCGACGGAACTTCCTTTGAAGACTGCCAAGAATGCGCCTGGTGCGGAGCAGGCGCGGGCATCGCACGAGCTGCGCAAGTCTTCTCCCGCCCTGTTTCTACAGAAATCAGTTCCTGCCCGCCCTGCGGCCCTCTACAAGGAGAAGCCCTTCAGCGTGAGGCGGAAACTTCATTCGTCGGTCTCGTCGGTCAATCCCTCGTTGGTCCTTTGGGGCGATGTGGTTTCCCCGACCCTTCCTGGCTTCCATTCTTTTTCCCCTGTCAACCCCATTGCGGTCACACGGCTCAACGATTACAGCCAGGCGTTCTTCAATGCGGGTTGTGGCCGTGTGGGCAACAAGCTTTGCGGGGTATATCTCGACCTTACCTGGCAGGAGTACGGTTTCATACAGTCGTATTACTTCACTGTAGACACCGACACGTGGCAGGTGGCGGATGCCCCCACGCCTCTTCCCGATTTCTCGCTCTCTGCCGTAGAGACAGCCCAGGACGCCAACACGGGCGAGGTCTTCGGCGAGTTCCGCAATGCTGATGGCAGTGGCTTGGAGTGGGGTGTTGTCGATTACGCCACTAAGACCCGCACCACCATCGCCCAAGCCGCCAACGCCTATGTGGCCTTGGGCATTGCCCAGGATGGTTATGCATACGGAGTGGCTCAGGACGGCAATCTCTACAGAATCGACCGCAAGACGGGTGGCGAGACCAAGATAGGCAGCACCGGTGTGGCTGTTGTGGCGGACGGAGGTTCCAGCTACTTCCAGTCGGGCGAAATCGACCCTAAGACCAACACGTTCTATTGGGCGGCCACCGATGCTGCTGGAGCCAGTGCCCTCTATACCGTCGACCTTTCCACGGGTTTGGCAACCAAGGTGGGCGACTATCCTAATGAGTATGGCGGAGCCAACATAACAGGGCTCACCATACCGAAAGCCGCAGCCGAAGACGGGGCTCCGGCTGCCATCACCGACCTCAAGGCCCTCTTTGTAGGCGGGGCGCTCACTGGAAAGATTACGTTCACAGCCCCCTCTACAACTTTCGACGGCAAGGGCACCCTCTCGGGTCAGCTCGGCTACAGGGTGGTTGTCAATGGCCTCGACACCTTGAAGGGAACAACCGTGGCAGGAGAGCCGACCACGGTGGATGTGACAACCCACGAGGGAACGAACCAGTTTGTGGCCTTTACATTCAACAGCGAGGGCAACAGTCCGTCGGCCAAGACGACGGCCTTTGTGGGAACCGACACTCCAGCCGCTCCTGCCAACGTGAGGTTTGAGGCCGACAGCCAAGGCGCGTCGCGTCTCTCATGGAATGCCGCCAAGGGTCAGAACGGCGGATGGTTAGGGAGTGTGAGGTACGACGTGGCGCGAATATCTGGAAAGGACACCCTGTGGGTGGGGCGGAATTTGGCCGACACCACCTTCACCGAGCAGATTCCCCAGGCCAAGCTGAAGGCCTACAGGTATGGCGTGGCAGCCAAGAACGACAATGGCGGCAGTGCACTGGCCCTGAGCAACGAACAACTTTTGGGCGATGCCTTCGACGTGCCCTACTTCAACGATTTCGACAGCAACCTCGACCTCTACACCGTCATCGACGCCAACAACGACGGAGCCACTTGGAGTTGGGATGCCCCCACCAAGTCGGCTGCCTACCATTGGAGCACTTCCGCGGTGGGTGACGACTGGCTCATCACGCCGCCCATCCACCTCATGGGCGGAAAGAGCTACAAGGTGAGCTTCAAGGCCCGCAGCACCAATGGATCCCTCTACCCCGAGAGGTTGGAGGCGCTCTGGGGCAAGGGTAACTCTCCCGAGCTCCTCACCGACACGCTGCTTGGTACAACGGTGCTCGATCAGGTAAGCTATCAGCAGTTTGCGAAAACCATCCGCCCCAAGACAGAGGGCAAATACTACATGGGCTTCCACGCCGTGTCTGACGCCTCGATGTATTACCTCTACGTCGACTCCATCTTGGTGGAGGACGCGCCCGATGCCAATGCTCCCGACTCGGTGACGAGCCTCAAGGCTGTATGCGACCCGACGGGAGAGCTTCTGGCCACTCTGAGCTTCAATGCCCCCACCAAGACCTTGGGCGGAGCGGCGCTCGGCAGCCTGTCGAGAATCGAGGTGCGCAAGGGCAACGACCTTGTGGCGACTATCGAGAAGCCCAGTCCCGGCGCAGCGTTGACAGCCACCGACAGTCATGCTTCGCAAGGCACCAACACCTATTCAGTGTATGCCTACAATGCAGCCGGCAGTGGCCCACGTTCCAGCGTCTCGGTGTTTGTCGGGGTGGACATGCCCGACATGCCCGTCGTGACGGCTCGAGACAACACGCATTCCGTCACCCTCTCATGGGATTCCGTGGAGGGACTCAACGGTGGAATCATCCAGCCCGCGAAGACACGCTACGACATCTTCAACGTGAGCGATGGCTACGTGAGCGACTCTCTGACCTCCGTGACCGGTGAGACGGAGTATGAGGTGACGGGAATGAACAACGACGAGGGCGAGCCCCAAAGCTATCGCACCTGGGCCGTGCGCGCTGTCAACGGGGCAGGCGAGAGTTCGTATGGCGTGGCCGCCATCGTTGTGGGAAAGCCCTACGCGCTGCCTTTCCACCAAAGTTTCAAGAACGCCACCGACGAGGGGCTCTTCATGGGTATCAACCACGGAGAGGGCAACTATCAGTGGCAGATAACGGGCGAGGCCTCGGCCGACGGCGATGGTGGCTCGCAGGCTTTCTCTGCCAATGAAGCCTCCCAGGGCGACGTGTATACGGGCAAGATCACACTCAAGGGAGCCAAGAATCCCCACCTGCTCTTCTATTATCGGGCTGCACAGAACTTGCCGGTCACACTCGCCGCTTCCTTCGAGCAGAAGGACGGAAGACTGACCAAGGTGTTCTCTTGTGACCTCAGCCAGAACACCAACGACGAATGGACGCGCGTCGTGGTGAAGCTCCCCGCAAGTCTTGCCACTGAGGACTATGTGAAGCTCCACTTCACGGGTACGGCCATGCAAGGGCTGGCGGGCAAGAAGATATTTGTCGACAACATCAATATCGTGGATCCTCCCAAGGCTGATGCCGCCATCACGCTGAACGCCCCCGCCCGCATCAAGAAGGGGCAGACGCTGACGGTGGACATGACCTTGAAGAACAACGGTCTCGACGAACTGGTCGGCCCGAGGGTGAGGGTGGCTGTGAATGGTGAGAGCATAGCAGACTCCACACTCGACCTGCGTCTCGGCCTGCTTGAGTCGGCTGTCATTCCCGTGAGGCTGACGACTTCGCGGCTCGACGAGGGCGACAAGCTGGCAGTGAGTGTCGAGGTGGTGGCCGAGGGCGACCTCTTGCCCGACAATAATATGGCCGCCCTCAACGTGGCAACCGAGGAGGCGCAGGTCAACGCGCCCACAGACCTACGCTTCACCGACCGACAGGCAGGAAGCGTCACGCTGGCATGGACGGAGCCGGAGGTGGACTTCTTGAGTCTGACCGACGACTTCGAGAGCTATGATCCGTGGAGTCTCACCTTTGGCGACTGGACCACCATCGACGCTGATGGAGGTCTGGCCCAGGCTCTGAGCAGCATGGCCACTTACCCCCATCAGGGAGAGGCTTTCGCCTTCATGGACTGGCAGCCTTCCGACCTTTTCCGCAGCGGAGCCGGCCTCGACCCCTATTCGGGCACCAAGGCTCTCGTGGGAATATGCCAGCTCAACGAGTCGCGCACTGCCTATGTGGATGCCGACAACTGGCTCATCTCGCCGCGACTGTCTGGACGCGCCCAGACCCTCTCGTTCTGGGTGAACAATTTCCCCCAGCAGGGCTATGGCACGGAGTCTTTCCAAGTGTGGACATCCACGACCGACAACGAGAAAGGCAGTTTCCAGATGTTGGGAGTCGACTACACCCAGGGCTCAGGTGAGTGGACAAGGATAGAGGTGTCGTTGCCCGAGGGGACAACCTATTTTGCCATCAGGCAGAACACGCCTGCGAGCCAGGCTTTCCTCTTCATGCTCGACGACATCACGTTTGAGGTGGCCAGCCAAGCCGCCAGCTATCGCGTCTATCGTGAGGGGAGTCTGGTCGGAGCCACCTCCGCGACCACCTATCAGGACCAGGGGCTTGAGGAGGGCGACTATCAGTATGCCGTCACGGCAGTCTATCCTGATGGCTCAGAGTCGGCCCCCGCTTTGTTGACCGTCTCCACCCAAATCCCGCAGACAGAGATGGCAAAGGTCCCGGCCTATGATGTCTATTCCGTTACCGGCGCAATGGTGCGGCGCAATGCTTCCCGCCTCAGTGGACTGCCTAAGGGTGTCTACATCGTTGGCGGCAGGAAAGTCGTTGTGAAGTAGATACCATGCTCTTATATATGACAAGCCCCACGCTGCCTGAGAGTGGCTGCGTGGGGCTTGTCGTGTCATCCGCCGTCAAGGCGGAGGAGGGGGCGGATGGGAGCAGGGCGGGCGCTGCCTGTTCGTCCACAGCGGGGCCGAAGCGGTTGTCCTGGGGCTCGCTTGGCGTGCAGAGCAGCACGAGCAGCCAGATGCCTCCGATGATGGGGATGAGGCTGATCCAGTACCACTGACCGCCTTTGCCCATGTCGTGAAGACGGCGCCAGGCGACGGCCAAGCCTGGGAAAAAAAGGCTCAACCGATATTGTCCGTGGATTGGGGGTGCTAACCAAATATTCTGGCGCAACGGAAGAGAAAGAAAGGCAAGTCACGCACCCCTCTAAGTTCAGACCTGAAACCTTTCATCTTTGAGTTGAGCGATTCGGCGGCTGCATTGGTTGAGTGGTTGACGAAGTAGTTAAGCACTTCATCCTCCTTGGATTTGAGTGTTTTCATAGCGGATATCATTTCGGGCATTCTACTGGCGGACACTTCCCCGCACCATTCACGCAGTCTTGTCCTCGGTATCTTTCGTGAGTTTCTTGTTTTTGAAAATGGCACGCAGCCTGCATACCAGCGAGTATGCCTCTTTCAGTTTTGGAGCAAACTCAAAGACCATGCGGGGCCTGGTCTTCTGGCTTTCGCTCCATTTCTCACCACTTTGGGGCAGCACTCTCTTGACACGGGTAAAGAGTTCCACCTTGGTGTCACCATTGGACAATTCCATCGGCACGTATTTCTCGTTGGCACGTTTTCTTGGTCTTCCGCGTTTCTACTCCCGTCTTTTGGGATGTGCCTTGCGGTATCTGGCCCTTGCCAATTTCCAGTTTCTCTTCTTGCGGTTGAATTCCCGCTTTTCCCTGTTCTGCCCGGAAATGGCCTTGCGCTTAAATTTCATGCGTATGCTGTCAAGGGCGTCGCATTGGTTCTTCATGACGTGGAAGCAGTCTATGACTATTGTGGCGTTGGGAAAGGCTTGCCTCACTATGGAATACATCGAATCAGAATAGTCCATCGTCATCTCCTTGACGGCCAGTCGCTTCTCCTCGGGGATCCGCATCAGCACCTCTACCGCTACTGAGGCTTTCGTGCCACGGACAGCGGCTGCCAGGGTGCCCTTCTTTCCATGGCCGTCCTTGTTGGAGACGAACGTGAACAAATCCCTGGCGTGCATGCACTCGTCTATGTTCATATGCTCCCCCATGTTCTCCACCAGCAGAACCCAGTTGTCCGCATGTGCAAGTTGATCCCACTCACGAAAACCGCTCAAGTGCTCCTTGTAATTATTCTCCAGGGTATCGCCGTCTATCTTAAACCCAAATCGAGACATAATATTTACCTTACTATCTCATAATATTTACCTTACTATCTAACGTCTCTGTACGTGAAAAAATCTACCAGCACTTAGCATTTTTGTTATATTAGCTTTATGCATATATAAAGCAT
This sequence comes from Bacteroidales bacterium, assembly GCA_004557035.1. Taxonomy (GTDB): domain Bacteria; phylum Bacteroidota; class Bacteroidia; order Bacteroidales; family Bacteroidaceae; genus Alloprevotella. The sequence goes on along the minus strand of SFFB01000049.1, from coordinate 274 downwards.
AAGTGTAATGATATTCTTTATCCTTGTCGATAATAAAAAAGGTTAAACTCGTGAAGCGTAGCTTGCGGTGTTCTCATTTTTGTGTAACTTTGAGAATAATAACATAACGGTGGAGCAGCATGAAGAAACTGATTACTTTTTTAATTTTTCTGTTGGCAGTAGGGCAGGGGGCAACGGCGCAGGAAGTGTCGGGGCAGCAACTGCCGTTGCCGAATGAGGAGCTTCATCAGCTTGTTCCGAATACCGAACTCCGGCCGATAATGCCTACTTATTC
>SFFB01000023.1 GCA_004557035.1 Bacteroidales bacterium | reverse complement strand
AATAAACAGAAGACCAAGAGAAAAACTTAATTTCTCAACACCAATAAAAGAGTTCTACAAACATTATTCGTAATATTGCACTTGCTTGTTGACTCTATATAGACGCCTGAGAGTGAAATAATTGCGCAAAACCACCACAAATGTGCCGCCTTTTTCTTAACTTTGCGCGTGCTTCAATCTCTCGCGGACATATTCTATATATATGCGCACGCGCGAGAGACGGCACTGAGAAACTTTTAATTTAGGCAAGATAACTCCTACGACTATGAGTGAACAATTGAAAAAAGTCAAAGACCTCGTTGAGCGTCGCCAAAAGGCACGCCTCGGCGGCGGCGAAGTTGCTATCGAGAAACAGCACGCTAAGGGCAAAGCCACAGCCCGTGAGCGCATTGACCTGCTGCTTGACAAAGGCTCCTTTGAAGAGATGGATATGTTTAAACTCCATCGTTGCCACGACTTCGGAATGGACAAGAAGCACTTCTACGGCGACGGCGTCGTTTGTGGCTCCGGTACGGTCAACGGCCGCCTGGTCTACGTGTTTGCACAAGACTTTACCGTAAACGGCGGATCACTTTCTGAGACGATGGCCGAGAAGATTTGCAAAGTGATGGACCAGTCTCTGAAAATGGGCGCGCCTTGCATTGGTCTGAACGACTCGGGCGGCGCACGCATCCAAGAGGGCGTGAACGCCTTGGCAGGTTTCGGCAACATCTTCCAGCGCAACATCGAGGCTTCGGGTGTAGTGCCCCAAATCTCTGGTATCTGCGGCCCCTGCGCCGGTGGTGCCGTCTACTCCCCCGCCCTCACCGACTTCGTGGTAATGCTAGAAGGCGTCAGCTATATGTTCCTTACCGGTCCGAAAGTGGTAAAGACCGTGACCGGTGAAGACGTGACACAAGAAGACCTCGGCGGTGCCGGCGTACACTCCACCAAGAGCGGTGTGTGTCACTTTACGGCCAAGACCGAAGAAGAGTTTGCCGGCCTCATCCGCAAACTGCTCTCATACATCCCGCAGAACAACATGGAGCGCGCTCCCCGTGTGGAATGCACCGACCCCATCGACCGCAAAGAGGATATGCTCAACGAGATTATCCCCGACAACCCCAATATGGCCTACGATATGTATAAGGTCATCGGCGCTACGGTCGACAACGGCGAGTTCCTTGAAGTGCAGCGCAACTTCGCCCGCAACATCATCATCGGCTTTGCCCGCTTCAACGGCCAAAGCGTAGGCATCGTGGCCAACCAGCCCAGCGTTTACGCCGGCGTGCTCGACTGCAACGCATCGCGCAAGGCCGCTCGTTTTGTCCGCTTCTGCGACTGCTTCAACATCCCCATCGTGTCGTTCGTTGACGTTCCCGGCTTCTTGCCCGGTACGGGTCAGGAATACAACGCCGTTATCGACCACGGTGCCAAGTTGCTCTATGCCTACGGTGAGGCAACTGTGCCCAAGGTGACAGTAACCCTGCGCAAGAGCTACGGTGGCTCTCACATCGTGATGGGTTGCAAGCAACTCAAGGCCGACCTCAACTACGCTTGGCCCTCTGCCGAAATCGCCGTGATGGGTGCCAGCGGTGCCGTGGCTATTCTCAACGGCAAAGAAGCCAAGACACAAGCCGACCCCAAAGCTTTCCTGGCAGAAAAAGAAAAGGAATACAACGACCTCTTCACCAATCCCTACAAGGCCGCCCAGTATGGCTACGTAGACGACGTTATCGAGCCGCGCAACACCCGCTTCCGCGTATGCCGCGCCCTTGCTCAACTTGAAAACAAGCGCGAAACACGTCCGGCCAAGAAACACGGCAACATTCCTCTCTAAAACACACTCAGCAATGAAAAACTTTGAATACCGCATCAACGGCCAAGTCATCCGCGTGAAAGTTGACGACCGCAGAGGCACCATTGCCGACGTGCTCGTAGACGGCGCCCACCCGACCGTTGCAGAGGAAGACATGCCGGCCTATGCCGCCGTCATCGCCCTGGCCCTCATTGAGCGCGAAGTCGAAGTGGTGCACGACGACGAACCCGGCGTCATCACCCTCTCAGGTGCCGGCTCAAGCTGGTCTGACCCTCAGCATTTGATGAACACAATCTGACAAAAAGTCCCACAAAACATTATGAAACAATACAAATACAAGATAGGTGGCCTGCAATACGACGTCACCATCGATAGCATAAAGGGCAACATCGCCCAAGTAGAGGTGAACGGCATCCCGTTTGAGGTGGAGATGCAAGGCTCTACGCTCGTAGAAGAAGATCTCCCTACACAGGCAGCCGCCGACGCTCCCGCCGCGGCCCCTGCCGCAGCTGCTCCCGCCGCCGCACCTGCTGCACCTGCTGCAGCCCCGGCTGCCGGTCCCGGCGAAGGTGCTCCGGTGAAGGCTCCCCTGCCCGGTGTCGTTGCCAAGATTTTGGTGGCTATGGGACAGAGTGTCAAGAAGGGCGAGACCGTTCTCGTGCTCGAAGCCATGAAGATGGAAAACAACATCACCGCCGAATGTGACGGCAAGGTCACCGGCATCTGCGTAGCCGCCGGCGACAGCGTGATGGAGGGTACCACCTTGATTACGATTGGTTAAAGAAACAACATAACCACACATTTTTTGGTCTTTTTTGTCCTTTAATAGTGACAGAAAAGACCATTTCTTTATATCTTTGCGGCGTTGGGGCATTACCGGAATAGCTTACGGCTCACCCTTGATGCCACAACCTCATCAGTAAAAACATCATTAAAACTCTGCAAACTATGAAAAAATTTATGCTTATGGCCGCTATGGCCGCCTTCTGCCTGAGCCTCGGCGCACAGACTCCCGTCAAGAAATGCGAAAAGAAATGTGACAAGACCGAATGCTGTCAGAAGAAAGACAAGAAGTGCGACAAGGACTGCAAGAAAGCCTGCGAAAAGAAGTGCAACAAGAAAGGTGATAAAAAATGCACCAAAGCCGCAAAATGCACCAAAGCCACTGAATGCAAGAAGGCTTGCGAAAAGAAATAAGCCGCACCTGCTTTTCTGCACTACGATAAAGCGTCCCGACAACATCGGGACGTTTTTTTGTGGATACTGCAAGCGTAAAACTATTGACTTGGCGTATTGCTATGAGACAAAACCACCGGCCAAAAGAGACAAAAATGCTTTGAAAAAATGATGGAAACAGGAAAAGGCCGAAAGGAAGCCACGGCGGAAGGGACGAGAACTGACGAAAACGGCCGTTCATAAGGGAAAAAGTTCCCGGCATAAGGACAGAAAAAACGGGGATACTGACTGTAAATTCTGTCAGTATCCCCGTAAGGTGCAGAACCTGTGGCGTTTCGCCTGTTTGAGGAGCGGTCTTCTTCTCTTCTATGGCAAATATAATCCGAAAACGAGGAAGGGAAAAAGACAAAAGGCGGCGGCCGTTCTATTAGATGTTGGCCACGCGCATGATGTCGGCAAAGACGCCGGCGGCGGTGACGTCGGCTCCGGCTCCGTAGCCCTGAATGAGCATGGGGTATTCGCGGTAGCGCTCGGTGGTGAGGGTGATGATGTTGTTGGAACCTTCGAGGTCGTAGAAGGGATGGCCCTGAGGTATTTCCTTAAGTCCCACCGAACCTTTTCCGTCGGCCCATCTGGCCACAAAGCGCCAGCATTTGCCTTCGGCCACGAGGCGGCGACGATTGGCCTCAAACTCGGCGTCGAGTGCCGGCAAACCGGCCCAGAAAGCGTCGAGGCTGCCTTCGAAAAGATGGTCGGGGATAAACAGGTGGCGCTCCACGTCGTCGGTCTCCAAGCGATAGCCGCTCTCGCGCACCAGAATAGTGAGTTTACGGATGACGTCTTTGCCGGAAAGGTCGATGCGCGGGTCGGGCTCGCTGTAGCCCATCTCTTGGGCCATCTTGACGGCACGGCTGAGCGTGACGTCGGCCGAGAGGGTATTGAACACGAAGTTGAGTGTGCCACTCAGTACGGCCTCAATGGCCAGTATGCGGTCGCCCGAGGCGGTGAGATCGCCGATGGTATTGATGATGGGCAAGCCGGCGCCGACGTTGGTCTCGAAGAGCCATTTCACGCCGCGCTCGCGGGCCGTGTGCTTGAGCATGAGATAGTTGTCGTAGGCCGACGAAGCAGCTATCTTGTTGGCAGCCACCACCGAGACATTGCCGGCCAGCAGGGTGCCATATTGTGCCGCCACAGCCTCGCTGGCCGTACAGTCCACGAAAACGGGGTTGCAGACATTCATACGTTTTATGGTATTGACCATATGCTCTACGCCGCCGGGTTGGCCCTCGTCCATCGCTTCCCGGTAGTGGGCGAAGTCAATGCCGTCGGGATGATAGGCGGCCTTGCGACTGCCACATACGCCGACAAGGTTTATTTTCAAGCCTTTCTCTTTCATGAGTTGCTCTCGCTGTGCAGCAATCTGCCCCAAGAGGCTGCCGCCCACAGTGCCGGTGCCACAGACAAAGAGATTGAGCTCTTGATAGTCGCTGAGGAAGAAACTGTTATGCAACACGGTCAGTGCCTTGCTCAGCTGGCTGCGGTCGATGACAAACGAGAGGTTCATTTCGAGGGCGCCCAGTGCAACGGCACAAATGCTGATGCCGTTGCGTCCCAAAACGCTGAAGAGTTTTCCGGCTATGCCGGGGGTGCACTTCATTCGCTCACCGACGGCTGCCACGGTGGCCAGACCACAGGTAAGTTGACAGGCATTCATCGAGCCGTTGGCAATCTCCTGACTGAACTCCTCGTCGAGCAGGCGGCAGGCTTTTTCACCGTCGGCCGGAGTCATACAGATGGAGGTGCTGGTTTCAGACGCCGTCTGTGCCACCATGAACACACTGATGCCGCCGGCAGCCAGCGTGGTGAAGATGCGGCGGTTGACACCAATCACGCCCACCATCGAGAAGCCGCTGACGGTCAGCATACTCATATCGTTGACCGACGAGATGCCACGGATGGGACGGGCCGAGACGTCGGCGTCGCGCTTGATGACACTGCCGGTGGCTGTGGGATTGAAGGTGTTTTTGACGTAAATGGGGATGTCTTCGGCACAAACGGGGAAGATGGTGGGCGGATAGACCACCTTGGCGCCGAAGTTGCACAACTCGGTGGCTTCGCTGTATGAAAGTTGGGGGATGGTATAGGCGGTGGGGATGATGCGGGGGTCGGCGGTGAGGAAACCGTCTACGTCGGTCCAGATCTCCAAGGCCTCGGCTTTAAGTGCGGCGGCTATGATGGAGGCGGTGTAGTCTGAACCACCACGACCGAGGTTGGTGGTGACGCCGGTGGCGAGGTCGGAAGCGATGAAACCGCCCACGACGATACGGTCGGCCTGATGACTGAGTGTCTGCCGCACAAGGTCGTAGGTTTCGGTAAGGTTGACGATATGTTTGCCCTCTTGGCGTGTGGTTTTGATAAACGTGCGCGAGTCAAACCAGCGGGCACCGTCGATTATCGACGCACAAATGATGGACGAGAGGCGCTCGCCATAGGCCACAATGGCATCGGCAGTCTTGGGGGTGAGGTCTTGGATGAGACTCACGCCGTGAAGGATGCTCTTCAACTCACCAAAAAGCGCCTCGACACGGTCTTCCACCTCGGCAGTCTGGCCTGCCGGGACGACGGCACGGACCATTTCGACGTGGCGCTGACGGGCCGACTCGACACTATCGAGATAGCCCATATCGGCCGTGGCAGCCATCTGAGAAATGCGGATGAGCTGGTCGGTAAAGCCGCCAAGAGCCGACACCACGACTACCACGGGGCCGGAGACCGACTCGACGATTTGCTTCACTTGGTTTATGGAGGCAATGGTTCCCACCGAGGAACCGCCAAACTTCAATACTCTCATAAGGGGTTAAGGGTCTGTTTAATGATTATGCTGGGCGGTGTGTCTGTCAAAGGCGTACCGTTTTCTTCACAGGTTTTGACTCGTTTTGGAGTCGGTCGAGTGCCGTCACGACATAGGTGTATTTCTGATGCCCACCGTCGTAGGGCAGTTTGAGCATCGTTTCAGACGTCACGGTCAATAGGCGGTCGGCTCTGGAGAGGTCTACCTTCTCGCCGGGCTCAAAGCGATAGACGGCATAGCTATGGGCCTTGTCCATTTCATATTGAGCGGCATCGGGCCGCATACGGCCGTCGGCTCCCCACGGGCTGGTGGTGCCGTCGGCAAAGCGTTTGGCGTTTTTGACCTTAGGCGCAGTCCAGAACAGATAATAACCGTCGGGCATCCACATGGCCTTGACGCTGCGCGGTTTGCCGGGAGCTTTCCCGTCGATGAAAGGCATAGCGGGCTGAAGGGCGATGGTGGTGTGGTAGAGGCTTTTGAGGGCGTCGGCAAAACGGCCTTCGTTGCGCACCACAGCAGCCGAATACCACAGACAGCTACCTACGACGCCCGGCAAGGTACGCTGCAGCCTCATCTTCTCGGGCAACTGGTTGAGAGAGGGGTTGTTGAGGTCTTTGGCCTTGACCGTACGCTCCACGTCCTGACCTATGACAAGCGGACGCTTTGAGGCGTAGCGCGACCACCACTTGATGAGCGTGTCATAGTCGGCCACCTTGTGCCCGATTTCCCAATAGATTTGCGGCACCAGATAGTCCACCCATCCCTGATTGGTCCAGTAGAGCACGTCGGCATAGAGGTCGTCGTAGTTTTGCAAACCGCCTGTGCGGCTTCCGGGCAGGTTGTCGCCCTGACGGGCATTGTGGTAGATGCCAAAAGGCGAAACGCCGAATTTCACCCACGGCTTGACGGCGTGGATAGAGTCGTGAAGCATCTGCATAAAGCGGTTGACATTCTGACGGCGCCAGTCGCCTCGGTCGGTAAGGCCGTTGCTGTAGCGCGCAAAGGTGGCATCGTCGGGAATGGCCTTGCCAGCAGCCGGATAGGGGTAAAAATAGTCGTCGATATGGAGACCGTCAACGTCGTAGCGCCGCACGATGTCGGCAGCTATGCGACAGATGTATTCGCGGTTTTCGGGCAGACCAGGGTCGATGATGGCCAAGTCGTCATAATAGAAACAACGCTCGCGATGGCGGGCCAAATAATGTGTTGAGGCAATCTCTTTCGTCCCCTTGGTTTTGGCTCTGAACGGGTTTATCCATGCATGCAACTCCATACCACGGCGGTGGCACTCGGCCGTCATCCAGGCCAACGGGTCCCAATAAGGCATAGGCGCACGTCCCTGTGTGCCGGTGAGAAAACGCGACCACGGTTCGTAGGGACTCTGATAGAGCGCATCGGCTTCACCTCTCACCTGAAAGATAATCGTGTTGACACCACAGCGTTGCAGTTCGTCAAGCTGACGGGTAAGATTGCCTTGCATCGCGTCGCGGTCCATACCCTGAAACTGGCCGTTGATGATTTGTATCCACGCGCCGCGAAACTCACGCTTAGGCGCAGTGGGCACGGTCTGGGCCGAAAGGGCATTGAAGACGAAAGACAATAAAAAGAGGGAGAGTAGAAGTCGGTTGGTTTTCATTGGTAAATAACAGTTTGTAGCCAAGTGGAGCTACAAAGAAGTGGGTTTGTTTTTGGGTTAATAGCTCAAATGAATACTATACGGCGTCTGGACAATGGCATTCAAGACGTGGCAGTCATTCGGCTTTCGTAGGCTTCGATGGCACGCTTCATAGCCATACGTCCCACGCGGACAATGCGTCCGGCACGGTCGTAGTCGAACTCGCCAAAGCGGTTGACGGGAATGTCCACGCGGATGTCGGGTGGTGTGATTTGGAGCGCTCGCTCGGTGTTGGACTGTATCATCAGCGAGAACGTGTTGGAGAGTAGCGTGTAGTAGTTGCTGTCGGCCATCTCCGGGTCGGGGATGAGTTTTTGCCAGAGCGACGACCCGGCAGCCTTGAGACGCTGCTTGGCCTGACGGCGAATGAGGTCGTAGACGGGGTCGGCAGGGGCATTGACGTTGATGGCCACAAGGATGTCGCCATCGTGACGTTTCACGCGATTGAGCGGTATGGGATTGACCGCACCGCCGTCTATCAATATCCGGCCGTCGGTATGCATCGGCCTAAGGATGGACGGAAGAGAGATAGAGGCCCGTACGGCTTTGAGCAGACTGCCTTCCCGGAAGTCTATCTCCTCGCCGTGCTGCACGTCGGCGGCCACAGCGCAAAAGGGGATGGGCAGTTGGGAGATGTCGGTGTCGGGCACAATCTCGGCGATGGCGTCCATCACTCGGCGGCCCTTGACCACATGGTTCAGGCTAAATGAAAAGTCGACCAACTGAAACACCTTTTTGCGGTCGAGCGAGACAAGCCAGTCTTTGATTTCGGCCAACTTTCCGGCGGCATACATACCACCAATCAAGGCTCCCATCGACGTGCCGGCCACCGAAGTGATTTCATAGCCGGCGCGCTCAAGCGCCTCAATGGCTCCGATATGCACGAAACCACGGGCGCTGCCGCTGGACAGCACCAAGGCCACGCCGGGTTTCTGTTTTTCATCTGCGGCCATTATGGTATAGTTTTGTCGTGTCTTTGTTTTGTGTGTGAGATTGGGCGCCAAGCGCCCGAGGTCATTCTTCTGCGTTGGCAGTGGCTTTGACCAGCTCTTGCAGCATTTCGGGCGTAAATTGGCCTAACAGCTGCATCACTATGGCACCGGTCTCTTCAGTACAGATAAACATCAAGAGTTCGTCGTAACCGCCCTCAACAGGATAGGCATAGATGGCCACCGTGCCTTCTTGGTTTTTCATACTTGCGAGCGTCTCGTAAGACTTGTTGGCCTTAAGTTCATTGACACAGGCGTCAATCACCGGGGCAGCCGTGGCGTCTTGAGCCAGATAGATGCTCATCTCGTTGACGTTCTTAAGCATCTCAGCGCTCATACCTTCCATTTGTTCGCCCATGTCCATACCGGAGGCTATCGCCATCTGTAGCATATCTTTGCCTAACTTGACTTCTTGCACGCCTTCAATCGAAGAGATGGCAGAGAGGTCGGCACGGCCGTCGGCCATTGTGGGCAACACGGCCACGAGGGCCAAGAGCAGAGTGATGAATGTCTTTTTCATTGTTATGAATAATAAAGAGGAATGTTATTGGGCACGTTGAAATCTGATTTTGTAAGTGAGCGGTGTGCGCGGCACGCGGTAGGGCTGCGTGGTGTCACAGGCGGCGCCTCCACAGCTGGCATTGCCCACGCCGCGTGTCTTGGCGTCGAGGTGCAGCACATTAGACTTGCCCGGCGTGAGGTCGTAATAGTGAGCCGCATTCATCAGTTGGGCATCGGTGTAAGGCGTCAAAGAGAAGCTGACTTCGCCCTCGGTCTGTATGGAAACGGCAAAGCCGTCGGCAGCCTTAAGTGTCATACTGCGCAAGCCTTCACGGCCGCCGGTGGTCTGCGGCTTCTGGTTGAACTCAACCATATCGGCCACGCTCGAACTGTATCGGCCCACAGGGCATCCGTCGAGACGGTCGGCCCAATTCTCATAAGGGCCGTGGGCATAATAGTCCACTTGCGACAAAGCCGAGTCGAGCAGACAAACCACGCCGGCACGACGCAGGTCGTCGGTTTTGGGGAGAAGCCGGACGGTCATGTCGACAACGCCGTCAGGCGAAATGGCATAGTCAATCTCTTGGGCGCAAAGGTTGCCGTCGCGTGTGGTCTTCACTATGGTAAGGCCGTCTTTGTTTTCCACAGAGAGCTTGCCCTCGGCGGCCAGTCCGTTGTCGGTGCGGCCATAGCGGTCGTTTTCAATCCAGCGATGGTTGTCGTAGACAAAGCCGCCTTCTTCAGAAATGATATTGCGACCGCCAAAAGCCAAGGCAATGAGGCGGCCCGTGGCTTGATCGAAACGGAGCGACACACGGTCGTTGCCCAAGAACAAGGCACCGGCACCGTCGGTCATGGCCAGATGGTTTGTTCCTTTAACGGTCAGAGGCGCCAAAGGCGCACGCTCGGTCAGCCCAAACTGGGCGGCGGCATAGACGTGGCCGGCAGGTGCAAACAGAGAGGCGGCACGACCAACGACTCGTATGTTAAGCATCACCTCCTTGCCTTGCGCTTTGGCTTTGGCCAGGCTGACGCTCGGTTTGAATGTGAGCAGGAGGCTGTCGCCGGCTGCCACGGGTGACAAGCGCAAGGTCTTGGTCTTCTTCACCACGCCATCGACCATCGTTTCATATTGCAAGTCCATACCGGCCAAGTCGCGGAAGGCATAGGCGTTGGTGAGTTTCACACGCACGGTGTTTTTGCTTTCGTCCACGCCATCCAGCGCAAACTTGACATACTGATAGGCGGCCTTGACTTCCATCAACTTGGCACTGGGTGTACGCGTGGCGGGAATGAGACCATTGCTGCAGAAATTGCCTTGATGGGGGCCGGGGAAGTCATAACCGGTGCGCAAACGACCCTTATAGGTACCTGCCTTAATCTCGGCCGGCTCGTAAATGGCTTGGTCAATCCAGTCCCAGATACCGAAGCCGATAATCGAACTACTGCTTTCGGCGCGCTCGCAATATTCCCGCATATTGCCGGTTGAGTTGCCCATCGAGTGAGCCATCTCGCAGATGAACATTGGTCGGTCGAAGCTGTTGCGGTAATGGTCCATCCAGTCCATTCCGGGGTACATCTTTGAATACAAGTCAGAGAAACGGTTGCCGCCATAACTCTTGCCGTCGCGTGTGCCTTCATAGTGAATGGGTCGCGGGTCAAGTTCGCGGGCCTTGGCGTAGCAGTATTTGAAGTTTTCGCCGCCGCCGCATTCGTTGCCCAGACTCCAGAAGATGACCGAAGGATGGTTGCGATCGCGAAGCACCATCCGCTCTATGCGGTCGGTAAAGGCGGGTATCCACGAAGGCCTGTCGGAGAGGCTCTGATTGGCATGGTCTTCAAGGTCGGCCTCATCCATGCAATAGAGTCCGTAGTGGTCGAACATGGCATACATCCGGGCGTTGTTGGGATAGTGTGACGTGCGGATGGTATTGATGTTGTGCTGCTTCATCAGCATGACGTCTTTCAGCATCGTTTCCGTGGTGACGGCGCGACCGAGGAGCGGATCGGTGTCTTGCCGGTTGACGCCTTTGAAAAAGACCGGACGGCCATTGACATAGACCTTGGCGTCGCGAATGGCAATGTCGCGGAAGCCGTATTTGGTGGAAAAAGCCATCTCTTCGTTGCCCTCACCGTCTTTCTGCACCACGGCAATGGTGTAAAGGTTGGGTGTCTCAGCCGACCAAAGCCTAATGGCCTTGACCTCAAGCCGGGCCTTAATGGTCTTGAGAGTGTCGGCAGAGAGATTGACGCTCTCTGTCGTCTGAGCCACTTCGCGGCCTTCTGTGTCCAACACCTTGACGACAATCTGCTTGGCCGCGGCGAGGCGGTCGCGGTTGTCTACGGTCAGCGCTATGTCCAGCCGTGCGTTCTCTCTCGCAGCATCGAGTTGAGAGGTGACATAATGGTCACGCACCGACACACGGGGTACATTATATATATATACGTCGCGGTGGATGCCACTCATACGGAACATATCCTGACATTCGAGATACGAACCGTCTGACCAACGGAACACTTGTACGGCCAAGCGGTTGTGGCCGGAACGCAGATGGGGGGTCAAGTCAAACTCGGTCACGTTGTTGGCACCCTGAGTATAGCCCACGTATTGACCGTTGAGCCAGACAAAGGCTGCCGAATAGATACCACCAAAATGGATGAACGTGCGACGGTTGAGCCAATCGGCAGGCACGTCAAAGTCTCTCACATAAGAACCCACGGGATTGACGCCATAATTCTTACCGCCATCGTTATAGCCCGGTCGGGCCTTGATAAAGGGCGGCGTATTAGCGTGAGGATATTCCACGTTGCAATAAATAGGCCGGTCGTAGCCTTGCATCTCCCAGTTTGACGGCACAGGGATTGTATCCCACTGACTCACATCATAGCCTTCCTTAAAAAAGTCGAGTGGTCGCGCCGAAGGCTCTGAGACAAAATTGAAACGCCATGTGCCGCTCAATAGCTGGTAGCGATCGTTTTGAGGCGTAGTCCAAGGAGTGGCAAAATAGGCCGCATCAGCCCGCATGGCGGCTTCGTTTTTATAGGGCATATAAGTGGCCACCCCTCGCTCTTTGTTTTCGCCAAAGATTGTTTCATCTTCCCAGTAGGGTGAGGCAATCTTGGGTTTTTCCACCTGTTCGAAGGCAAACCAAGCCTCGCGGTCTTGGGCATCGAAGGGAACGAGGCTCAACGTCCCGTCTTTGAGGGCATACATCTTACCACTTTTGGCTTTTGAGGCGGAAGTGATGAGATACGTGCCGCTTTGGCCTTCGACGGGAACGAAGCGAAACTTGGCATTGTTCCAAACGCCCTCGGTGGCCGGCCACTGCAAGAGCCACGTGATGGCGGCATTGTCTCCGCCGTCATCAAAGTGCTGGGTATAGAAAGCATTTTGCACCACTCTGGTCTGCAAGTCAATCATTTTAATGTTCCAATACTGACCACGGTTGAGCGTTTCGACTTTCTCAGCTACTATTCGGGCGTTGTTCTCTCCTGAGTCGCCATTGCCCAGCACCCATTCAGGGTGCGCCACAGAGCGGATGCGATAGGCCAAGTCTTGGTCAAAACCGGCGGCAGCGGCTTGGCGGATGACAAACCAGGCATTGCGGTCGGTCTTGGCCTTATCTTTGGGTTCAAACGCTATGCGACCATCGGCCTGGCTCACGGCAGCCACCTCGGGGTGGTTGGCCGGAACGAGCAAGACGGCGCCTTGTTTGCCCACGGTCTCAATCTTCCACAGTTGGGCTTCGTCCGAACCGTTGTTTTCGCCCGTACCGACTTTCGTGCCGGCCGTGCGGAGACTCTGATTGGTAAAGGGGTTTATCAGGCGCCAACTTCCGGCCAGAGCCGAAACGGTCCAGTGCTGCTCAGGCCGGTCGGCGTTGGTCTTGGCCAGCATCGCCTTGCCGGCGTCGGCCTGATGGTCAATAGCCGAATTCTGTCGTGCCACGGGCACAATGTGATAGAGTGCGCCGGGCTGATAAGCCTGCGCGGCTGCCGTAAGGCCCATCAAACAGGCCAACAGGCAGAAAAGGGTCAATCTCAATACGTTGTTCTTGCTTTTCATAGCGTATAGGTAGGAGGTTTGATATTATCGTCCGATAGACTGGATGCGGCTGCGGAGCTGCTTGGTGATTTCCACAAACATATAGCCCTGCTGGTTGCCTTTGATTTTGCTTTCGTTGCGTTGGTAATTATTGGTGGCGTATTCCTTGGACTTTTCAAAAGTCAACTTCGACACCTGGCTCTGACTCTTTCCCTGCATCGTCGAGTCGAGTTTCTCTTCAGGGAAATAGTCGTCGAGGTCGACGTCGCCTATCATAGTGGTTTCGAGGAAGGTGAGATTTTTGTTTTGGCTGTCGGTGTAGTAGCCCACAAACATGTGGCCGGGTATCTGCACCAAGACCGGGGTGATATTGATGGCACGCAGCAAAGAGGCAAACAATACGCTGCCGTCGACACAGTTGATTTGCGAGGCCTTGAAGGCGTCTTCAAACGTGCGCACCCTTTGCGACCAGACCACATTGCTCGACAGGCTCGAATAAGACACCGAACTGTATTTGAAGTTTCGCTTTTGCAACACGAACCAAAGGGCATAGACTTGCTTGTCCACACTCTGGGCAGTGCCAACCTGATAGCCCTGAAAGCGGCGGACAATGCGTGTGTTGAGTGCCTCGCGCAAAAGTTGGTCGATGAGGGGATTTTCTTCGTTGACATAGGCGGCAAAGAGTTGGCGGGTCGATACAAACGACGTCTTGCCCGAAGGCAAGGTACGCATATAGCCGAGCAAGCACTCGTTGATGCTGCGCACGGAGAAGGTGCGCATTTTCTGCCCGAGGCTCTCTCCGTTGAGTTCCACCGTCATTGCCACACTGACCGGCTCTGCCTGCTCGTTGCCGCGCAGGGTCTCATAGCGCCACAACACGTCGGGGTAGATGGTATAGGTGACGTCTTTCTTGGGCAAGACAAACGTAGAGACAGACTTGGCAAAAAACGGCGTCTCTTCCAGTTCGATGCGGACCATTGAGTTGGGTTTCTCTGCCGTCACTTGCACGGCCAATCCGTTACGCACGTTGCCTATGTAGGGGGTGTCGATGGGTGTGATGAAGGCGGCGTCGGTCGTAGCGATGGAGATGATGGCCGAGGGAAAGATGTTGCCGCCCAAGAGGTCTTTTATCTCATAATCCTTCGAGGGCTTATTTCCCATAAAACAGGTCAGCGTCACTGCCATCAAGGCCACAGCCACGACGAGCACCACACCGACCAGCAGCAGGCGGCGCCATTTGCGTTGTTTCAAAAAGGCCGGCAGTTTCATAGGCGAAGGTCTGAAACCGTGACTACGGTCTGATTAAAGGATGAGATAAAAATAGAGCGTAGAGGCGGGGATAGCCAGCAGCGACGAGTCGAAGCGGTCAAGCATTCCACCGTGGCCGGGCAGTATGTGGCCACTGTCTTTAATACCCAGCTGACGTTTGAGCAGGCTCTCCACCAAGTCGCCCCAAGTGCCAAACACGCAGACGGTCATGGCAAAGCCCATCCAGACGGCAACGCTCATCGTGCCGGTGGCGGTGGCCATGATCCAGGCGGCCACGAGGCTGAGCAGACCGCCACCAATCGAGCCCACCCAGCTTTTCTTGGGCGAAATGCGAGGAAAGAGTTTGGCCGGGAAACGTTTGTGGAGCAACGAGCCCACGCAATAGGCGCCGGTGTCGTTGGTCCAGATGAAGATGAATACCGACAGGGGGAGCAACGAGGCATATCCAGCCTCAAAGCCGGCAGCGGGATGGAAGGCCAGACTGCCCAGCAGGCTGAAGGGCAAGGCGATGTAAATCTGAGCCGCAAAGGCATAGGCCCAGTTCTGAAACGGCGTCTCCGAGCGGGCATAGAGTTCGTAGACCAATATGAGAATGATGATCAGGATGTAGCCTGCGCCCAGCGCCTTGGCATGTGCGGGCGACATGAAATCTGACGCACCGAAAATGAAGGCGGCAAACAGATAAATCGCCCCGAGTGTGGTCAGCGGCGCATTGACAGAGGCTCCGCCGTGATGGTTGGCCAACTGGCAAAACTCCCAGACGGTCAGTGCAGTGACAATGGAAAACACGGCGGCAAAAGAGATGGGACCGCCCAAGATGCCCAGCACGATGCAGGCCACAAAGAGCACGCCGGTGATGGTGCGTGAAATCAGATTGCTCATAGTCTGTGATTATTGTTTATCGCCTTCGGGGTTTGCGCTCTCGGTAGTGTCGGGAGCCGGGGTGGCGTCTGACTGCTCTGAAGGTATGGGCGGCAGGGCCTCACTGCCATTTCCGGTAGAGGCTTCGCCGTCTGTACCGCTCTGTGCCGCAGCTTTTTCTTCCTCCTCACGGATTTCGTCGGCACGGCTCTTCCACGGACGTTTACCGAAGATTTTCTCCACGTCTTCGGTGAAGATGACTTCGCGGTCGATGAGGATTTGGGCCAATTGTCCGTGTTTGGGCGCGTTGTCCATCAAGATGCGCTTGGCGCGGTCATATTGTTCGGCAATCAGGGCCTTGACTTCGGCGTCGATTTGTTCGGCTGTCTTTTCGGAGTACGGCTTGGTGAAGTTGTATTCCTGATTGTTGTAGTAGCAGAGATTGGCCAGTTTGTCGCTCATACCGAGATAGGCCACCATGCCATAGGCCCGCTTGGTGACGCGTTCAAGGTCATTGAGCGCACCGCTTGAGATGTGGCCCATGAAGAGTTCTTCGGCGGCTCGTCCACCCAGCGTGGCACAGATTTCGTCAAGCATCTGCTCTTTGGTGGTAATGCTGCGCTCTTCGGGCAAGTACCATGCGGCACCGAGAGCCTGTCCGCGGGGCACGATGGTCACTTTGACCAGCGGGTTGGCATATTTGAGCAGCCACGACACCGAGGCATGGCCGGCCTCGTGAATAGCAATGGTGCGCTTTTCTTCTTGCGTCATCACCTTCGACTTCTTCTCAAGTCCGCCAATGATGCGGTCTACGGCGTCGAGGAAGTCTTGTTTGCCCACCGTGTCGCGGTTGTGGCGGGCAGCGATAAGCGCAGCCTCATTGCAGACGTTGGCAATGTCAGCCCCCGAGAAGCCCGGTGTTTGTCGGGCCAAGAAGTCGACGTCAAGGTCTTTGTCGAGTTTGAGCGGAGCCAGGTGTACGTTGAAGATGGCTATGCGCTCGGAGAGTTCGGGCAGGTCCACGTGGATTTGGCGATCGAAACGGCCTGCACGGAGCAGGGCCGGGTCGAGTATTTCCACGCGGTTGGTGGCGGCGAGGATAATCACGCCCGAGTTGGAGCCGAAGCCGTCCATCTCGGTGAGTAACTGGTTGAGCGTGTTCTCGCGTTCGTCGTTGCCGCCAAACGAGGGATTTTTGCCTCTCGAGCGACCCACGGCGTCAATCTCGTCAATGAAGATGATGCAGGGTGCTTTCTCTTTGGCCTGGCGGAAGAGGTCGCGCACGCGGCTGGCTCCCACGCCGACAAACATTTCGACAAAGTCGCTGCCGGCCATAGAGAAGAAGGGCACGTCTGCCTCGCCGGCCACGGCTTTAGCCAGCAAAGTCTTACCAGTCCCCGGCGGACCAACGAGCAAAGCGCCCTTGGGGATTTTACCGCCAAGCTTGGTGTATTTTTTCGGGTTTTTCAAGAAGTCGACTATCTCTTGCACTTCTTGTTTGGCGCCTTCCTGTCCGGCTACATCCTTGAAGGTGACGTGGGTGCCTTTACCTTTTTCAAACAGGCGTGCCTTGCTCTTGCCCACGCCAAAGACACCGCCGGAGGCTCCACCGCCTCCACCGCTCATGCGCCGCATAATGAAAATCCACACGCCGATGAGCAGGACGAAAGGCAGCAGCGTAGAAATGAGGCTCGTAAAGAAATTGTTGCTCACCTCATAGCTCACCTTCATGTTGTGGCCGATGACAAACTCGCCGAGTTTGTCGATGTCGGCCGGTCCGTCGGTCACGAGCGAGGGACTGTTGCCTGTGCGGTCGAGTCCCTGGCCGAAGATTTTGCGCACCTTGTCGGCGTCGGGTTTGAGCATCATGCGTGCAGTGCCGTCGGTCTTGTTGATGATCACCTCCGAGCCATAGCCTTCGGCCACATAGTTGCAGAAGTCCGAATAAGCCACGTCTTTGCTTATGCTGCTACCCGAACCCTGGCCCTGGAAGAGCATAAACGCCAGACCGCCTATTATAATAATGTAGAGCCAGTTCAGATTGAAGCGTGGCATCTTGCTTTTGTTGTCTAATCCGTTTTGTGCCATTGTTTTGTTACTGATGGTTAGTCGATGTCGGCCACCTCGGTGAGTTTGGCATCGTCCCAGAGGTGCTCAATGTCGTAGAACTCGCGCATGTCGGGCAAGAGGATGTGCACCATCACGTTGCCGTAGTCCATGGCAATCCAGAAGGCGTTTTGCCGTCCGGCGATGGCCGTTGGTTTCTCGTTGCAGTCGCGTCCGGTGAACTCTTCCACGGCGTCGGTCACGGCATCGGCCTGCTGGGGCGAGCCGGCAGTGCAGATGACGAAATACTCACACGGCGCCGTGTCTATGCCTGTGAGGTCGGCCACGACGATGCGGCGGCCTTTTTTCTCTTGAATGCCTTTTACGATAGTGTCTACGAGTGCGTTTTGTTTTGTCATAAATGTCGTTGTCGTGAGCGCGTGGGGTCGGCACTGCCAAAATGACAGCCGGTGGCGCCCGGAGTGAAGTTTTATAGTGTTTTGCGTCGGTACGCGTTTGGACAGATGGTGTCACCTTCTTCGAAGGTTCAGTACACACCACTTGTAAGGTGCAAAGTTAAAATGATTTATCATAATGAGCCTTTTTGTGGCGCGCAAATGCCGCCTTTTTGAGTTTTTTGTGTTTTCTGAGGGTATTCGACCGGCCGACAAAACCCTCTCGACGGCTCAAAAAATCATCTTTTTTAAGGTATCGTGCAAAAAACACGCCAAAAAATTTGCAGGGAAAGCCAAAAGGCGTAACTTTGCAGCCGTAATCGAGAGGGCATCTTGGTTACGACAGGTTTTTGGGGTATGGTGTAATTGGCAACACTACAGATTCTGGTCCTGTCTTTCCTGGTTCGAGTCCGGGTACCCCAACCAAAAGCGACGATGAGCTTCCGCGTTCATCGTCGCTTTGTTTTGGGTGCCATCAAGGCCCTTCTTCGCCGCGGCTCTCCCCCACCACAAGCCGTCTTTCCGCGATGCCGCTTCGCCTCGCAGCTTTGTCTTTTTGTGAAACCTAATTTGACACTATCTTTGACGTAGGATAAGAGAAAGAGGAGGCCTGACGGCCTCTTTTTTTGTGTTTCAACGCGTTACGGGGCTAAGGACAGTTTTTTCTGCGATACTTTCAGTTTTTTCTGCGATACTTGCCGGAGATTTTTTCCTTATAAAAGACCGGAATCGGGCCGCTCTTGGTCTTTTCGTGCCGTCTTTCGGGCATTTTTTGAAGCCACTCAGGATGTCGCGAAAGTTTTTTACAAAAAAATCCGCTTTTTGTGTCACGGATGCGCGGCGGTTTTGTCACAAGAGGAAAGCCTGAACGCATTTCCCCACCCTATTTCTCTCCGCCCATCATCTCTCGCGCCACCGCTGCAAAACAAAATATACGTTCGCGCGCGTGAAAAAGCGCGGCAGATGTGGGTGAGACTTCGCTTTTTTCGTAACTTCGCGGCAAATTATCTAAAATCAAATCTTACTACATAACATGATGACAGCTAACGAAATCAGAGAATCGTTTAAAAAGTTTTTTGAAGAAAAAGGACACGCCATTGTGCCGTCGGCTCCAATGGTCATCAAAGACGACCCCACGCTGATGTTCACCAACGCGGGTATGAACCAGTGGAAAGATATTATTCTCGGCACCCGCGACCCCGAACCGCGCCGCCGCGCCGACTCACAGAAGTGCCTGCGCGTGAGCGGTAAGCACAACGACCTCGAGGAGGTGGGACACGACACCTATCACCACACCATGTTTGAAATGCTCGGCAACTGGAGCTTCGGCGACTACTTCAAAGAGGGTGCCATCGACATGGCTTGGGAATACCTCGTCGACGTGCTCGGTCTCAACCCCGCCGATCTCTACGCCACCGTCTTCGAAGGCTCTGCCGAAGAGGGCCTCGGCCGCGACGATGAAGCCGCTCAGATATGGCTCAAACACCTGCCTGCCGACCACATCATCAACGGCAACAAGCACGACAACTTCTGGGAGATGGGAGAGACGGGACCCTGCGGCCCTTGCTCGGAAATCCATCTCGACTCGCGCTCGGCAGAAGAAAAGGCCAAAGTGCCCGGTGCACAGTTGGTCAACAAAGACAACCCGCAGGTCATCGAAATCTGGAATATCGTGTTCATGCAGTTCAACCGCAAAGCCGACACGTCGCTCGAGCCGCTCTCGATGAACGTTATCGACACGGGTATGGGCTTTGAGCGACTGGTGCGTGCCATTCAGGGCAAACAGTCCAACTACGACACCGACGTATTCCGCCCCATCATTTGCAAGATCTGTGAACTTTCGGACCTCGAATATGGTAAAGACGAAAAAGTCGATGTGGCTATGCGCGTCCTCGCCGACCACTTGCGCGCCATCGCCTTCAGCATTGCCGACGGCCAGTTGCCCTCAAACGCCAAAGCCGGCTACGTCATCCGCCGCATTCTGCGCCGTGCCGTACGCTACGCCTATACTTTCCTAGGACAGAAAGAGGCTTTCATCTGCCGCCTCGTGCCGGTGCTCGTCCACGAAATGGGTGGGGCCTATCCCGAACTGCCGGCTCAGCAAGACCTCATCACGCGCGTCATCAAGGAAGAGGAAGAGTCTTTCCTCCGCACCCTCACTGCCGGCATCGCCATGCTTGAAGGCTTGATGGCCGAAACGCGTGAGGCCGGTCGCAAAGACGTGGACGGCACCAAGGCCTTCACCCTCTTCGACACCTACGGTTTCCCCTTCGACCTCACCCAACTCATCTGTGCCGAAAACGGCCTGGGCGTGGACGAGGCTGCCTTCAACGTGGAAATGCAAAAGCAAAAAGAGCGCGCACGTGGCGCCGCAGCCGTAGAGACCGACGACTGGGTGGTGGTGAGCGACGGCGAAACGACCTTCAAAGGTTGGGACTGCACCGAGCACGACTGCCACATCCTGCGCTACCGCCGCGTGAAGCGCAAAAAACAGACCTACTACGAACTCGTCCTTGACACGACGCCCTTCTATGCCGAAATGGGTGGTCAGGTAGGCGACCGCGGTGTGCTCACCAACGACACCGAGACCATCGAAATATTCGACACCAAGCGCGAAAATAACCTTCCCATCCACCTGACAGAGACCCTGCCCGCCAATCCTGCAGCCGGCTTCAAGGCCGTCGTTGACGCCGAAGCCCGTCACGCCAGCGAGGCCAACCACACCGCCACCCACTTACTCGACCAAGCCTTGCGCGAGGTGCTTGGCACACATGTAGAACAAAAAGGCTCGCTCGTCACACCCGACTATCTGCGTTTCGACTTCTCCCACTTCCAAAAGGTGACGCCCGAAGAACTGCGTCAGGTGGCCCGCATCGTCAATGCCCGCATCCGCGAAGACATTCCCATGCAAGACCACCGCGACGTGCCCATCGCAGAAGCCAAACAGCTCGGCGCCATCGCCCTCTTCGGCGAAAAATACGGCGACCGCGTACGCGTGGTGCAGTTTGGCAAGAGCGTTGAGTTCTGCGGCGGCTGCCACGTGAAGAGCACCGGCAAGATTGGCTTTATCCGCATACTCTCTGAGAGCAGTGTCGCCGCAGGCGTGCGCCGCATCGAGGCCATCACAGGCCGACTGGCTGAAGAGAGCATCTATGCCCAGGAAGACGTAATGAACGGCCTGAAAGCCTTCTTCAACAATGCAAAAGACATCACGGCGGCCATTCGCAAGACCATCGAAGAAAACGACGAACTGCGCAAGCAGGCAGCCGCCTTCGTCAAAGAGCAGACGTTGCGTATGAAAGACAAACTCGTGGCCTCGGCACGAAACATGGGCGGCATCAAACTCGTCAAATCGCTCGTGCCCGGCGACATCGCCCCCGACGTGGTCAAAGACCTCGCCTTCCAGATTGGCGCCCAACTGCCTGAAAGCACACTCTGCGTGCTCGGCAGCAAGCACGACGACAAACCGTTGCTCACGGTGATGATAAGCAAAGACCTCATCGCCGGCAAGCAACTCCACGCCGGCAACCTCGTTCGCGAAGCCGCCAAACTCATCAAAGGCGGTGGCGGTGGCGCTCCCCACTTCGCCACAGCCGGCGGCAAAGACACCAGCGGACTGGAAGCTGCCCTTGACAAGGTGGTGGAACTCGCCGGACTCTAATCTGCAAACTTTTAACCTCATCTATCATGGAAAAGATAATCGGACTCATCGATGCGCCCTTCACGCCGTTTGATGCGCAGGGCGAAGTGAACCTCCAACCCATTCCGGCCTATGCAGCAATGCTCAAAAAGAATGGTCTGAAAGGCGTGTTCATCAACGGAAGCTCCGGCGAAGGCTATATGCTTACCGACGAGGAACGCATGCGCCTGGCCGAGGCCTGGATGGCCGCAGCCCCGGACGACTTCAAAGTAATTGTCCACGTGGGCAGTTGCTGCCTGAAATCAAGCAAAGCCTTGGCCGCCCACGCCCAAAGCATAGGTGCATGGGGTGTCGGCGCCATGGCACCTCCCTTCCCCAAGATAGGCCGCATCGAAGAGCTCGTGGCCTATTGCGAAGAGATTGCTGCCGCCGCGCCCAACCTGCCTTTCTATTTCTACCATATCCCCGCTTTCAACGGCGCCTTCCTGCCGATGGTGGATTTCCTTAAGGCCGTGGACGGACGCATTCCCAACTTCGCCGGCATCAAATACACCTTCGAGAGCATCTATGAATACAACCAGTGCCGACTTTACAAAAACGGCAAATACGATATGCTGCACGGCCAGGATGAGACCATCCTGCCCTCACTCGCCATGGGTGGCGCACAGGGCGGCATCGGCGGCACCACCAACTACAACGGCCGCTGCCTGACCGGCATCATCGACGCTTGGAAAGCCGGCGACCTCGACAAGGCCCGCGAACTGCAAAACTTCGCCCAAGACGTGATCAACGTCATCTGCCACTACCGCGGCAACATCGTGGGCGGCAAACGCATCATGAAACTCATAGGCCTTGACCTGGGCAAGAACCGCACGCCGTTCCGCAATATGACCGACGACGAAGAGGCTGCCATGAAGGCCGAACTCGAAGCCATCGACTTCTTCAATAAGTGCAATGTTTTCTGAAAGCAACGGTAAACGACAGGTATGACTCCTCAAAACTATCTCAACTATTGGGCCGACCTCTACAAGACCGACCTGACGGAAAACATTATGCCCTTCTGGCTCAAAAATGGTCTCGACCGCGTCAACGGTGGTGTCTACACTTGCCTCGACCGCGACGGCAGTCTGATGGATACGACCAAGTCGGTCTGGTTTCAGGGCCGCTTCGCCTTTATCTGCGCCTACGCCTACAACACCGTAGAGCAACGCCCCGAATGGCTGGAGGCCGCACGCCTCACCCTTGATTTCATCGAAGAGCATTGCTTCGACACGGACGGCCGCATGTTTTTCGAGGTGATGGCCGACGGTACGCCACTGCGCAAACGCCGCTACATCTTCAGCGAAAGCTTTGCCGCCATCGCCATGGCCGAATATGCCAGAGCCACAGGCGACAAGAGCTATGCCGAAAAAGCGCTGGCCTTGTTCAAGACTATGCGCCGCTTCCTCAACACGCCGGGTCTGCTCGAGCCGAAATATCTTCCCACACTCCAGGCTCAGGGGCACTCCATCACGATGATAATGATCAACGTGGCCTCACGTATCAAGATGGTGGCCGAAGACGCCGAGCTCGACGAGCAAATCGCGGCGTCGGTCGCTGCCATAGAGAAGTATTTCGTTCATCCCGAGTTCAAGGCCCTGCTTGAGATGGTGGGACCACAAGGCGAGTTCATCGACACTTGCAACGGCCGCGTCATCAATCCTGGGCACTGCATAGAGACCTCTTGGTTCCTGCTTGATGTGGCCGAGGCGCGACACGATGACCACCTGCGACAATTGGCGCTGCAAATCCTTGACTGGTCGTGGGACTGGGGTTGGGACAAGGAGTTCGGAGGTATCATCAACTTCCGCGACTGCCGCAACCTGCCATCGCAAGACTACTCCCAAGACATGAAATTCTGGTGGCCGCAGACCGAAGCCATTATTGCCAATCTCTATGCCTATAAGCTGACGGGCAACGAGAAGTATCTCAAGCGCCACCGCCAGATAAGCGAGTGGACCTATGCCCATTTCCCCGACCGCCAATACGGTGAGTGGTTCGGCTATCTGCATCGCGACGGCTCCGTGGCCCAGCCTGCCAAAGGCAACATCTTTAAGGGTCCGTTCCACATCCCTCGCATGATGATTAAGTGTATTGAACTCTGCAAAGACTAACCATCCAAGCCTTTCCAACCATGAATAACAAAAAAATCTATCCTTGGATAGTCGTGGCCCTGCTATGGGGCGTGGCTTTGCTCAACTATATGGACCGGCAGATGCTTAGCACGATGCGCGACGCGATGCAGGTGGACATTGCCGAATTGCAGGAAGGCAAATATTTCGGTTATCTGATGGCCATTTTCCTATGGATATACGGTCTGATGAGCCCGATATCGGGTTTCATCGCCGACCGTCTCAACCGCAAATGGCTCATCGTGGGCAGCCTCTTTGTCTGGTCGTCGGTGACGTACCTGATGGGCGTGGCCACAACCTTCACCCAGGTGTTTTGGTTGCGTGCGCTGATGGGTGTGAGTGAGGCACTCTATCTGCCTGCCGGTTTGGCACTCATCGCCGACTATCATGAGGGCCGCTCGCGTTCTTTGGCCGTCGGTCTGCATATGACCGGCCTCTACACGGGCCAGGCCATAGGCGGTTTTGGTGCCACGGTGGCCGCCGCCTCTTCTTGGCACACCACCTTCCATTGGTTTGGCATCATCGGTATCGCTTATGCGGTCGTGCTGATGTTGTTCCTCCGCGACATTCGCCGCAGTCCTGAGCCTCTCAAGTCTAATTCCAGTACTGCGCCCAAGCGTGGTAATGTGTTCAAGGCCTTGGTGACGAACGGCGCCTTTTGGGTCATCTTGCTCTATTTCGCCGCCTCGAGTCTACCGGGTTGGGCCACGAAAAACTGGCTCCCCACCCTCTTTGCCAGCAACCTTGACATGGGTATGGACAAAGCCGGTCCGTTGGCCACAATCACCATTGCCGTGTCGTCGTTCCTCGGGGTACTGATTGGTGGAACCCTCTCCGACCGTTGGGTGCGCCGTAATCTGCGTGGCCGCGTTTATACGAGTGCCATCGGTCTGGGACTCACCATTCCCTCTCTCTATTTGCTGGGCTTCGGCCATACGGTTGTCGCCTTGGCCGGTGCGGGAATGATTTTCGGCATTGGTTTCGGCATGTTCGACACCAACAATATGCCCATCCTCTGTCAGTTCGTCTCGGCCCGCCACCGCGCCACAGCCTATGGTGTCATGAATATGGTGGGCGTTTTCGCCGGTGCAGCCATCACCAACGTGCTGGGCTCTTGGAGCGACAATAACAATTTGGGCCTTGGTTTTGCCATGCTCTCGATTGTGATTGCCTTGGTGGTCGTGGCGCAACTGGTTTTCTTGAAACCCAAAACCGACAATATGGTTTGAGCCTTATGCCTCAAACCGCTTAACAACGTCTGAAAACAACAATCCCTATGATACTCACCACACTGCAAGACTGCGGACGCTATGAAAGCCTTCATCCGCTTTTCAAAACGCTCTTCGACTATCTCAAAAGCCACGACCTGCTGCAGATGCCGCTGGGCCGCATTGACATCTTGGGCGACGACTTGTTTATCAACAATTCAGAACCCGAGGGGCTGAAGGCCGAAGACCAGGTGCTGGAGGTGCATCGCCGCTACATAGACGTGCACCTGCTGCTGACGGGCGAAGAGACCGTGGGATGGCTGCCTCTGGCCGACTGCAAGACGGTTCACAAAGCCTACGACGCAGAAGGCGACTACGGTCTTTATGCCGACCGGCCATCCACCTATTTCACGCTCAAGCCGGGTATGATGTTGCTGGTTTGGCCTGAAGACCCGCACGCGCCCATCATCGGACAAGGCAAATTCCGCAAGGCCATCGCCAAAATCAAAGTATCGTAAATCCTCACAGACTGCTTTAAGGGCAAACGGCCCTACGGCCTGTTTCATCACAAAGCCATCCCCGTTCCATAGGCATAAACGCCAGGAGACGGGGATGGCTTTTTATTGTCACAATGATACGGCCAAGACTGATGGTCATAAGGGATGAGCGGCAAAGACCTTACGGCAGCAGAAGAAGAAGAGGACGGCTGCCGTGTATAAGCCGCAAGAGAAGGCCAGGAATATGCCCACCTCGCCCCAGCCCAAGACAAAGCCGAGCGCATAACCCATCGGGATGTTGACAATGATATAACTGATAAAGGCCACACGCATCATGCTCACCACCTGCTTCATTGCACGCAACACGTTGGCCAGGCAAATCTGCATGGCGTCGGCGAACTGATAGACCATCAAAGGGGCAATGAGAGTCATACACACGCCGGCCACTTCAGCATCGCTGGTGAAAAGGCCGATGAGCGGCCGGGCAAACACCAGCATAAGGAGCGACGACACCAATGCCATTGCCCCGAGAATGTGGACACCGGCCCGTGTGGCCAGACGCACTTGTGCCCAGTCGTTTGTGCCGACAAAGGTGGCCACCCTTATGCTCAGGCCGGCCCCGAAGCTGTAATAAAACAAGAAGCCCAGTGTGCCGATGGTCACCATCACCTGATAGCCGGCAAGACTTGCGGCGCCCAACCATCCGGCCATAATGGCGCTGCAGGTGAAAGAGCCCGACTCCATGCCCATCTGCATGGCGACGGGCAGCGAAAGACGATTGACGTCGGAGACAGCCTTGCGCGACAGCCTCTCAGCCTTCCAACCCTGGCGGTAAGGAGCATAGCGCCGACGGCGTGCCACCACGACCAACAGAGCCGCAGCCATATAAATGCGCGAAAGAAGCGTGGCCAGTCCGGCACCGTCGAGACCCATTTCGGGAAAACCTCCGAGACCATAGATGAGCAGGGCGTTGCCCACGACGTTAATGACATTACCCGTGAGCAATATCCACATACCCGTGGCCGTATCGGTGGTGCCGTCGGTGAATTGTCTCGTGACATTGAAAAGCATAACAAACGGCACCGAGACAAGGATATACAGATAATAATGCCTCACCAGCGGCAGTATCTCCACGGGCTGGCCCATTTGGCCTATGAAGAAATAAAGTCCGCCCATCACCGCCGTGAGCAGCAGTCCCCAAAGCGTATTGGCCATAAGAGCCTGCTTGAAAATGCCACCGGCCTCAGCCAAGTCATTGCGACCGAAGGCGGCGCCGATGAGTGGCGTGAGCCCGTAGCTATAGCCCATCAACAAAAAGTTGACAAGCATAAACAGATTGTTGACAAACGACGAGGCGGCAAGAGCGTCGGTGGCATATCGCCCCACCATCACCGTGTCGGCAAAGCCCATCACGATGACGCCTATCTGGCCTATGGCAATGGGCAAGCCCAAGCGGAGCGTGGCAGAATAGTGGGGTCGGAGTTGGTGCATTGGTGTGTGTGATTTCGGGGGCAAAAAGAAGCCGCATAGCCCTAAGCTCAAGCTATGCGACCACTATTTCTGATGATTATTACACGGCCGGCGTCACGGATTAATGGCCTGTGCGCAGGCGGAAAGTCTTGGCCGTCACTTTTTTCTTTTTCTCGCCAAAGGCCACGCTGAAGACCACCTGGTCTTCTTTCCACTTGGCCGGTGCGATGACCTCTACGGTATATCTGAAGCCCTCTCCCGACGGCAATTCGCTAAAGATGGCCGTGGGCGAAACGATGACTTTTTTGTTGGAGCAAGTCACGTTGGGCGCGATGTTATAGAGTGTGCGGTCTCCGCGGTTGTAAATGTCCATCACGATGACTGCGTGCTCGCGGCGGTCAAGTCTCTGGTTGCCGTTGGCGTCTTTGAAGTGGAGGTTGGTCACTTCGAGATAGTCCCATGCGGTGTTGGCCGGGGCATAGGTCTCTGCCGCCGGGCGCCGGCCGTATGACATCTCGTCGTAGCCGTAGTCTTTGGTCGATTGGCGCTCAGAGCGGTCGGCCGTGGCAGCGGCACCGATGACGCCACCAGCCACCATACCGACGGCTGTGCCAATCTCGTGTCCGCGCCATCCGCCTGCAATGCCGCCAATGCTCGACCCCAGCATACCGCCGAGGTAGGAGCCGGCCACGGTGCCGCCATACTGCTGATAAGAGCAGCTGCCAAGCAACAAAGCCATAAGGGCAAAAGCGAGGGTCTTTCTCATAGTAGGGTTATTTTACTTGGATGACGAGGTAGCGACTGACGCTCCAGAAACTTTCGGCGTCGGTGATGCGCAAGACAAGCATGTCTTGGGCGTCTTTCTCAAGCGAGTAGGAACTGGCCGGATGATTGGTGAGAATTTCTGCTTTTTTGGAATAGAGCGGAATTTTCTTGGTCACGCGGATGTCCAGTTGAGTAAAATATTCCTTATTGAAATTGGAAGAGCGCAAGACGTCTCCGTTTTGCAGGATGTTTTGGTCGCGCAGTTCCTTTTTGGTGCCGAAGACATACCAAGCGGTGTGTATCTTCTGGTCTTGTGCCTCGACGGTGCGGGCTTTTTCCTGGTTTTGGTGGGTAAGGTCCTCGACGTTGTTGTTGAGTTGGTCGATTTGCTCGTCTTGTGCTGCAATCTTGATGTCCTTTTCGGCGAGTTGTTTGCGCAAGTTTTCGATTTCGGCGGCCTTGTTTTCGAGTTGATGGTTAAACTCCTCGACCATGGCCTCATAGGCAGCCTTGGCCTCTTTGTTGGTTTTGTTGGCGTTGCGCAGTTGCTGGCGGAGTTCGGCGATAAGCGCCTTGTTTTTGCTCAGTGCATTCTGTATGAAGGTCATGTTTTCAAGAATGGCCTGCTGGTCTGAGCCTTCTGTCTGCTCCATGGTGACGCGTCCCTCGGCCTCATTGATTTGTCTGAAACCGTCGCGTATTTGCTGTATGGTAGCTGCAAGGTCTTTCGACTCGGTGTTGCTCTGTTCGATCACGCGCTGCAGAGAGTCAATCTTATGCTGCGAGGGGTCTTCAGCGTTTTCTTTTTCTCTTTTGGTCTGGCAACCGCCAAGCACGAGGGCAGCGGCTATGGCTACTATGGTTATCTTTTTCATGTGGAATATGATATAGGAAGGAAGTGAGGTTATCGGGGATGGTTCAGGCGTTTTCTTCGCGCTCTTGGCGGCGCTGTTTGCGTGCGGCCTGTTTGGGTGTGTCGGCGCCTTCGACGACGATGACAAATTCGCCTCTCGGGGCGTTGTCGGTGAAGTGTGCCACGGCGTCGGCGATGGTGCCGTTGACGCCTTGCTCGTGGAGTTTGGAGATTTCGCGGCGCACGGAGATGTGTCGGTCGGGCCCGAAGGTTTCGGCAAACTGTGTGAGAGTTTTGAGCAGGCGGTGTGGCGACTCATAGAATATCATGGTGCGCGTTTCGCCTTTGAGCTCTTCGAGTCGGGTGGCACGTCCTTTTTTCTGCGGGAGGAAGCCTTCGAAGGTGAAGCGTTCGCAGGGGATGCCCGAGGCGGCAATGGCAGGCACGAAGGCTGTGGCGCCAGGCAGGCACTGCACCTCCACGTCTCTGGCTACGCAGGCCCGCACGAGCATAAAGCCCGGGTCGGAAATGCATGGTGTACCGGCATCGGTGACCAGCGCCATCACTTCGCCGGCAGCCATACGGGCAGC
The DNA here is from genome assembly GCA_004557035.1 of Bacteroidales bacterium. Classification (GTDB taxonomy): domain Bacteria; phylum Bacteroidota; class Bacteroidia; order Bacteroidales; family Bacteroidaceae; genus Alloprevotella. The sequence continues at coordinate 5,827 of SFFB01000023.1, read as the reverse complement.
AAAGGCCTCGGCCGTCTGGTGCTCATTGAATTTGTGGTGAGCGCAGAGTTTGTTTTTGATGTCGTAGTGTGCCAGCAAGAGTCCCGAAGTCCGCGTGTCTTCGGCCAGAATCAGGTCGGCCTCTTTGAGCACCTTAAGGGCGCGCAGGGTGATGTCGTCGAGATTTCCTACGGGAGTGGGCACCAAGTAAAGCATTCCCATAGTGCAAAAATATGGAATTATAAGTGGCAATACAAACAAAAGGGGCGTTTTTATTGACTTGCGGGGTGTAATATTTTGCTCTTTTCACATGATGGGCTACCTTTGCCTTGTCTTGTAAACGTCTATTTCACAAAAAATTGAAAACTATCACATTCGACCGTTTTGCGCGGCTGCTCATTGTCGTGGCAGCGCTTGTTTGCGTCTGGCTGGTGTTCAACTACCTGAGTTTTGTGCTCATTCCGTTTATGGTGGCCGTGGTGGCGGCCTACCTGCTTATGCCGGTGTGCGACTTCCTGCAACACACGTGCCGTCTGCGTTTCCGCTGGCTCTGCGCCGTGCTGACCATTGTCTTGGCGTTGGCCGTGGTGGCCGGACTGCTGTGGCTGTGCATCCCGCCTATGGTGAGCGAGATGGGCAACCTCAAAGAGGTGGTCATCCACTATTTCAAGGGCAGCGCGACCGATGCCAGCATCCCCGACATGTTGAGAGATTTTTTTGAGGCCAACATAGACAAGAAAGAGATTGAGACATTCATCCAGTCGGGTGAGTTCACGGACATGCTGAAAGCCACGCTGCCGGGCGTGTGGGGCATTGTGTCGTCGGCGGCCACGGTTTTGCTCAACATCATCTCGTCGCTCATCGCCCTGCTCTATCTGTTTTTTCTTCTGCTCGACTTCAAGCACTACACGCAAACGTGGCACGAACTGGTGCCCCGGCGCTGGCGTCCTGCGGCGTCGCAACTGCTTCACGACGTGGCCTATTATATGTGTGGCTACTTCCGCGGTCAGTTTATCATTGCCTTGAGCAATTGCGTGATGTTCACTCTCGGCCTGCTCGTCGTGGGTTTCCCCATGCCCGTGGCCTTGGGTTGCTTCATCGGCATTATTAGTTTTGTGCCCTATCTGCAGGTGTTGGGCATCGTGCCCGGTGCCTTGCTGGCCATGCTCCGCGCCGCCGAGACGGGCGACAACTTCTGGTTGCTCATGGTCGCCTTACTGTCGGTCTACATTGTGGTTCAGGTCATTCAAGACACGGTCATCACGCCCCGTGTGATGGGCCAAATCATGGGTTTGTCGCCTGCAGTCATCCTTCTGACGCTCTCCATCGGCGCCGCCGTGGGTGGCATTGGCGGCCTCATCATGGCCCTGCCCGTCGCCACGATTGGCCTGAAATATTACAAGGCCTACATTGCGCGCTCGGCGGCTGAGGGAGAACACGATTGACGTGAGCAGCCGACGATAAAGGCGCGAAAGTTTCGTTTTTCTGAAAAAATGATTAACTTTGCAGCCGATTAAGACACAATCACCTTATTGGAGAGGTGCTCGAGTGGTTGAAGAGGCACGCCTGGAAAGCGTGTAGCCGGCAAAACCGGCTCGCAGGTTCGAATCCTGTTCTCTCCGCAAATTTTGTGCAAAACTTTGTAAGGAAACGGCCGGCGTATTGAGAGACGCCGGTCGTTTCTGTCTTTTTCGGGATGCCACCAAACCGGTATCTTCGAGACAGGAAGGAAGAAGCAGAGGCCCGACGGCCTCTTTTTTTGTTTTCGCGGGCCCGACGGGCCTAAGGACAGTTTTCACGGGGCTTATGGCAGGAAATTCTGTCCTTATGACAAGAAGACCGGGATGCGACATAGTGAAAAACAAGCCGGCAGCGCCGACATTTTTGGCCTATTCGCGCCGATTATTTGAGCCTGCAGGGCGCGACGAAAAGTTTTTTGAGAAAAACGGGTAATGATCTGTCATCATCAAGCCCGCATTTGAACTGAGCCGAAAGGCCGAAGGGTAAAAACAGACGGTTTTGAGGCCGATGTCGGCGGTATTTCGTATCTTAGCCCAACCATTCACCACGCCCTCGGGCCTTTTGGATTTGCCTTATGAAACACCTGCTCCACCCGCTCTCGTTTTCGCTCAGCCTGTTGGCCGGCTGGTTTAGCTCGCTCAGCCTCACGGCCCAGACGGCCATAGTCTCTCTCCCGCCCCACCCCGACCCGATGGGCGTTTCGGCGCCATTTGCCGGACAGACGCCGCAGGGGCTGCTCGTGGCCGGTGGTTGCAATTTTCCCAACGTGCCGGCGGCCGAAGGGGGCAAAAAGGTGTTTTACGACAAGGTCTATCGGCTGCGCCTCAACCCAGAGCGGCCCGAAGCCTCCACTTGGGACACCCTGCCGCCACTGCCCGACAGTCTGGCCTATGGCGCCATAGCCGCGACAGAGCAAGGCCTCGTGTGCATCGGCGGACGCACGCCGCGAGGGATGAGCTGCAAGACATTCATCATCAACTCCCAGACAGGCACCATCGAAAGCCTGCCACCGCTGCCGGTGAAAATGGCCGAGGGCTGCGCGGTGGCACTGGGGAACGCCGTCTACGCTTGTGGCGGCGAACAAGACGGCGGCCAGTGCGGGCTTTACCGACTCCGCCTCGACTCATCCGTCGGCTGGGAACGACTGAAAGACTATCCCGGCACGCCGCGCCTGCAACCCGTCCTCGCCACAGACGGCAAGGCGCTGTTCCTAATGGGCGGTTTTTATTTTGACAAAGACAAACGGCGCTGCATCTTGCCCGAAGAGATTTTGGTCTATAGGCCCGAGAGCAACCGGTGGCACCGCCAAGGCCGGCTGCCCAAACGACCGGGATGCCGCAGGCGCGGATTGGTGGGCGCCACGTCTGTGGCCTTGGGAGAGACCGTCTACGTGGCCGGTGGGGTCAATCCCGACCTCTTCTGCCAAGCTGTCGAGGGGCATGCTCCGGCCGACTACCTCAAGCAACCGCCGCAGTGGTATGGCTTCAACGACTGCCTGTGGGCACTCCACACGAGCAACGGCCGCTGGCAAGCCACCCTGACCGACGCCCGACTGGCCCGTGCCGGCGGCATCATCACCACCGACGGCCACCGCCTTTATATGATTTGCGGTGAAACCAAACCGGGTATCCGCTCTCCGCAAATTACGGCCATCGACATAGTGGACATGGTTAAAAATCCTTAAACGGGGGGGTGAGCAGATTAACTCAGTTTTTTGATGTAACTTTGCGTATTCAATACAATCACCAATCAAAAACCATCTTAAATAACAACTTCCACGACTATGTCCAAAAAGAAAATGTTGAGAAGGTTGACAAGGTTGGGCTACTTGACGAGGTTATTCTGCTTGTGCATCCCATGGTTGCTTTTATGGGGCTATGTCGAGTTGGGTTTCATGTCGCTCCACTCTGCGGTGACGCTGCAGACTCCGCTTGGCATCGGTCTACGCATCTACGGCGTGGTCTGTATGGTTCTTTATATTTATTGGTCCATCCGCCGGCAGCACGACTTCAACGAGCCGGGCTGGAAGGTGCTCTACCTGCTCATCCCGGTGTTCAATCTCGTTTGGGGCATAGTGCTCTTTACCACAGCAGGAACCATTGGACACAACAAATACGGCCACGACCCGCTCCATCGCATACCGGTTTACGAAACATACTTCGTCCCAAAGCGAGGTAAATAAAAAACACTTCTGGGATAAACGACACCGCCTCACTCCATCATTCCCAACCAGCACAGGCGCCGTCCAAACGTCCCCCAATCGCTCACACAAAAAGAAAAAGTATTTTTCTCATATTGATAAATTGATTGGAAGCCGCCGGCCTCACTCTCCCCCAAGGGAAGAATGAGGCCGGCGCATTTTCATGCTTTTCAAGCCGGGCTTTACTCGGCGTGGTCTTTCTTTTCCTGCACAATGGCATCAATGACGGCCACGGCGGTGATGTTGACAATGTCGCGCACACTACACTCAAAGTCGGTGAAGTGTATGGGCTTGTTGAGTCCCATTTGGATGGGGCCTACCACCTCGCCGTCTTCAACCATCGACTTAATCATCTTGTAAGACGCATTGGCGGCAGTGAGGTTGGGGAACACGAGCGTGTTGACATCCAAGCCCTTGAGGCGGGTGAAGGGATATTTGTCGTCGCGCAGGTCGCGGTCGAGCGCAAAATTCACCTGCATTTCTCCATCGATAGCCAAGTCGGGATAGGTTTCCTGCATCTTGGCTACCACCTCGTGCACCACGGCCGGGCTTCCGGCCGCGTCGGTGCCAAAATTGGAATAAGAGAGCATGGCGATGGCCGGCGTACGGTTGAAGAAACGCACGGTCGAGGCCGACAGCTTGGCAATGTCGAGCAAAGCGTCTCGGTCCGGCTGGCGATTGATGAGCGTGTCGGCAATGAAATAAATACCTTTTTTGGAACTGATGAGGTGCATCGTGGCGAAGTGCTTATACTCCGGACGGATGCCGATAACCTCTTTGGCCACCTTGATGGTGTTGGAGTATTTCGTGTAAAGACCCGTGATGAACGCGTCGGCGTCGCCGGTCTCTACCATCATCATGCCGAAATAGTTGCGCTCATACATTTTGTCGATGGCCTCTTGGAGGGTGTAGCCTTCGCGTTGTTTCTTTTCGGCCAAAATCTCGGCATAACGGCGGCGACGCGGTGCCTCGCTGTCGGTGCGCAGGTTGATGATTTCAGCCCCGGTGAGGTCGAGCTTCATCTCCTCGGCCATCTTTTTGATTTGCTCATCGTTACCCAAAAGGATAGGTTTGCAGATACCTTCTTCCTTGGCGCGGATGGCGGCCTCGAGCATAGTGGGGTGTGTGCCTTCTGCAAAAACCACGCGGCGCGGGTCGAGACGTGCGGTATCGTAGAGGTTCTGGGTGAACTTGCTCTCCTGCCCCATCATCTCACGCAGACGATGGCGGTAGGCTTTCCAATCGGTGATTTGCTTGCGGGCCACGCCGCTGTCCATGGCAGCCTTGGCCACGGCCATAGACACCTCGGTGATGAGACGGGGGTCGACGGGTTTGGGAATGAAATAGTCGGGACCAAAGGTAAAGTTGCGGACGTGGTAGGCACGGTTGACAATGTCGGGCACCGGACGACGGGCCAAGTCGGCTATGGCACGGGCCGCGGCCAACTTCATCTCTTCGTTGATGGCACTGGCGGCCGTGTCGAGGGCACCACGGAAAATATAGGGGAAACCAATGACGTTGTTGATTTGATTGGGATAGTCCGTGCGGCCGGTACTCATCAATACGTCGGGACGGGCCTCTTTGGCATCTTCATAAGAAATCTCGGGCACGGGATTGGCCAAGGCAAAAATGATGGGGTTGGCGGCCATGGAGCGCACCATATCTTTGGTGAGCACATTGCCCTTGGACAAACCGACAAAGACATCGGCGTCTTTCACGGCCTCCTCGAGGGTGTGTATGTCGCGGTCGGTGGCAAATTCGCGCTTCTGCTCGGTGAGTTTCTCGCGGTCGCTGCGTATGACGCCTTTGGAGTCGAGCATCACGATGTTTTTGCGCTGTGCGCCAAACGAACAATAGAGGCGTGTGCAAGAAATGGCTGCGGCTCCGGCACCGTTGACGACGATTTTGACGTCTTCGAGTTTTTTGCCTGCCACCTCTACGGCGTTGAGCAGACCGGCAGCCGAGATGATCGCCGTACCGTGCTGGTCGTCGTGCATCACGGGGATGTCGAGTTCGGCTTTGAGACGGCGCTCTATCTCAAAACATTCGGGCGCCTTGATGTCTTCGAGGTTGATGCCGCCGAAGGTGGGAGCGATGGCTTTGACTGCCTCGATAAACTTGTCAGGG
>SFFB01000022.1 GCA_004557035.1 Bacteroidales bacterium | reverse complement strand
AACATTCGCGAAGTCATTGGCGACCGCCCCATCGACTATCTCGTCATCAATCACATGGAGCCCGACCACTCCGGCTCTTTGGCCCTCATCAAAGACAAATACCCCGAAATCCGTCTCGTAGGCAACAAAAAGACGATGGAGATGGTGCAAGGCTTTTATGGCGCGGCTTCGGCCGACGACGTCGTCGCCGCACGCTCTCGTTCCATCTCGTCCCTATGCTGCACTGGCCCGAGACTATGGTGTCTTACGTGGAGGGTGAAGGCATTATGTTTTCCGGCGATGCCTTCGGCTGTTTTGGTGCACTCAATGGTGCCGTTGTCGACCACGACATGGACATCGCCCCCTATCTGCCCGAGATGGAGCGTTATTTTGCCGCCATTCTCGGCAAGTTCTGCACACCTGTGCGCAATGCGCTCAAAAAACTCTCAGCCCTCGAGTTGCGTATGATCTGCCCCACCCATGGTCCTGTGTGGTCTGAAAAAGTTGGCGAAGCCGTCGAGGTCTATCGCCGCATGAGTCACGGCGAGAGCCAGAAGGGTCTGGTGGTTTGCTATGGCTCGATGTATGGTCATACTCGCCGTGTGGCCGAGGCCATTGCCCGTGGTGCTGCCGAGGCCGGTGTGCGTAAAATCATTGTTCACGACCTCAGTGTGTCGCAACCGTCGTTTGTTTTGGCCGACATCTTCCGCTACAACGGTTTGGCCATTGGCGGTCCCACCTACAACGGCGGCGTCTTCCCCGTGGTCGAGGATTTGCTCAAACGATTGGCCGGCCGCGACGTCAAGGCCCATAAGCTGGCTTGGTTTGGTGGCTTCACGTGGGGCTCAATGGCCGTAAAGACCATTGCCGCATACAACGAAAAGATGGGTATGACGCCCGTGGGCGAGCCCCTCGAGTGGAAACAAGGCACCAGTGCTGATACGCTCGACCGTGCCCGTGCCCTTGGCCGCTCGCTCGGCGAAGCCATTTTGGCCTGATGGCCGACCGTGGGTGGCGCGAGGCGTTTAGTCCCCTACCCCACCCTATCTCGTCTGTACAAAATCGGGGCCGTCGTGACGCGCCAATATTTTTATTTAACACATCACGCTCCAATGCTGGCTGTTATGCCGCGCATTGGAGCGTTTTTGCAGTGCAAAAATCGCGGTGCCCGACCTCGTGTCGCCGCGCATAAGCCCGGTTTTCCCTGTCAGTAACCCCGTTTTGGCTTTTTCTTGTCGTCGGAAGGCTCTGAAAAACAAAAAGAGAGGCTGTCGGGCCTCTCCTTCTTTTTTCTACGTCAAAGATACGCGTTGAGGCTCGACGGTCAAAAGACAAAACGGCCCGGCTTCTGTCGCGCGGTTCATTTTGGTTCATCTTCACCGCAAAAAAATCAGAAAAAACAGCGAAATGTTGCATAGTAATTACAATTTATCTAATTTTGACGCGTGAAAGTGGGCCTGTATGGTTTCAAAAGGGCTCGCCGCGTTAACCCACCCAATCTGAAAAACAACAAAATTCCATTCATTTAATTTTATACCTTAACAACAACCTTATGAAAAAAATCTACTTTTTCTTGGTGGCTGTTCTCGCGCTCTTTGGCGCCTCTACAGCCCAAGCCAAAGATGTGGTGACGTCTATCGGCCATCACATTACGGCTCTCTCTGAGTTGCAGCAAGGGCAGAAAGTGCTCTTCTTCAACAATGGTGGTCCCGAATTCCATGGCCAGGCCGAGCGTAAAGCCTTCCTTCTTGAGGATAGCGAAGGCCTGATGTGGATTCAGCGCAATCTGCCCGTGGGCACCATTGAGTCTAATGCCTACATCTGGACCATCGAGACTTTGACAGTCAATGGCGATGCCCTTGAAATAACGCTCAAGAGCGCTGCCGGCAACTATTTCGCCGCTTTCTCGGCCAATAACGCTCAAGGTGTGACCGGTTCCGAGCCCGGCAACCTGACCATCACGCAGTCGGCTGAAGGCGACTCACTCTTCTTCATCCAAGATGCCAACGGCATTTACTTCAACGGTCAGAATACCGATGGTTACGGCGCCGAAAACGGTCGCGCCAAGTTCGTGGGTTGGAACCAGTCTGGCGACAACTCCAACTATATGATCTACATCCCCGAGATCGAAGACAAGACCGTGTTCCAGGCTATCTTCCAATTGCAGGATGAGGCCGGTACACAAATTCAAGAAACTATCGTTAAAGACTACACCGCAGGTGACTCTGTCTATGCTCCCGTCATTGAAAACTACACCTATCTCTCTGCCGTGGATGGTGATATGGAAGACATCGAGTTGCCCACCATTATGCCCGAAAACGACCTCGAACTCATTTTGACCTACAAGAAATGGGCCCTCGTCGACGTGATTTGCTACGGCCAGAACAACGGCGTGCTCTACACCACCTCAACCTACTACAAGCAGGGCACACAGTTTGTATTGCCCACTGAAAACAACGTAGGCGTAGGCTATGTGCTTAACGAAGACGATGCAGCCACCTATGGCAACTACACCATCACCGAAGATGTCACCATCGAGTTGCACTACACCTACGATCCCGCCCACGGTCTGCCCTTCGTGCCCACCACCATCGCCGAAGGTGCTTTCGCCGACGACACGCACTACTACACCATGAAGATTCGTGGTGGCAATTACATCTACGTGACCGACGACAGCAACGACGTGAAGATTGGCTCGACCATCGACACCGAAAACATCAACAACTATCTTTGGGCCTTCACCGGCAACTGGGCTTCTGGCGTAGCCCTCTACAACAAAGCCAAAGGCGCCACTCTTATGGCTTATACCGCCGATATGTCAGATGGCGCTCAGGTGACACTCGGCACCAGCGAAGCCATCGCTCAGATTGAGGCTGCTGTCGACACCTTCAACATCATCAAGAATGGTGCAGGTTTCTCATTTGTAGCCGGTAGCTCTGCCGCTATGAACCACTACTCAAGTGGCGCATTGCTCAAACTTTGGGCCAGCAGCTGGTCGCTCACCGATGCCGGTAGCGTCATTACCTTCGCCGAAATCACTCAAGAAGACATCGACGCCATCAAGTGGGCTCCCATCAAGAACTATCTCGGTGCTGAAGGCTGCGTAGGTGGCTGGACCGCCGAACAGCTCGCCGATCTCAAGGCAGCCATCGAGGCCAAAAACCTCGTCGACGCACAAGACGCTATTACCGACCTTGCCGCACAAGACACCATCGCCTTCGATGCCAGCAAGACCTACTACCTCATCAGCGGCTTCAAGGGCTTCTCTGAAAAACAACCCGGTGTGTCTTACGCCATCTATGCCAACGATAACGACTCTGTAGTGTGGAACGCACTCCAGCCCGACAACGACGCCTACAAGTGGGTATTTGAAGCTGTCAGCGATACCACCTACCTTATTGGCAACGTAGCCAAACAGAACGCCATCGCCGGCTTCCGCTTTGCTTCACTCGGTGCCGTGCTCTATAACGGTACGGTTGAAGAACTTGCAGATGGTGATATCTGTGCCGTGGGCGAGAAGGCTCCCTTCCAACTCTTCAAGTCTGTAGACACTCCTGCTGCCTACTACATCCGTCATAACTATGGTGCTTCAATCATCACCCTCGCTGCCAAGAAGGGCGTAGGCACCGGTGAGGAAACTTCTGGTAGCATCCAGACCTACAACACCAGCGATGGTCAGTTCATCAACGCTTGGCGTCTGAAACCCGCAGGCGACATCCCCACCTCTCTGGGCAACGCCATCGAGGCTGACAACGCCGCCGATGCCACCATCTACGACCTCAGTGGTCGCCGCGTGGTGAACCCCGCCAAGGGTCTCTACATCCAGAAAGGCAAGACTTTCATCGTGAAATAAACCGCGATAAGTCTTAACCCATAAACCGCGCCCGTCGCACTCAGAACAGTGTGGCGGGCGCTTTTTTCGTGTGTGTTTGACGCCTTCTCGACACGGGTCCTCCCCCACTCCATGCCACTTCACACACCGTCTGCGCAAAAAAAGTCCGGATAAATTGGCCGTTTCACCGTTTCGGCTTAATTTAGCAGAGTTTTTGACAATTAACGCATTACTTACCTTAAGTCACATGTTTTTATCTACAATTGCGGGCATAAACCTTTCCGACCCGCAGACCGTGAAAGTCATCATCACGCTTGCCACCTTTGCCGCCACCATTGTGGCATTTATGTTCAGCAAGGTGCGCTCCGACATCATTGCGCTCTGTTCCACCGCCATGCTCTTGGCAACGGGTGTCATTGACTCCAAAGAAGCCCTTGCCGGTTTCTCCAACTCAGCCGTCATCATGATGGTGGGACTCTTTGTCGTGGGTGGCGCCGTCTTCCAAACCGGCTTGGCCAAAATCATCAGTGGCCGCCTGCTCCATCTTGCGGGCACAGACGAGAAGCGCTTGTTTTTCCTCGTTATGCTCGTCACCTCTGTCGTGGCCGCCTTCGTGAGCAACACCGGCACCGTGGCACTCTTGCTCCCCATCATCCTGGCCATGTGCAAGACTGCCGGCATCAGCCCCTCCAAGCTCCTCATTCCTCTCGCCTTTGCCAGCTCGATGGGTGGCATCCTGACGCTTATCGGTACGCCGCCCAACCTCATCGTCAGCGGCTATCTTGCCGACCACAACAAGCCCCAGTTCTCCTTCTTTGAGTTTACGCCGATTGGCATCATCTGCCTCCTCGTCGGTATGGTCTGCCTCTGGCCGCTTTGCCGCTGGTTCCTGAATAAGAAGGGTCGCGAAGGCGCACAAAAAGACGACGACAAGTCGCTCGCCGGCCTGCTTCACGACTATCACATCAACGATTGCGTCTTCCGCCTCCAGACCAAGCAGGGTCATGCCCTCATCGAAGGCAAAACCGTGGGCGAACTCGAACTCCGTTCGCGCTACGGCGTCACCGTTCTCGAGGTGCGCCGCGCAGGCCACAGCCTCTTCTCGGGTGTCACACAAGAAATGGTGCGCCCCGAAACGATTTTTACGGCAGGCGACACGCTCTATGTACTTGGTCGTCGCTCGAATGTGGACGAGATGGCTGCACACCTCAATTTAGAGGTTTTTGAAGACGCTGAGCGCTCCGGAAAGGCCAAGTTGGACTTCTATGAGATTGGCCTCGCTGAAGTGCTCATAACGCCCGAATCTGCCCTTATCAACCGTCCGCTCAAAAAAGCCAACTTTGGTGAGCGTTACGGTCTCAATGTTCTCGCCATCAAACGTGGCGGCCGTTACATCTTCGAAAACATCTCTGACGAACTCATTTGCACGGGCGACATGCTTTTGGTACACGGTCGCTGGAAAGGCATTGAGAGCCTCGCCAAAAAGACGCGTGAATGGCTTGTCATTGGCCGTCCCGATGAGACAGCCGAGAATGTGGCGCTCGACCACAAGGCACCCATTGCGGCGTTTATTATGGTGGCCATGGTGTTGGCGATGGTCTTTGAGAAACAAATTGGTGTGCCCTCTGTCGCCACCGTCATCATAGCCGGTCTGCTCATGGTGTTGACGGGCTGTACGCGCAGCGTTGACGGCGCTTATAAAATGATTGGATGGGAAAGCATCGTCTTGATTGCCGGTATGATGCCGATGAGTGCGGCGCTCAGCAACACGGGCATTTCCAAGTGGCTCGCCGAGACGCTCGTTGGCTCACTCGGCACCATGGGTCCTCTGGCCATTATGGCCGGTGTCTATGTGGTCACCTCGTTGCTTTCCACCTTCATCAGCAACTCGGCCACAGCCATCCTCGTGGCTCCCATTGCCTGGGAGGCCGCTGAAGGTGCCGGCTACAATCCTCAAGCCTTTATGATGGCTGCTGCAGTGGCCGCTTCGGCTTGTTTCGCCACGCCGATTTGTACGCCGCCCAATGCCATGGTGATGAATGCTGGACACTACACCTTTATGGACTATGTCAAGGTGGGTTTGCCCCTACAAATCATTATGGGCGTAGTGGCTGTGCTCACCATTCCGCTCTTCTTCCCGTTCTGAGGGTAGGAAACATTGAAAACGCCGGGGTGCTTGTCTGTGGTTACACCATAAGATGATTAGTCAAAGTATGAGCGCCCTCGTAAGCCCGCTAAGGGCGTCACATAATAGCCCGGGTCATAGGCCCGGGCTTATTTATAGCTTCCTTAAGTCCGACAGATAGTCTCGGCACACTGAGCGGTAGATTATGGATAATAACGTTTAATAATTCCCTCCTAATGCGCCGACTATATTGCCTCTCCTTCAATGTTTCCTACCATTATTTCCTCAACCATAATATAAACGCTGCTTTATTTATAAAAGCCGACAAACGCCCCTTCCCTTTCCCCCAAAATGTTGCCTTTTCTCCAATCACCCAATCACGCGCCTGTAAACGTTAGATAATGAGGCGATTGCTGTGATTGGACGGTTGGGTCACATTCCGTCACTTTCGGTCACGCCGCATAGTGAAAAATATAAACGGCTCCGCCGCCTTTTCGGTTTGCGGAGCCGTTTGTTGTTAATGATTTTCTCGACAGAGAGTAGGGCAGTCTCTTACGGTTTCACCTTGACCACTTCCACCTTAAAGATAAGGGTGGCGAAGGGCGGGATGTTTTGATTGCCGCGCTCGCCGTAGGCGAGGTCGTAGGGGATGAAGAGTTCCCAGGTGGAGCCTTCGGGCATCATTTTGAGCGCTTCTGTCCAACCCTTAATCACCTGTGTGGGCTTGAAGGTGGCTGTTTTGCCGCGCTGGTATGAAGAGTCAAAAATCGTGCCGTCAATGAGTTTTCCCTCATAGTGAACCTCCACATCGGTGGTGTCGTTGGCCACAGCACCTTTGCCTTGCGTGATGACGCGGTATTGCAATCCGCTGGGCAGCACCTTGACGCCTTTCATTTTGGCATTGTTGGTGAGGAAGGCCAAGTTGGCACGTTTCAGTTCCTGCCGGTAATAGTTCATTTGCTGGTCGGCCACTTTGCGTGCCGAGTCGGCGCTGATGGTGTTGCGCTGGGTGAGACCGTCGTAGAGGCCGCGGGTGAAGGTGGCCAGGTCGGTATAGGTGGTGTCTTTTTTGCCCGTGGCGCTCTGGTTGAGCGAGGGCACGACGGTTGCCTCGTTCATCATCGCAATCTTCAGTCCGGCGGCATAGGCCAAAGCCTTTTTGCGTTCGGCTTCAGAGAGTTGGAGCGATGTTTCGAGTGCCTGGGCAGCCTGAAGCACCTGCAGACTGTCAAGACCTTCACGCTGCATGAGATAAGCCTTGAGCGACTCGCTTTCGGCCACTCCCATGGCATAGCTGAAGTCTTTGCCATCCACCGGTTTCACGCGCTCTTCAGTCGCGATGGGCTTCACGTCTTTGCGTTTGCGCTGCGTTTGCGCCTGAGTGCTCAGGCAGACCACGCAAAGCGCCAAAGCCAAAATGGATTTGTAGGTCATTTTTGCGTTGTTTTAGAGGGATTAGTTGGCAGGCTTCTTGTCTTCTTCGATGCTCACGAGCGTCACGGTGAAGATGAGGGCAGAGTAGGGCTTGATGACGGGCGATTGCTGGTCGTTGTAGGCTTGGTCGTAGGGGATGTAGATTTCCCATGTGGAGCCCACGGGCATAGCTTTGAGTGCGGCGTTGAAGCCGGCAATCATCTGGCCTACGACCATCGGGTTGCTCTTGCCGTCGGGACCGGGGTGTTGGGCCGAAGCGTCAAACACGGTGCCGTCGGTGAGTTTGCCTTCATAAATCACGTTGACACGCTGGCCGTCTTTGGGGGTGGCGCCGGTGCCTGCAGTCAAGACTTTGTAGAGCGTACCGCCTTCGAGCTTATTCACATCCTTTTCTTTGCTTTTGGCTTCGATGAACTTCGTGGATTGCTCTTTGTTGTCGGCGTATTTTCTCTCGGCTGCAGCGGCAGCTTCTTTGTTGATGCGCTCGTTCACGTCCATCATGGCCGTTTGGCGGTCGATGAGTTTGCCGTCGATTTTGAGGTGGGTACGTTTGCCTTCCATTCCGGCCTTAAATCCGGCGAGGAAGTTCTTGACGCTGAGGTGTTTCGTAGAGTCGTCGGCATAGATGGCAGCTTCAACTTGCTTCATACCCATTTTGAGCTGTGCGCCAGCCTGCAGACCGGCAAAGTAGGCAGCCTTCTTCTTGTCGCCACCGGCCTCGATGGCCTCTCTGAAGCCTTTCATGAACTCTTCCACATAGGCAGAGTCGCTACCCGTACGGGGATCGCTGAGATACATTTTGAGTTCGGCTTCGCTGGGAGCGTTGCTCATACCGAGTTCATAGCTGATGGTGTCGCCGGCAGTCTCCATTTTGGGGCTGGGCGTGTTGTCGCCGCAAGCGGTCAGCACGAGGACGCCTGCTGCCAGAGCGACAGAAAAAATCTTTTTCATGTGTGGTTATTTTTAAGTTTTGATGTTAAACGACTTCAAGCAGCTCAACGTCGAAGATGAGGGCTGCATAGGGCGGAATGCTCTGTCCGGCACCGCGCTCGCCATAGGCCAGGTGGTAGGGGATGAAAAAGCGGAATTTGGCACCTTCTTTCATCAGTTGGAGACCTTCGGTCCATCCGGCAATGACGCCGCCGAGCGGGAAGGTGGCGGGTTCGCCACGACGATAAGACGAGTCGAAGACCGTGCCATTGGTCAGCGTGCCTTCATAGTGGCACTTCACGCTGTCTGAGGCTTTGGGCTGGCGGCCCTGACCTTCGCGCAACACGCAGTATTGCAGACCGCTGGGCAGTACGATGACGCCCTCTTTGCCGGCATTCTCTTTGAGGAAAGCCTCACCCTCGGCGCGTGCGGCACGGCTCTGGGCTTCTTGCTGTTCGGTGACGAATTGGTTCACTATCTGTTGTGCTTCGGCGTCTGCCATAGCCGGTTTTTGACCGCTGATCACGGCCTGGACGGCCTCGGCAAAGTCAGCACTGTTGATTGTCTTGATGTTGAGCCCTTTGAGGTTGTGGCCAATGACGATGCCCAGGGCGTAACTCAGTTTGTCCATAAAATGTATTGTTGCTAATATAAGGTTTCAATCGGCGCAAAATTACAATTTTTATTTCAAGTGGTCACTAAAAATCAAACGTAAGCGTCACAATGTCCGATTTTTGCGTCGACAAGCGTGTGGCCTGTTTCTCAACAAAGACAAAAAGCAGTCTTAGAGTGACATTCAGCCACGTAGTTTTTCCTTGCTTTGATGTAATGCTGTTTCCATTATGGCTTTAACGGCCCCTAATAAGGCTTTTGATGTACATCTCGGCGTCTCGGCAATTCTGTCATAAGCCCGGCAATTTCTGTCATAAGGCCGGTCGTTCCTGTCCTTATCGCCGTCACGCCCGAGAAGCAAAAAAAGAGGCCTCTTGGCGAGACCTCTTCTCTTAGCTTACTCCAAAAATAGCCTTTCCGCCTCAGACCGAAAAAGACAAGGCAGCCGGAGAGTGGGGTGGGGCGGTGTCAGTCTTTGATATACTCGGCCCAGTCGGTCAAGCGCATGTCGCCTTTGCGGCGGTAGGTGTCGTGCATGGCAAAGGCTGCATTGAGCACGTGGTGGGTATGGCCGCCATAGCGCTCAGCCAGTTTGAGATAGTCTTTGAGCAGGGGGCGGTAGTCGGGATGGGCAATGGCGATGAGCGCTTCGGCCTTTTCGAGAGCCGATTTGCCGCGCAGGTCGGCCACGCCATACTCGGTGACGATGGCGTCCACGTAGTGCTCTGTGTGGTCCACGTGGGAACAGAAAGGTACAATGCTGCTGATTTTGCCGTCTTTCGTCGTAGACCCGCAGGTGAACGTGGCCAGCATGGCGTTGCAGGTGAAATCGGCCGAGCCGCCCACGCCGTTCATCATCTTCGTGCCTGAGATTTTCGTGCTGTTCACGTGGCCGTAGATGTCCACCTCGATTGCCGTGTTGAGTGAGCAGATGCCGAGTCGGGCGATGATTTCGGGGCAGTTTGAAATCTCTGACGGGCGTATGAGCAAACGGCCGCGGAAGGCGTTGATGTCTTTATAGAGGGCCTGCAGATGCTCGGGAGAGATGGTGAGTGCACCGGTCGAAGCCGACACCACGCGTCCCTCGCGTATGAGACGCAGCGGCTCTTCTTGGAGCACCTCGGTGTAGATGTTGAAGTCGGGCACCTCCGCGCAGTTGCCCAAGGCACCGAGCACGGCATTGGCGCCACTGCCCACGCCGCTTTGCAGGATGAGTTTTTTGCTGTTGATGAGGCCTGCGCGCATATTCTCCACGAGGAAGTCGGCCGTGTGCTGTCCGATGCTGTTGGTCACAGGCGTCGGCGGCGTCATAGAGCGTGCCTCGTCGGGCTGGTGGGTGGTGACGATGCCCAAGATGTGCTCGGGCGACACCTCGATGTAGGGCATACCGATAATTTCCACCGGCTGGGTGATACGGATGGGCGAGCGGTACCACGGGGCTTCAATCTCGTAGATGTCGTGCATGCCGATGAGTTTGGTAGAGTGCCACGTGTTGAGCTCAATAAAGACACCGCGGCGTGCCATGTGCGTGATGGTCGGTGCGATGCCGATGCCCGCCGTCAGGTAAATGCGTATGCGGCCACGCACCTCCTGGATGTCACAGGCCTCGATGATGCCCCAGTCCACGGGGCCGGTGATGCCTTGTCGCAGGAAGGTGGCGTTGTCTGAGAGGTTGAGGTCGGTGTAGCGCACGCGGCCGCTATTGTAGGCCTTGCGGATTTCGGGATTGACCGAAAAGGGCAGACGGCGGTCGATGGCATCCGCTGCCGCCAGTTCGCCGTCGCAACTGGCACCGATTGAGGCACCCGTCACAATGTTCACCTTGAACGGTCGGCCGGCTTCGTGCTCGGCGCGTGCTTTGGCTGCTATGGCCGGCGTGATGCTCTTGGGCGCACCTGCAGGTCCGAAACCGCCCACGCCAATCCAGTCGCCGTCGTTTATCATCGCGGCGGCTTCGGCCGCCGTTATCTCGGGAATATTCATATTTTATGCGATTTTGGCGCAAAAATACGAATATTATTGCATAATGCGCCTTCTTGCTTGAAATAATTTACAATTTGGCAGGATGGGGGAGCGGGGGCTTCATCCCACTTCAATGCGGCTGCGGCCCTCTCCGGGTAGGCGGACCAGGCGGATTTGCGGACTGATCTGTGAGCGTATCTGGTCGGTGTGGCTGATGACACCCACTTTGCGGCCTTGATGGGTCTCGAGGTTGGAGAGTGCCAGCATGACGAGGTCGAGCGAGGCACGGTCGAGGTTGCCAAAGCCTTCGTCGATAAAGAGACTGCCGATGTTGAGGTTTTGGCTGGAGAGCGAAGCCAGGCCCAAGGCCAAGGCGAGGCTTACCACAAAGGTCTCGCCGCCTGAGAGTGAACTGACGTAGCGGTGCTCGTCAAACATGTCGCGGTCGATGATTTCGAGTGCCAGAGTGCCGGGAATGGGGCATAGTTCATAGCGCGGCGTGAGCTGTTTGAGGTGGCAGTTGGCCTGTTCCACGAGGAAGCCGAAAGTATAGCTTTGCGCCAGTTCGCGGAATTTGCGACCGTCGGCGCTACCCAGCAGGTCGTTGAGCCTTTTCCACTCTTCGGCGTCGTTATTGGCAGCCTTCAGAGCGTCGTCATATTGCGCCGCTTGTGCCAGACAACTGTCGTGTTGCTGCAGGCGCAGAGTGATGGCCATGAGGCGCTCGGCTGCTTGGCGGCGTTTGGTGTCGAGCTGGGTGGCCGTCTCGTTGAGCGCCTCGCGGGTTTCGGCACCCGTCTGTGAGGGTCGGTCGGGCCGACTTTGCAGCAAGAGCAGGTCGTGACGGGCCGCCTCGAGCGCCTTTTCGGCCAGGGTGCGCTGTTCCTTAAGCGCGTCGAGGCGTTGCCGCAGCGCGTTCCAGTCGCGAGGGTCTGAGAAGATGCTTTCCAGTTCGGAGAATTGCATAGGCGAGTGGTCGGCATTGAATTTCGATATCCAAAGGTCGAGTTGCGCCATTTTCGTGCGATACTCCTCCTGGCTCTGCAGGCGGTTGGTCTGAAGTGTTTGTTGTTTGCCCTCGAGTGTGCGGAGCTGGCCCGCAGCCTTGTCGTAGGCCTGTCGGGTCTCGGTCTCATGGGCATTAGCTTGGGCGATTTGGGCCTGCAGCCTACTTTCTTCCTGCTCGGGCGTGGTGTCGCCGAAGAGGCTTTTGAGTTCTTCGCGTTTGTCTTTGAGTTTTTCGCGAATAGCGTTTTCAGAGTCGGTGGTGTCGCCCAGGTGTTGGTGAGCCTCGGCCAGTCCGGCCTCTTCGGCTTTGAGTTCTTCGCGCATCAAGGCCTCGCTGCGCTGCATAGTGTCGAGCGCTTTGGTGGTTTTGGTCCAATCGGCGTGGAGGTCTGAGAGTCGCAGGCGGAAGCCGTCGGGATTGTTTTTCCACTCTGTGAACCATCCCGAGAGGGTGACCATTTCGTCGAGGTCGGTATAGAGTTCGCCGCAAGAGCGGTCAGAGAGCGTCATGATGCGTTCGGTCTCTTCGGCGGCCACGGCGGCGATGCGTCGCTGTGTGCGCAGGTCGTCGAGTCGTGCACGGTTGTTGGCCATTTCCGCCTCGAGTGTGGCAATCTGTTCGTTGAGTCGGTTGATGTGACCTTGATGGAAGTTGAAACTCTGCAGTTCTTTTTCCGCCTCTTCGGCCGTGTGTTGCGTGTTGTCAATGAGCAGGTCGATCATGAGTTTGCGCGTTTCGCGTGCCACGGTCGGCGAGCAGTCGGCAAACGAGGCGTCGAGTGAGGCACAGGCTTGCCATTCGTCCACGTCGGCCCGTTGGCGTTTCTCATAGGCTTCGAGGTTGGCCTTTTCGGCAGTGAGTCGTCCGTCGGTCTCGGCCATTTGCCGCTTGATGGCTTCGAGTGTAGCACGTCTGTCTTTGAGTTCGTTGGCGGTGTCGTTAAACTCTTTTTCGAGATTATTGAGCAGTTCGCCCAGTTCGCGCTCGGTCTCGGTGTGATAGGGATGGTGGGTGGCGCCACACACGGGGCAGGCGGTACCCTCTTTGAGCTGTTTGCGGAGTCTGACGATGTTTTCGCTTTGACTAAGGGTCAATGCCACGTTCATGCGTTTGAACGTCTCCTCGGTCACGAGAAGGGCCTTCTCGGCCTTTTCGGCGTCGGTGTGCAATTGATTGAGAGAAACATTGAGCCGACTGACGGCGTCGCGTTTCTCTTCGATGAGTTCGTAACCTTCCGAGATGCGGCTCCAGAGGGCTTTGGCGCGTTGCAGGCTAAGCAGACGGTTGCGGTTGTCGGCGAAGCTTTGCTGCAGTCGGGCACTGTCGCGTCCCTGATTGCTTTGCCGGTGGATGAACAACTCACTCTTGAGTGTGTTCATCTTGTCTTCGTTGTCGTTTTGCTGTTTCTCGATTTTCTCCGAAGAAGATTTGAGCTCGGTCTGGCGTTTGCCGAGTTCGGCAAACTTTTTGTGGCTCTCGGCATTGAGTCGGGTCTGCTCGTTGAGGGCTATGAGTTTGTCTTTGATAAGGTCGAATTTTTCAAACATCAGTCGGTGCACCGAGAGCGCCTGACGGTGGAGTGAGGTCGTCTCAATCTGAGTGGAGAGCTCGTTGAGGCGTTCTTTTTTGGCTTTGACGCGGTTGGAGCGTTCGGCGAGCATGAGTTGTGCCGTCTTGGTCTGTTCGCCTGCCGTCTTGAGTTGGGTCTCGAGTTCGCCGAGTTCGCCGCTGAGCACGTGTCCGCGGCTGATGGCCGGTCTTCGTTGGGCCAGCTGGGTGGCGGCTTCGGCGGCTTCGGCTTGGGCTTGTGCGTGGTCGAGCCGGGTCTGTTCGATGCGTGATTTGATGCTCTCGATTTCGCCTGCAGCCTGCTCTTCAGCCCGCTTACAGGCATCGATGTCTTGCCGGCGCATAATGATTTCTTGGTAGAGCGGTTGCACCCCGAGCACTTCGTCGTGGCGCGCCAGGGCCAGTTGGTCGGCACGCAGGGTGGCACACTGCTTGTTGACGGCGGCAAACTGTCCCTCCTGCTCTGCCACTTCGCGTGTGGCAGCTTCAAAGGCGGTGAACCATTCGAGTTGTCGGGCCACGAGGGCTTGTCGCTCTTCGATGGTGGCCGTTGTCGAGGCCACGAGGGCCTGTTCTTCGTGTAGTTTGTTGAGTTCGTCGTCGTTGAGGCGGTCGTGCAGGATGCCGGCAATGATATGTTGCAGGTTGTCGGCCTTTTGTGTGGCCTCGGCCGTCAGGCTATAGATTTTTTGCGAGACGAGTCCGTAGATTTCGGTGCCGGTGAGTTTTTCGAGCAAAGCCGATTTTTCGCTCTTTTTAGCCTTCAAGAAGGTGGCGAAACTGTTTTGCGCCAGCATGACCGTGCGGGTGAACTGCGTGTAGTCGAGTCCGATGATTTCGGTGATGCGCCGGGCTATTTCGCCCTCGGGTACGGTCTCTTTGTGGGGCGAGAGCTGTCGCAGCGTGCGGGTTTCTTTCTCGTAGGTGCCTGTGCGCTTCACGCGTAGTTGCCATCCGGCTTCATAGCGTGCGCCGTCGGGGGTGGCAAACACCACTGTGGCGTAGCCCTCCTTGCATCCGCGTCGCAGCATAGCTCTGACGTCGCCGGCCTGCATGGCTTGGGCGCGGTCTTCTTGTCGTTTGAGGCTGTCGGAGCTGAGTTTTTCCATCCCGTCAAAGCGTGGCGCGTGGTCGTAGAGGGCCAGACAGACGGCGTCGAGTATGGTCGATTTGCCCGCTCCGGTGTCGCCGGTGATGGCAAAGAGACCTGCCGAGCGGAGCGGTTCTTGGGTGAAGTCGATGACTTGTTCGCCCTCGATGGAGGTGAGGTTGCAGAGGGTGATTTTCTCTATTTTCATGCGCTGAAAGGCGTGTGTTTAGTCTTGGGTGTCGGTGGTGGCCGCTTCGATGGCGGTTTGGAGTCGTTGGACGAGGGCTTCGGGCATTTTTGAGGCATATTTGGCCTCGAAAGCCTCGTTGGCGATGTCTTGGGCGGTGAGTTGTCTGATGGCGTTGAGGTGTGCCGGCCGGCCGGTCTGTCGTGTGGTCTCGGGCCATTGGCGCACCATGCGGCAGAAGCGTACGGCGCGTTTCGACAAGGCTTCGGTCACCTCGTGCATGAGTGAGGGCATGGGCTGATTTTCGGCCACGCGAATTTCAAGATAGGGCCAGTCGTCGCCGGTGTCGTCTTTGTCGCGGCGGGGTAGGGCGTCGATGGCTTCAAACACCTCGGCAGGCGTGGCCGCTCCTTTTTGGGGAATGGAGATGAGGCCGCGCAGGGGCTGGTAGTCTATGCGGCGCAGGGCGGTCTCGCCATTGCTGTCGACGGTGAGGCAGTTGATGCCGTGGCGGTAGTTTTTTTCAGAAAAAGACATAGGCAACACGCTGCCGGCATAGTGCATCTCGGTGTGCCCGCCGGCCACGTGCTGGGCCTTGTGTATATGCCCCAAGGCCACATAGGCGGCACCGCAGTCGAGGGTTGCGGCGTCGACACATTCCTGTCCGCCCACCACGAGCCGCTCACTGTGTTCGTCGGCACAGATGTCGGCTCCGGCAGCATAGAAATGGGCGGCGACGATGAAGGGAAGGCTCTTGAACGCACTCTTGGCATAGGCGCGGCACGTGTTTTGTATGAACCACGCCAGGCCCTCGGTCGGGGTGAGGCCGCCGGGATAGTCGGAGGGCCGCAGATAGGGCACGGCCAGGCAGGTGAGGCAGGCCTCGCTGTCGGTGTGCAGGCTGAGCGGCAGGATGTAGTGGTCGAAGTCGGTCTTGTCGGTTTCGGCATCGCGGCGGATGAGGCCGCGCACGTAGACATTGTGGGTGCGGAGCAGTTCGGCCGGGGCCTCGAGGCGGTGGGCCGAGTCGTGATTGCCCGCAATCACGACTATCTGCAGGCCGTGTACAGCCTCGGTGGCGTCGAGCAGGAAGTCGTAGAACAGGCGCTCGGCCGCGGCCGGCGGATTGGCCGAGTCGAACACGTCGCCGGCAATGACCAAAGCGTCGGGTTGCTCAAGGCGCAACACGTCGAGCAGCCAAGAGAGGAAATGCCGGTGCTCGTCGATGCGGGCATAACCGTGGAAGACGTTGCCCAAGTGCCAGTCGGCCGTATGTAGGATTTTCATATTTTCTTCTTTATTTTGCAGACCACAAAATTACTGCTTTTTTGGTGGATATGGCCATCTGCGCAGGCATTTGTGCGACGCAGTTTTTGCCGCCTTACTTCGACTTGTTCAGAAGTGGCGGTCGGGCGTGACGCCAAGCCGATTGTTTTTAGCATCCCTTAAGAATGACCGCAGCGTGAGGCTTCACGGCTGGCGCCCAATAGGCCAAAATGGCGGTTGAAACGCTTCCGGCCGGGCCGGGAATAAGGCCGGTTTTAGCTGTCATAAGGCCGGGAAAAACTGTCCTTATCCCCGTAAGTGCCTGAAAAGCAAAAAAGAAGGGCGCCGAGCGGCGTCCTTCTTCTATCTATACCTCAAAGGTAAAGCCAAAAGGCGTTAGGGAAAAAGACAATATATATCAGTGGAGTCGTGTGCCATCAATGCGCTTCGAGCCAGTTGTCGCCCATGCCGCAGTCGGCCACGAGCGGCACGGCACCCTTCCATGCCTGCTCCATCTCTTCGATGACGAGTGTTTTCACCCGGTCGAGTTCGTCGCGTGGTACGGAGAAGTTGAGTTCGTCGTGTACCTGCAAAATCATTTTGGCTTTTATGCCTTCGGCCATGAAACGGCGGTCGATGCGGGCCATGGCAATTTTGATGATGTCGGCAGCCGTGCCCTGAATGGGCGCGTTGACGGCATTGCGCTCAGCATATCCGCGCACCACGGCATTGCGCGAGTTGATGTCGGGCAGGTAGCGGCGACGGCCGAAAAGCGTCTCGATGTAGCCACACTCACGGGCCCGGTCAACGCTGCGGCTGATGAAGGTGCGTATGTCGGGGTAGGTGTCGAAGTAATTGTCTATCAATTCTTTGGCCTCGGCCCGCGTCACGTCCATACGCTCAGACAGGCCAAAGGCCGAGATGCCGTAGATGATGCCGAAATTGGCTGTCTTGGCCTTGCGTCGCTCGTCGCGGTCGACGGCTTCGAGCGGCTTCTTGAAAATACGCGCGGCAGTGGCGGCGTGAATGTCGCGCCCGTCGTTGAAGTCCTTGATCATGGCCGCGTCGCCGCTGAGGCAAGCCATGATGCGCAGTTCGATTTGAGAGTAGTCGGCCGAGAAAAACACGCAGTCAGGCTCGGGCACGAAGACCTTGCGGATTTCGCGTCCGTCTTCGCCTTTGACGGGAATGTTTTGCAGGTTGGGGTTGCTCGACGAGAGGCGTCCGGTGGCCGTGACGGCCTGATTGAACGAGGTGTGAATGTGGCCGGTGGCCGGATTGACCAGTTTGGGCAGTGCGTCGACGTAGGTGCCGACGAGTTTCTTCAAGCCGCGGTAGTCGAGGATTTTTTCCACGATGGGGTGGCGGTGGCGCAGCGACTCGAGCACCTCTTCGCCCGTGGAATACTGGCCGGTCTTGGTCTTGCGGGCTTTGTCGACAATGCGGAGTTCCTCAAACAGCACTTCGCCCACCTGTCGCGGCGACGTGATGTTGAAGGGGTGTCCGGCCAAGGTGTAGACCTCGGCCTCGATGTCGTGAAGGCGCGACTTGAAATGTTCGCCGGCTTCGGCCAGGGCAGCCGTGTCGAGACACACGCCGTTGCGCTCCATACGCGCCAATACCGGCATGAGCGGCATCTCTATTTCTTCAAACACCCGCTCGACGCCAAATTTGCGCATCTCTGCTTGCAGCACCGGCATGAGGCGGAGCGTGACGTCGGCGTCTTCGCAGGCATAGTCGCAGATGTCGGCCGGCGCGAGGTCGGCCATGTTTTTTTGGCTCTTGCCCTTTGGACCGATGAGCTGCTCGATATGGATGGTGGCGTAGTTGAGATAGATTTCGGCCAGATAGTCCATGTTGTGGTGCAACTCAGGTTGGACGACATAGTGGGCCAGCATCGTGTCGAACATCGGCGCCAGCGGTTCGACGCCATAGCGCGTCAAGACGTTGACGTCGTATTTCAGATTTTGTCCCACCTTGACCACCGTGTTACTCTCCAGGAGCGGCCGGAAAATATTGACCATCTCGCGTGCCTCGGCCTCGTCGGCCGGCACGGCCACATAATAGGCCTCGCCCGGCGCCGGCGAGAAGCTCATCCCGACCAGTCGGGCCGTGATGGGGTCGGTACCGGTGGTCTCCGTGTCAACTGCCACGTGTGAAGAAGTCAATAATCTTTCGCAAAGCAAACGGGCATCGGCCACATTTTCAATCAGATGATACTGATGGGGGCAGTCGGCGAGCGTCTCAAATTTTGAGTTTTTGAGTTCTTCCCCGCCGTCGGTAGGCATTTCGTCAAAGAGAGAGCGCATCACAGGCGCTTTTGGAGCCGACGATGCCTCTTCGGGGAAAAGACGTTTGAGGAAGGAGCGCATCTCGTAGCGCTCGAAGATTTTTTTGAGCGCCTCTTTGTCGGCTTCGCGACGGACGAGGTCGGCCGGCGGCGTGGTGAGCGGCACGTCGGTCTTGATGGTGACCAAAAATTTTGAGAATTTGATTTTCTCGGCGTTCTCCTCGATTTTCTTGCGCAGTGCCCCCTTGACCTCTTCGGTGTGAAGGAGCAGGTTGTCGACCGAGCCAAACTGGCCGATGAGTTTGACCGCCGTTTTTTCGCCGACGCCTGGACAACCCGGAATGTTGTCGGCCGTGTCGCCCATAAGGGTGAGCAGGTCAATGACCTGAGCCGTTGAGGCGATGCCATATTTCTCGCACACCTCTCGCTCGCCCAGCAACTCAAACGGGCCACCATGACCAGGCCGGCACATGGTCACGCCCGGCCGCACCAGTTGGCCGTAGTCTTTGTCGGGGGTGACCATATACACGTCATACCCTTCGGCCGCCGCCCGATGGGCCATGGTGCCGATGACATCGTCGGCCTCGTAGCCGGGCTGCTCAAGGATGGGAATGTTATAAGCCCGGATGATGTCTTTAATCACCGGGACCGAGGCCCGAATGTCTTCGGGCGTGGCGTCGCGCTGCGCCTTGTATTCGGGATAGGCCTCGTGGCGAAAGGTTGGCCCGGAGGGGTCGAAAGCCACGGCAATGAGGTCGGGCGAATGTTTGGAGAGAATGTCTTCGAGCGTGTTGACGAAGCCAAAAATGGCCGACGTGTTCTCGCCGCGGGAGTTGATGCGCGGGGAACGTATCAGCGCATAATAGGCTCTATAGATGAGGGCATAGGCATCTAAGAGATAGAGTTTTTTCATACAAAAGGCTTTAATGATGCGGTAAAAATACGCAAAATAATCCTTACTCTTGCCATAAATTATTACTTTTGCAATTCTAACAGAACGGGCTAAGCCCCACCAGACTGGGCGCCACAGCCCCTTTTCGTTCTCACCTCCAGATGGATTTACTCACAGCGATACGTCAGCCCGTGACGGCTGAACTCGAGCAATACAAAACCCTCTTCGACGAGGCGCTGCAACACTCAGACGACTATCTGGGTATGGCGCTCTCGTTCTTGAAGCAACGTCGCGGCAAGATGATGCGGCCGTTGCTCGTATTGCTTGTGGCCAAGGAGTGTGGCGAGGTGAATATGGCCGCATATCGTGCCGCTGTGACGCTTGAAGTGCTCCACACGGCCAGCCTCGTACACGACGACGTGGTGGATGAAAGCGACGAGCGCCGCGGACAGGGCTCGGTTAATGCCGTTTATGGCAACAAACTGGCCGTTTTGCTGGGCGACTATCTCTTGTCTACGGCCATGCAACAGTCGGCTCTCACCGGCAATCTGCATTGCGTGGACGTGGTGGCCCGCCTGGGAGGTACGCTCTCGGAAGGCGAAATCGCCCAATTGGCCAACATTCGTCAGCAGGTCTATAACGAGCAGGCCTATTATGAAGTCATCCGTCGCAAAACCGCCGTGTTGTTTGCCTGTTGCGGCGAAATGGCAGCTGTGGCAATGCATGCCGATACCGACTTCATAGAAAAAGCCCGAATTTTTGGCGAGAACGTGGGAATGTGTTTCCAGATAAGAGACGATTTGTTTGATTATTATGACGATAAGCAAATCGGAAAGCCCACCGGAAATGATATGCGTGAAGGCAAACTCACTCTGCCGGCGCTCTATGCCTTGGCCCAATCGGACGATGCTGAGATGCATCGTCTCGCCGAACTGGTCAAGACTGGTGAGGCCACGGCCGACGACATCCACCACTTGATTGAGATGGTGAAACAGGCCGGTGGCATTGAATATGCCCAAAAGGTGATGGACCAATATGCGGCCAAGGCCGAACAATGCCTTGACGCTTTCCACAATCCGGCGGTCAAAGAAGGCCTTCGCCAGTATCTGATGTATGTAATAGGCCGCAAAGCCTAATTCTCCTAAACACACAAATGTGATTAAAGGTGACTGAAGCGTTCAGTCACCATATTGTTTTGTCTATGAGCGGTTTACAAGCCCGTGATTGTGTGATTGGGAAAAAGGTAAACTTTTGGGTATAGAGAAGAGTGGGGGAGGGCGAAGTTGGGCTTAACCCTATCACAATTTCGTTTATATAAGACAACCCTATCTACAAAACCAACCCGAGGCTTCGGCGACGAATGTATCGTCACGGCCTCGGGTTGCGTGTTTGTCGTATGTCATCCACGGCTTATATGTTGTATTTATAACATATGAGCCGGCTGGTCTATTCTCTTTAGAACGGCTTGCAATCTTCGCCTAAAATCTCGCTGACGAGCAAGTTGGCGAGACGGCTTGTGCCGATGCGGAAGAGGCCTTCTTTGATCCACTCTTCGCCTAAAACTTCGCGCACGATGGTGTAGTAGCCCACGGCATCGCTCACGGTGTTGATGCCGCCGGCTGCCTTAAAGCCGATTTTCGTGCCTGTGAGCTTATAATATTCGCGTATGGTTTCACACATCACCAGGGCGGCTTCGGGTGTCGCAGCGGGCTCTATTTTGCCTGTAGAGGTCTTGATGAAGTCGGCACCGGCATAGATGGAGAGAATGGAGGCCTTCTTGATGTTTTCGGCCGTTTGCAGTGCACCCGTTTCGAGAATGACCTTGAGCGGTGCCTCGGCGGCCGCACTCTTGATTTCGGCGATTTCATCGGCACAGGTCTCATAATCACCGCTCAGGAATGCACCCACGTTGAGCACCATGTCTATCTCTGTGGCACCATCGTGAACAGCCAGGGCGGTCTCAATGGTCTTGACCTCAAGGAAAGTTTGCGACGAAGGGAAACCGCCACTCACGCAGGCCACTTCGACTTGGTCGGCCTCGAGACTTTCAGACACAATCTTGGCAAAATTGGGGTAGACGCAAATGGTGGCCAAATGAGGGAGTTCGGGATGAGCGTCGGCAAAAGCGTTGACCTTTTCTGTGAATTTCAACACGCTTTCTTGCGAGTCCGTCACCTTGAGCGTGGTGAGTTCGACTGCGCCCAGCAGTTGTTTTTTGACTTCCGGCGTATCGTATTGTGCCTTTTTCTCTTCGAGCAAACGGCAAACGGCGGCGTGTACGTGCTCGTCCTGAATGTGCGTGTCGAACTGGTTGAAGGCTTCCTGATAGCGATTGAGATGAAGGCTATCGGCCTCGTGGTCGTGATGGTGGCAATGTTCGGTCATAATGGTTGATTTAATATGATTATTGTTTAAGTTTTTCGTTGTTGAGGTGGCGCGTTTTGTCGCGCTTGGTTTTCTTGTCTATGCTGCGTTGGAGTGCCTCGGTGAGGTCAACGCCGGTCTGGTTGGCCAGACAGAGCAGGACCCACAACACATCGGCCATTTCATCGGCCGGATCAGTGGGCTCGCCGGGCTTGAACGACTGTTCGCCGTATTTGCGCGACATGACACGAGCCAGTTCGCCCACTTCCTCTGTCAGGATGGCCATATTGGTCAATTCGTTGAAATATCTCACGCCGTAGTCCTTAATCCATTGGTCTACAGTCTCTTGTGCTTCTTTGATGGTCATAATGCCTATTCCTTGTTTTTCGTGTCCATACAAATCGTTACAGGGCCGTCGTTGATTAAGGCCACCTTCATATCGGCACCAAACTCACCCGTGCCCACCGCTTTGCCCAGGGCTTGGCTGAGGGCCGAGCAGAAGTATTCATAGAGTGGAATGGCTTTATCGTGACCTGCTGCGCGGATGTAGGAGGGACGGTTACCCTTCTTGCAAGAGGCCATCAGTGTGAATTGACTCACCACGATGATGTCGCCATTCACGTCCATTATGCTCTTGTTCATCACGCCGTTTTCGTCGTTGAATACGCGCAAACCTATGGTCTTTTTGACCAGCCAATCGGCATCCTCGCGCTCGTCGGCCTCTTCGATGCCAAGCAGGATTAAGAAGCCTTTTTGGATGGCCGATTTCTGATGTCCGCTTATCGTCACGGAGGCTTCGCTGACACGTTGGATAACTATTCTCATAGGTCTTGAGGGGTTGATGGGGTGGGGTGGAAGTGTGAGATTAAGGTGCGGGCTTTGGATGCGCCAACCAGTGCAGCCAGCGCTTCAAATTCTGCCTCCTTGATCTTCTTTACGCTTCCCAGTTTTTTGAGTAATGTCTCTTTTGTTTTTGGTCCGATGCCGGCAATGCTGTCAAGCTCCGATTGGGTCTGACGCTTGGAGCGCTTGTCGCGGTGGAAGGTGATGGCAAAGCGGTGCACTTCGTCCTGCATACGCGTCAGCAGTCGGAATAATTCGCTCTCAGGCTTCAACCCTACGGTCAATGGCGGATGGCCATAGAGTAGTTCTCGCGTGCGATGCCGACCGTCTTTGGCCAAACCTGCGATGGGGATTTGCAGATGCAGTTCGTCTTCCACTACGCGCCTGATAACCTCCATTTGTCCTTTCCCTCCATCGGCGATGATTAGATTGGGCAAAGGTACATCTTCTTCTACAAGGCGCCTATAGCGGCGGCGAACGACCTCGGTCATCGAGGCGTAGTCGTCGGGGCCGGAGACGGTTTTGATGAGGTATTTCCGATAGTCTTTTTTAGCCGGTTTGAGCTTCTCGAAAACCACACATGCCGCTACAGCGTCCTCGCCTTGGATATTGGAATTGTCAAAGAGTTCGACGCGATAGGGCAGTGTTGGCAATCCCAATGTGGTCTGAATTTCTTTCATCAGGCGCACAGATTTTTGCTCAGGATTGAGCTTTTCGGCCTGTTTGAGACGGTCAAATTTATATTGTTTGACGTTCAGATGTGAGAGTTCGAGCAATTTCTTTTTCTCACCTTTGAGCGGAATGGTCTGTTTGGCGTAGTCTTCCGGTAATTCAACCAGGAACGGAACAATAATTTCCTTGGCCTTGCTCTGGTAACGTTGTCTCATTTCTACAATGCCTAAAGCCAGCAATTCTTCCTCCGTTTCGTCCAAACGCTTTTTATATTCAAATGTAAAGGCCTGGTTGATGCAACCCTCGTTGATGTGGAGGTAGTTGATGTATGAGCTTTTGTCGTCGCTATCGATGTTAAACACGTCGATGTTGTGAAGCGCCTGCGATACAATCTCGCTTTTAGCTCGGAAATGTTCAATCAAATCCAATTGTCGCTTCAATTCTGCCGCTTCTTCAAACCGCATAGCCTCCGCAAGAGTCATCATTCTGGCCTTGATTTCACGTGCCACGTCGCTCGTATTTCCACTCAAAATACGCCGGCAAGCATTGATTTTGTCTATGTAGTCTTTGTGGCTCTGCTTGTTGACACAAGGCGCTGCGCAGTTGTGGATATGATAGTCCAGGCAGACTTCATATTTGCCGCTTTCTACGCCTGCTTGAGTCAAAGGCATATGGCATGGCCGCGGATGATAGAGCTCTTTGCATAAATCCAAAAGCGCGTACATCGTAGGAACGTGGCTGTAGGGCCCGAAATAGGTGGCGCCTTTCAGATGTCGCTGGCGCGTCTTGAAGATGCGTGGCAGATACTCGTTGGTGATGGCAATCGACGGATAAGTCTTGTCGTCTTTCAACAAAACGTTGTATCTCGGTTTGTAGCGTTTGATCAGATTGTTCTCCAGCAGAAGCGCATCCTCTTCTGTATTGACCACGATATATTTAATGTCCCGAATTTTACTCACCAGAAGTCGTGTCTTGTTGCTCTGCTGGTCTTTGTTGAAATACGAGCTGACGCGTCGCTTCAAGTTCTTGGCCTTGCCCACATATATAATCGTACCTTCATCGTCCAAATATTGGTAGCAGCCGGGACAGTCCGGAAGATTGAGGACTATCCCTTTGAGGTATTGTTCAAGCGACTCTGCGCTTATCTGCTTGCTACTTGTAGGCATCTTAAGGAGGACGTATGCTTATAGTATTACTTCAAATTACCGGAATGTGTGAGTGACTAACTGCTTGAGGCCGAGACATTGTGAAGTGAAATGTTTCACGTGAAACAATAAGTGTAGTTTGGTTTATCTACCCAGCAAGACGAGCAGTACGGAGATGTCGCTTGGCGAGACGCCTGGAATACGTCCGGCTTGGGCAAGCGTTTCGGGATCGATGCTGGTGAGCTTTTGACGGGCCTCGGTGGAGAGTTGTGTGATGGCGTTGTAGTCGAAGCGTCCCTTGATGCGGATGGCTTCAAGGCGTTGCATCTTGTCGGCGATGAGGCGTTCGCGTGCAATGTAACCGGCGTATTTGATTTCAACCTCTGCAGCTTCGATAATCTCTTCCTTGTCGGTTTGCAAGGTGTCTAAGATTTGTTGCAGACCTTGACATTTTGTCGCAATGCCTTCGAGTGTGATTTGTGGCCGATTGATGAGCTCAGACAGTTTGCTGCCGCCATGAAGTGGTGTCGTACCGATTGCTTCAAGGTAGGCGTTGATTTTGGACGGCTTCATCGATGTGGCGTTGCAATAGGTCACGATTTCATCGATGGCGTGCTTTTTCTGCTGGAAGCGTTGCGTGCGTTCGGCAGAGGAAAGCCCCAACCGGATGGCATAGGGTGTGAGGCGCGCATCGGCATTGTCCTGACGAAGCAAAATGCGGTATTCAGCACGCGAAGTAAACATACGGTATGGTTCGTCAACGCCTTTTGTGACCAAATCGTCGATTAAAACGCCGATATAGGCCTCGTCGCGGCCTAAGACAAATGCCGGTTCTCCGTGGCAGCGTCGAGCTGCATTGATACCGGCAATCAGACCTTGTCCGGCGGCTTCTTCGTAGCCGGTAGTACCATTGACTTGGCCGGCAAAATACAAACCTCCAATTTTCTTCGATTCCAACGAATGTTTGAGCTGTGTCGGGTCGAAGAAATCGTATTCAATGGCGTAGCCGGGACGATAGACTACTATGTCTCTGAAGCAAGGCATCCGTTTCAACGCATCAATTTGAATGTCCATGGGGAGACTTGAGGAGAAACCGTTCAGATAGAGTTCGTTGGTGTCGAGACCTTCCGGCTCAAGGAACAAGGGGTGGTTGTCGCGGTCGGGGAAGGTGACCAGCTTGGTCTCAATGCTGGGACAATAGCGCGGGCCAATGCTATGTATCTGACCATTATAAAGAGGAGAATCGGCCAATCCATCGCGCAAAATGGTATGTACATCTGCGTTGGTATTGCATGTCCAGCAGGGGAGTTGTGGCAACGGCCGTTGCGGACTGATGTAGGAGAAACGATGATAGTCGGTTTCGCCAGGCTGCTCTTCCATGTCTTCAAAGTGTACCGAGCGCGCGTCGATGCGTACGGGAGTACCGGTCTTCATACGGTCGTATCGGATGCCAAATGAGGCGATGGAATCGGTCAGAAATGTAGCAGCGGGTTCGGCGCAGCGACCGCCTCGAACTTGTTTACGGCCAATGTGCATCAGTCCGTTGAGGAAGGTGCCTGCGGTGACCACCACGGCGTTGGCTTTGAATTCAGCGCCCCATATGGTCTTGATACCGCAAATTGCGCCGCTTTCAACGCAGATTTCGGTTACCTCGTCTTGCCAGATGTGGAGCCCTTCAATGTTTTCAAGAAGACCCCGCCAAGTGGTGATGAATTTGGCACGGTCGCACTGGGCACGCGGACTCCACATGGCCGGACCTTTTGAACGGTTCAGCATACGGAACTGAATGGCTGTAGCATCAGTCACTATGCCTGTGAAACCGCCCAAAGCATCGATTTCTCTCACAATCTGCCCTTTGGCAATCCCACCTATGGCAGGGTTGCAGCTCATTTGGGCGATTTTGTTCATATCCATCGTGATGAGACAGGTCTTGGCACCCATCCGAGCCGCCGCAGCTGCGGCTTCGCAACCAGCATGGCCGCCTCCTATCACAATGACATCGTAAGAGAAATCAGCTTTTATCATCTTGATTTATTAGAGCTAAAAATACGTTTGAAACGATACAAAATTACGACTTTTACGCCATCTTTCAATAAGTGCCGATGCAAGCCCTCTGTTTTTGACGCTTTCATCGGCACTTTTTCAATAATGGCAGTCTTTATTGTCTAATGAGTTTATAGAGTCCGCCACTCACCTGTTTGACGATGCCGTTCATCTCCATGTCAAACAAAGCCGCCGAGATTGATTGAATGGGTGTTTGCAATGCTGCGCTCAGTTGGTTCATACTCATAGCGCCTGAGTCTTTCAAACATTTGTATATCTCGCCTTGCGTACCTTCAAGTTCGAGAAACAGTTCTTGCTGTACGGGCTGCTTACGCTTTTCGATTTCGTCAATCCATCCTTGTGCGTAAGCCATTTCTTCGGCACAGGTGATGAGTGTGGCTTTCTTTTGCACTATCAGTTGGTTGCAGCCCTCAGAGTATTTGTCGCCCACACGTCCGGGGAAGGCATAGATGTTGCGCCCATAGCTGTCGGCAATGTTGGCGGTGATGAGGCTGCCTCCTTTGGCAGCGCTTTCCACCACCAGCGTGGCTGCCGTCATCATGGCCACGATGCGGTTGCGTCGCACGAAGTTGCCTTTGTCCGGATTAGTGCCGGTGAGGTATTCTGTCAGCAGTCCGCCGTGTTGCACCATCGCCGCAGCCGTGTTGCGGTGCATAGAGGGGTAAATACGGTCCAAACCATGGGCCAAAATTCCGACCGTGGGCAAACCGTTTTGCAAACAAGCCCTGTGTGCCTGGATATCTACGCCATAGGCGAGTCCGCTAACTACCAGACAATCAGATACAATACGACTTAAATCAGAGCAAAACTTTTGACAAACCTCTTTGCCGTATTCAGTGATATGGCGCGTGCCGACGATGGCCAAAGAGTGTGGAGGATTGAGTGAAGCGGTCCCTTTATAGAAAAGCACCACCGGCGCATCGTGAGCGTCGAGCAGGAGTTGCGGATAGTCGGCGTCGAGCGGCGTCAGCACCCGTATGGCATTTTTGTCGCAGAAAGTCAGTTCTTGGTCGGCGCGTTTCAGAGCGTCGTTCCAGTCGGCCTCTGTACTTTTGGTGAAGGCGTTGAAGCTTTGTCGCTGTTCATAGACCGCCTGTGCCGATCCGAGTTGTTTGTAGAGTTGATAGGCCCCTGTGGCGCCGACGCCTTTTAGGCAGCGCAGTGCAATGGCCAATTGTTTTTCTTCCATCGTCTGTTTGTTCAGAAGAAGTCGGCAAAGGTTTTGTTCAGTTCTTCGCAGTCGGCCAGCCGGCCGTTGACCAAGCAGACCGTTTCGATGACCGACTTGAGAGCCAGTTTCTCGTCGGGCAGGCGGTAGATATCTTGAATGAACACATATTTGATACCTTCTTTTTTCAGGGTGAGGCGAGAGGCAAACTCGTCTCCGCTTTTCAGCGGAGTCTTGAACGCCATGTTGATGCGGGCCACCACGGCGTCGATGCCTTTGGCGTGCAACTCGGCAAAGCTTACGCCGTGGCTCAGCAGAAACTCGTGGCGGGTATGTTCGGTGTAGTGTTGATAGTTGGCATTGTTGACTATGCCTTGAAGGTCGCATTCGTAGTCGCGCACCTTCATTTTCAGTTCATAGTGGTAGGGCATAATATGAAAGGAGTGGTTAGATCGACGGTGAGGCTTTTGTAGGCCTAATCTTGTGGCCTGGCCGGACTTTTGCGCAGATAGGCCGCGCCAAAGCGGCAGCGCAGGCAGTCTTTGCGGTCACAGTAACGGAGTTTCAGTTGGATGAGCGCCTGGCTGTCGGCGGCGTTTTGTGCCTCAATGCCCACTTCGTCCCATATGCGGGTGATGACGTTGTGTTCGGTCTTGGCTTTCTCCAGGAAGTCGATGGCCCGCTCACACAGCGCTTCGTCTTGCCGGTATTTGCCGTAGGCGAACAGGAGCGGCACGATGGTGTTGATGAGGATGAGGTCGATGGAGCTGTTTTGAAGCGTTTTGGGCTGTTTTGGCGCACTTTTACCAAAGGTGTAGTGCTCTTGCCAGTAGTCTGACACGCCGTGGCTTAAAAGCGCTCTGATGGACTTGATGTCTTGGGCTTCCAGCAGGCAGGCAAAATCGGCCTCACGGCTGTGGTAGAGCTTAGCCAACTGAGCCAGCCGGATAGAGGGGAAGTTTTGGGGGCGCAAGCGCAAGAAACGCCAGTTTTTATAGGCGATGGGTTTGAGGCTGAATTTCTGCTTCAGAAAAGCATATTCTGCGGCGAGATGCTTGAAGTAGTCGTCTTGGCGTACCGGCTCGAGTGTGGCGGCATTGAGCATACCGGCCTGACCGAAAAACAAGGCTTCTATCTGAAACAAGTCGTCGCGGTGTTTGGCGGCAGCCAGCAGCGGCAGGTTTTGGGCCCAAAACTCGAAAGCGTCGGCATTAACACCGAAGCCAAAGTTACGGGCCAGGGTGATAAAAGCCGTCTGCTCCCAATCGCCGTGATGGCGGTCGAGCAGGTTGAAAATACGTTGGGTCTTTGCTTCCAGCCTTTCGATGGTGAGCACGTTGAGCCATGAATGTACCGAGATGCTGGGCAGTTGTGGGATGACGCGGTAACAGGGCGGATAGCGTAATTCGTTGAGCAGTTCGCGGTGGTTTTGTAGCACCCTTTCGGGGATGTCGAGCTGCATTTGAGGCAGGCGTCGGCCGCTTGGTGTGGTGATGTCTGCGTCAATTACGCGGCAGACGTGCAGCACCACGTTGTCGTAGTTGGGGTCGTTGTCGTGGTGGTGTCGGTGCCAATCCGAGGCGCGGTCGTGCAGTTCCACGTTGCCCACCCAAAGCATCCCGCCAATTTTGATTTTGGCATTGAAGAAGTCTGGGCCGGCATTGGTGTTGTGCAGTCCGGGGTTGATGATTTCGATGATTTCTCCGTCTTGTGTGGTCAACGGGTGTGTCGGCAGCAGTTTTTGTTGCCAGACGTAATGGAGCAGTTCTTCCATATCGTTCATACCTTAAACCCACAAAGGTAATAGAATTGCCTCAATCTCACAATATTATTTACTCTTGTTCTTTCCACTTGCCGGCATTAGAGCCTTTGGAGCACGACAGAATTAAAAAAGAAAAGAGCCAATCTTCAGATGGCTCTTTCCTTATCTTTCGTGCTTTACTCTTATTCTTCTTTTAATGCCATAATATTGGCAAATATCGCATTAACCTCTTCCGCTTTTTCTGTTGAACGGCTAAATCCCTCGGAAGAGTCTCTTTTCTTTGATTTTTTGTCGTTACGGGGATAAGGCGCTTACGTACCGTCCTAATTCTCGTCGTTTTTGTCCTTATTGTGCGATTTATTGTCCCTATGGTTAGAGGTGGAAGGTGTGAATTAGTGAACTTTGAACCGCTTGCAGACCCTTCAAAATGGCTTTTGGACGCCAAAATGAAGTGTTTTCGTCACTTTCAAACCTTTTTCTGAACCTTAAATTTGGGTTAAAATGCAAGCGAAAAAACTTTTTCTTCGGGCAGAGTGAAGCCCGGCGGTCAGTCTTTTATGCTTTGCTTCAACACGAGGCGGGCCTCCGGTCCCATATTGAAGAGCAGGTCCACGATGCTCAGGTTGGGCAGAAAGCCGTTTTGATGTTGAAACACCTGATAGTAGGGCGTTGGGGTGAAAGCCTGGTCGGCTTCATAGCCCGTCTTGGGGCGGATGGTCTCCCTGAAGTCGTCGGCGTCGACCGTCGAGGCGTCCACGTAGCACTCAGCCGGCCGGATGTCGGGACTCAGGCCGAGCCACCGGCAAACCAGTTCTTGGAGGGCCGTGTTGAAGTCGACAAGGTAAGTGAAGTCTTGACGGTATATGGCCAGAAAGTCGTCGGCCATATACTCAAAAAACGGACTGTTTTCGTAGCAGCTCTTCAGGGCGTTCCAATGCAGATGGCGCCAGTCGCCGTGCCGGCTCAGCCGGATGTCGCGTGTCGGCATTTTGCCTTTGCCTTCGTGCACGATGGGCAGTGTCAGAGCCAACGGTCCGTCGGGTCCGGCAATGATGCAGCGGTTGCGGTAGGTCTGCTTGACATAATGGTCGTGGCAGTCCAGAATGACGTAGGGCGCGCCATAGAGCTTGGTGAAGTATTCAACGGGTGGCAGGTAGGCCGACGTAAGAATGGCTGGGCGCATGACCTTGGAATGAAGAAAATGAAAGATGAGGAGAGTGGATGATGAAAAAGCCTGCTGCACGTATCAGACGGCGGCTGCCGGCATCAGAATTTGGGGCCGGCATTATTCAATCCCGGAGAAAAAACGGTCGGCCCGCAGGCAGTTGTAAAACGGCCGATCGGGATGGATGGAATAAGTGATGCAGACCACACGGCCGAAGACTTGAGCTTCGTCGACAAGGTTTTGCCCCACCACAATAGCCCCCTCTGGCACGATGCCGTGCTGTGGGCGGTCTACGGTGTCGCCCGGCAGGGCCTCGACGCGCCCCAGGGCTAACCGCCCGTCGTTCAGGTGATAGGCCACGAGGTCGTCCCGCTCAGGCAAACTGCTGAAAAAACGCTTTTGCT
This sequence comes from Bacteroidales bacterium, assembly GCA_004557035.1. Taxonomy (GTDB): domain Bacteria; phylum Bacteroidota; class Bacteroidia; order Bacteroidales; family Bacteroidaceae; genus Alloprevotella. The sequence goes on along the minus strand of SFFB01000022.1, from coordinate 7,521 downwards.
TGCCTCCCAGACCAAACGGCAGGCGCAGGCCATAGGCGGCCCGGTTGACCAGCAGGCGGTCGCCGCTTTCCAAGTGCAGTGCCTGCTGTGGCGTGGTGACAGACACCTGCGTGAGCCACATTTCATGCACCATAAGCATTAAAAAAACGGCCACAGCGGCGGGCAAGACCACATAGCGCATGAAGTGTCTTGTTCCCCGCCAGCCGGGCGGTTTCTTAAAGCGGCCGATATAGCGTTTGATGGTCACCATAATGATTTCGGTTCAAGCGTTCAGCCTTGTGGTGTCGGGTGGAGTTTATTTGATGCCGCTCACCCACTTGAAGAGTCGGCCCCAACGTATTTTGCCGTCAAACAGGCCATAGTCCGGATTGAGTGAGAGCCACACGAAGAGCGGTTTGCCCACGATGTGGTCTTCGGGCACAAAGCCCCAGAAGCGTGAGTCGGCCGAGTTGTCGCGGTTGTCACCCATCATCCAGTAGTAGTCCATTTTGAACGTGTAGCTGTCTGTGGCCTTGCCGTTGATATAAATCTTGTTGCCCTTCACCTCCAGCTGATTGCCTTCGTAGACTCTGATGGGGCGCTCATAGATGGGCAGATTTTTCAATGTGAGTTTCAGTTTCGCGCCCTTTTTCGGTATCCACACGGGGCCGTAATTGGCCGAGGTCCATTTTTTGGCCATATTGAGCGGATAGAGTTCGTCGCCGGCGGCCAGAGGCGCTCTTTCGGGATTGGGCGCGATAAATCCTCGCTTGACAAGTTCGTTCTTCACATGTTCGGTCATGGGGAAACCTGCTCCCATCTCCACATATTGCAACTCCTCGTTGGTAATGTTGAGTTCGCGTTTGGTTTCGTCGTCAATCTGGAGCGAAGCCGGCACGGCATAGCGGTATTGCACGTTCTCGGGCTGAGGGTTGGCCTTGCCGTCGAGATAAATGATGTCGTTTTTGATTTCCAGCGTCTGTCCCGGCAGTCCCACACAGCGTTTCACGTAGTTTTCGCGGCGGTCGGTGGGGTGAGTGATGACTTGGCCAAACTCTTCGGGGTTGTTGTCAATGACCTCTCGGCCAATGGCGTAGCGGCGGGCATATTCAGCCTGCTGCTCTGCATAAGGCATATCGGGTGTGAGCGGTTTGTAGGTGCCGTTTTGTGCGCTCATTCCGCTACCAATGCTGTAGGCCATGCCATAGAAGTCTTGGTCGATGTGCTTGGTGGCCACGGTGTCGCCTGAGGGATAGTTGAACACCACAATGTCGTTGAGTTCCACCTGTCCGAGTCCCTTCACGCGGCGATATTCCCACTGCGGCCAGCCCAGATAACTTTTGCCGCCAATCAGAGGCATGGTGTTTTGCGTCAGAGGCATGGTGAGCGGTGTCTCCGGGATGCGAGGACCGTAAGAAAGTTTCGACACCAGCAGATAGTCGCCCGTGAGCAGCGTCTTTTCGAGAGAAGAAGAAGGAATAACGAAGTTCTGGAAAAAGAACTGGTTAAGAAAATAGATGGCCGTGAGCGCAAAGACGATGGCGTCGACCCAACTCATCACCGTGCGGGTGGTGCGCGACGGCGATTGTTTCCACCAAGTCCATTTGATGATTTTGGTGAGGTAGATGTCTATGATAAACGGTACCACCAGCAGGCCCCACCAAGAGCCAACCCAGAAAAGAAAGGCAAAATAGAGCAGGAGGACTATGCCGCACTTGATATAAGCGGCTTTGTGCGACTTAAAGTCGGGAAAGTTAATAGACATAGGAGGCGTTAGAAGGTGAAGAGGTCGTCGGTGGTCAGCAGGCCCGTGTGGGTGGCGGTGAATTCAGCGGCCAATACGGCACCGAGGGCAAAACCGCGGCGGTTGTGGGCGTCGTGGGTAATGGTGATGGCGTCGGCCGGGCTGTCGTAAGTGATGGTGTGTATGCCCGGCACCTCATCGCGGCGGATGGCGTCAATGCGCAGCAGGTCGGCCGGAGCTTCTTTTGAGCCCGTCGTGCTGCCGTCGGCTTCCAGCACCTCACCTTTGGTCCAGTCTTTTTTGCGGTCCATTTCGTGGCAGATTTGTTCGGCCAGTGTGATGGCCGTGCCGCTTGGCGCGTCGAGCTTGTGGATGTGGTGGGTTTCTACCATCGTCACGTCGTAGGCCGGGAAGTTGTTCATGATGCGGGCCAGGTATTTGTTCACGGCCGAAAATATGGCTACTCCGAGCGAGAAGTTGCTGGCCCAGAAGAGCGTATGGCCCTCGTCGATGAGGTGCTTTACGTCGTCGGCATGGTCTTTTTGCCATCCCGTCGAGCCGCTCACTACCTTCACGCCGGCCTTGAAGGCGCGTACGTAGTTGTCGTAGGCGGCCGTTGGCGTGGTAAACTCAATTGCCACGTCGGCACTCTTGAAGGCTTCGCTCTCAAAGTCGTCGCGGTTGTCTATGTCGATGATGCAGACAATTTCATGTCCGCGCTTCAGGGCCTCTTCTTCAATCATGTGGCCCATTTTGCCATAGCCGATAAGGGCAATTTTCATAGGGCGTGATTATTTGACGATGAGCAGGAAATAGTTTTTCTTGCCGCGCTGCACCACGAGATATTTGCCGGCAATAAGGTCGTCGGCGGTGATTTCGCGGTCGAAGGCGGTGAGTTTCTCTTTGTTGAGGCTTACGCCGCCACCCTGTGTGAGTTTGCGCATTTCGCCTTTTGAGGCAAAGCATTGGGTAGTTTCGGCCAGCAGGTCGACGGCTTTGGCACCTATGACAGCGGCTTTGTCCACGCTGAATTGCGGTACGCCGTCAAACACGCTGAGCAGAGTGTCTTCGTCCAGTTTGGTGAGATTGTCTTTGGTGGCTTTGCCAAAGAGAATGTTGGACGCCTCGACGGCGGTCTCGTAGTCTTCGCGGCTGTGCACCATGCAGGTCACCTCTTCGCCGAGTTTCTTTTGCAGGATGCGGCGTCCCGGGTCGGCGCGATGCTCGGCGATGAGTGCGTCAATCTCTTCGTGGGTCAGTGAGGTGAAAATCTTGATGTAGCGCTCAGCCTCTTCGTCGCCAACGTTGAGCCAGAATTGGTAGAATTTATAAGGTGTGGTGTATTTGCGGTCGAGCCATACGTTGCCTTGCTCTGTTTTTCCAAACTTTTTGCCATCGGCTTTGGTGATGAGCGGGCAGGTCAACGCGTAGGCATCGGCATCGGCGCCGAGGGTACGGCGGATGAGTTCCGTGCCGGTGGTGATGTTGCCCCATTGGTCAGAGCCACCCATCTGGAGTTTGCAGTTCTTCTCCTGATAGAGGTGGAGGAAGTCGTAGCCCTGCAGAAGCTGATAGGTAAATTCGGTGAAAGAGAGGCCGTCGCGAGCTTCGCCGTTGAGGCGTTTCTTCACGCTGTCTTTGGCCATCATATAGTTCACCGTGATGTGCTTGCCAATCTCACGGGCGAAGTCGAGGAAGGTAAAGTCCTTCATCCAGTCGTAGTTGTTGACCAGTTCGGCGGCGTTGGGAGCGTCAGAGTCAAAGTCAAGGAAGCGGGCCAGCTGGGCTTTGATGCAGGCCACGTTATGGCGGAGCGTCTCTTCGGTGAGCAGGTTGCGTTCGGCGCTTTTGCCCGAAGGGTCGCCAATCATTCCCGTAGCGCCTCCCACGAGTGCCAGTGGTTTGTGTCCGGCGCGTTGAAAGTGCCGGAGCATCATCACCGAGCAGAGGTGGCCAATGTGGAGCGAGTCTGCCGTGGGGTCAATGCCGACATAAGCGGTTACCTGTTCTTTTTCCAGCAGTTCTTCCGTTCCCGGCATCATTTGGTGGAGCATTCCGCGCCACTTCAGTTCTTCTACGAAGTTCATAGTTGTTTTATCGTGTTTTGTTTGTGATTATGCGGTTTGTGTCAGGGTCTGTTTTCACTCGCCCGGCCTTATGGCGAGGGCTTTGTTTTCGGCCGCCTCCATGATTTCGCGCTCTCCCGGGCCTTTGTCGTTGATGCCGCAGAGGTGCAGGATGCCGTGAATGATGACGCGGTGCAATTCTTCTTCATAGGTTTTGCCGAAGGCCTCGGCATTGGAGCGCACGGTGTCGAGACTGATGAAGAGGTCGCCACTCACGGTGTTGTCTGTGCAATAGTCAAACGTGATGATGTCTGTGTAGTAGTCGTGGTTGAGATATTGGCGGTTCACCTCCAGTATTTTCTCGTCGTCGCAAAAGATATAGGCCACGTCGCCCACTTGTTTGCCATAGCTTTCGGCCACGGCCTTGACCCAGGCCGAGTTGGCGCGGCGTTTGATAGCCGGCATCTTCACGTTGATGGTTTGATAGGAAATCATGAGAGTGTGTCTCCCAGGTGTTTGTAGGCGAGTTCGGTCACTTCTCGGCCTCGTGGTGTGCGGCGGATGAAGCCTTCTTTGATGAGGAATGGTTCGTAGACCTCTTCCACGGTGCCGGCGTCTTCGCCGATGGCTGTGGCGATGGTGGTCACGCCCACCGGTCCGCCTTTGAATTTATCGATGATGGTGAGCAGTATTTTATTGTCGATTTCGTCCAAGCCGTAGCGGTCGATGTTGAGTGCTTCGAGCGCATAGCGTGCAATGGCGGTGTCGATGCGTCCGTTGCCTTTCACTTGGGCGAAGTCTCTCACGCGTCGCAACAGGGCGTTGGCGATACGGGGCGTACCTCTCGAGCGTCCGGCAATCTCTTGGGCGGCCTCTTCCGAGATGGGCACGTTCAAGATTTGTGCCGAGCGGCTGATGATGCGGCAGAGCGTTTCGGCGTCGTAATATTCCAGATGCAGGTTAATGCCGAAACGGGCACGCAGAGGGGCTGTGAGCAGACCGCTGCGCGTCGTGGCGCCCACGAGGGTAAACGGGTTGAGGTCTATTTGTATGGAGCGTGCAGCCGGACCGCGGTCAATCATGATGTCGATGCGGTAGTCTTCCATTGCCGAATACAGGTATTCCTCCACCACTGGCGAGAGGCGGTGTATTTCGTCGATGAAAAGCACGTCGTTGGGTTCGAGGCTGGTGAGCAGGCCGGCCAGGTCGCCGGGTTTGTCCAGTACGGGGCCCGAGGTGAGTTTGAAACCCACGCCAAGCTCATTGGCAATGATATTGGACAAGGTGGTTTTTCCCAGTCCGGGAGGGCCGTGCAACAGGGTGTGGTCGAGCGGTTCACCACGGTATTTGGCTGCCTCGACAAACACGCGCAGGTTTTTCACCACCTTGCTCTGTCCGCTGAAGTCTTCAAAACTCAGTGGGCGCAAGGCGTTCTCAAAGTCGCGTTCGCTTTTTGATGGCGAATGTTGTTCGGCGCGTATGTCGAAAGTGTCTTCTACCATAATGTCGGCAAATTTAGCGATTTTTTGTCAAAAGGCAGAGCCGCAGCCAAAACTGCGGCCATCAGACGGGCTTTATCGGCCTTTTTCGGCCCATCGTTCAAGCAGTTTCTCCACACCTTGCCTTATCGACAGCAGGCCAAACGCTTCGGGCCGTATCTCTTCCGGCTTGAGCCACATCACTTCTGCGGCATCGTCAGCGGCGGCGACGACGGCGTTGTCGGCCAGGCGGCAGGCGAAAAAGGCGTCGGTGGTGTGTATGTCGTAGCCCGAATAGCGGTAGACGTTGGTCTGCGAAAACAGATAAGCCCACTCGGCCACCTCGGCGCCAAGTTCTTCTTTCACCTCCCGTGCCAGTCCTTCGTCGAGCGTTTCGCCGGGACAGACAAAGCCACCCGGCAGGTCGAGAGTGCCTTTAGCCGGTTCACAGGCCCGGCGCACTGCCAGCAGTCTGCCTTCGCCGTCGGTGATTACGGCCACCGTGGCGGCCGAGGCATTATGATAGAGGGTGAAACCACAATGTCCGCAGCGTTTGGCACAGGCGTCGAATACGGTGAAATCTTTGTGGCCGCAGTGCGGACAAAAATGGAAAAAGTCAAGCGGATGGGCCATTGGTGCAGGCGTTTGGATAGATTATTCGTAGATAAGCGTTGTCAACCGGTCGGGATCAAACACCTCGGCCGCCGTCTGTTGCAGGGCCTCGGCCGTCACCTCGTTCACTTTCCGGCACAGGCCTTCCGGGTCATACAGCGTGCCGTATTGGGCCCAAGTCTTGCCCATGGCAATGGCATAGTCTTCGCCGCGGTCGAGGGCAATGCCGATTTGACCGCAGAGTTGTTTTTTTGCGGCTTGAAGCGTCTTGGGCGAGAGCTTTTCGTCGATGAAACGGCGCAAAATGCGTTTGGTCAGTCGCAGGCAGCGGTCGGTGTCGTGGGTGTCGCATCCGAAATAGGCGCACCACCAGCCTGCATCGGCGTAGGTGGTGAGCGACGAGTCGGCGGCATAGACCAAACCGGCTTTTTCTCTCAGACAGACGTTGAGTCGCGAGTTCATGCCCGGTCCGCCCAGCATGTTGTTGAGCAGGAGCAGGGGATAGCGCCGCTCGTCGTGGCCGCCGTAGGTTTGTGTGCCAATCACCACATGCGCCTGGTGCGTCTCTTTGTTCACGCGGCGCAGTTGGGCCTCGCGTCTCAGTGTCGGCGCCTGTCGTGTGGGCAGTGGTGTGGAGGATCGTGCGGTGCCACGCCATAGTTTCTCCAACATCTTCACGGCTTTGTCAAACGCGATGTCGCCCGAGATATAGAATGTGGCGTTGTCGGGGCGGTAGAAGGTTTCGGCAAAGCGTCGGGCGTCTGCCGTAGTGTAGCTGCGTAGCCGTTCGGGCTGTCCGAGAATATCGCGTCCCAGTGGATGGCCGTCGAAGAGCATTGACTCAAATTCGTCGAATATCGACTCTGCTGGCGAGTCGCGATAACTGTCGATTTCATCGCAAATCACGGCCGTTTCTTTCTCTATTTCGCGTTGCGGATAGGTACTGTGAAAAACGATGTCGGTGAGCAGGTCGGCGGCGCGGGCAATGTCGGCGCAGAGCACCGTGGCGCAATAGACCGTCTCCTGTTTGTTGGTGAAGGCGTTGAGGTCGCCGCCCACGCGTTCCAGGCCGTTGCTGATGTGGCAGGCCCGCCGTCTGCCGGTGCCTTTGAAACTCATGTGCTCGATGAAATGGGCCATTCCGTAGTCCTCGGTGGCTTCGTCACGCGTGCCGGCCTTGACCACATAGCCCAGATAGGCCACGGGCGATGTGGTGTGGCGGTGCACGATTTCCAAACCGCAGTCGAGGGTGGCGTGTTGCAGGAGGTTGTGCATGGCTTTATCTAAAATATTTGCCCACGACGGGCAGCCCCGAGAGAGGCAGGTCTTTTTTGATGATATAGCCGATGAAAAGGGCAATTATCACCGTGTTGATGCCTAACCGTGCCGCCGTGGGCCAGTCTTGGGGCAGCAGGGCCATCGCCGTGTAGGCCACGGCGGCGAGCACCACATAGGCGGCTATGCTCTTGAGCGGATAGGCGATGGGATAGTGACGTTGTCCCACCACGTAGCTCAACACCATTGCCGTGCCATATCCGGCCACGCCGGCCCAGGCACAGGCCATGTAGCCATAGTGGGGGATGAAGATGACGTTCACGGCAATCAGCGTGAGGCAGCCGGCGCCCGAAAACCAAGCGCCCCA
>SFFB01000048.1 GCA_004557035.1 Bacteroidales bacterium | reverse complement strand
AGGTATATGCTGCTAAGACCGTGAATGAGGCAACCGGCGACATGGCATATCTCTATGCCAACGGCGGTTTTGCTGAAGGCACGCTTAAAGCAGGCACCCCTGCCGTGATCAAGGCAGAAGCCGGCACGCAAACCTTTGCGATTGCATCGGACATTGAAGGCACGGCCGACGACAATGCCCTCACGGGCGTGCTTGCCGCTGCCAGTTATGCCGAAGGCACAAACTATGTGCTCAACGCCGCAGGCACGGCTTTCGTTAAAGCCGCAGCAACAGGCACGGCAGCAGCCAACACCGCCTACCTCCCTGCCGCGCTCGACGTAGAAGAACTTCCTTTCACCTTTACCTATACTGGCATTCGCAACCTGAATGTGCAGGACGGCGGCAATGCCGCTCCCGTGTACGACCTTTCGGGCCGCCGCGTGCAGAAGGCAGAAAAGGGCATCTACATCACTTCCGGCAAGAAGCAACTCGTAAAATAATCTGATACTAAACAAGCGACGCGCCGGAGCAAGCAAGTTTGCAGCCGGCGCGTCATTTTTTTAATTTCAAATACGCAGAATTATGAAAATTAAATCATTTCGCATCGAATCAGTAGTAGTGGCACTTGGATTTGTGCTGCTCGGCGTGTTTATTTATCTCGGTTTGGATGCCCTCGCCACGCGCGACCGCATCGTGTCCGTGCGCGGCCTGGCTGAGCGCGAGGTAAAAGCCAACAAAGTGATTTGGCCCGTCGTTTACAAAACCACGGGCAACGACCTCAACGCCATTTATGCCGACATCAACAATGCCAATAAGGTGATTGCCGCCTTCTTAAAGGGCAACGGCATCGAGGAAAAGGAGATTTCTGCCGGTGCACCGCGCATCATTGATTTGCAGGCCGACCGCTATGCCGACAATCTCAACCGCGCCCGCTACAACGTGACCTGCATCACCACCGTCACCACCGACAAAATTGAGCTTGCCAACCAGCTGATGCTGCGCATGGGCGAACTCTTGAAGCAGGGTATTGCCATTTCTGCCAACGACTACGACCAGCAGGTGCAGTACGAGTTTACGAAACTCAACGAGATCAAGCCTGCCATGATTGAAGAGGCCACCAAGAACGCCCGCGCCGCGGCCGAGAAGTTTGCCGAAGACTCGGGCAGCAGACTCGGCAAGATTAAGGACGCGCAGCAGGGCCAGTTCTCCATCGAAGACCGCGACCAATACACGCCCGGCATTAAGAACGTGCGCATTGTCACCTACGTGTCGTACTTCTTGAAATCGTAATCGGTCGCAGTAAAAGTTATAACACGCTCTCCTCGACAGTTGCTCGGGGAGAGCTTTTCTTTTCAAGCAGAGAGTTTTTCCTTCCTGCTTGATTTTTTTTATTATCTGCGGAGAGAATTTTTATTACAAACTTTCTAATATGTATTACAAACCTTGTAATATGTGTTACAAGCTTTGTAACAAGCGTTACAAACTTTGTAATAAAAATCTCTTATAGGAAAGTGAAAAATATCAAGGAGAGAGGAAAAATTTGCTCCCTGTGGGTGAAAAGTTGGGCCGTTTTTAAGACACCCGCCTGTGCGTCGAATGGCAAAATCAATAAAGCCACCATTATCCGGGCGTTTTGCAAAATGCCCCTACTCCATTCGGCAATAAGCAACCCGCGCAAGGAAACCATTGGCTTCCTTGCGCGGTTCTCTATTGCTAAATGTTTTGCTCGCTTATAGTTCCACCTTCCAGGTATATACCTTGCCGTCGGTTGCAGCAAGGCGGATGATGTAAACGCCGGGGGCGAGGCTAAGAGTAGTTTCGCCAGAAGAGGCGCGGCGCAGGAGGGTGCGGCCTGCCGTGTCGGTTGCGGTGACGCTGCCGTTGCCCGTAAGGGTGAGGCTGCCGCTGCTGCGCGTAAAGCGCAAGGCAGGCGCGTCGGCGAGGGGCGTGATAGCAATGCCCGTGGGCTGCTCCGAACCGTCGAAGTGGAAGGCTACGGTGTCGCTCTCGTTGCCACCTCGGAAGAGCGAGGAGATGGCATAGTCGTGCTCGCCTGCGGGAGCAGCGGTGTCGAGGAAGAGAAGGTTGGCGGTCGTGCCCACTTCAACGCCGTCGCGGTAAACGCGGAAACCGAGCGGATATTGCAACTGACTGAACGGGTCGGTGACAGGCTCGTCCAAGCCCGTGGGAACTGTCTGCGTCTTTGCTTCGGGATATTGCAGTTCAGCGTAGAGGTAGAAGTTGCCCTGCGGATTTTGCGCCTCTTCCCATTCATCTTCAAACTTGAGCAGGCAGCCTCCGTTTTGGTAAGGCCCTAAGTCGCTCATGATCGAGAAGCCGTTTTGGGTGCTTTTCAGGTGTGCGCCGATGTAGTAGTCGCGGCCCTTGATAATCGTAACCGGCTCCGTAAGCATCACGCGGCTCCACGCGCTTACGCCAAACTCCGAGACGGGGCGGCTGGAAACGATGCGCGGATTTTTGCCGTATTTGTCCGTTTCCCAAACGCGCACCTCGTAGGTAGAGGTAGAAGAAGTGGAGAGGGGGAAGATGGCCACCGCCGTGATGCGTGCACCCTTGTAGGCGGTGAGGTCGGCGGCGGAGAAACGCTGCACGAAGTCCACGGAATCTACGCCTTGGATATTCAGCTGCGTGTAGTCGGCCTCATTGGGCGTGATGTCGACGCGTGTCAGGCGGTTGCCGAGCGTCCAGCGCAGCGTGTTGGTAGCAGATGAGCGCGTGGCGGTGACGGCAGTGACACGATTGGTCGGTATCATGAGCGAATCCTCGACATAGGGCGATACCATTTCGTTGGAATAAGTTGCGTCTACGCTGTAAACGAGCAGGCCGTCGGCATCGGGTTCGTTGTCGGCAAAGGCAAGTGCGGAGGTAGTGCCGATGGGCGCGTTGTTGCGATACACGGTGTAGAACTGCGGTGCGGTGTAAGAACCTTCGGGCTGCGGGGCGGTCCAAGCGAGGTTCACCTTGCCGCGTTGCGTCTCGGCGTGGAAGTCCTGCGGCGCTGGCGGTGTGGTTTCCTTGATGAAGTCGAAGCTGATGGTGCCGCCCGTTTCCGTGATGTTTTTCAAGGCGAAATAAGAGTGGCGGCCACTGCGCGATTTGCAGGAAGGCAGGGTGGCGTCGGAGAACGACGTGATGCCTGCGCTGCCGGGGAAGGGCGTGCCCGCGGTCGTCACATCGCCGTAAGAGAACGATGAAGAAGAGGGGTCGGTGCCGGCATTGGCGCACACGGTGTATGCGGCCTGCGGATACTGTGCGTTGAGTGTGTTCTGCTCTACGCTTTGCGAAATGAGATTTTCGTCGATGTGGTAGATGAGCAGACCGCTGCCGGGCAGAGGCGTGCCGAAGGAGCCTTCGCGCTGCCGGTTTTCGAGGATAAAGTATTCGCCGGGAACGGTGGTGTTGATTTTATAAGCGGCCGTGCCAAGGCGCGAAGAAGGCATGTTGCTGATGCGCGTGGCGGCGGTGAGCTCGGTGGGCGTTATCCAGCCGTACTGCCATTTCTGCCACATATTGAAGGCTGCGGGCTGCGAACCGTTGTCGCCGTTCCATGCGCCGCCGCCCATGATGTCCCATACGCCTGTGCCGCCGTAAGTGCCGCCCGACTGGCCGTAGTCGGTGTCGTAGAAGTCGGGCGCACCGAGGTTGTGGCCAAATTCGTGGCAGATAACGCCGATGTTCGTAATCTTCTCCTCGCGCTGCTGCTCGGGCTGTATCGTGTAGCGCTTCACGGCGATACCGTCGATAGTGAGGCCGATGATTTCGCTGCTGTGCGACCAGATGTCTGCCGACGAGCCAGTCATTTCCTGCCCCGTGCCCTGGTGGATAACGGTGAGGCCGTCGAGCACGCCGTCGCCGTCGTTGTCGAACTCGCGCAGGTCTATCTGGTCCTCAATCATACGCAGGGCTTCGGTAATCATCGCCACCGCGCCCTCCGAACCGTAGTAGCGCTTCGCGCCGTTGAGTTTGACCCACGGCGTGACGGTGGTTTCGATGTCGAGCTGGCCGAACGACTGCTCGAGATAGTAGTCGCGAAAACTGCCCGTGCCGGCGTAATTCTCTTGGTTCATCACGTTTTGGAAATCGGCTTGCGTGTAGAGCGTTTCCGTGTCGTTGTAGTTGATAAGCAGCATGAGGAGCTTATGCTTGCCCTTGGTGGGGAAAGAATTGCTCACTTGCAGTTTTTTGGCTTTCTGTATGCCGGGCTGCTGCACCTCTGGTTGCGAGATGTTGTGCGAAGGGCGCAGGCCCTTGCGAATGCCTGCTCGCTCGGCGGCGAGGCTGCTGCCGTCGTAGCGCAGGGCAGAGGCTTCGATGCCGCCCTCTGCAGTGGCGCGGGCAAAAGCCCAAAAGCCTTCGCCGTCGCGCAGGAGGGTATAGCCGTCGGGCGTTTCGCCCCAATGGTTGTGCTCATCGCCGCGCAGATAGATGCTGACGGTTTTGCCCGAGGGCTGCTTCACTGTGATTAGTCCCGGATAGGCGGGCACGGCTGCGGCGCGGCTGCACGCTATGGCGCAGAGTGCGGAAAGCAGCAAGAGCCGGCATGCGTTGCCAGCTCTTTTGAAAGAAAATATTGCTGTGGAGGTCATAGCTTATTTTTTCACAAATTTCACTGCGCCTTTCGACGACATAATAATATATGTGCCTGCGCTCAATCCGCCGAGGCTAATTTGCGTGGCGCCCGTTTCGGCTGCTGCGGTGCGCACGATGCGGCCGCTGGCATCGAAGAGCGTGAGGCGTTCGCCGGCTTTCGTGCCGCTTACGTTGAGGTTGTCGCCACAGGGGCGGGCGGCAAAGGCAGGCTTGCCGTCAGTGCCGATAGCCATAATGCCTTCGGGGACTGCTGCACCCTCAGCCTTTGCCCACAAGATGAGGGCGAGGCTGTAACCTTCCTTAGAAGCGTCGAACTCGTTGAGGCTGCACCACTGGTTGGTCTTGGTAAATCCTTCGGGACCAGAAGTGGGATAAACGTACATGTTCGACTGCGGCAGACGGCTCTGCGCAAGGCTGAGCGCAAGGTAAGAGCGCGTGATGTTGGGGTCGGGCGAGTCGATGGGGATTTGCGGATCGTATTCAAAAGCCACGTAGAAGTTGCCCTGCACTGTGATGGGGTTGCTTTCGAGGCTGAAGCCCCACATTTTGGGATGCTCGTAGCCGATGCCCACGTTGCCAAACTCGTCTACGAGCGTGGAAATCTTGCGGCCGAAGCACTTGGTCTCGTCCAGCTTGCCGTTAGTCTCGCCATAGAAAGAAATAGTGAAGGGCCAGTTGCGCTCTTCAGCGGTGTAGGCCGACATACGCGAGTAAGCCACGAGCCAAGTAGAGATGCTCGAAATCGTCATCTTGGTCTCCTCAGGCAGGGCGTAGCGCTGGGCGTAACGGTAATAGTAGTGGTTGAAGCCGGAGATGTAGTCAAATTCAGGGTCGGTGGGATAAGTAGGCATTTCATCGAAATAGCTAATCATCTTATCCTCACCGGGATTGTAGTTCATCAGGCCGAGCTGACCCTCGTCGGTGGGGAAGTACACCTTAATTTCTTTCGTCGTGGTCTTGCTGAAACGGCTGTTCTTGGCGGTCAGCGTAATGGTGTACGTACCTTCTTCGGGGAAGAAGAAAGCGGGGTTCTTCTCGGTAGAGGTTGCGGGGTTCGCGCCGGGAATGCTCCACTCGTATTCAGTAGCTTCGGTGGAGAGGTTAATCATTTGCACGGCAGTGCCACGGAATACGCAGAGGCGCGACTCGTAAACGTCGTACCACGCAGGTATGCCGAACTCGGCGGTGGGGCGCATCACGGAGCCTTCTTCAAACACCGTTACGTCGTCGATGGCAATGTCGCCGCACGAGGGGCTTTCGGAGAAAAGGTTCACGGCAAAGCAGTACTGGCCGCTTACCATCGGCACAAACTTAACTTCCTGCTTCGTCCAGCTCGTGAGGCTCTGCCCGTTGAGCGTGAGGAGCGTGGTGGTCTGTGCGCTGCTCTCTTGGTCGTTGCCCACGGTTACCGTAACGTTGGTGGGCTGCAGCGTGCCGAGCGACACCTTGCCCGGGAGGTAGAGATAGAAGCTGTACACATACGTCTTGCCGGCTTCCATGTCGAAGAACGGCGTGTAGAGGCGTTCGTCGCGCAGGAAAGAGCCCTCGGGCGTGATGAGGTAATAAGTGCCGCCGTGGGCAAGCAGTCCGTCCATGTTGGCGGTAACAAACGGCACTGTACCCGTGCAAGCCCAGCCCGTAGGCAGCTGCGACGTGCCGTCGTAGTCTTCGTTTTCATTGTCGAACGACTGCTGGTAAGGCAGTTCCTTCGTATCGTGGACAATGGGCGTGGTGTATTTCTGCATATCCTCGAGCGAACGTGGCGCAATCGTGGCCGTCGTGCCGCTTAGGGCGATACCCGTCACTTTGAGCACTTCGGTGGGAATGGCTTCATCGTAGAGCGCATCGCCGGGCAGGAAACCGAGGGCAATGGAGCTCGTGCCGTCGGTAAGCGTATAGTCTAATCCTTCTTCAAACACGTCGCCTGCCTCGATGTTGCTGAACGTCACGCTGTCCACGGCAATAAGTTTGCCGGCATAGAGCTGCGGCTCGGCTGCGAGGGCTTCGAGGGTGACGGGCTGCGCGGGAAGTGCATTGCCTTCGGACACAGTGGTGAAGGCGGGCGCGGCGGCATCGCTGGGAATGGTCATCGTGAGCACGCCGTCGGCGAGGGCGAGTGTGCAGCCGAGGTCGCTGATCTTGTCGCCGGCTTTCGGGGCGGCGGCAGCGGGGAAAAGGAGTTTGGCTCCAGCCGTCACGTCTTGCAGATAAGCCACGCCGGCAGCGGTATTCACATAACTCACAATGGCTTCGCCCTTATACGTATAAGGCGCGGTAAAGTCGAAACCGTCGGCATAGGCGGCGGAAAGTTCTTGCAGTTCGTTAGCGGGAACAGGCGGGGCAGGCGTTTCGCCTTCAACCACAATGTCGTCGAAAGCCACCAAACCGCTCTGCGCAATGGTGGTGACAAGATGGAGCGCAAAGAAATATTCGCCTTCTGTCTCGGGGGTAAACTCAAAGGAATACTTTGTCCACGTGCTGTGTGCCTGCTTCGGCGTTTGGCCAAGTTCTACGGTTTGCGCTTCCTTAGTCTGCGCCGTTCCTGCCGTCACTTTAATCTGCGTGTTGCGTATGGAAGCGGGACTGCCGCCCGGCGCGTAAAGCCAGAAGCTGAACGTGCAGACCTTGCCAGCTACGAGCGTGAAGCCTGGCGTGTAGACAATTTCATCGCGCACGCCCATATAGCTGCCCACATTGCCGAACACGTAACTGCCCGAGTGTGCAGAGGCACCCATATCGGAAGCCTTTTGGCGATAAAGCGCAATCGTGCCTTTCGATAACCAGCCTTCGGGCACGTAGCTGCCTTCGGCGTAGTCGGCGGCTTGGTCAAAATCCTGATCGTAATACAGCTCATCTGCCGATGCGGGCAGGAGCGCAGCGAACAGAAACGAGAAGAAAAGAAGTAAATACTGTTTCATAATAGTAAGTTTTTTATGTTGTTTGGTATATAATTGTTGTGCATAAGCATGATAATGGTGACTTTATAAGATCACTGCTGTCCCGTTAAAGTGGGCAAGTTGTTCTTTGAAACAGTTGAAACATAGTCTATTAGAAGAAGTCTTTCATATGCGACGATTTGAATCTGTAATTTTGCAGCCCATAAATGGACTGCTCTATGAACAAAAACAAATATGTGTTCGCACAATTGGTTGAATTTCTCGACAACAACAAGTTCCGTCACTTGGTTGACAAGTATGACGGGAACAGATATGTCAAGAGCTTCACCTGTTGGAATCAACTCATGGCACTCATGTTCGGACAACTTTGTAATCGTGAGAGCCTGCGTGATGTTGTCGTTGCATTGGAGGCTCACCAATCCAAATGTTACCACCTTGGCATGGGGCGTAATCCAATAGCGAAAACGACATTTGCCTCAGCGAATCAGAATCGTGACTACCGGATATTTGAAGACTTTGCCTTCTTCATGATGGAACAGGCTCGCAAGAAACGAGCAACCGACATCTTCAAGCTGAAGGGCAATGTTTATGCATTTGATTCGACAACGATTCCGCTCTGCTTGTCCGTCTTTTGGTGGGCAAAGTTCCGCAAGAAGAAAGGAGGCGTTAAGGCGCATGTCCTTTACGATCTGGAGTCCCAGGTTCCTGCCTTCTTCCATATCACGACTGCATCTGTACACGATTCAAAGGCTATGAAGAATATCCCTTATGAATCAGGTTCTTACTATGTGTTTGACCGTGGTTACAATGCATTTAAGGAACTCTACAAGATTCGTCTGAATGAATCGTACTTCGTGGTTCGAGCGAAGAAGAACTTACAGTACAAGTGTACGACATGGAAACGCAGATTGCCTAAGAATGTGCTTACTGATTCCGTTATCGAACTCACGGATGTGAACACGCAAAAGAAGTATCCTGAGAGGCTGCGAATTGTGAGATTTCACGATGACGAGCAAAATAGAGACTTCACTTTTTTGTCGAATGCATTTCATCTTACTCCTCTCGAGATAGCCACTCTCTACAAGAATCGCTGGCAGATAGAGCTGTTCTTCAAGTGGCTCAAGCAACATCTCAAAATCAAGAAATTCTGGGGCACTACAGAGAACGCTGTCAGAATACAAATTTGCTCTGCGATCATAACATACTGCCTTGTTGCCATCATTCAACACGACATGCAACTGAAGCGGTCAACCTATGAGGTCCTGCATCAGGGGGTGCATGTGTTCGTAGATGGCAACTGCCGAACCGAGGTCGAGTCGTTCCTCAGCCTTTTCCAATT
>SFFB01000021.1 GCA_004557035.1 Bacteroidales bacterium | reverse complement strand
AGCCCCCTGAGACACAAGAAACTTATAGACCTCGGTCATACAACTGCGACTGCGTTGGAATCCAATCTTGGCATACCCGTTGATGAGTGCATTGATAAGATCGACATACCTTGAAATATCACCATCTGAAAAGGCGATATCTAATGCCTCATGGTGTTTTGATTCAGGCAAATCCTGTATGGTAGCACCAGCCTTGGGCTGCTCCCAGTCATATTTCTCAACCAAGACAGGTAGTCCTTCGGAGTTGATGGTGATGGCAAATGGCTCAAACTCCTTTGACCTCATGTGCATTGGCTTCAACTCGCTAACCGCCTTGTTGGTCTTGCTGTTACTGATGACAAGCACAGACTCGGCTTTATTGTTCAACTCAGTTCCAATGTGGCCTCTGGTATTGTCATCGCCTTTGTTCAGGTGAAGGACACAGTGAATATGAAGATTGTAACGGCTTGACCAAGCCATCATCTTTGTTATCAAATCGATACTTTCCCTTGCACTGTTGATGTCATACATCAGGTCTCGGATGCCGTCAATGACAACGAGACCATACCCCTTGCTTGTCTTCAAGGCATAGTCAATGAGTTGGAGGCGAAGGGTAGGCGAGTATTCACGAAGACCGATAAACTTCATGTTCTGTGGGTCTTTGTCTATCGGGAGGTTAGCCAGCTTCAGTATTCGGGTCAGGACGTTATGGCAGTGATACCGGCTTTGCTCAGTGTCGAAATATAGTATCTTCCGTTGTTTAGCAGGAAGACATGCCCTGTACTTTAAGATGGTTCCATTCACCAATGAGGCTGCGACAATGGCTGAGACATTAAATGTCTTACGACTTTTTGCCTTGCCTGTCGATGCGCTGAAGTTGCCAAAGGTTGCTATAGTAGAGTCCCCGACCCATAGGATTTCAGGTGGAACGTCAAATTGATCCGTTGCCTTAATCGTGGCATTCTGAAGTAGGGCAGCCAGCTCTGCCTCTGACCATTGGCTTTGACCTGCCAATTTCTGTTCTATTATATCGTCTTCCATTACTGTTTTGATTTTTCTGATATTCTGTCACACTAATAGTTGAGAACTTGATGAGGGTTTCAAGCTCTGCCTCATTGGGATTGTCTATCTCTATATATCCTTTCTTACTCATTATTAATAATTATGTCAGGCCCGTTGTGGTTTCTTAATAGCCATGCATCAAGTTCCTTCTTCTCAAAGTAGCACATCTTGCCCCTGGGTTTGTAGTGTGGGATGCTCTGAGTACTGGTCAACTTATATAGTTGACTGAGTGACACACCTATATATACAGATGCTTCCTGCAATGTAAGAATGTCTTTAGATGATATTGCCCGTTTCTCCAGATTGTCTATCCTTTCTTCAAGAGGGCTTACCTTATCTGCTACTTTCTGGAGATAATCTACCTTCTTTTGCAATTCAAGGATAGTCCTTTCTTTTGCTCCCATTTCAATTAGTCTTTTGTTAGTTCTCTGATATTTTTTGTGATAGTGGTATTCTTAAATTCGTCCATCCGCTTTATGGTTGTTTCCTTCGAACATCCTTGGACACGAATCTGGCAGCATCTCAATGCTGTGTAGATTTCTTCAAACTTGAATCGCAGTTCTCCAGAAGGCATGATGATGGTCTGTATCTTTCCGTCACGCCGCCATCGGAATAGGGTGGACTGAGAAACCTGCAGCGTTTCCATGACATCGCGTGTCGTCATCAGCAATGCCTTTCCGATGCTGTGCTCCATGTTGGCCGCTCGCTCTATATACCTTTCAATCCTATCCAATCGTTCGCTGAACTGCTGATAGACTTCGCTATCTATTGTGATTACTTCCATTGCTCTCAGTATTTACGTTTATAACCATGCTGCTGTTCTTTCTAAGTTCACTTAATTCTGTTAGTAGGATGGATTCCCTTGACTCCGTGTCGATGGACTCCTTTAAGATTTCCAGCAACACACTTGGTTTGATCCTGCCATACTCATCTACTATGTGCGGTTCTTTACCGGCATCCATCCATTTGGGGAGGGCGGTTGCTATAACCATGTCGAGCTAAGTGCTCCCCAGTGCTTCTGCCAATTGCTCCAATTGTTCCTCTTTCTGAGTCGATTTGTCATTCTCAATATATACAACCTTTCCCCGCGAGAGTCCCGCGAGTTTTCCTAATGAAGCCTGGTCGTAATTGTGGGCTTCACGATACTTCTTGATGATATAACCTATCCCGATTTTCATTTGTTTTGCAAAGTTACACTTGTTTGACTGTTTGATTGTGCATATAAAATCGACACTTGTTGGTATTCTCAACATTCGTGTCTTTTATCCGAAAATCAGAATGGGAGGTGCATGATTATGCAAAAAAGAAAAGACTTCCATAGCATGACTGCCACAGAAGTCTCTTCTTATTGTTTGATTATTCTTGTCAATATCGTTATTACTACATAAGTTTCATTTTTATTGGATTATGGTATGAAGCAGGACTGTAACTGTAATTGTATGTCTATGCAGGAGATTAAGTATAGTTTTACATTTCATCAATGAATTTTAGAAGAAAATCCTCCAAGCCAATGTAATAGATGCCGTTCTCATCATAGTAAGGTAGGTGCAAATCACGCTGAACGACAATCCGCTGGTATGAGTCACCTATACGCTTAAGCGAGTTTGTTTCCTGCTCGCGTTTCTCATCATCGGGAATGGCGAAGGCCGATTGGATGTAGTAACGCAGGTTGGTCTTATTGACTACAAAATCCACCTCCACCTGCCTGCGCTTACTTTTCCCCTCCTCATCTTTATAGTTGTATTCCACAATACCCACATCGACACTGAAGCCGCGAACGCACAGTTCGTTGAAGATGATGTTCTCCATCAGGTGATTCTCTTCGCTTTGACGAAAATTCAGCAGAGCATTTCTCAGGCCGACATCGGTGAAGTAATACTTCAGTGGCGTACCGATGTATTTCCTACCTTTAATGTCATACCTGAAGGCCTTCTTTATCAGATAAGCTTCCTCACAATAGTCAAGATAGCGGCTGATGGTGTCATCGGTGAGCTTCTGCTGCTTCACACTCTGGAAGGTCTGCTCCAGTTTCTTGGGATTAGTCAACGACCCCACACTGCTTGCCACTACAAGCAGCATCTCCCTGAGCAGCGACTCGTCTTTCTGTATCTTGTTCCTCTCCACGACATCGCGCAGATAGGTTCTCGTCATCAGGTCTTGCAGATAGGCGGTTCGGTCTTTATCTGTGGCCTCTGTTACCACTTTGGGTAGTCCGCCAAAAGTGCAGAATGCTCCCCAAGCGTCTCTCCTGTCACCTTGATATGAGCTATAGAATTCCTTATAGGTCAAGGGATTCACGTGTATTTCATCGCCACGGTCTCTGAACTGCGTCATGACATCCTTTGAAAGCATCCTTGAATTGCTGCCCGTCACATAGACATCCACGTTCTTCTTGTTCATCAGCCCAATCAGGACATCCACAAAGGTAATCTTCGCGTCCTTGTTGTCCGGCAGCCACGGATTCTGTACCGGCTCGACTTCCTGTATCTCGTCTATCAGCACATAGAGCTGTGACCTCTTCCTGCCTATTCTTTTTTGCAGATAGTCATCCAGGTTCATGGGGTTGCGATACTCGGCATTGACCTTTTCATCCAGATGGACTTCAATAATCTGATTGTCTTTGATGCCCGTTTTCTTCAGGTACTCCTTGTAGATGTCGAAAAGCAAGACGGACTTGCCGCAACGGCGTATGCCGGTGATAACTTTTACACGGCCATTGTCCCGCCGTGCAATCAATTTTTGTAAATATGAGTTCCTTTCTATCAGCATGACTTTCGATATTTTTGCGCCTATACGCATTTTTGTCGAGTGCAAATATAGATATTTTTCTTTGTACGACAAAATGTTCTCTCGATTTTTTTGCGTTCATCCGCAATTTTGTCGATTATTTCAAACTTGTGTTGATAATATCATTGCTAAAATCAGGTGTAACACATGTAACACACAATCAATGCCCGTTGTAATCTTGAAAAAGATGCGTTCAACCAATCTCGAATCGTTAAAAATGCGCATTTCGCACCATCGTTTGCGTTTTTTAAGCAACTTCTTTTGGCGGTATGTTCATTTTTGTGTAACTTTGCACCCACGTAAGAAGACTACTGCGGTGGTCAAGTCGTGGTCAACGCGACTAACAGAAAAGTGTTACATTTTGTGTTACAGAAAGACATTGGCTGATTGCCAACTACCTGAGAATAAAGGCGGTTTGAATAGAGGTTCACAATCCTCTCCCTCCGCTAAAAAAAAGATAGTTGAATATCAGTCAGTTATAAGTCTCAAAAAAGACTTTTGGTGACAAAAGTGTTACACTGACAGTAAAGTAGAGATTAACAAGACTGATAAACAACGTATTAGGAGGAGAGTTCACAATCCTCTCTTTCCGCAAAAAATCTTCTTCATAACTTTGTCTCAGGCCGTCACAAGAGAGTGGCGGCCTGAGTTGTTTTGTGGAGGCAAGGGGTGGGGAGGGAGCAGGGCGTTGCCGGGTCTGTTCAAAACCGGCCTTCGGCCGTGACGAAATAGGCGAGAAAAATAGGCGATAGTTTTAAACGCGGCGCCAATAAGCACATTTCCGACCGAAATGCCGTTTTTTTCATTCCTGGCTTAAGGCTGGTGCTGACGCGAATAAGGACAGAAATTTCTGCCATAAGGACACGCATCAAAGTGCTTAGGCTAACAATTGCCCTCATGCCAATAAAAAAGCCGGACACGAGGCCCGGCCTTTTCTGCTTTGTTCAAATTTATGTTTTGCCCGCGAAGCGGCAAAAGACAAAAGTTTGGTTTCTTCCCCTCCCGCTCAGCGCTCGGCACGCATGGGATTGTGGAGGAAATCATCGTAGGCCAGCGCCAGTCCCTCGCGGAGCGAGGTCTTCGCCGTCCAGCCCAAACGGGTCGCCTTTGACACGTCGAGGAGTTTGCGCGGCGTGCCGTTGGGTTTGGACGTATCCCAGGTGATGCGTCCCCGATAGCCAACTGTCTCTGCCACCAACGTGGTGAGTTCGCGGATGGTGAGTTCGCGGCCCGTGCCGGCATTGACCGTCTCCGAACCGCTATAGTGGTTCATCAAAAACACACAGAGGTCGGCCAGGTCGTCGACATAGAGGAACTCGCGCAGTGGCGACCCGTCGCCCCAACAAGTCACTTCGTCGAGTCCGGCCTCTTTGGCTTCGTGAAAACGGCGTATGAGCGCAGGCACGACGTGGCTGTGGGTGGGATGATAGTTGTCGCCGGGACCGTAGAGGTTGGTGGGCATCACGCTGATAAAGTCTGTGTGGTATTGGCGGTTGAGGTATTCGCAATATTTAAGTCCCGAAATCTTGGCCAGTGCATAGGCTTCGTTGGTGGGCTCGAGAGCAGAGGTGAGCAGGCAGCTCTCGGGCATGGGTTGCGGCGCCAGACGGGGATAGATGCACGACGAACCGAGAAACTGCAACTTGCGCACACCGCTCTGCCACGCCGAATGAATGACGTTCATCTCGAGGGCCATGTTCTGGTACATAAAGTCGGCCGGGGCCTCATTGTTGGCCACGATGCCGCCGACTTTGGCGGCAGCCAAAAAGACGTAGTCGGGACGTTCGGCCTTGAAGAAGGCTTCGACATCGGCCTGGCGCGTGAGGTCGAGCTCGGCGTGTGTGCGCGTGATAATATTGTCGTAGCCTTGGCGCTTCAAGGCACGGACTATGGCCGAGCCCACCATACCGCGGTGGCCGGCCACATAGATTTTGGCGTTTTGTTCCATTTTTTTTATATATAACAGACTAAGAGTCTAAGAGACTAAGAGTCTAAAAGTCTAAGAGAGTTTTTAGCGGCCAAGCCACTCTTTGTCTTTTTGTCTCTTCGAGGCTAAGAGTTTGAGCGGCCCGGCAAGCCCTGTAAGGGCGTCACATATATAGCCCAGGTCGTCAGGCCTGGGTTTAATATGGCCTCCCATATTCCGGCCTGTAAGGTCGGCACCCCAAGCGGCGATTTATTGATTTATATGCATAATGGTCCTGTATTGTGCCGACCTTACAGGCCGGAAATTAGAGGAGCTTCCGTTACCCGGGCCTTCGACCCGGGCTGATATGTGGCGCCCCTTCAGGGCTTGCAGGGCCGCCGATAGCTCTTTGTCTTTTTGTCTCTTTGTCTTTTTGTCTTTCTATTTGACAATGCCTTTTTCGAGATACTCGGCCAGGTTGGTGCGCACACGGGCTGCGGCGCCGTCGGCTGCCACCTTGGCCATGTCGTGCTCCACCATGATACGGACGAGCTCTTCGAAGGAAGTCTTGGCAGGGTTCCAGCCCAACTTGGCACGGGCCTTGGTGGGGTCGCCCCAGAGATTGACCACGTCGGTGGGCCGATAGAAGTCGCGGCTCACGGCCACAAGGGTCTTGCCCACAAGGTCGGGGTTGGCGCCTGCTGAGACAGAGCGACAAACGCCGCGCTCGTCGAGGCCCTTGCCCACAAACTCGAGCTCGATGCCGGCGTGACGGAAGGCCAGGTCGACAAACTCGCGCACGGAGTGTTGCACGCCGGTGGCAATGACGAAATCTTCGGGCGTGGGGTGCTGAAGGATGAGCCACATACACTCCACGTAGTCTTTGGCATAGCCCCAGTCGCGCAGAGAGTCCATGTTGCCGAGATAGAGGCAGTCTTGGCAGCCCTGGGCGATGCGTGCGGCGGCAAGGGTGATTTTGCGGGTGACGAAGGTTTCGCCGCGACGCTCACTCTCGTGGTTGAAAAGGATGCCCGAGCAGCAGAACATGTTATAGGCCTCACGGTATTCCTTGACAATCCAATAACCATAGAGTTTGGCCACAGCATAAGGCGAGTAGGGGTGGAAAGGCGTGTTCTCGTTTTGCGGCACTTCCTCGACCTTGCCATAAAGCTCGGACGTAGAGGCTTGGTAAATGCGACAGGTCTTTTCGAGATGGCAAGCACGGACGGCTTCAAGCACGCGCAACACGCCTGTGGCGTCGACGTCGGCGGTGAACTCGGGCGAGTCGAACGACACCTGCACGTGACTCTGGGCGGCCAAATTGTAGATTTCGTCGGGACGTACGGCATCAACCACTTTGACCAGCGACATCGAGTCGCCGAGGTCGCCATAGTGGAGGTGGAAGCCTTCACGACCTTCGAGGTGGGCGATGCGCTCGCGATAGTCTACAGACGATCGGCGGATGAGGCCATGCACGGCATAGCCCTTGGAGAGCAAAAATTCGCTGAGGTAGCTGCCATCTTGGCCGGTCACACCGGTGATGAGCGCAGTCTTTTGTTTTTCCATTATATAAGCGGTTTTTATGAGTCTAAAAGTCTAAGAGTCTAAAAGACTAAGAGACTAAAAGACTAAGAGACTAAAAGACTAAAAGACTAAGAGTCTAAAAGACTAAAAGAGTTTTTAGCGGCCAAGCCACTCTTTGTTTCTTTGACTCTTTGTCTTTTTGTCTCTTTGACTAAAAGAGTTTTTAGCGACCAAGCCACTCTTTGTCTCTTTGTCTTTTTGTCTCTTTGACTTTTTTGTCTCTTCGACTTTAGGTTAGTCGTAATACTCGTGTCGGGCGGCAGTGAGCGTATTGAGCATGAGCATACAGATGGTCATGGGACCGACGCCGCCGGGCACGGGTGTGATGTAGCTGCAAAGGGGAGCCACCTCGTCGAAACAGACGTCGCCCGACAGACGGAAGCCACTCTTTCGGGAGGCATCGGGCACACGGGTGGTGCCGACGTCGATGACCACGGCTCCCGGCTTGACCATATCAGCCGTAACATAGCCGGGACGGCCAATGGCGGCAATCAGGATGTCGGCACGGCGGCAGGTGGCGGCAATGTCGCGGCTGTGGCTGTGACAGACGGTGACCGTGGTGTCGCCATAGCCCTTCTGCATCATCAGTTGGGAGAGCGGTTTACCCACAATGTTGCTACGGCCAAGTATGACGCACTCTTTGCCTTTGGTGTCGATGCCATAACGACGCAAGAGGGTGAGTATGCCCAGAGGCGTGGCCGAGATGAAGCCCGGCAGCCCGATAGCCAGCCGACCCACGTTGACGGGATGGAAGCCGTCTACGTCTTTGTCGGGACGGATGGACTCGATGACGCGGGTCTTGTCGATATGGGCAGGCAAAGGAAGCTGGACGATGAAACCGTCGACGCCTTTGTCGGCGTTGAGCGAGTCGATACAGTCAAGCAGTTCACTCTCGCTGACGGTGTCTTCAAGACGAATGAGACGGGAGTCGAAACCGCAGGCCTCACAGGCCAAAACCTTGTTGTGGACGTAGGTTTCGCTGCCACCGTCATGGCCCACAAGAATGGCGGCCAAGCAGGGACGGCGATGCCCTTGGGCCATCAGTTGTTTCACGCTTTCGGCTATTTCCTGCTTGATGGCAGTCGCCGTGGCTTTTCCGTCGATGATTTGCATAGTTATGGTATGGTTTTTGTGTGGTGGGTGATTGAGTCTAAGTTATTTTCCCGCCATTCCCGGCATACCGGGCATGTGTTTCATAAGGCGGCCCATCTTGGTGCCGGTCATCATCTTCATCATCTTGCGGGTCTGCTCAAACTGCTTGATGAGACGGTTCACCTCGCCTATGTTGGTGCCCGAACCTTTGGCGATGCGCATTTTGCGGCTTGTGTTGAGGATTTCGGGATTTTTGCGCTCGCGCGGTGTCATAGACTGGATGATGGCTTCGATGCCCTTGAAGGCGTTGTCGTCGATGTCGACGTCTTTGATGGCTTTGCCCACGCCGGGTATCATAGAGGCGAGGTCTTTGATGTTGCCCATCTTCTTGATTTGCTGGATTTGGGCCAGGAAGTCTTCAAAGTCGAACTGGTTTTTGCGTATTTTCTTTTGCAGTTTACGGGCTTCTTCTTCGTCGTATTGCTCTTGGGCTCGCTCCACGAGACTGACGATGTCGCCCATGCCGAGGATGCGGTCGGCCATACGCTCGGGATGGAATACGTCGAGGGCTTCCATCTTTTCGCCTGTGCCGACAAACTTGATGGGCTTGTCGACGACGGTGCGGATGGACAAGGCAGCACCGCCGCGGGTGTCGCCGTCGAGCTTGGTGAGCACTACGCCGTCGTAGTCGAGACGGTTGTTGAACTCGAGGGCCGTGTTGACGGCGTCTTGACCAGTCATGGAGTCAACCACAAAAAGGGTTTCGTCGGGCTTGGTGGCCTCCTTGATGGCCGCAATCTCGTTCATCAAAGCCTCGTCGACGGCCAGACGACCGGCGGTGTCTATGATGACGGTGTCGAAGTTGCGACTCTTGGCTTCGCGAATGCCTTCGATGGCAATCTGAACAGGGTCGGACGACTCGAGATTTTTATAGACGGGCACGCCAATCTGCTCGGCCAAGACACAAAGCTGCTCGATGGCGGCCGGACGATAGACGTCGCAGGCCACGAGAAGGGGATGGCGGTTTTTCTTGTTTTTGAGCAAAAGTGCAAGCTTGCCCGAAAGCGTGGTCTTACCGGCACCGTTGAGACCGGCCATAAGAACGACCGACGGGTGGCTCTTGAACTGAAGGTCGACGGCTTGTCCGCCCATCAAGGTGGCCAGTTCGTCGTGCACAATCTTGACCATGAGCTGTCCCGGCTTCACGCTGGTGAGCACGTTCTGGCCGAGAGCTTTTTGCTTGACCGTGTCGGTAAAGCTTTTGGCTACTTTATAGTTGACGTCGGCGTCGATGAGGGCTCGGCGCACGTCTTTGAGCGTTTCGGCTACGTTGATTTCGGTGATGCGACCTTCACCCTTCAAAATCTTGAAGGAGCGTTCAAGTCTTTCGCTGAGATTTTCAAACATACAATAATATATAGATAGGATTAATATTCGGGACGGGAACGGCTAACGGTTGACTGCGCCGCAATGGTGACAAGTCCCCGGACGGTCAAGCACAGCGCCACAGGCACCGCAACGGTAGAGGGGATGATGGTGGCGCTGGCGCCGGTAGCGTCTGATGAGCCAGAAGGCATAGGTCGCAAAGGCCACGACCGAGAGATAGTAGGGCAACAAAACGGCCACTACGCCAAACACCACAAGATTTTGACCGACAAGGTAGAGCAAGGCATGAACGGCTTTGCCAAAAGACGGCGCACTGCGCAGCTGGTCTTCGAGTGTGGCGATGACAACGACGATGAGTCCCCAAAACGAGGCCAAAAATAAGGCGACGATGAGCGGAAGTCCGGACTTCAGGGGATTGAGCGTCGGATTGAAATAGTAGGCCACCCAGTCGCCGGGGACAAAATGCCAGATGGTGCGATGGAAAACCACACATAGGCCGAAGATGACAGAGAGCAGCATGGGATAACCACCTTTGACGCAGAGCGGTGGACGGTGGTTGATGCGGCGCAGCCATAAGAGGGTGGCAAACGTCAGTATGGCCAAGATGGCTGTGACGATGCGAAACGACATCTTGCCCATCGTATAGATGAGTTTCGACACAGGCCGGTCAGGGACGACTCGCTTGATGAAATCTGCCTCTTTAATCCATCCAGTGACGGGTTTAGGCATTGACGAAGACGCTTGTCGTGTGGTGCTGTCTGTCCAAGCCGTGAAATAATTGACGCCGACAGCCGTGAGTTTTACCCATATCACGGTGTCGCTGTCGGTGGCAAAGCGGGCGATGTCGTTCACTACGAGTTGTTCGCCTTCGGTGACAGTCGCAAGGCTGTCGGTCACCTTAAAGAGGCTGAGGAAATCGGGCTTGAGACGCTGCACTCTGAGGGTATCGGTGGTCTCAAAGTTGTAGCCTTTCCAATAATGGCGGGTCTTGATGAAATCAATGGAGTCGACCGCCAGCGGATTGTCCGACGACCATTCGTCGCTCTCCACAGGTGTCTGACAAGCGGAGAACAGGCCGACAAACAGCAGAAAGAGCCACGTCAGTCTTTGACGCAGCCGGTTGGCATTGGATGGGGTATGTACGGACTTATTCTGCATAAACCTGCATTTGGCATTGGGCACAGTCAAACTTGAGTGAGAACTTCCGGCCGTCGGCAAGGCGCAATGAGAGCGGTCCCGGCACGGCGCGGCCTTGTGGTGTCTTGAGACAGCAATGGAGTTCGCGCCGCAGGCAATAACGACAGGTCATGATGAGTGGCTTCGCGGGCTCAGACAACTCAAAGGCCTTGGCAGGTCGTGGGAGTTCGAGGCTCTCAAAAAGCCGCTCGGCCACAGAGTTGGCCACATTGGCTTGATAAGACGGCGAGCAGACCAACGTGCGTGCTTCGGCCGCCGTATGAGAACGGCGGGACGGTCGTTGCTCAGTATGATAGGCTGTGATATGTTGCTCTAAAAGCAGTTCGATGGCCTGACGGCGCAAACCGGCCAAGACCGACGCCGGGATGAAGCGGTTGCCGAGAAGGTTGATGTCTAAGCGGCGCAGTGTGAAGGGCGTGCCGCCGAGTTTGGACAGCTGTTTGCGGCATTGCTCCGCTTGTTCGCTACGGGCCTCTTCTTTAAGACAGTCGGCCGAGGCTGTAACCTCAAAGCCCATTTCGTCTTTTGCCGTCAGGCTATAACCGTTTTCGTTTTCACCCAAAATAAAGTCGAGCCACATGGTGCGCGTGGCCGTAGGTGAGGCAAGCAGGCGCTCGAAAGCGGCGTCGTGGTTGCGATAGATCAAGGTGCGGGGAATATTGACCTCGGAGGCGGCAAAGCATCTGGAACCTTCACAACGGTTGAGTCGGAAGCCTTGCAAACGGCCTTTTTCGTCGATGAAACAAAGACCGTCACCGGCAGAGAGTGTCGTGTCTTTATGCAAAAGGAGGTCAAACACGCGCCCTTTCACTGCCCGGGTGGTTTGCCCGATGGGTTCGCCTATGGATTTGGGCGTGGCATGGTTGGCCATATCGGGTGTGGGCGCTGTGAGGAAATAGTCGGTAAAGCCGCGGTTGAAGCTCTTCGTGAGTTGTGGCGTGAAAGTATAGGCCGACGAGCCGAATGAACTTCTGCAGAACTCGTCTGAGCGGCGCGCGATGATGGCGTCGAGAGCTTGGCGATAGGCGGCAGTAACATTCTTGACATAAGCCACGTCCTTGAGTCGTCCCTCAATCTTGAACGATGACACGCCGGCGTCGAGCATCGCCTCAAGATGGTCTATGCGGCACATGTCTTTAAGCGAAAGCCAATGGCGCTCTTTCAAAAGCGGCCTGTCGTTATGGTCGGTGAGGTCGAAAGCCATACGGCAAAACTGGGCACATTCACCGCGGTTGGCCGAACGGCCGAAGCAGTGTTGCGACGCATAGCAGCGGCCGCTGTAACTCACACAGAGGGCTCCGTGAACAAAGGCCTCGAGACTCACGTCGGTTTGGTCGTGGATTTGGCGTATTTCACGCAATGAGAGTTCGCGAGCCAGCACTACCTGAGTGAGTCCCTCGTTTTGCAGAAACTTCACCTTGTCGGCCGTGCGATTGTCCATCTGTGTAGAAGCGTGCAGGGCAATGGGCGGAAGGTCGAGCCTTAGCAGAGCGAGGTCTTGGACGATGAGGGCGTCGACTTTGGCGGCATAGAGGGCGTTTATCACGCGCACCGCCTCCTTGAGCTCGTCTTCTTTTATAATGGTGTTGAGAGCCACGTAGACTTTTGCCCCATAGATGTGGGCCTGACGGCAAAGCTCGGCAATGTCTTCGATCGAATTGGCCGCGGCAGAACGTGCGCCAAACGACGGACCGCCAATATAGACGGCGTCGGCACCGTGTTTCACGGCTTCAAGTCCACACGTCAGATTGCGTGCCGGCGCGAGCAATTCGATTTTTCTCATAGAGGTTGATAGGGTGAGGTGGTGTGCTCAGTCTGTGATGGGATTGAGTCCGAGTGAGCGTCCTTTTTCGATGACGAAGGCCAGCGCCGCCTCGTGTTCGTTGGGCACTTGCCCGTCGAGGATGGCGTCTTTGAGTGCGGTCTTTATTTCGCCGATGGCGCGGCAGGGCTGTATGTTGAAGAGCTGCATAATTTCCGTGCCGTCAACGGGCGGCTGGAAGTTGCGGATGCGGTCTTTCTCTTCAATCATTACCAACTTCTCCCTCACCATCTTGAAGTTTTGAAGGAAGTTTTGTTTGCGCACCTCGTTTTTGCTTGTGATGTCGGCTTCGCAGAGCAACATGAGGTCGTCGATGTCGTCGCCGGCGTCAAAGAGCAGTCGCCGCACGGCACTATCGGTTACTTCGTCGTCGGCAATGGCGATGGGGCGCATATGCAGGCCAACGAGTTTCTTTACGTATTTGAGTCGCTCGTCGAGCGGCAGTTTGAGTCGCTTAAAGATGCCGGGCACCATCTTCTCTCCTATGAAGTTGTGGTTATGGAAGGTCCATCCGATGGCAGGGTCCCAGCGTTTGCTCTTGGTTTTGCCCACATCGTGGAGCAGTGCAGCCCAGCGAAGCCATAGACCGCCGCCACGCTCTGCCACATTGTCGAGCACCTCGAGCGTATGATAGAAGTTGTTTTTATGCTTCCTGCCCTGACAGGTCTCCACGATGTCAAGAGCGGCAAGTTCGGGCAATATTTTGGCAAGCAAGCCTGAGCGATGTAGTTCCACAAAACCGCGTGAAGGTTGCGGCGACTCGATGATTTTGTTGAGTTCCACGATGATGCGCTCGCCGCTCACGATTTTCAGTCGGTCGGCGTTGCGGCCGAGTGCCTCAAAGGTTTCTTCGTCGATATAGAAACGCAGTTGTGTGGCAAATCTCACGCAGCGCATCATGCGGAGCGGGTCGTCGCTGAAGGTGATGTCCGGGTCGAGGGGCGTGCGGATGATGCCGTCTTGCAGGTCTTCGAGACCGCCGAAAGGGTCGAGCAATTCGCCGAAATGGTCTTTGTTGAGACAAAGCGCCATAGCGTTGATGGTGAAGTCTCGCCTGTTTTGGTCGTCTTGCAGCGTACCGTCTTCGACGATAGGCTTGCGCGAGTCGCGGTTGTAGCTTTCGCGCCGTGCGCCTACAAACTCTACTTCGGTCTCGCGGTATTTCACCTGTGCCGTGCCGAAGTTTTTGAATACGCTCAGATGAGCGCCGCGTCCGAGGCTTTTGGCAAAGTGCCGGGCCATTTCTATGCCGCTCCCCACAACGACCACATCGATGTCGTTTGTGGGACGGCCGATAATCAAATCGCGCACGTAGCCGCCCACCACATAACAAGGCAAACCCAGCTCGTCGGCGGTCTGCGAGAGTTGGGCAAATAGTGGCGTGTCAAGTTGTTGCTGCAGTTGGGCGATATCGTTGAGTTTCATTGATGGCTGAAAGGAGGGCAAAAGCGCCGGAATGTTTGGTGGGAAAGTGAGGTTTATTTTGAGATGAGTTTGAGAAATTCTTCGCGGGTTTTGGCTTGGTTGAAGGCGCCGCAGAAGTCGCTTGTGGTGGTGATGCTGCCGAATTTTTCCACGCCGCGCATTTGCATACAGAGGTGTTGGGCTTCTATCACCACCATGACGCCTTGAGGCCGTAGTGCTTCTTGGATGCAGTCTTTGATTTGCATGGTGAGTCGTTCCTGCACCTGGAGGCGGTGGGCATAAATATCGACGACACGGGCAATTTTGGAGAGCCCGGTGATATAGCCTGCCGGGATGTAGGCCACGTGGGCTTTGCCGTAGAAGGGGAGCATGTGGTGCTCGCAAAGCGAATAAAACTCGATGTCTCTCACGATGACCATCTGGTTATAGGGTTCCTGGAATTTGGCCGAATTGAGGGTGGCCACGGGGTCCATATTGTAGCCCCGTGTGAGGTCGAGCATAGCTTTGGCCACACGCTCGGGCGTTTTGACCAAGCCTTCGCGGTCGGGGTCTTCGCCTATGAGCGCGAGCACGTCGCGGTTGTGCTGTTTGAGCTGTGAGAGGATATCGTCACTCATATATTATATATCGTTCGCCCCTGACGGGATGAAGCCGGCGAGGCGATTGGGTTTCAAAGTTTGACGCGCACGGTGGTTTTGACTATTCTCACTTCGCGTGTGAAGTGAGCGGCGCGTATTTTAGAGGCATAGTTTTGTGCGTCGGCTAAGGTCTTGAAGTCGCCCACGCGGCACACCCATCTCGGACTGACGAACTTGGTGTAGACGCTGAGTTCGGGGAACTTTTCACGACATTTGGCGGCCACGTCGTAGGCCTTTTGTTTGTCTTGATGTGAGTTGCTGCCGGAGAAGATTTGTATGCGATAGGCCGTCATCGTGGTAGTTTTGACCGGCGCATTGGGTTTGTTCGTATCGGTCTCTTCGTTGGCGTCGTGGTCCGGCTTGTCGTTGCGATCGGCCGCATTGTGGTGGTGTGTGGC
Source organism: Bacteroidales bacterium (assembly GCA_004557035.1). Taxonomy (GTDB): domain Bacteria; phylum Bacteroidota; class Bacteroidia; order Bacteroidales; family Bacteroidaceae; genus Alloprevotella. Next base: position 24,278 of record SFFB01000021.1, on the reverse strand, counting down.
CGTGTCGTCCTTGGGTTTGGTGGTCGGTTTGGCGGGCTTGGCCGCTGGTTTGGCGGGTTTTGTCGTCTTGCCGGTCATGGGCAGATTGACGGCTTTCTCGATGGTACTGTCTTGCAGGATGCGCACTTTGCCTTCGCCCGCCCTCTGTGTGCGGACGTGCTGGGTGAAAGGCGTCTGAGCCACCGCGGTGAGCGTGATGGCGAAGACGGCAAGCAGGATGAGGGTGAGTCTTTTCACTTTCGATGGAATTAGGCCGCAGACCGACCGAAGTTGTTATTGGTAATCATCATCTGCCACCCCTTTCACGCGCCTGCCGCCGCGGTTTAGTCCGTCGTCGGCCAAGGCGCGTGAAGTGTTTATGGGGTGCAAATGAAAGGCAATGACTTATGGATTATTTCCAGGCGTCGATGATGCCTTTGAAGTCTGCCACCTTGAGGGCAGCGCCGCCGATGAGACCACCGTCAACGTTGGGTTTGGCAAAGATCTCCTTGGCGTTTGAAGGCTTGCAGCTGCCGCCGTAGAGGATGCTGAGGTTTTCGGCCACATCGGCACCAAACTTGTCGGCCATGACGCCACGGATGAAGGCGTGCATTTCTTCAGCCTGCTCGGCAGTGGCGGTCTTGCCGGTGCCGATGGCCCAAACGGGTTCGTAGGCCAGGATGATGCTGCCCATCTGTTCGGCCGTGAGGTCAAAGAGAGAGCCTTCGAGCTGAGCCTTTACCACTTCGTTCTGCTTGCCGCTTTCGCGCTCTTCGAGCACTTCGCCGATGCAGAAGATGACCTTAAGGCCGTTCTCAAGGGCAAGGTTGACTTTTTCTTTCAAGATTTCGGCCGTTTCGCCATAATAGGCGCGGCGCTCGCTGTGGCCCAGAATGACATACTGCGCACCGGTGCTCTTGACCATGGCGGCAGAGACTTCGCCGGTGTAGGCACCCGACACCTTGTCGGCACAGTTTTCGGCACCGAGTCCGATAACGTCGGCGTTGATGATGCCGGCCACGGGGGCAAGGTGGATGAACGGCGTGCAAATCACGACGTCACAGTTGGGTTTGTCAGCGGCGAGCACGGTGTTGAGTTCTTCAGCCAAGGCAACGCCTTCCTGCAGGGTCTTGTTCATTTTCCAGTTGCCTGCAACGATTTTCTTTCTCATTGTGTTTTGTTTTAAATGTTGACGTAAAATATAGTGTTGATAAAATTTCTTGCCAATCAAAAGGCGGTCGAGCAATAAGACGACAAGCAGTGGGATGACATACCACAAAACGAGCCGGGGCAGGGCTTCGCCGGGTCCGGCTGCGGCTGTGTTGAGTGAGGCGTCGAAGTGCTCTCCGTCGGTGGCTGGAAGGTTGTTGAAACTCCATTTGCCACACACCTTGCCATCTTCGATAAGCACGAGGCCGGGGTTGCTGCGGGCCATGGCGTCAATCTGGGCAGGGTCGGCCTTGAGGGTGGGGTAGTTGCCTCCCGAACGGTCTTTCCAATCAGAGACCTCGATCTCTGCTGTCTGCTGCGGCACCACGGCATAAAAGCCAAAGACGGAGTCGGCGGCAAGGTCGGCTATGTCGTTGATGCGGTCTACGCAACCGTCGTCGGCCGTCTGTGGGCGTGGCAGTGTGAGCAAGCAGGTCTTGCCTGGCGACGCCAAAAGGCTGTCGGTGATGTCGCTGCCGTTGGCATCTTCAAGACAGAGCGCAACGAGCAGCGGGGGCGTGTCGGCGTCGGGTTCGGTATAGGCTTTCCTGAGGTCTGTGCCCACGACGTAGGGTCCAAAGTCGATGGCCGGCAGCGTGTGGTAGGCCATTAGTGTGAGCGTGACGACATAGGCCAACGATGTGAGCGAAGCCAACCATTGTCGGCGCTCAGACACGAGTCTGATGACGTAGCGGCCGTGGCGCGAGATGAAAATCACCATAGCGAGCAAGACCACATTTTTCAGCAGCGTTTGGCCGTTGGTCAGTGTGAGTGCCGTGCCGAAACAGCCGCAGTCTTCCACCGTGTCGGTGAAGAAGAGGTAGGCCGTGAGCGTGGTCATTACGGTCTGAAAGGCGAGCAAGACCGTGATGGTAAGTCGGCGGCGCATACCCAAAAAGAGCTGCACGCCCATCATAAATTCCAAGACGGCCAGTGCCAAGACGCCACTGCGCAACAGCAGACTTTCCACGCCGAGCCCCAAGCCCCAAGCGGTGAGATAGGCATCGGCCTTGGCGCACATCCCGACGGGGTCAACGGCTTTGACAAAGCCCGAAACCACGAGCGTCGTTGCCACCACCAGACGGCAAAGGCTCACTGCCAAGAGACGACGGCGGCGCAAGTCAGTCTTGACCCACGCCCAACCTGATAAGCCCGAAGACCGCATAATTCATCATGTCCATATAGTTGGCCACCACGCCCTCAGAGACGAGCGTGTGTCCGTCGAGCGTTTCGATTTGCTTTGTGCGCAAGATTTTCACCAGTATGAGGTCGGTGTAACTGCTTACGCGCATTCCACGCCAGGCTTCGCCGTAGTCATAGTTTTTTTTGAGCATGAGCTGCAAGGCCTCTTCGGCACTCTCGTCGTAGAGCGCTATGGCTCGGTCCACTTCAATGGGGTTGAGTCCTTGCCGAAGGCCGCCGGCCTCGATTTTGGAGAGCACCACGCCCATGATGGCATAGTTGACAATACCGATGAATTCGGCATTGATGCCTTCGTCAATGGCCGAGTGGCCGTTTTGCTCAATGGTGCGGATGCGTGAAGCCTTGATATAGAGCTGGTCCGTGAGCGAGGGCAGGCGCAGGATGGTCCAAGCCGTACCGTAGTCGTGGGCTTTTTTCACGAAAAGGTCGCGGCAAACGGCCAATGCGGCTCTGAACTGCTGCTCAGTCTTTTGTTCTTGCGTCATGATGGCGTCTGATGTGAAAGGTTGGCTTGTGGGGTGGTCACTGTCCTGCCTTGGAGCGGCGAGAGACCATAGGCACATAGATTGCTGCAAATTTACAAAAAATCTTTTTTGCATAAGGTTAGTCAAGGCTAATACCGACACGCCGGGCACTAATTTTGGGCCGTTTGTCGTTAAAATGCCGGTCCGAGGTGCATATTTGGGGCTTAATCACTAATTTTGTGTGTTTTCTGACGGTCTTGTTCCCGTCATTCACCTTAAAATTCTCTCTCCATGACCCGTGTTTATGTGATGTCCACCTGTCCCGACTGCCATGAAGTCAAGGCACAGCTGGCCGACAATCCTGACTACGAACTTATTGATATAGGTGAGCACGTGCGTCACCTCAAGACTTTTCTCCGCCTGCGAGACACGCATCCGGCTTTTGCAGAAGTGAAAGCCAAGGGGCAAATTGGCATTCCCTGTTTCGTTTTCGCCGATGAAACCGTGAGTTTTGAACTACCCGAAGGGCTTGTGCCGTTGGTCGGCGAGTCATGTAGTCTCGACGGCAAGGGATGTTGAGTAGTGGGCTCACTCACTTGCTTGTTCTTTAATTGGGGTTGTGAGTGACGCGATTGGTTGGAAAATCCATCTCCAGTTTCTCGAGACAGACTAAAACTGCGATGAAATGGCCCCAAATGGTTTCGGAAGGGTGCGCCATAGGGAAAGATTTTCCCGGCATAAGGCCAGAAATTCCTGACATAAGGACAGTTTTTACTGTCATAAGGACCGTAATTGCCTAAAAACAAGAAAAGTAGAGCGATTTTGCTCTACTTTTACTTTTATATCATAAAGATACCCATTTTATGGCATTCTGAAAAATACAAAACTTGGATGGGCCGACTCGAATAAGGGTCAATGCATCTTGTCTGCCATCTCGGCCACGTCGACAATTTTGTTGACGATGGCATAAATGGTGAGGCCGCTCACGGAGTGCACGCCGAGCTTGCGGGCGATGTTTTTGCGGTGGGTCTGCACGGTGTTGACACTGATGAAAAGGCGGTCGGCCACCTCTTTGTTGGTCATTCCTCTCACCACGCAGGCTACAATTTCACGCTCACGCTCAGAGAGCGTTTCGGTGTTGGTGTCGACGTTGATTTCTCCCTCGCGCTCGCTGTCGGCTCCCGCGGCCAGGAGTTTCTGTTCGAGGCTGCGCACGGCCGGGATGAAGAGTTGGTCTTCGATGGCGCAATGCATGCGGAGGTCGGCTTCGCAGTTGTAGATGTCGAGCAAGACGCCGACGAGCGGATCAGACGAACCCTGTGGCGTGTAATACTTGATGATGATATTTTTGAGTTCCTGAAGCTTTTTGTCTATGGCCGAGTGGCTACGCTCATAGCGCTCAATGCTGTAGCCTTCGGTGAGCCGACCGGCTTCGAGGCGCGAGGTATAAGTGAAGATTTTGCTGTTTTCGTGGGTCATATGACGGCGCACCTCGCCCATATATTCATCGTAGAATTTCAGTATGAGGAAAGCCACTTCGTCGGCACCCGAGCAGTCGATGGCCTCAAGCAGACGGCGACGGATGCCGGGCAACTGAAAGTCAAGGAAATAGCTGTGAGCGCGTTGCAGGTACGACACCAATGCCGTAACGGAAACGCGCCGGCTCAGGCTGTTGTCGATGTGGCCGTCGTGTTTGATGAACGAGGCCACGGCCAAGAATGTTGACACATCGACACTGCTGGCGCGACACACTTCTTCGACGGTGCGCTCGCCAACTCCCAAAGGGATGCCAAACCGACTCATCATCTGCAATAGCGTGGGTTCGCCGGAGATGATGTCGCTCATTTTGGACTGTTCGTTGTAGGGGAATAGCATAGTAAAGTGGAATGAGAGTGTAAAGAGTGGGCTTGTCATTTGTCTTTTTACACTGGCAAAATTACGATTTTTATCTTCATCACCGTGCCTGCTGTCCATCACCAAATGTGGGTATTTAGCGATTTCAAGCTCCAAAATATGCTCGGTGGGAATGATTTTTGATTTATATTTTTTGCCATGAAAACATAACCTTGAGTGAAAGAGTGTGACCGAAGCGTGACGGAACAGCGCGTGTCGTCCAATCACAGCATCTCACACAGTTTCAACCGCTTACATGCGCGTGACTGTGTGATTGGAGAAAAGGGCAAAACTATAGTTATAGAGGGATAAAAACAACCAACCCGGACTGTTTTGGCCCGGGTTGGATTTTACAAAAAAATACATTTGAGGAAGAGGTGGCGCGATGACTGCGCGAAACATCTCTTGCTGTGTCGTTTGGATTTACTTCTTTGGCGACCATCCGTCTTTGAGGCCGACGGTGCGGTTGAAGACGAGGTGGTCGGGCGTGGAGGTTTTATCGTAGGTGAAGTAGCCTATGCGCTGGAACTGTAAGTAGTTGGTGGCTGACTGGGTGGCGAGGTAGGGCTCTACATAGCAGCCCGTGAGCACCTCGAGCGAACCGGGGTTGAGCAGTTCGCGGAAGTCGCGCTCGTCGGCTGCGGGGTTTTCGACGGTGAAAAGACGGTCGTAGAGGCGCACTTCGGCGGGCAGGCTGTGTCCTACGCTCACCCAGTGGAGCGTGCCTTTGACTTTTCGGTTGGCACCTTCCATGCCGCTGCGGCTGGTGGGGTCGTATTCGCAATAGATTTCCACGACTTCGCCATTTTCGTCTTTCTTGCAGCCAGTGCATTTGACGATGTAGGCATTCTTGAGTCGCACTTCCTTGCCCGGTGAGAGACGGAAATATTTCTTGGGCGCATCTTCCATAAAGTCTTCACGTTCAATCCAAAGCTCGCGACTGAAGGTGACGGTATGGGTGCCGTCGGCCGGGTTTTCGGGGTTGTTGACAGCTTCCATCTCTTCGGTCTGTCCTTCAGGATAGTTGGTGATGACGAGTTTGACGGGATGAAGCACGGCCGAAACGCGCAAGGCACGCGCATTGAGGTCTTCACGTGCGGCAGCCTCGAGCATGGCGTAGTCGTTGAGCGCATCGAACTTGGTGTAGCCTATCATGCTGATGAACTTGCGCACGGCCTCGGGGGAATAACCACGACGGCGCAGACCACAGATGGTCGGCATACGGGGATCGTCCCAGCCGTCGACAAGATGTTCCTGAACGAGAGCGAGCAATTTGCGCTTGCTCATAACGGTATAGGTGAGATTGAGCCTATTGAATTCGTATTGTCTCGGACGGTTATCGTCGAGGTCCTTGCCTTCCTTGAGCTGATCGACGAACCAGTCATAGAGTGGGCGGTGAGGTACAAACTCGAGGGTGCAGATGGAGTGGGTGACACCTTCGAAATAGTCGCTCTGTCCGTGAGCGAAGTCGTACATGGGATAGGCACGCCACTTGTTGCCGGTGATGTGATGGTCTTTGTTGATGATGCGGTAGATGACCGGATCGCGGAAGTGCATATTGGGATTGGCCATATCTATCTTGGCGCGTAAGACCATAGAGCCTTCGGGCAGTTCGCCGCTGTTCATTCGCTCAAAGAGGGCAAGGCTCTCTTCGATGGGTCGGTCGCGATAGGGGCTGGCCGTGCCGGGCTGTGTGGGTGTACCTTTTTGCTGTGCAATCTGCTCACTGGTCTGCTCGTCGACGTAAGCCTTGCCTTCTTTGATGAGGCGCACGGCGAAATCCCAGAGTTGTGGGAAATAGTCGGAGGCATGGCAGATTTTGCCCCACTTGAAACCGAGCCAAGTGATGTCGTCCTTGATGGCGTTGACGTATTCGGTGTCTTCTTTTTGCGGATTGGTGTCGTCGAGACGGAGGTTGCAGACACCACCAAACTTCTCGGCCACTCCGAAGTCCATACAAATGGCTTTGGCGTGTCCGATGTGAAGATAGCCGTTTGGTTCGGGCGGAAAGCGTGTTTGCAGACGTCCGCCGTTTTTGCCTTCTTGGAGGTCGGCGGCTACGATTTGTTCGATGAAATTGAGTCCTGCTTTGGTTTCCTTGCTTTCGTTTTCGGGTGTTTGCATATGGTGGGTTGATTTGTTGAGCTATGAGTATTTGAGTCTAAGAGTCAAAGAGACTAAGAGTCAAAGAGACTAAGAGTCAAAGAGACTAAGAGTCTAAGAGACTAAGAGTCTAAAAGTCTAAAAGAGTTTTTAGCGGCCAAGCCACTCTTTGTCTCTTTGTCTTTTTGTCTTTTTATCTCTTTGTCTCTTTGTCTTTTTGGGTTTCTTGGCGTCAGTTGGCCATCTCTGAAATGAACTTGATGCGTACGAGTCGGATTTCTTCTTCGGTGTAGTCTGCACCGAGTTCGTCTATGGCGTCGTCGAGGTTGTCGGTTTCTGACTCTTTGAAATACTGGTAGATGTCGGCCACTTGGTCTTCGTCAAGATAGTCGTCGATGAAATAGTCGATGTTGATTTTCGTACCCGACCACACGATGGCTTCAATCTCGTCGAGCAGTTCGTCAAACTCGATGCCGTTGGTCATGGCAATGTCGTCGAGAGCCACTTTGAGATCGATGCTTCGTATGATGTTGAGTTTGATTTTTGACTTGTTGGGTATGGTACGGATGCGGACACCCTCTGCGCTTTCGATGTCGTTTTCTTCGCAGTGGCGGCGTATGAGTTTGCAAAAGTCGTTGCCATAACGTTTGGCTTTTCCGGCACCCACTCCGGGTATGTTTTGGAGTTCTTCGGTGGTTTGCGGATAGAAGGTAGCCATAGCTTCGAGCGACTGGTCTTGGAAGATGACGTAGGGCGGAATGTCGAGCTCTTTGCTCATACGTTTGCGCAGGTCCACGAGCATTTGATAGAGTGTGGGGTCGACGGCACAGTCGGCTCCGGCTTGCATGGGATCGCTTTCGTTTTCGTCAAACTCTTTGTCTTCGATGATGGTGAACGACTCGGGCGACTTGATGAAATTTTTGCCTGCGTTGGTGACTTTGAGCACGCCGTAGTTGTCGATGTCTTTTTTAAGATAGCCGGCGATGAGCGCCTGATGGATGACGGCGTACCAAATGCGTTCTGACGTTTCGTCGCCACAGCCAAATTCGTCGATGTCGTCGTGATGATGGGCGCACACTTCGTCGGTGGCGCGGCCAATGAGAATGTCTTTTATATAATCTTCTTTGAAGTCTTCTTTAGTGGCAATGATGACTTCAATGACTTTGCATAAGAGGTCTTTTGCTTCCACTTTGGTTTTTGGATTTAGGCAGTTGTCACAATTGCCGCAATTGTCTTTGTCGTAGTTTTCTCCAAAATAATGGAGCAAGACTTTGCGGCGACATACTGAGGTTTCGGCGTATGAGGCCGTTTCACGGAGCAGTTGTCGGCCGATGTCTTGTTCGGCCACGGGTTTCCCCTCCATGAATTTTTCAAGTTTTTTCAGGTCTTTCTCAGAATAGAAGGCTACGCAGAGACCTTCGCCGCCGTCTCGTCCGGCTCGTCCGGTTTCTTGGTAATAGCCTTCGAGGCTTTTGGGAATGTCGTAGTGTATGACGAAGCGCACGTCAGGTTTGTCGATGCCCATGCCGAAGGCGATGGTGGCCACGATAATGTCGATGCGCTCCATCAGGAAATCGTCTTGTGTCTGCGACCTCGTGGTGGGATCAAGTCCTGCGTGGTAGGCCTTGGCTTTTATTTCGTTGGCCTGCAACACTTGGGTGAGTTCTTCCACGTTTCGCCGACTGAGACAATAGATGATGCCGCTTTTGCCATGATGTTGCTTGATGAAGCAAATGATGTCTTTGACGGCCTCTTTTGTCTTGGCCCTCACTTCGTAGTAGAGATTGGGACGGTTGAATGAGCTTTTGTATTCGACGGCGTCGATGATGCCGAGACTTTTTTTGATGTCGGTGCGCACCTTGTCGGTGGCCGTGGCGGTGAGCGCTATGACCGGGGCGCGGCCTATCTCATTGATGATGGGTCTGATTTTGCGGTATTCAGGTCTGAAGTCGTGTCCCCACTCCGATATGCAGTGAGCCTCGTCTATGGCATAAAAAGAGATTTTTGTCTGTTTGAGAAAGGCTATGTTCTCTTCTTTGGTCATAGACTCGGGTGCCACGTAGAGCAGTTTGGTGCGTCCACTGAGTATGTCGTCGTGGACGGTTTTGATGGCTGCTTTGGTGAGCGAGGAGTTGAGGAAATGGGCCACGCTGTCGGTCTCGCAGACATTGCGAATGGCGTCGACCTGGTTTTTCATCAAGGCGATGAGAGGTGAGATGACGATGGCCAACCCGTCCATCATAAGTGCGGGCAACTGATAGCAGAGCGATTTGCCTCCGCCTGTCGGCATCAACACAAACACGTCCTGACCGTCGAGCAGACTGCGGATGATGGCTTCTTGATTTTGCTTGAAACCATCGAAGCCGAAATACCTTTTCAGGGCTTCTTTGAGAGGTGTTTTCCCGTTCATAAGTTGTCAGGTTAGTGTTTACCCAAACAAAGTTATAAACAAGAATTGAAAACCTGCAAATAAAATGGCCTATTTTTTTATTGTCCGTACAAAAGTTCGGGCCTATCGCAGTTTATTGCCCAGATGAGACTCGGCGTAGGCTTTGGTGACGTTGAAGGTCTTGAGTTCTGAAGAAGGCACTTCAAACATCGCGTCGGTCATTATTTTCTCCACGATGGAGCGCAGTCCGCGGGCACCAAGCTTGTAGCTGTCGGCCTTGTCCACGATAAAGTCGAGGGCATCTTCGTCGAAGGTGAGTTTAACGCCGTCCATCTCGAAGAGTTTGGCATATTGTCGGATGATGGCGTTGCGCGGCTTGGTGAGAATATCGCGCAGAGCCTCTTTGGTTAGCGGATTGAGATGGGTCAACACGGGCAATCGACCAATGATTTCGGGAATGAGGCCAAACGACTTGAGGTCTTGCGGCTGGATGTATTGCAAGAGTTGGTCGGGCGAGGTGTCGTTGTCGTTTCTCACCGAGTCGAAACCCACCGTGCGCGTGTTGAGCCGGTTGGCGATTTTGCGTTCGATTCCGTCGAAGGCTCCACCACATATAAATAATATATGGCGTGTGTCCACCTTGGTGTATTCCTGGTCGGGATGTTTGCGTCCGCCTTTTGGTGGCACATTGACCACGGTGCCTTCAAGCAGTTTGAGCAGACTCTGCTGCACACCTTCGCCACTCACGTCGCGGGTGATGGAGGGATTGTCGGCCTTTCGGGCAATTTTGTCTATCTCATCGATAAAGACTATGCCGCGTTCGGCCAGCTTCACATTGTCATCAGCCGCCTGAAGCAGTCGGGAAAGGATGCTCTCCACGTCTTCGCCCACATAGCCGGCTTCGGTGAAAACAGTGGCGTCGACGATGGTGAACGGCACATGGAGCAGTCGGGCAATGGAGCGGGCCAAAAGGGTTTTGCCCGTTCCTGTCGGGCCCACCATCACGATGTTGGACTTCTCGATTTCCACGTCGTCTTCGGCTTCGCTCTCTTGCTGTGCCAATCGTTTGTAGTGGTTGTAGACGGCCACAGCCAGACATTGTTTGGCCTCGTCTTGTCCGATGACATAGCGGTCGAGCCAAGCTTTGATTTCTTTGGGTTTGGGCGTGTCTTTTAGGTCAATGTCGGCCACGTCGGCGGCCCGGTGCTTGTCGTCTTGCTCAAAAATATTGAAGGCGGCTTCGGCACATTGCCTGCAAATCAGTCCGTTTATACCGGCAATGAGCATACCGGCCTTGGAGGCTGGTCTGCCGCAAAACGAGCAGTATTCTTCGTTTTTTTTAGCCATGCTGTTTACGGGCCATTATTTTGTCAATCATACCATACTCTTTGGCTTCTTCGGCCGTCATCCAGTAGTCGCGGTCGGAGTCGGCCCACACTTTGTCGAAGTCGGTGTGAGAATGGTCGGCAATGATGCGGTAGAGTTCGTTTTTGAGTTTCTGTATTTCCCTTGCCGTGATTTCGATGTCGGAGGCTTGTCCCTGTGCACCGCCCATAGGTTGGTGTATCATCACCCGGCTGTGGGTGAGTGCCGCACGTTTGCCTTCTTTTCCGGCCACGAGCAAGACGGCGGCCATCGAAGCGGCCATACCCGTACAAATGGTGGCCACGTCGCTGCCGATGAACTGCATCGTGTCGTAGATGCCCAATCCGGCATAGACCGAACCACCCGGAGAGTTGATATAGATGGAGATGTCTTTGCCGGGATCGCAGCTGTCGAGATAGAGCAATTGGGCTTGAAGCGTATTGGCGGTGTAGTCGTCGATGGCTGTGCCGAGGAAGATGATGCGGTCCATCATCAATCGCGAAAACACGTCCATCTGCGTCACGTTGAGCTGGCGCTCCTCGAGGATATAGGGATTGAGATATTGGTTTTGTGCCTTCACCACGTCGTCAAGCACCATTGAGTTGATGCCAAGGTGACGTGTGGCAAATTTTCTAAAATCGTCCATGGTTTGTGGGTTATTGGAGAATAAAAGACTAAAAGTCAAAGAGACTAAGAGACTAAAAGCTATGAGCTGAAAATCCAACTCTTTGTCTCTTAGACTCTTAGCCTCTCGGACTTTTAAATGTTATTTCAAGCAAAGAGTTTGCCGAACTCTTCCACCGAAACGGTCTTGTGGTTGAGCGTCACTTTGGCCTTGAGGGCTTTGGTGAGTTTGTTGTCGGCACAACGCTCGGCGAGCATTTCCACCTGTTCCTGCTTCTTGAGCATTTCACTGGCATACTGCGTGAGATATTCGTCGGGAATGTCGGTCATACCATATTGGGCAAACTGGAAGCGGGCAGCCTCGATGGCCGTGGCCTTGATGTCTTTCTCGTCCACCTTGATGTCGTTGGCCTTGAGCAGTTCTTTCTTGATGAGTTGCCATTTGAGTTCGGCAATGCTCTTGTCGAAGTTTTTGTCGATTTCCTCTTCGCTCTTGTCGGCGTTGTTGGCCTTCACCACACGTTTGAGCACCTCGACGGGCATTTCCACGTCGCCAACCTTGTTTTCGGCATAGGCACGAAGGTCGAGCAGAAGTTTATAGTCGCTGTCGGCCTCGTGAGCCTTGGAGAGGTTCTCCTTGATTTTGTTTTTGAATTCTTCTTCGCTCTTCACGGCGTCTTTGCCGAAGATGTTGTCGAAGAGCTGTTGGTCGATGGCGGCGGGCACGAAACGGCTGATTTCTTCCACCTCAAACGAGAAGTCGCCCGTGTGAACGGCCACCTGGTCTTTTTCGATTTTAAGCAGGGCGGCTATTTCGGCGTCGCTACCCTCATAGGCTTTGGAGGGGTTGAAGGTGAGCACTTCGTTTTTCTTGGCCGTAGCGAAGAGCGCCTTCTGGTCGTCGTTTTTGAAGTAGGTGGGCATGAGCGAAGCCTTCTCCACGATGATGCCGCCCTCTTTGGTCTGTCCGTCGGCGTCGAGTTCGGCCAGACGTCCGCGCAGGATGTCGCGATCTTGATAGCTGTCGGCCTCTTCGGGATGTCCGGCTCTTTGAGCGTATTGTTTCACCTGAGCCTCCACCTGCTCGTCGGTCACGTCGATGTCGTAGTAGTCTACGGTGTCGGCGGCGTCGAGGGTGATGTTGATTTCGGGAGCGAGGGCAATGTCGAAGACGAAGACGAAGTCATCTTGTTTTTCGATGTCCTGAGCCTCGTGGTTTTCGGCGTTAATGGGTTCGCCGAGCATATTGATTTTGTTTTCTTGGATATAGTCAAAAAGGCTTTTGCCCAACAGCTGGTTCACCTGTTCGGCCTTCACCTGCGTGCCATACATCTTTTTGACGAGGCCTGCCGGCACCATACCGGGACGGAAGCCCGGCATTTGGGCTTTTTTGCCGATTTTCTTGAGTTCTTGCTTTACGCTTTCTTCGTAGTCGGCTTTTTGCATCTCAATGGTGAGCACGCCGCTAACGTTGGTGTTTTTTTCAAATTTGATATTCATAGTGTATAATTATTGTGCGAAATGTTTCGGCTGGCAAAATTAGTGTAAATGAGCGGAACGGCCAAACAAATGCTTTTTTGTTTTTACCGTCTCTCACCCTTCGGTCAGTTTTCCTTCGCTGTCAAGGGCGTGCCAAAGGCTGTGGCGGAAGTCAGGGTTGAGCTGACTGAATGCCTCGACCACTTTCTCTATGCGGGTGCGGTCGGAATGGTTTTCGTGAGGGCATGATTTTTCGAGTGGTTTGTAGCCGGCAAAGGCTGCGTGGTCCCGTAGCATGGCTTCACTCACCATACAGAGCGGACGTATGATGGTGACGGGGAACTTGCGCATAGTGAGCCTTGCCGGCATAGTGGCGAAACTGCCGCAGTGGGTGAGGTTCATAAGGGCTGTGCGCAGGATGTCGTCTTGATGGTGTCCGAGGGCTATTTTGTTGCATCCCAAACGCTGTGCGAGTTCAAACAGGGCCTTGCGGCGGTGCCAGGCACAGAGGAAACAAGGCGAGCGCCGCTCGTTGCGGTCGGGCTCGAAGGCGATATCTTCGACATATAGTTTGATGCCCGATGCGTCTGCTCTCTGATTGAGGTAGGCGGTGTCTGACCGATAGTCCACGCCGCTCACCCGCACGTGCAAGGCCGACACTTCAAACCGCCGTCCGGAGCGCTTTATGGCTTCGGCAAGCAGGTCGAGCAGGGCCAGCGAGTCTTTGCCGCCAGAGAGCCCGAGCAGGATGTGGTCGCCCTCATTGATTAGCCCATAGCGCTTGATGCCGGCATAGAAGTGGCGGCGCAGTTGACGCTCAAGGCGGCGAGGGTCTGTGGACATATGAAAAAATAGGAGTTTAAGAGTCAAAAAGACTAAGAGGGTAAGAGCTGTGTCGCTCAATGTGCCGACCTTACAGGCTGGAAAAATGTGGGATACGCCATACCCAGGCCTAACGACCTGGGCTGATATGTTACGCCCTTTCAGGGCTGCGGTGTCGCTCAATATCTCTTATTTCATAAACACAAAATAGACGGCGGCGACAAGGCAGACGAAGGCGGCGAGGTGGTTCCACCCGAGGGCTTGGCCACGAAACATCAATCCGGCCAAGACGGCAAAGACGATGAGCGAAATGACTTCTTGCATCACCTTGAGCTCGACGAGCGAGAACGGTCCGCCATTGCCTTCGAACCCTATGCGGTTGGCCGGCACTTGGCACATATATTCAAACAGGGCTATTCCCCACGAAAACAATACGACCACAATCAGGGGCCAACGGGAACTTATGCCGGAGGTCTGCAGTTTGAGGTGACCATACCAGGCGAGAGTCATGAATATGTTGGAGACAATGAGCAATAGGAGAGTGTAGACAGCTGTCATCTTGTGAGAGGTCTTTAATATATTTAAAAGGTATAGAGTGGAGCAATGCAACCGTCACTTACCGATCACTCCCGCCCTCATTTTCTTGAGTAGGTCTGAGGCAAAAATGAAGTCACTGAGCCGCTCATTGTCGGTGTTGATGACCTGGTCTTTGTTGCCTTCCCACTCGGCCATGCCTTCGTAGAGATAGAGGATGTGTTCGCCAATGCCCAAGACGGAGTTCATGTCGTGGGTGTTGATGATGGTGGTCATACCATATTCGTGGGTGATGCTGTGGATGAGTTTGTCGATGACGAGCGAGGTCTTGGGGTCGAGGCCCGAATTGGGTTCGTCGCAAAAGAGATAGACGGGATTGAGCACAATGGCCCGGGCTATGGCCACACGTTTTTGCATACCTCCGGAGATTTCGCCGGGATATTTGCGCTCGGCGTCGAGCAGTCCCACACGTTCCAAGCAGGTGCGGGCGCGACGAAGGCGGTCTTTGAACGATTTGTTGGAAAACATATCGAGGGGAAACATGACGTTTTCAAGCACGGTCATGCTGTCAAACAGGGCTGCGCTCTGGAATATCATCCCCATTTCTCTTCTCAGGGCCGTACGGGCTGCCTTGTCCATCGCCACAAAACTGCGGCCGTCGTAGAGTACGTCGCCACTGGTGGGGGCGAAAAGCCCGACGATGCATTTCATCAACACGGTCTTGCCCGAACCGCTTCGGCCGATGATGAGATTGGTCTGTCCGGCTTCGAAACGGCTGCTGATGCCGCGCAACACTTGTTTGTCTTCAAACGACTTGGTGAGTTGGGTAATCTCTATCATGACAGCAATTGGGTGAGAAACATATCAGAAAACAATATGAGCATGCTGCTCGACACCACTGCGGCTGTCGAGGCTTTGCCCACTTCGTTCGAACCGCCTTCGACGGTGTAGCCGTAAAACGACGACACACTGGCTATGATGAAGGCAAAAAAGAGGCTCTTGATGGCGCCCATCCAAAAATACCACTGGGTGAAGTCGTGTTGCATACCGGCAGTGAGGTCGGTGGGGGTGATGATGTGGCCGATATAGGCCGTGGCATAGGCGCCAACCACGCCGCTGGTGGTGCTGAATATCACGAGGAAGGGTATCATCGTGACGAGGCCCACAATCTTGGGCAGGATGAGGAAAGAGGCTGAGTTGACGCCCATAATCTCGAGAGCGTCAATCTGCTGTGTGGTGCGCATGGCGCCAAGCTCAGAGGCGATGTTGCTGCCCACCTTGCCGGCCAGGATGAGACACATAATGGACGACGAAAACTCAAGGAGCATAATCTCGCGCGTGGTATAGCCCGACACCCACATGGGCATCCAGGCACTCTGGATGTTGAGCTTGATCTGTATGCAGATAACGGCACCGATGAAAAACGATATGAGCAGGACGATGCCAATTGAGCCCACACCGAGCTGGGCCATCTCTTTGAGGCATTGCTTGAAAAAGATGCGCATACGCTCCGGACGCGAAAACACACGTCCCATGAGCCGCAGATAGGCCCCAAAGGTGTGCAGACCTGAAAGGATAAACATAGTCGCTGAAGTTGGTTTTTTATTCTCAGAGTTGCAAAATTACTTCATTTGCACTAATTTTGCGGATTAAAGAAGGGAAAAATCATCACGACCCGACGACTACAACAATATTCACACACATACAAATCAACTCAAACAGCTATCTCTTTTATGGAAAAAAGTGCATTGCAAATTGCCCGTTCGGCCTATCAGCCCAAACTCCCCCTTGGTCTGCGCGGCAACGTGAGCATCAAAGAGGGTCAGCCCACACAGAGCGTGGGCGATCAGGAAGAAATCAAGGCTCTCTTCCCCAACACCTACGGCATGCCCCTCGTGGAGTTTGTGCCCTCTGACGAAACCAAGACTTACGCCCCTATGAACATGGGCGTCATCCTCTCCGGCGGTCAGGCTCCCGGTGGCCACAACGTCATCTGCGGTCTCTTTGACGAACTCAAAAAGCAAAACCCCGAGAGCAAACTCTATGGTTTCCTTATGGGCCCCGGTGGTCTCGTCGACCATAAATATATGGAAATCACCGACGAGATTGTGGCCGAATACCGCAACACGGGTGGCTTCGACCTCATCGGTTCGGGCCGTACGAAGCTGGAAAAAGCCGAGCAGTTTGAAGCCGGCCTCGAAATCATCCGCCAGCTCAACATCAAGGCCATCGTCATCATCGGCGGCGACGACTCCAACACCAACGCTTGCGTTCTGGCTGAATATTATGCTGCCAAAGGCTGCGGCGTGCAGGTGATTGGCTGTCCCAAAACCATCGACGGCGACCTCAAAAACGAGCAGATTGAGACGAGCTTCGGTTTCGACACGGCTTGTAAGACTTATGCCGAAGTCATCGGCAACATCCAGCGCGACGCCAACTCGGCACGCAAATACTGGCACTTCATCAAGCTCATGGGTCGCTCGGCCAGCCACATCGCCCTCGAATGTGCCCTCCAGTGCCAGCCCAACGTCTGCATCATCAGCGAAGAAGTTGAAGAGAAAAACCAGACGCTCGACGACATCGTCAGCTATATCGCCTCTGTCGTGGCACAGCGCGCAGCCGACGGCAACAACTTCGGCACCGTGCTCATCCCCGAAGGTCTCATCGAGTTCATCCCGGCCATGAAAGCACTCATCGCCGAGCTCAACGACCTGCTCTCCACTCCCGAGGCTGCCGCCGTCAGCGCCGACGACCAGCGTGCTTGGATTTTGTCGAAACTCACTGCCGCCAACGCTGCCGTCTATGAGAGTCTGCCCGAAACCGTGGCCCGTCAGCTCACCATGGAGCGCGACCCCCACGGCAACGTACAGGTGTCGCTCATCGAGACTGAAAAACTGCTCTCTGAAATGGTGGCCAAGAAACTCGACGCTTGGAAAGCCGAAGGTAAGTTTGCCGGCAAGTTTGCCGCACAGCACCACTTCTTCGGCTACGAAGGTCGCTGCGCCGCTCCTTCAAACTACGACGCCGACTATTGCTACGCTCTCGGCACCAGTGCCGCCCAACTCGTGGCCAACGGCAAGACCGGCTATATGGCCATCGTCAAAAACACCACGGCTCCTGCCGAAGAGTGGATTGCCGGCGGTGTGCCCATCACGATGATGATGAACATGGAGCGTCGCCACGGCGAAATGAAACCCGTCATCCGCAAGGCCCTTGTTCGCCTTGACGGCGCCCCCTTCAAGACCTTCGCCGCACACCGTGACGAATGGGCCAAGCAGACTTGCTTCGTCTATCCCGGTCCCATCCAGTATTTCGGTCCCACCGAAGTCTGCGACCAACCCACCATCACGCTCCGCCTCGAACAGGCATAAGCCTTACATCTCTTCACACAGTCTGCCGGCCCATCACCGGCAGATTGTGTATTATAATATTTAATGAGTCAAGAGAGAAAAAGAGATTAAGAGTGGCCCTGCAAGGCCTGAAGGCTTTACGAAGCCTCTCTACGCCTCTTTACACTCTTTAATCTCTTTACCCTCTCTCAACTCCCTTCACTCTCTTTACCCCAGTTCCAACACCTCTCCAATGTCCCGCCGCCGTCGTCGCCATAGCCGTCACCTCATTGCCCGTCTGGCACTGCGCCTGAGCGCTCCTGTGCGCACGGCAGTGAGTTTTGTGGTCGTGGCCGGACTCTTGTGGGGCTTATGGGCCTTTTTCCTTTCGCCGCTCACCCGCATTTGGCAAGGCGTCTTCGGCACTGTCGACTATCCTGCCGAGTTTCCCGTACGAGGCATCGACGTCAGTCATCATCAAGGCCCCATCGACTGGGACAAAGTCTCTTCGGCAGAGGTGGGAGGCAGCCCCCTGACGTTTGCCTTCATCAAAGCCACCGAAGGTACCAGCCTCACCGACGAGCGTTTTGAAGAAAACATCAATGGCGCCCGCCGTGCCGGACTGATGTGTGGCGCCTATCATTATTTCTCTCCGGGCAGTTCGGCACGCCGGCAAGCCGATTTTTTCGTCAGCCGGGTGCAGTTGCAGCCGGGCGACCTCCCTCCCGTGCTTGACATAGAACAGACTGGCGACCTCTCCGGCCGAGCACTGCGCGACTCTGCCTTGGTATGGCTCCGTCTCGTAGAGCGCCACTATGGCGTGCGGCCCATTCTCTACACCTACCACAATTTCCGTTCGCGTCATCTTTCCTCCCCTGTCTTCGACGACTATCCCTACTGGATAGCCCACTACTATGTCGACACCTTGCGCTACGAGGGCCGATGGCACTTCTGGCAGCACACCGACCGCGGCCGAGTCGCCGGCATCCGTGGCGACGTCGACATCAACTGCTTCAACGGCTCCGTCTATGCCCTCCGACAACTCACACTGAAAGAAGAGTAGGGGGAAGGCACATAAAAGAGACAAAGAGTGGCTTGGCCGCTCAAACTCTTAGACTTCTTCCAGACAAAGAGCGCCCGGCGGCCAAGCACTGGCTGAAGGCCCAACAAGACCATAGCCCAGGGCAAAGTGAGCGTAGCGAACGACACCCTGGGTAAACGTGGCCCAAACAATGCGCCCTGTAAGGGCAAAAGATTTATAGTTCAAATATCTGACCGGTATATGGGTATATGATGGTTAATCTAATGCTTTTGCCCTTACAGGGCGAACATAATCGGCCGCTCCCACCCAGGGTGCCGTTCGCTACGCTCACTCTGCCCTGGGCTATGGTCTCGTGGCCCTTTCAGGGCGTACTCTGCCGCTCAAACTCTCTTAGACTTTTAGACTTTTAGACTCTTAGATAGAAGTGGGCATCAACACCAGTAAAAGTCCCATGGCCTACGACGCCGTGCTCACTCTCGTGGTCGAAGACGCCGAAGCCCTTCAACGCTACCGCCTCCATCCCGAACATCAGAAAATCTCACAACATTGCCACGAAGTGCGCTCTTCACGCACCGTGGTGGATTATATCGTATAAGGATTCCAGGGCCATTCTTCTTTTACCCTAATTCTTACCTTTTTCCCAATCACCCAGTCACAGGCTCGTAAGTGTTTGAGTCAGTGTGTCTTGCTGTGATTGGAGCGCTCAGTCACGCTCAGTCACCAAAGAGGGTCTCAATACCGCTCGTCGGCCGAAGGGAAGTCGGCGTTTTTCACGTCGGTGACATAGGCGCCAATGGCATTGGTCATCACGGTGTGGAGGTCGGCATAGCGACGTACAAACTTGGGTCTGAAAGTGGGATTTTTGCCCAGCATATCGTCTATCACCAGCACCTGACCGTCGGCCTCTCCGCCACCTATGCCAATGACGGGGATGGACAGTTCGCTCACCACACGGGCAGTCAGCGTGGCAGGGATTTTTTCAAGCACAATGGCAAAACAGCCGGCCTCTTCCAGTGCGTGGGCGTCGGCTACCAGGCGCTCAGCCTCGGCCTCCTCGCGGGCACGCACGGCATAGGTGCCAAAGGCGTTGATGCTCTGCGGCGTCAAACCCAAATGTCCCATCACAGGTATGCCACACTCGATGATGCCTCGTACGGCTTCGATGATGCTTCTTCCACCTTCAAGTTTCACTGCGTCAACTCCCGTTTTCTGAATGATTTTCACTGCATTGCGCACTGCTTCTTCTCGCGAAACCTGATAGGTGCCGAATGGCATGTCGCACACCACGAGCGCACGCCGTGCGGCTCTGGCCACTCCCGAGGCAAAGACCATCATTTCATCAAGCGTAATGGGCAGAGTGGTCTGGTGTCCCAACATCACGTTTGAGGGCCGTGAGCATAGCAATCTTTTCGCCCGCCCGTTTCATTTCGCGCAAGCGCAGGGCAGTCACTTTCTTATTGTTTTCGGGGATATAGGCAGACATAATGATATAGGTAGATAGTTGATTGTTGATGAGAAAAACGACAGGCGGTTCAGATGTCGCCGAGCGGCGCCACCTCGCGAATGTGGGTAAAGTCGGGGATGGAAAAGTCTGAGAGCGGCCCGACGACGTCTGCGGGCAGCGATGTGGTCAGGCCCACCACCACCGCGCCGGCCGATCGTCCGGCTTTCAGGCCGTTGACACTGTCTTCAAACACGGCGCAGGCACTGATGTCTTTGCCCAAGCGCCGTGCCGCCGTGAGGTAGCAGTCGGGGGCAGGTTTTGAGCGCCGGGCGTCTTCGGCGGTAAGAATGACGTCGAAACGGGTCGTGAAATCAGGCCTTGCGCGATAGAGGCTCTGCATTTTGGTCTGGTCCGAACTCGTCACCACGGCCGTGGGAATGGCCCGCTTTCGCAGAGCCTCCACAAACTCCAAGGCTCCCGGCACAAGCGGAAAGTCCATCGTGGCTTCAAAATCGGCCAACGCCTTCACCACCTCCCGGGCTCGCTCAGGTTCGGGAAAATAGGTGGAAAGTATGTGGGTCAAGGTCTGGCCTTTGATGATTTCGGCAAAGTTGTCGTGGGGAATGCCAAAGTCGCGTCCGGCTTGTCGCCAAAAGCGCGTATAGGAGGGTTCGGTGTCTATGATGACGCCGTCGAGGTCAAAGAGAGCTGCTTCAATCATACGTCAAATTTTCAGACTGCGAAGTTACGCCAAAAAAATCAGACAGGATAGTCACAGACGTGGAAATGCAACATCTTGGAGCCGTAATGTGCCTTTTCAGCGGTAATTCTTTTATTCAAATCACGCGCCCATAAGTGACGAAATCTATGATGAAATCGGCGATTTTTATTAACCGCCCGCTGGAAATATGGTTGAGACATCCCCAAAGGCGACTTTTCACAACCGGAAGCCAATTGAAATCGACTGGAATAAGGCGAGTTTTTGCTGTCATAAGGCCCGAAAAAACTCCCCTCATCCCCGTAAAGCCCTGAGAGTCAATAAAAAGAGGCACCGAAGGGCACCTCTTTTCCTTTCACACTACAAATATAACGCGAAAGCGGCACAGGAGAAAAGACAAAACCGTGCGTGCGCTCACTCCAACACGCGCTCCAACAGCCTTTCCACGGGCCGAGGCACGGCATAAGCGTCGATTTCATCGGCCTTCACGGCGACAAAACCATCACGCTCAAACGGGCCGTTAAGCGCCACGGCGTAGGCATCGATATAAAGGCGGCGATGGGTGAGCAAGTGCTTTATTCCTTTCTCCAAAGTCTTTACCTTTAATTCTTTAGTCCCAATATTATCAATGATTGCTTGAAGTGTTTCGGCGTCGGAAGGCCGGTGGTCAAACTCCAACAAAAGAGGTTGGTAGAGGCCGGCCCAAATGTCGCCTGTGCCACGACGGCAGAGATAAATGAGTCCGTCGCGGCGGAGAAAGACATAGACAAAGAAGCGTTCGGCCACAGCCACACGTCTCGACTTGACGGGCCGGTCTGTCACCGTGGCGGCGGCGCGTGAGAGGCAGATGTCGGAGAGCGGACATTCGTGGCATCGTGGCTGCCGCGGCGTGCAATGTGTGGCGCCAAAATCCATCAGCGCCGCGTTCCAGTCGGCCGGTCGCCGGCGGTCTATCAATTGGTCTGCCAGTGCCTGCACCTCCCGGCGACCGGCAGGCGTGTCGATGGGTGTGGGAATGTCAAAAACGCGGGTGAGTACACGGTAGGCGTTGCCATCGACGGCGGCAAAAGGCTGATTATAAGCAAAAGCGCAGATGGCCGCAGCGGTATATGGCCCAATGCCGGGCAGTGCCCGCACGGCGTCATGGTCTGTGGGGAAACAGCCTCCGGAGACCACGACGGCCTTGGCGGCGGCGTGTAGGTTGCGGGCCCGACTGTAATAGCCCAAGCCCTGCCAGAGCCCGAACACTTCGTCTTCGGTGGCGGCGGCAAGGACATCGACCGACGGAAAGCGCTCGACGAAACGTCTGTAATAGTCCAAACCCTGCGCCACTTGTGTCTGCTGGAGAATAATCTCCGAGATCCACACACGATAGGCATCGTGAGTCTCGCGCCAGGGCAACGTGCGGCCGTGGCGCTCATACCAGTGGAGCAGTAGGGGAGTGAAACTCAAAAGAACGGGAGGGGAGGAATGGATTAGTGGAAGAGCTTGATGCGTTGCTCTTCAGAGAGTTTACAAATGAGGAGAGTGCCGTCTTTCTCCACCACCACATAGCCGTCGAGGCCTTGCACGACCACGCGCTTCAGTCCGGGCGTGTGGACCATGCAGTTGTAGGTTTCGTGGAAGTCAATCTGAGCGCCCACGGCTGCATTGCCATAGCTGTCGGTCGGGAGTTGGGTGCGGAGAGAGCCCCATGTGCCCAGATCGCTCCAACCAAAGCTGACGGGATAGACGAAGATTTCTTCGGCTTTCTCAAGGATGGCATAGTCCACCGAGATGCTTTCACACTCGGCATAACACTTGGCAATGGCTTCGGCTTCGGCCGGCGTGTCGTAGACAGGAAGCAGGCGCTCAAACTGCCGCGACATTTTGCTCTGATAGACACGGAAGGCGTTGACAATGGTGCTGATGTTCCAGACGAAGATGCCGGAGTTCCAGAGATAACTGGGGATGGCGATGTATTGCTTGGCCGTCTCGAGGTCGGGCTTTTCGGTGAAATTGTCTACGCGATAGATGTTTTTCTTTCTTGACGAGGCAATGCTGAGGTCGGCCTTGATGTAGCCATATCCGGTTTCGGGTGCCGTGGGCTTGATGCCAAGGGTGACGATGGCGTCGGTCTCGGCCGAAAACTCCATAGCGTCGGCCACGGCTTTATGGAACGCCGGAATGTCGGCGACGAGGTGGTCGCTGGGCGTGACCACAACGTTGGCGCGAGGATTGATTTTCTTGATGTGCCAACTCACGTAGCAGATGCAGGGCGCGGTGTTGCGTCGACAGGGTTCGCGCAAAATGCGCTCGTCTCTCACCTCGGGCAGTTGCTCACTGACGAGGGCGGCATATTCTTCAGACGTCACCACCCAGACGTTTTCGGCCGGAACGAGGTCTTTGAAACGTTCGTAGGTGAGTTGGATGAGGGTTTTGCCACATCCGAGAATGTCGAGAAACTGTTTGGGACGTTCTTCGCTGCTCAGCGGCCAAAAGCGGCTGCCGATGCCTCCGGCCATAATGACCAGATGATTGTTGGGATTTTTGCTCATAGTGGCCGGTGATGTTATTCCTTGATGGTCATATTGCCTTCAACGTAGAGGCGTGTGATGGCGTTGGAAGCGCTGGTGCGTATGGTGACGACTTTTTTGAAATAGCCTTTGGGTTTGCCTTGTCCGTTGTAGATCACCTTGACTTGTCCCGTTTTGCCGGGAAGCACCTTGGTTTTGGTGTATTCGGCCACGGTGCAACCACACACGGTCATGGCCTGATGGACAACAAGGGGCTCATTGCCGGTGTTGGTGAAGGTGAAGATGGCGGTCTGGGGCTGGGCTTCGGGGAAAGTGCCGAAATCGACGGTGGTTTTGTCAAACTTGATGACTGCCTGTGCAGCCGCAGTGACGACAAAGACGATGGCTGTCAAAAGAAATACTGAGAGTCTTTTCATAATAAGTATGATGTGTTGTTGTTTTTAAGAAGGGTTGTTGCAGTTTTCAAAACGTATAAATTGCAAAATTAGAAGTTTTTCGATAATTTATGCGCAGTGAGTGACTATTTTTCAAAAATCACTCATTTAGTGATGCTGCGAGAAGAGTCGGTTTGAGGCTTAGCGCGTGATTGGAGGTGATTGAAACGTTCAGTCACAACATCTCCCAATAAGTCAATAACTTACAAGGCCGTGATTGTGTGATTGGAAAAAAGGCAAAATTTGGGGGAGAAGGGGATAATTGGATTTGCAATCGGAAAACTTTAGTATTCTGCACTGATTTGCACTAACTTTGAATATGTTTAGGCTGCATTTTTTTGACTCTGCACTCATTTGCACTAACTCGTCGCCTGACGGCGCAAGTTAGGCTGCGCTCGGCAAAACCCAACCGACGACAAGGCGAGAGCAGAAGACAAGCTCAGCTTGGATTATGCCGAGCCGCGAATTATCGTGCAAGCGAGAGCAGAACTACAAACTTGTTTGATTGTTATGCCGAGTGCAGCCGATAATCTCGAAGAAGAGGAGGAAGACGAAGTCAATAAAAAACAAGTTTTATTTGCCATTCCGCTCTCGCCTTGCACTAACTTTCGCCTGACGGCGCAAGTTAGGCTGTGAAGATTCCAAATAGAAACGCAACGAATTGGCCTCTCTCCCTATGATGCCCTTTTATAAAAAAACTCATCGGTCGGGGAGCGCCGCGCGGCAAGGGG
>SFFB01000020.1 GCA_004557035.1 Bacteroidales bacterium | reverse complement strand
GCCCCTTGCCGCGCGGCGCTCCCCGACCGATGAGTTTTTTTATAAAAGGGCATCATAGGGAGAGAGGCCAATTCGTTGCGTTTCTATTTGGAATCTTCATCTAAATACGTCTTGACTAATGACGTGGGTGTTGTGTGTTGAGTCGATCTTCGTGAAAGATGTTCTCTTATAAACCACAAACGGTTGCCAAGGGCAAACGCCTATGGCAACCGTTTTGAAGTTAAATCGTGATAGAATTAGTATACCATTTTCTTGCCGTCTACAATGTATACACCTTGACGGAGTTTGTTGACACGACGGCCCGAGAGGTCGTACATGGCCTTCTCAGAGACTGTGCCCTGATTGATGGTTTGGATGGAAGTGGGGAACTTGCCTTCTTCCATTTCAATCACCAATGTTTCGCCTCCTTGCAGGTCGTAGTTTCTCACTTCGCCTGCTACGCGGATGTCTACTGAACGGTCTTCGCTCTTGTTGTTAGTCACAGCCACGCGGGTCGGCTTGCCGTTTTCCCAATCTTCGTCGACTGTATAGTCGCCTTGGGCCTTCAAGCCTCTCACGTTACCGTTGCTCCATGCTGAAGGCAGTGCGGGCAACACGGTGATAACGTCGTCGTAGCTCTGAAGCAACATTTCGGCGATACCGCTGGTGCAGCCATAGTTACCGTCAATCTGGAAGGGAGAGTGGGCATCGAAGAGGTTGTAGTAGCAGCCGCCGTCGCCGCCCATGGCAATGGCATAATTGGTGGAGTGGCGCAAGGCCAGCGTCAGGTTGCGGCGTGCGTTGTCGCCATCAAGGCAACGGGCGTAGGTGTTGGTTTGCCAGCCCATTGACCATCCCGTTACGTCACCATTGCGGGCAATCTGACCATTATAGGCAGCCTGGAAGAGTGCTGTTCCCTCGGTGGTCGTGTCGAATGCGCTTACCATTGAGAAGGGATAGAGGCACATCAGGTGCGAGAGGTGACGGTGACCCTGATCTTGCAGGGCATTGTTCTTCCATTCAGAAATCATAGTCTTGCCGTTGAAGGTTTCCGTCCAAAGACCCTTGTCGAAGTTATCGTAGAGATCTTGGATGGCAGCAATCTGTTCGGCTGTGAGCGGTGACTCGTCGCCCAGTTCGGCATGAGCCTTAAACACTTCGTCGAGTGCTTCGTAGCTGGTTTGCTGTGCAAAAGCCGTCACGTCGGTAGGTCCGTGCTCGGGGCTCCACTCGTTCTTGATTTCATATTTGCCGTTGCCGTCGAGCGTAGAGATATTCTTGGTGAAGAGCGCATAGTCATACATCACGGGCAGTGCCTTCTTCAAGAATTCGCGGTCGAGTGTGTACTTGTAGTAGCGCCACAGGTGAGTGACATACCAGGCGCCGCAGGTCTTGATGCGGTTATTCTCCCAAGTAGAAGTGCCGCCGAAGATGTTGTTCTCTACAGCTACAGCCCAGCCACCGGCCTTGCCGGCAATCTTGGTGGCCAAGGCAGCCCAAGGAGAGTTAGGCGCAGCGGCCAAGTCGATGATGTGATCGAGGAAGGGGCGGTGCATTTCGCTGAGGTTGGTGGGGTCAGCAGGCCAGTAGTTCATTTCGACGTTGATGTCGGCGTGTACATCGCAGTGCCAGAAGCTGGTGTTCGAGCGGTCGTTCCAGATACCCTGCAAGTTGCTGGGAGCATGGATGGTCGTGTCGAGATTAGCACCGATGGTCATGTATCGGCCATACTGGAAGTAGAGGCTTTCGAGGAACAGGCCCTCGGCTGACACTTTGTTGTCGGCAGCTTGATTGTAGAACTTGATGAGGTCTTCGGTTGTCTTGTCGCTGACCGTGCCCAAATTGAGCTCAACGCGGTTCATCAATTCGCTGTGCTTGGCCACGTGGGCAGCCAGCAGTGTGGCATAGTCTTTAGCCGTGGCGGCGGCAATGCGTGCCTGCACCTTTTCGGCAATCTGGTCGGCTGTTTCACCACTTACGCAGCCCGACTTGGTGGCATCATAGTCTGTGGCTGCTGCCATCACCACATTGACCCAATCTGCGCCGACCACATGAATACCCGTGTTGTCGGTCGTTACGGTTGCGCCGTCGTTGGCCAATACCTTGAAGGCAGTGTTGTAAGCAATCACGTTGAGCTGGCCATTGAAGGAGGCCGTGCCGTCGGAATAGGTCACCTCACTGGCGTTAATCAGCTTGTCGGGGGCATAGGTGATGTCGAAGGTCAGTTTGTCAGTGCCGTTGGCTTCATAGTGAGCCACAAACACCTGGTCGGTGGCCGAAACGAAGTAGCGGCGCTTGTAGCTTGTGGCTTCGTCGCTGCTCTTGTAGTTCACACCGCCCACGCCGTCAACGATATCGAGGTAGCGGTTGTATGCCTTGACGGGCTTGCTGTCGTCGGCGAGCGAGAAATTACCGCTCTTGTCGATGACTTTGATTGAACCGAAGTTCTGGAAGTAACCCTGGTTGCTGTTGGCTGTTGTGCCGGCCCAGAGTGTCTTCTCGTTGAATTGGATTTCGTCTTTGTAGAGTCCGCCACGAATGGTCGTACCAATCTGTCCGTTGCCCAAAGGCAGAGCATATTCCATCCAAGTGTCGCTCACGCCGGTATGTGCCACGGGCACGTTATACCAAAGCGAGAAGTCATTGATATCAGCAGGACGCTGACCGGCTTCGACAGTGTTGAATTCGGAATAAAGCATCTCATCAGTGGGCACAACTTCGGTGATGTAGAAGGTGGAGCCATTGTCGCCAACGGCACTGCCCGAATCCCACAAAGCCAGATAATCGTTGCGCTTGTTCCAATAGTTATTGGTCGAAGAGGCAATCTTGATGTAGCTGGCCGTACCGTCGAGATTGATTGTGCCGTTGAAGTAAGAACCTTCACTGGCATCAGCCGTGGAGGCTGCTGTCATGGCTGCACGGGCATTGCCTTCGCTGCCAGTCATATTGAGAATCAAACCCTTCTTCGTTTCGCCGGCATTGACAAAGCGATAAAAACCGTCCTGTGTCTTCATGATATACCACAGACCGTCGAAGTTGCTCGGTTCGTTGTTGTTGGTCACTTTCAGGTTGCCGCTGCCGTCCACATAACCGTCGGCCACGCTCATATAGCCGTTGGTCCAGTTTTGGATGGTGTAAGTCTTCTCCATGGCAGCCACGAGGTCGGAAGCGTTTTGCAACAGGAATTTTGAAGCATCGGCCGAAGTACTCCAGCGCACCACGCCGTCCCAGTTTACCATATGCAGCGCATTGCGATCTGCCTCGCCGTTTTTGTCGTAGATATTGCAATAGCCGTTCACACCGGCATATTCCACCGTATAAACACCGGCATTTTCTTTTTCAACCAAGTCCACGCGCATATTGTTGGCCGTGGGCAGAGTAGCCACATAAAGGCCGGTGGCCAAGTTCTTCATATAATAGGTATTGTCGTCGCCGGCTTTTTCAAAATACCACACGTGGTCTTTGTCATATTTGCCGTTGTTCGAACCCAGCTGGTTGTCTTTCAAACCTACATAGAGCGACGAGTGAAGCAGGTTGCCGATGAAAAGGGGCACACCATCAATTTCGGTGCCCAGCACCGGGGTGCTCTCCATAGCCGTGAGAGCATCCTGCATAGCGGTGATGGCATTTTGCAGACCTTCTTCTGTCGTCGGCATGGTCGCCGGAATGGCAGCCTCGGCCTCAGCGGTGCTGTGGAAGAAGTATTGCAGCTTCTTGGCGTTCTGGATCTGCTGCACCAAAGCCTTGTATTGAGCGCGATAAGCTTCCAGTTCGTTGAGCACGACGGCTTCGATGATGGCCAGACGGTTGCCATCGTCCGGCGTGCTCCAGCCGTCAACTGCACAGCCATGATCATAGCCTGACGAAGCCTGCATATTGATGTAGCTGCTACCTACCTTTATCTGGAAGGGATAGTTGGCATTGCCCGTGGCCACGAAGGTGACGGGCGAGGAAGGCGTGTCTTCATAAGAGCCATCGCTCTTCACATATTTGCCGGCCCCCACGCTGTAGAGGTAGGTATTGGTGCCGTCGGTTTTGAACTGGAACTGCTGGGCTGCCACGTCATAGGCGGCTGTGCCCTCGTCTGACACGCCACTGCCTGCACTGCCTGCAATGTGATTGGGGAAGTCGGCGCTGTAGAGCAAGAAGCCGCGTGTCGAGCGAATAACGTAGGCGTAGCCTTCGCTGATTGAGGCAGCGTCGGTTACCACCGTCCCGGGAGTGAAGCTTGTGGCCCTTATGCCCTCAACTGCCGTGAAAGTCGCTGCAGTTTGCCGTGCCGGAGCCGTCGTCACCCCACTTCCAGCCCATGCCTGCACAACGATGCAGAACATCAGGCTCAAAAAGAGAGAGATTTTCTTCATAGATAACATTATAAGATTAAGGAAAATAAGATTGATGAATATTTGGGGCAAATGTACACATTAAATAATTATAATAGTGAATGTGAGGCTCTTTTTCTAACGGACAACCGTCACTTTTTGTTGTAAAATCGCCTTGGTTGGTCTCGATAATTGTGGCGTCAAAGTGTTACAGAAGTGTAATAAACTTGAAACGGTCTTGTGATATGGCCCGCCTACTTTTGCATCATAAAAGTGAAATTACATCAAGTCTAATTGTTTATTTATGAAATTGAAGATTACTTCTCAGCGTCTCAGTGCCGAGTCCAATCAGTTGGCTGGAGAGACTGCCAACGGCAATCATTCGTCGTCTTATGGCCGTATGTGCCGCAAAGCATTTCAGACTTCTTTGTTAGCTTTTGCAATGGCCACTCCGGTTTTTGCAGAAGACGGTAACGAAACGCCCGATCCCACGCTGGTGCGTGGACAAATCACCGACGTGGACCATCGTGCCCTGCCCGGTGCCAGCATCATGATTGAAGGCCTCGGCACCCGCGTGGTCAGTGACGAGAGCGGCTACTACACGCTTGCCGGTCTCAAGCCCGGCACCTACACCATCAAGGTGAGCTATGTGGGCTACGAGCCGGTATATAAAACCATCACGGTGTCGTCATCAGCCCGACTGCAAGAGGTGGGCTTCGTTATGAGCGAAGGCACCAAACTTCACGAAGCCGTCGTTACAGGTACTTTCACCGGCCAGCGTCGTGCGCTCCAGATGCAAAAGAGCAGCATGGGTGTGGCCAATGTGGTCTCGGCCGACCAAGTGGGCAAGTTCCCCGACTCCAACATCGGTGATGCCTTGAAGCGTATCAGTGGCATTAATGTGCAATACGACCAGGGCGAAGCCCGTTTCGGTCAGGTGCGTGGCACGAGCGCCGACCTTACTTCCGTCACGGTCAACGGCAATCGTCTGCCTTCTGCCGAAGGCGACACGCGCAACGTGCAGCTTGACCTCATCCCCGCTGATATGATCCAGACCATCGAGGTGAACAAGGTGGTGACCTCGGATATGGACGGCGACGCCATTGGCGGTGCCATCAATCTCGTGACCAAGCAGACGCCCAACCACCGCGTGCTCAACTTCACCACCTCCGTGGGCTACACGCCCGTGAGTGCCAAACCCACGTGGGCACTCGGTGCCACCTGGGGCGACCGCTTCTTCAACGATCGTCTCGGCATTATGCTCAGCGGCTCATACCAGTATGCCCCCGGCGGCTCAGACAACACCGAGTTTGAATATGTAGAGGAAGACGGACAGGTCAAACTCAAAGAAGCTCAGGTGCGCCAATATTATGTCACCCGTGAGCGCCAGAGTTACTCGTTGGCCTTGGACTATCGCTTCAATCCCCTGCACAAGATATCTTTCAAGGGTATCTATAACCGTCGCAACGACTGGGAAAACCGCTACCGCATCTCTTACAAGAAACTCAATGCCGACAAAGCCAAAGACCAAAGCATCGTGTTGCAGACGAAAGCAGGAGCGGACGACACCAAAGGCGCACGCCTTGAACGCCAACAGACCATGGACTTCACCCTCGACGGTGAGCATCGCTTCGGCATTTTGGGCATCGACTGGGCCTCGAGCTTCTCGCGTGCCACCGAAGACCGACCCAACGAGCGTTACATGGCGTTGAAGCTCAAAGGCAGCGACGATTTCAACATTGGCGAGTCGTTTGAAGACGTCGGCGGCCGCCAGCCGTTTTCAACCTTGACCATCCCGGCTTTCGGCGATGCTTCGTGGAAGATTGACGAGCTCACCAACTCTGACCAAAGCATCACCGAGAACGAACTCAAAGAGCGCATCAACTTCGCTCTGCCTCTGACGCAAGGCGACTTTGGTACGGGCTTGAAGTTCGGTTACAAATACACGCGTAAGGAGAAGAAACGCAACACCTCGTGGTATGACTACTCCGACGCAGCCGACGCTCTCGTGGGCGACTGGCAAAAAAACCTCGTCTATAAGGTTCGTTCTGGCTTTATGCCGGGCAGCCAATACCCCATCCACACACAGTTTGTCGACAAAGACTTCTTGGGCAGCATGCAGTTCAATCCGGCCGACGGTACTGAGGTGCTCGAGGAAGAAGCCGGCAACTACAAAGCCATCGAGCAAATCCACGCCGGCTATCTCCGCCTGGACCAGAAACTCGGCAAAAACCTCGACGCCACGCTCGGCTTGCGTGTCGAAAATACCCGCCTCGAGACCTCAGGCGTCAACTATACGATGGACGAAGACGAGAACGAGAGTCTCGTGCCCACGGGAGTATATCGCCACAACTACACCGACCTGCTCCCCAGCCTTTTGTTGCGCTACAAGTTGACCGAAGACGGCAACATCCGCGCCTCTGTCACCCGTACACTCTCACGTCCCAAATATTCTGCACTGGTGGCCAACAAGAGTTTCAACTTGGCCGACCGCGAAGCCACTATCGGCGACCCCAACATCCAGCCCACCAAGGCTTGGAACTTCGACCTCTCGGCCGACTACTACTTTAAGAGCATCGGTATGGTGAGTCTCGGCTTCTTCTATAAGGATGTGAAGAATGTCAACGTCGAAACCTTGGGCTACTACACCGGAGCCGAACTCGGTCTCTCCACTCTGGCCGACGAGCAGTTTGAGGTGACGCAGTGTATGAATGCCTACGACGCCCGTGTGGCCGGCCTAGAAGTGTCTTATCAGCGCGACTTCGGCTTCATTGCTCCTGCTCTGAAATGCCTTGGCCTTTACGGCACTTACACCTACACCCACACCAGCACACGCAACTATAACTCACGCCTCGGCATCGCTGCCGGCGACGACGTCAAGATGGCCGGTTCGCCCGAGCACACAGCCAACGCTTCGCTCTATTTCGAGAAAAGTGGCATCAACGTGCGTCTGAGCTACAACTTCGCCTCAAGCTTCATCGACCAGATGAACACCGGCAGCCGCGAGCTTGACCGCTACTACGACCACGTCAATTATCTCGACCTCAACGCCTCTTACACGTGGGGCAAGAAAACCAAGTTCACCATCTTTGCTGAGGCCGGCAACCTGCTCAATCAACCCCTGCGCTACTATCAGGGCCATTCCGACCGCACCATGCAGGTGGAATACTACGGTGTGAGAACCAACGTTGGTTTCAAAATCAATCTCTAAATCCCGAACCTTATGAAACTGCATACTATCCGCCTCTCTTTCGTCTGGCTGATTGCCTTCTCTCTCGCCTGTCTGTCGGCTACGGCACAGACACCGGCCGAATGGAAAAAGCTCAAAGGAGATGTGCGTTTCTTCCTGGCCAACGATTTGGGACGAAACGGTTATTATGAGCAGAAAACCATAGCCGAACTGATGGGCCGTATGGCCGAGACCATCGGTCCCGACTGTGTGGTGGCCGCCGGCGACGTGCACCATTTCGATGGTGTGGCTTCGGTCAGCGACCCCTTGTGGCTCACCAACTACGAACACATCTACAGCCATCCCGAACTGATGATCAGCTGGCGCCCCTTGTTGGGCAACCACGAATACCGCGGCAACACACAGGCTGTGCTCGACTACGCCAAGGTGTCGCGCCGTTGGCAAATGCCCGACCGCTACTACACGTTTGTGCTCACCGACGAAGAGGCCGGCACGAGCCTTCGACTCATCCTTCTCGACACGACGCCGCTCATCGACTCCTATCGCCGCAGCCGGGACAAGTATCCCGATGCCGGCCTTCAGGATGCCGACCGTCAGATGGCCTGGCTCGACTCCGTCTTGACCGCCGACCGTTCCACCTGGACCATAGTCGTGGGCCATCACCCCGTGTTTGCACAGACCCCAAAAGGCGAGCATGAGCGCACCGATATGCAGGCGCGGCTCCTCCCGGTGTTCCGGCGTCATCAAGACAAGGTCGACATGTACCTCTGTGGCCACATCCACAATTTCCAGCACCTTCGCCTGCCGGCAGGCGGTTCGACCGACTATGTGGTCAATTCCTCGGCCTCGCTCTCGCGCAAGGTGCAGCCCACAGACGGCACCGTCTTTTGCTCGCCCGAAGCCGGCTTCAGCGTGGTCTCGGCCGACGCCAAATCATTGACCTTGAGCATGGTCGACGGCAAAGGCCGCGTCATCCACACCGTCAAGCGTACCAAATGAAGATAAGCTGACAAGCGCGTTTCATACGTTTATCCCTGCCGCAGCGTCTGAACAAAAAAAACAGACGCTGCGGCTTTTTGTCGTATGGCCGGTTGGCGGCGATTGTCTGTGGTGCGGGCAGGAGAGAGAAATGGACCTACTTGAGGCCTAATATATTTTATTGGTATGGGTGTGGCATATCAAGCGACGAAAAACATTCTGCGAACTGCGCTTGTGTGGTCAAGAAAAGACGAAGTATCTTCTTATAAACGCTCGGAGAGAAGAAAAGTTTTCTGTCAAAGTGTGAAACAAAGGCCGAAATAAAGGTGGGAGCGCCAAAATCTCTAACTTTGCATCGTCAAATCCATCCTGACACACACCGACCTAACCTATGCAGACATGAACAGCCGACAGCAGTTCCTATTCCTATATCTCTCCTTTCTCATCTTGTTTCCGGCAATGGCCGTCGCTCAGATTCTGCCCGACAGCATTGCTCCCGATCAAAATCTCCAAGACGCCGTGGTGCGCACCACACGCAGCAGCCGCTCGCTGACGCGTACCGAGAATGTGGAGCTTATCAGTTCGGCCCAGCTCAGGCGTGCAGCCTGTTGCAACCTTGGCGAGTCGTTCACGGCGAGCCCTTCTGTCGACGTCACCTATGCCGACGCTGCCACCGGGGCCAGACAAATCAAGTTGCTTGGCCTTGACGGCACCTACGTGCAGATGCTCACCGAGAATGTGCCCAATCTGCGCGGCGCCGCCATCCCTTATTCGCTGGGCTACGTGCCGGGACCGTGGATGCAGTCCATACAGGTGAGCAAAGGCGCTTCGAGCGTGAGGAACGGCTACGAAAGCACGACGGGCCAAATCAACATTGAGTACCTTAAGCCTCAGGCCGAAGACGGCGTGCGTGCCAACGGCTATTTCGACTCACAGTTGCGCACCGAACTCAACGCCGAAGGCAACATCCATCTCAACGACCGGCTCAGCACAAGCCTGTTGCTGCATTTTGAAGACCGCCGGCGCGATCACGACGGCAACCACGACGGCTTTATGGACATGCCCAAGCTGCGTCAGTATAACCTTATGCACCGCTGGGCCTACGTCGGACCGCAATGGATAAGTCAGTTCAGCGTGCGCCTCTTGCACGATGAGCGCGAGGGCGGTATGTCGCGTCACGCCGACATGGCGACCCATATCCCCCATTATGGCATCTTGGTCGAAGCCGACCGCTATGAGGCACAATGGAAAAACGGTTTCAACTTCTCCACAGAGCAACCCACGTCGGTGGCCCTTATGCTGCATGGTTCGTGGCAAGACACCGACAGCCAATTCGGCCATCAGCGCTATGATGTCACGCAGCGCAACGGTTATGCCCAGCTCATGTTTGAGCGTGACTTTACGTCGGCCCATCAACTCTCGGTCGGCGCTTCGGTCAATCACGATTCTTACAGCGAGTGGTTCGTACCCACGACCGCCGGTCCCGATGTCACGCCCCTCCGCGAGCGTCGCGGTGGCCCGGCCAAAGAGATCATTGCCGGCCTCTATGCCCAATACACCTACCGACTCGGTGACAAACTCACCGTGATGCCCGGACTGCGCCTCGACCACTCCTCTGTCTACGGCTCATTCCTCACCCCGCGCCTCCACGTCAAATGGGCGCCCAACCACCTTTTGTCTCTGCGTGTCTCGGCCGGCAAGGGCTACCGCTCACCCCACGCTCTGGCAGAGCACACGCCCCTCATGGCCAGTGCGCGCACCTTCTCCTTCCCCACAGAGATAGGCCAAGAAGAAGCCTGGAACTACGGTCTGTCGGCCTCGCTGCGTCTGCCCGTGGCCGGTCGTACGCTCGAACTGAACGCCGAATATTTCTACACTCATTTCCTTCATCAGCTGGTGGTCAACGTAGATGGCGCCGGGGGCGCGGGTACGGTCAGCTTTGAGAACCTTTCGGGTCGCAGTTTCAGCCATACCTTCCAGATTGACGCCACCTATCCCTTTTTCGACGGCTTCACGGCCATGGCGGCCTTTCGCTACAACGATGCCCGCACCACCTACGACGGCCTCTTGCGTCGGCGGCCTTTCACCAACCGCTTCAAAGGTCTGCTGACCCTCTCTTATCAGACGCCCCTTCAGCTTTGGCATTTCGACGTCACCGCCTCAGTGGCCGGCAGCGGAGTGCGTTACGACTTCACTTCCTATCCCACCTACTGCCAACTCCAAGCCCAGGTGACGCGCGACTTTCGCCATTTCAGCCTCTATGCCGGCGGCGAAAACCTCACCAACTACCGCATACCCTCGCCCGTCATTGGCGCCGACAACCCTTGGCTGCCGGGCTTTGACGCCACCCAGGTGTGGGGCCCCACCGAGGGGGCAATGGCCTATGTGGGCATACGTTGGCATTTGAACTGACACGTTGTTTATCATCAATAAAAGGTATATGAAAAAGTTTTTGTTAATGCTCATCATGGCCGTGACGGGTCTGACTGCCTCAGCCGCCGTTCGGCCGGAAAAGGCCCCCGTTGACACGCTCGTCGTCACGACAACGCCGCAGATGCACTGTGCCGGATGCGAGGCCAAAATCAAGAACGGCCTGCGATTTGTCAAAGGCACGAAAAAGATTGAAACCTCTGTCGAGCAGCAGCGCGTCACCATCGTTTATCGGGCCGATAAGGCCAAGGCCGAAGACTATATCGAGGCCCTGCGCAAAATCGGTTACGAGGCCGTCAAGGTGACCCGTTGAGTCCCGGCAGTCTTTTGGTCTCCGGCCTATCGCTCACCGGCGTTTTGTCTTTTGACAGACGGCTCCGGCGGCGTATATTTGGAGTAGCCAAAAAGGAAGAAGCTCCCTTGTGGGAGCTTTTTTCGTGTTTCCGGCCTAAAAGGCTCGTTTCCTGTCAGTAACGCAGTTTTTCCTGTCCTTATGGGAGAAAAAACTGTCCTTATTCCAGGCCTAAGAAAAAACATTTCCGGCATCGCCGAAGTGCTTTTTCGGCAGTTTTTCAAGTAGTCTGGTTTCTTCTCTCCTTTTAATACGTTGAAATACAATAGGATAAGACGAAACGTTGCGCTTGTTGGGAATATTTAACCAAATTCGGCGTGTTTGGCCAATAATTCTCAAAAAACTTAATAAACTCATCGGCACCATCATTCAAGACCCGCCTTTTTGTACGTCAGACGGGCGCAAAACGGCGTCGGTTTTCGTCCACTTTTTCTGCCGCCCCGGCAGATGTCACGTCTATGTCGCAATTTTTTGCTAATTTAGCAAGCTCTATTATGCGCAATTGCCAAAACTGGCGGTGGCGACTCCCCTCTCCGATAATAAAAAAACGACATACCACCCATGAACTACAAATGGACATACGAAGACCCCACGCCCGAAGAAGCGGCGGCGGAGGCCCTGCTGGCCGGCGAGACAGGCGTGCATCCTGCCCTTGGTCGGTTGCTCCGGCGTCGCGGAATTACGACAATGGCTGAGGCTCGGCGCTTCTTCCGTCCACAGCTCACCGACCTGCACGACCCGTTTCTGATGAACGACATGCAGAAGGCCGTAGACCGCCTCAACGCGGCGCTGTGCCGCAATGAGCGCATCTTGGTCTATGGCGACTACGACGTGGACGGCTGTACGGCCGTGGCTCTGGTCTACAAGTTTTTGGTGAAGTTTTATTCCAACATCGACTTCTACATCCCCGACCGTTACGACGAGGGATACGGCATCTCGAAAAAAGGTGTGGACTTCGCTGCCGACGCCGGCGTGAAGCTCATCATCGTGCTCGACTGCGGCATCAAGGCCGTCGATGAAATTGCCTACGCCAAGAGCCTCGGCATTGACTTCATCATCTGCGACCACCACGTGCCCGACGATGTTCTGCCCGACGCAGCAGCCATTCTCAACCCTAAGCGCAAAGACAATGTCTATCCCTACACCCACCTGTCAGGCTGTGGCGTCGGCTTCAAATTCATGCAGGCCTTCGCGGCCAATAACGGCATAGAGTTTAATCAACTCACCCAACTGCTCGACCTCTGTGCCATATCGATTGCGTCTGACATTGTGCCCATTATGGGCGAGAACCGCATCCTGGCCAGCCACGGACTGCGCTGTCTCAACAGCAATCCCGGCATCGGCCTGCAGGCCATCGTCGAGGTGTGCGGTCTGGGCGACCGTGAACTGTCGATGGGCGACATCATCTTCCGCATAGGTCCGCGCATCAACGCTTCCGGACGTATGCAAAACGGACGTGAGGCCGTCGAACTCTTAGTGGAGAAAGACTATCAGGCTGCCCTCGAAAAAGCCGAACGCATCAACCTCTACAACGAAGCCAGAAAAGATCTCGACAAACAAATGACCGAAGAAGCCGTAAACCGGGTAGCCAAAATGGCGAACCTCGACGACCGGCGCAGCATCGTCATCTACAACGAAGAGTGGCACAAAGGCGTCATCGGCATTGTGGCTTCGCGACTCACCGAGCTTTATTACCGCCCCGCCGTCGTGCTCACACGCTCTGAGGGCATGGCCACCGGCTCGGCTCGCAGTGTGTCGGGCTTTGATGTCTACAAAGCCGTGCAAAGCTGTGCCGACTTGCTCGAAAACTTCGGCGGTCACACCTACGCTGCAGGCCTCACGCTCAAGGCTGAGAACGTGGCCGAGTTCAGCCGGCGCTTCGAAGACTATGTCACTGAGCATATCCAGGACGAGCAGACCCAACCTGCGCTCGACATCGACGCTTATCTGGACTTCAAGGACGTGACCTTCAAGTTTTATCAGCAACTCAAACGCTTCGCTCCCTTCGGACCGGGCAACGAGCGCCCCACCTTCTGCACCCGCCGCGTATATGACTACGGTACCAGCAAAGTCGTGGGACGCGGCCAGGAGCACATCAAACTTGAGCTCGTAGACAACAAGAGCAACAACGTGATGAACGGCATCGCTTTCGGGCAGAGTTCGCAGGCCAGATATATAAAGACGAAACGCGCCTTCGATATCTGCTATGCCGTGGAAGAGAACACGCACAAACGCGGAGAGGTGCAGTTGCAAATAGAAGACATTCGCCCCTGCGAATAACCATCATGGCCGACACGTTCAGCGATATACTGCACGAATACTGGGGCTATGATGATTTTCGCGGCATTCAGGCCGACATCATCCGTAGCATAGCCTTGGGTAACGATACCCTAGGCCTTATGCCGACGGGTGGAGGCAAAAGCCTCACCTTCCAGGTGCCGGCGCTGGCGCTCGAAGGAATGACCATCGTGGTGACACCGCTCGTGGCCTTGATGAAAGACCAGGTGGACCACCTCAAACGTCGTGGCATTCGTGCTGCCGCCATCCACTCCGGTATGTCGCGCACCGACATCGTGGCTTGCCTGGACAACTGCATCTTTGGGGCTTATAAGTTGCTTTATCTCTCGCCCGAGCGCCTCTCGAGCGAGCTTTTTGTGGGCAAACTCAAGCGGATGAAGGTGAGTTTCATCACCGTCGACGAGGCACACTGCATCTCGCAGTGGGGATATGACTTCCGGCCGGCCTATCTCGAGATTGCCCGCCTGAGAGACCACCTGCCCGGCGTGCCTGTGCTGGCGCTCACCGCTACGGCCACACCTCGCGTGGTCGACGACATTTGCGAGCGTCTGCGGTTCCGCACTGACCACAAGGCGGTTTTCCGAATGAGTTTCGCTCGGCCCAACCTGAGTTATGTGGTCAGGAAAACCAAAGACAAGACAGCCGAACTACTCCATATATTATCGCGCGTAGACGGTTCGGCCATCGTCTATACCCGAAGCAGACAGAAGACGCGCGAAGTGGCCGAACTGCTTCGAGAGAAAGGCTTCACCGCGCTCAACTTTCACGCCGGACTCACTGAACTGGACAAAGACGTACGGCAGCGCCTTTGGCACGATGACGAAATCCGGGTCATGGTGGCCACAAACGCTTTTGGCATGGGCATTGATAAGCCCAATGTGCGCTTGGTCATACATCTTGACATGCCTGATGCCATCGAGGCTTATTTCCAAGAAGCCGGACGGGCCGGCCGAGACGGACAGACCGCCTATGCCATATTGCTCTACAATGAGAGCGACGCCACGCGGATGGCGCGACGCGTCGAAGAGAATTTCCCTGCCAAAGACTACATCGCAGACACCTACGACGACCTCGCCTATTTCTTCCAGTTGGCCGTGGGCGACGGCCGGTCCGTCACCTATGAGTTCAACGTCGAGCAGTTTTGCCGCACGTTTCATCGTTTCCCCATTCCCGTGATGAGCGCCTTGCAGATATTGACCCGGGCAGGCTACATTGATTTCAGAGAGAGTGAAGACAATCTGTCGCGGCTTATGTTCCTGCTCACCAGAGACGACCTCTATCGCCTGCACCGGCAGACGGCGAACACCGAAAAGGTCATCTCAACCATTATGAGGCGGTATGGTGGCGTCTTTGCCGATTATGTGTTCATCGAGGAAAGGGTCATTGCCCAGCAGACGGAGCTCAAGCCTCACGAAGTCTATGAGATTTTGGTCAATCTCAATCGCCAGCGCGTCATTCATTACATCCCACGCAAAAAAATACCACACATCACTTATTTGCAGCGACGTGTGGACCGTGTGGTGCTGAGCAGGGCCGTCTATGAAGAGCGGCGCGACAACTATGAGCAGCGCAGTCGCGAGATGTTGCGTTATGCGCAGCAGGAAGAGGCTTGCCGGAGTGGCTTTATGCTCAATTATTTCGGAGAGGAAGGCACGCCCGATTGCGGGCGTTGCGACGTGTGTCTGGCCAAAAGGCGTGAAGCCACCGATGTCACCGTGTTGGCTGAAAGTCTGAGGCTGCAAATCGTCTCGGCCAAAGGTCTCGCCCCCGACCGCCTTGATTTTGAGGGCTATAGCACTACACTGCGCGACCGCGCTCTGGCACAACTCCTGGACGACGAGGCGGTGGTGATGATTGACGGCAGGTTTTATGCCAACTGAAAGGCTTGGCGGTGGCGGCCGAATGGTTTAAGATTGTTTTGTGCGCTTGAAACGGGAAAGCAAAAAAGCTACGCTTTCCTCGAAGATTACGACTCTCAGCGCTTTCATCATACTCACATAAAGCACAAAGGCAGCAGCGACTTTGGCCAAGAGGCGCCAGAGGTCGGAGGCTATGCCTTGCGACACCGCCCAGGCACCCAGCATGGCGAGGGCGGCACACACCACAAACGGCAACAGGTCTGTCAGGGCCTGCCATAGGGTCACGCCGTTGGTCTGCCAAATGAAATAGTGCCACACCGGCAGCCACAAAATGCCCAAAGCCACATAGACCACCACCATCACCGTCACGCCAAACGGATAAAGCACGAAGGCGGAGAGTGTCTGCAAGAGGCAAAGGCCGATGGTGCACCACATAAACACGTTGCTGCGGCCCTGGCTGATGAGGTAGTTGCTGTAGAAAGACGCCACGGGGATAAAGGCGCCGCCAATGCTTAATATTTGCATCAGATGGGCACTTTCAATCCATTTGTCGGTAATGAGCAAGGTGATGAATTCGGGAGCGATGAGCGCCAAACCGAAGAGGAGGGGACAGGAAGCGAAAGCCGTGAAACGGAACATCTTGCGGAAGGCACGCCGTTGCCGGTCGATGTCGTCGATACGGGCAAAGACGGGCTGCGTCACGTTCCAGAGGGTGCCGTTAAGGAAGGTGTAGCCCTGGAATGTCCATTTGTTGGCCTGATTATAAAGACCCACCTGCCTTTCGCCGTAGAAACGGCCGAAGAAGATAGAGAAGATGTTGTTGTTGATGCCCGTGAAAATGTTGGTGATGAGCAGGCGCGAACTGAAACCTATCATACCGCGCAGCGGCCTAAGGTCGATGTGCAGCGTAGGCCGCCAACCGGAAAGTGTCCAGCTGAAAATCGTCATCACCCCGCAATACACGAGGTTCTGTATGGCAAGTCCCCAATAGGCCATGCCGAGGGCAGCCAGCGTGATGCCGGTGAGACCCGAGAGCAATAGGGCCGTGAGGGTCATGCCGGCAGTCTTTTTGACCAGAAGGTTACGGAAGAGATAGGCTCTCGGGGCTGTGCCCAGCGCGGCCAGGATGATGCTCAAGAAAGAAAGGCGCGACAGGGGGATGAGTACGGGTTGCTTGAACCAGGCTGCAATCAGAGGAGCACAGAAAAAGAGAATGACATAAAGCGAAACGGCGCAGATGACATTGAACCAAAACACGGCGTTGTAGTCGGCGTGGGTGATGTCTTTTTTACGGTTGAGCGCCGAGATGAAGCCGCTCTCCTGCAGCGCCGAGGCTATGAGGGCAAAGATGGTGAGCATCCCCACCATGCCGTAGTCTTCGGCCGTGAGCATTCGGGCCAGGAAAATGCCGAACACAAGGTTGAGCAGTTGCTGGCCGCCGTTGTTGATGCCGCCCCAAAGCAGGCCTTTGGCCGTTTCGCCTTTCAAAGTCTTCTCTGCCATAAAGTGGGTTGTGATGGTCTGTATCAAAACAACAGGGCCGTGCGCGGTAGTGCATCACGGCCCTATTATTGTATGACGTCAAAAAGATGAAGTTACGAGAGGAATGCCAGCAATACCAGTTGGGCTACGATGATGCGCAAGAACATAGAGAGCGGGTAAACCGTAGAATAGCCCACGGCCGGCGCGTCGTTGCCTGCGGTCTGGTTGGCAAAGGCCAATGCGGGAGGGTCGGTATTGGAACCGGCGATGAGACCCATCAGCGTGAAATAGTTCAGCTTCAAGACCTTTCTGGCCACTACACCCATAATGAGGATAGGTATGATCGTGATAAGGAAGCCCGTCCAGACGTAGGTCACACCGCCGGCCTGGAGCGTCGACCAGAAGGTGGCGCCTGCCTGGATGCCGACACTGGAGAGGAAGAGCAGCAGACCGACTTCGCGAAGCATCAGATTGGCCGAAGTGGAAGTATAGGTGTTGATGCCATAACGGTAGCCGAAGGCACCCATCAGGATGGCCACGATGAGCGGACCGCCGGCAAGACCCAGTTTCATACCGCCGCCAAAGTCAATCTGGCCGAGCATCACGCCGAGCATAATGCCGAAGAAGATGGCGCCCACGTTGGGGTGATCGAGGCGTTTCACGCTGTCGCCGATGGCGTCTTTGAGGTGTTCCACGTCTTGCTCACGACCCGTCACGAGCAGGCGGTCGCCCACTTGCAGGCGGAGGTTGCGGTCGGCAAAGAGTTCCATACCGTTACGGGTGACGCGCGTCACGTTCACGCCATAGATGGTGCTGAAGTGGAGCTGTCCGAAGGTTTTTCCGTTAATGTTGTCTTTGGTGATGACCAGTCGGCGCGACACGTATTTGGCGTCTGCCACGTCGGGTGTCCATTCCTCGTCGACGGCTTCACCCATCAGGGCGGTGATGGCTTCGGCCTCGTCTTCGGCACATACCAAGTGGATGCGCATGTCGAGTTCGAGTTTGGTGTTGCCGTCGGGCACGATGATTTCATCGTTTTTGATGCAGCGCGACACCACGAACTCGCGGTTCAAGAACGTGTGCAGGTCGGCCAGTGAGCGTCCCACCACGGCCTTGTTGGTGATGTTGATGATGAGGTGCTTGGGTGTGGCGTGCGGGTCGCGTTCCTGCTCTTTGCGGATACGCTCCTGCTCTTCGTCAAGCTTGATTTTGCAGATAAAGCGGATAACGATAGTGGCCAGGATGATGCCAACCACACCGAGCGGGTAGGCGCAGGCGTAGCTGGAAGCCAGGTCGGGGATGTTGCCGCCATCGAAAACGCCGGCCATATCTTTAATCACGGAGTTGGCCGCACCGAGACCGGGGGTGTTGGTTACGGCTCCATACATTGTGCCGACCATCATACTCAGTTCATACTTACCGCCGCCATAGACCAGGAAGTAGAGACCCAGCATAACCAGCACGTTGAGCGCCACGATGCCTACGGCAATGAGGTTCATTCCTACGCCGCCTTTTTTGAAGGTGGCGAAGAAGCCCGGTCCCACCTGCAAGCCGATGCAATAGACAAACAAGATGAGGCCCAGTTCCTTGACGAAGTTGATCACGGCCTTTTGGGCGGAGTGGTCGATAGGTTGACCGGCCGTGTCGGGAATGAACTGATAATAAATGTGTCCGAGGAGGATGCCGGCGAAAAGCACAAACGTGACACCGAGCGCCACGCCGCCGAACTTGATCCTACCCAGTTTCACGCCCAGACTAATCACCAAGGCGTAAATCACCACGAGGTGCGCGATAGACCCCGGGTCTTGAAAAATGGTTTGTATCCAACTCATACAGAAAATAATGTAATTACAAGTAAAAATACCTTTTGAACTGCAAAGTTAGTGCAAGCGAGAGCAAAGGCCAAAAAAAACTTGTTTTTTATTGGACTTTGCCGAGCGCAGCCTAACTTGCGCGCAGCGAAAGTTAGTGCAAGGCGAGTGGAGAAAGGCCCAAAGCTTGTTTTTATTGGACTTTGCCGAGCGCAGCCTAACTTGCGCGCAGCGAAAGTTAGTGCAAGGCGAGCGCAGAAAGGCCCAAAACTTGTTTTTTATTGGACTTTGCCGAGCGCAGAATACTCAAATCAGTTCATTCTCCCGCCTCAAGCGTGACGCGAAAAGCTCTTTTTTCGTCGAAAAACTTTTTTAGCGCCTCGTGAATGAAGCCCAAAAGTGGTTAAATGCCTTTTCAGACCTACGATAACAGGTTTTCTTGTTCTTGTCATAAGCCCAATTTTTCCTGTCATAAGCCCAAGAAAAACTCTCCTTATCCCAGTAAACGCCTGATTACAAATAAAAGAGGCCCTTTTGAGGCCTCTTCCTTTTCTCTTTGTCCAAAGATAACCATTGTTGGAGGGAGAGAAAAATACAAGTTTCTGGGGAGGATAGCACTTACTTTCGGTTATGCGTAAGTCCAATAAATAATGCTTTCCTGTGCTTACCGCACTCATTTGCACTAACTTTTGCCTGACGGTGCAAGTTAGGCTGCGGCTCTCGCCTGCACTAACTTTTGCTTCGCGCAAGTTAGGCTGCGGCTCGGGAAAGCCAATAAAAACAAGTTTTTCTTTGCTTTCCGCTCGCCTTGCACTAACTTTTGCTTCGCGCAAGTTAGGCTGCGGCTCGGGAATGGCAAATTAAAACAAGTTTTTCTTTGCTTTCCGCTCGCCTTGCACTAACTTTTGCTTCGCGCAAGTTAGGCTGCGCTCGGCAAAGTCCAATAAAAAACAAGTTTTTTTTGGCCTTTGCTCTCGCTTGCACTAACTTTGACCCATCCAAGAAAACACCAAACGCCAATGGCTCAACTTCCCGATGCTTTTATACGCCGTACCGCG
Organism: Bacteroidales bacterium; assembly: GCA_004557035.1. Classification (GTDB taxonomy): domain Bacteria; phylum Bacteroidota; class Bacteroidia; order Bacteroidales; family Bacteroidaceae; genus Alloprevotella. The sequence continues at coordinate 15,832 of SFFB01000020.1, read as the reverse complement.
GACTTGCTGGGACAAGAACGTGGCCACGCGCTCTGTGAGGCTCTCAACGGCGTGGCGCCTGTGAGCGTACGGCTCAATCCCATCAAATCGCACGACGGACTCTTTGCAAACGCTGAGCAGGTGCCGTGGTGCACTCGCGGACGCTATCTGGAGAGTCGGCCGGCTTTCACCGCCGATCCGCTGCTGCACGCCGGCTGTTATTATGTCCAGGAGGCGGCTTCGATGTTTGTGGAACAGGCTTTCAAAACCATCGACGAAACGCCCGCTCGCGTGCTCGACCTTTGTGCGGCCCCCGGCGGCAAATCTACACTGTGGCGGTCGCTGCTGCCCGATGGCTGTCTGCTGGTGGCCAATGAGCCGGTGCGGCAACGGGCTATGGTCTTGGCAGAAAATCTCACCAAGTGGGGACATCCCGACGTGGTGGTCACTCAGAGTTATCCCGCAGACTTTGCGCCGCTCTGCGGTCTCTTTGACATCGTGGCCGCCGACGTGCCTTGTTCGGGCGAAGGTATGTTTCGCAAAGACGAGGGCGCCAGAGACGAATGGTCTGTTGAGGCCGTGGCCCAATGTGCAGCCCGACAGCGACAGATTGTCCGCGACGTGTGGCCGGCCTTGAGGCAGGGCGGTTGGCTGGTCTATAGCACCTGTACGTTCAACCGTGAAGAAAATGAAGACAACATTGATTACATTTGCCGCGAACTGGGAGCCGAGTGCGTCCCCGTGGCTTTCGACGCGACATGGGCCATAGACGGCGACCAAACCGGCCGCGGACTGCCCGTCTGTCATTTCTTGCCGGACCGTGCCAAAGGCGAAGGCTTCTTCCTGGCCCTATTGCGCAAAACGGCCGAGACCGACCTGCCCCGTCGAGTCAAAGACCGCCGACGCAGCGGCAAAGACACGCCGCCGGCGGGCGTGAGACAAGTGACGCCGTGGCTCAAAGACAGTAGGCCATACAAGATTTTGCAGCGGCCCGACGGTGGGCTCTATGCCGTTCGCGAGGCTTTGGCCGAGGTCATAGGCCGCATACAGGCTTGCGCCAATGTCATTCAGGCCGGTGTGGACTTGGCCGAGCCTAAAGGCAACAAGTTGGTGCCCGCCCATGCCATAGCCCTGTCGACGGCTCTCAGCGACGAAGCCTTCCCCCGGACAAACCTTGACCGCACTCAGGCACTGGCCTATTTGCGCCGCGAGGCACTTGTCTTGCCTGCCGATACGCCGCGAGGCTACGTCGTGGCTTGCCATGAAGGCCATCCCTTGGGCTTTGTCAACAATCTTGGGGCCCGGGCCAACAATGCCTATCCGGCCGAATGGCGCATACGCAGCCGGCATCTCTCTTAAACCTGACCGAAAACGCTTCATTATGAAATATCTCGAATTCACCTTTTCCACCCAGCCGGCCGACGAGGCCATTCACGACGTCTTGGCCTCTGTCTTGGCCGAAGTGGGTTTTGACAGCTTCGTGCATACCGGTACGCTCGACCGTCCGGCTGCCGGACGCACTGACGACCCCGAGACCCCGCTCTTCGACGAGCCCGCAGAGACCGGGGCCTTTAAGGCCTACATCCCTGAGAGTGCCTACGACGCCGCAGCCCTTGAGGCCGCTCTGGCCGACTTTCCGTTGCCCGGCGTGGAAATAGCCTACGAAAAGACACAAGCCGAAGACAAAAACTGGAACGAAGAGTGGGAAAAACACTACTTCAGTCCGTTGGTCGTAGACGGCCGCTGTGTCATTGCAGGCACCTTCCACAAAGACGTGCCCGAGGCCGAATACCGCATCACCATCAATCCGCAAATGTCGTTTGGCACCGGCCACCATGCCACTACGGCCCAGATGATTGGCCGACTGCTAGCCGACGACATCACCGGCAAGGAGGTGCTCGACATGGGCTGCGGCACAAGCATTCTCGCCATCCTGGCCCGGATGCGTGGCGCCAAGCATTGCGTGGCCATAGACGTGGACGAATGGTGCGTGCGCAACTCGCTCGACAACATAGCCCTCAACGGCGTGGACGGCATCGATGTGTGTCTGGGCGATGCCTCGCTGCTCCCCGAAAAGGGACCTTTCGATCTTGTCATAGCCAACATCAACCGCAACATACTGCTTCACGATATGGCGTCTTATGCCGCGCGTATGTGCACGGGCGCATATATTTATATGAGTGGTTTTTATGTGGCCGATGTGCCGCGTCTGCGCGCTGAGGCTGCCGCCTGTGGCCTGCTTTTTGTGGATATGCACGCCCTCGACGAATGGGCTTGCTTGAAATTCCGTAAGTCGTTTGCTTAAACCTCACCCCATCATTTATCTATGAAAACTAAACTCAAGACCATCATTCTCGCGCTGCTCGCAGCCTTTGCGGCACTGCCGGTGAACGCCCAGCAAGATCAGGGTGACAAGCGCACCAAAATCATCTTTGCTTTCCCGGAATTCCGGGAGGCTAAAGTCATCCAGCCCTTCGGTCGCTACACCACGGCTAAAGTCAACATCTTGCTCAAGAATAGCACGCTGTGTTTTGTAGACGGCGAAAACATCAAAGAGGCCTACGTGCAGAATGTGCTGGGAGTGACGATAGACTCCCTGCAGTATGTCAAAATCAACGATCGCCAGATGGCGCGCGTCGTGGCTCAGAAGGGCTACAACCAGTTGCTATGTCTCACGACCATAGACGAGAAGAAACTGACAGCTGAGACCTTTGGAGGTGACAATCTGCCTTATCTCGAAATCCCCGACACGGGTTTCTTTTACGAGGTGGACGGTCAGCGCTACAGCTTCGACTTGGGCTATCCCTTGAAAGACCAATACTTTTTCAGCATCAAGGGTCAGATTGTTCCCGCCAACGAGTCCAAGTTCAAGGCCTACGTTCGGCCCGAGATGAAACAGGCTTTCAAGCACCTCATGGCCGATAAGTGGTGGAGCTGGAAAGACCCCGCCTCGCTCGCGCAACTCTTCACCTATCTGCCGGAATAGGCCCCAAGCGGCGGCGCAATATGTTAATTTTCTGTTAAAGCCTTTTGCGCTGCTTGACTCGTACGTTGGGGCAGACCTTAAGTTTGCACTTGCTAAGCAAAACTAATCGCGATTATGAGTTACACCACCAAATTAAAAATTGGAGCGTTCTCACAGCTGATGCAAGTGACGGTCAAAACCCTGCGCCACTACGAGCAGAAAGGTCTGCTATTGCCCGACGAGGTAGATGAGTGGACGGGCTACCGCTATTACTCGGTGGGGCAGATGCAAAAGTTGAACAACATTCGTGCCCTGCAGCGACTGGGTTTTTCGCTTGACGAAATCAAGGATTTGTACGACGCAGAGTCACACCATCCCAGCGTCAACCAGCTCACCCTTAAGTTGCAAGAGACGGAGCGCCAACTGCGCCTGCTGACCGACCGCCGGCATCGCCTGCTCAACTGGAAAAGCTCCATTGAAGAGATTAAAACAATGGACAAGTTCTCAATTCAGTCTTTGCCCGAGATTGTCGTGGCAAGCCATCGTGAAGTCATTCCCGCCTACGACGCTTTAGGCGATTTGTGTTGTAATGTCATCGGACCCGAGATGCAACGCCTGGGCTGCAAGTGCCCGCCTCCGGGCTACTGCTTCACCGTGGAGCACAACGAGTCTTATTCGCCCACCAACGTCGACATTGAATATTGCGAGCAAGTGGAGCAGGCGGGCACCGACTCCTCAATCATTCAGTTCAAGACGCTACCTGCCGTGCCTATGGCCGTTTGCATGAAACACTACGGCCCCTACGACCGTTTCTATGAGTCGTACACTGCCCTCTTCCAGTATGTCGAGGAGCACGGCTACAAGGTCGTCGGCCGTCCGCGTTGCAGCTACGTCGACGGCATTTGGAACCAGGAAGACCCCGAACAGTGGCTCTCCATCATCCAAGTGCCGGTGGAGAAAATCTAAAGCGGCTGCGACTACTAAAGACACTTTTTACAACCTTTCTTTCACGGGCAGAAACACCTTCCATTAAGGTCGGCGTTTCTGCCCGATTGCTTTATGGGAACGTAAGAGATGGGCCGTGTTTGACGATTACGACAAAAAGACTAACTTTGCGGTATGTTTGGCCCGACAGCCGGACAAGATTTATTACGTTAGCTCAATCGCCTTCTGAATCACCACCTCGAAAGACAAACGAGCTTATCAGACCAACACTATTGGGATAACTGCCCCTTAGGCGCAGACTTCCCATATCGTGTTGTGGCTTGTGGTGAGCCAAGAAGGCGTATGGCGAATGTCTGCGCTTTTTGATTAAAGCGTGAACTGAAGTCTTTCATCTTGGCAATTTTGCAATAAAACGCTTAAATCAATTTGTTATGGAAAACAAGAATTCTAAGAATGTAGAAGTGCCGTACATTTCGACGACGGCCGAGGAAGTGACCAAAGGCATTGCCAATCTGTTGCTCGTGGTTGGAGTGATAGCTGCCTTTGTGTTGTTTGTGACAATGGGCACAGAACGTGGCGATTTCAATCCTTATGGTTTTGCTCTTGCAATCGGAGTGGCGATTTCCTCACTCTTATGGTGGGGCTTGCTTCGAGTGATTTGCAATATATCGTTACGGTTGAAAATAATGAATGATATTATGGCCATCCAACTAAATGCCGTGACGGAAGGCAATGAAGTAAGCCCCAAAAACGACAGCATTGACACAACAGCAACGGTGAAAGAGAAAAAGCGCGTGAAAGTAAACGCCGGTGATTATGTCGTTAGGTTGAAGGATGGTAAAAAGTACAAAGTAGAAGAAGTTAATGATGATAGAGTTTTTATTTTTACAGGAAATTTTTCCGGCTATATTTGGCTAAGCCCTGACCAATATAAAACGTTAGAAGAGTAGCCGTTCAACATTCACACCAAAGCGCCACACATCGAGCCGAAAGCATGTCGGCGATGTGTGGCGCTTGTGGATATGTGTATAGAAAGATTTAGATTTTGCGCTTCACGATGGCGGCGGCGCGGTCGAGCGCCACGTTGATGTTGGGACAAATGTGGTCTTTGCCCAGCAGTCGGGCGAAGCCGTTGTGCTCGAGCACTGCGTAAACGTTGGGCGTGACGCCGGAGAGCACAATATGCGTGCCCTCGCGGTGGCTCATCTCGCAGAGGTTCTGGAGGTTGTGGATACCCGTGGAGTCAATGAACGGCACGCGGCGCATACGGATGATGCGCACCTTCGGGTGGTTGTGAAGGTTGGCCATAAGTTCCTCAAACTTGTTGGCTATGCCGAAGAAGTAGGGACCGTTGATTTCATACACTTCCACGCCGTCGGGAATGATGAGGTGCTCTTCGTGCACTTCGGCGTCGGTTTCCTCGTTGGGGTCAATCTCGTCGGCGATGACCTTGATTTGCGTGGTCTCGGCCATGCGGCGCATAAAGAGCAGACAGGCTATGAGCAAGCCCACTTCGATGGCCACGGTGAGGTCGAAGATGACGGTGAGGAAGAACGTGATGAGCAGCACGGCGATGTCGCTCTTGGGATTTTTCATCAGCTGAACGAAGGTGCGCCATCCGCTCATATTGTATGACACCATAATCAATACGGCGGCCAGACAGCTCATAGGGATGTAGCCGGCCAGCGGCATGAGCAACAGGAAGATGAGCAGCAACACCACGGCGTGAATGATGCCGGCCACAGGCGTACGGCCGCCGTTGTTGATGTTGGTCATTGTGCGGGCTATGGCACCCGTACAGGGAATACCGCCAAAGAGCGGCGTGCAGAGGTTGGCCACGCCCTGACCGATGAGCTCTTGGTTGGAATTGTGGTGGTCGCCGCAGACACCGTCGGCCACAGTGGCCGAGAGCAGCGACTCTATGGCGCCCAGTACGGCGATGACCAGAGCGGTGGGCAGCAGGTTTTTGATTTGCTCCCAGGTCAGTGTGGGGAATTCGGGAGTGGGGATGGACGAGTTGATTTGCGTGGTGCCGTCGCCGGCAATGGTCTCAATGGTGCCTAGGCCCTGTTCGGCCAAGAAGGGGTTGAGGAAATAGACCGCCACGGTGGCCACAATGATGGCTACGAGCGACCCAGGGATTTTCTTGTTGATTTTGGGCGTGAAGATGATGATGAGCAGGCTCACCAGACCCACCACGAGCGTGGGCCACTGCGTTGTGCCGAAGTTTTCAAAATAGACGGCCCATTTGGAGAGAAAATCGCCCGGCACGGCGCCGTCAATGTGCAGGCCGAAGAACTGCTGTATCTGTGTGGTGAATATGGTCAGGGCGATACCGCTGGTGAAGCCCACCACGATGGGGTAGGGGATGAATTTGATGATGGTGCCGAGGCGGAAGATACCCAGCAAAATCAAAAAGATGCCGGCCATAATGGTGGCGGCAATCAGTCCCGACATGCCCAGCTGCGGGTTGGTTACGATGCCGCTAATGATGACGATGAATGCGCCCGTTGGACCGCCAATCTGTACCCGCGAACCGCCCAAGAGCGACACCAGAAAACCGCCGATGATGGCCGTCAGGATGCCCTGCTCGGGTGTCACGCCAGAGGCAATACCGAAGGCAATGGCCAGAGGCAGGGCCACGATGCCCACGATGAGGCCCGACATGGCGTCGGCCGCGAACTTCTCTTTGTTGTAATGCTTCAACTCCGAAAAAAGTCTGGGTTTGAAACTCAATGCTTTCATTTGAACTATGTTTTAGTTTTTGATTGATGTGGCGTGAAGCGAACTTGTCTTTATGGCGACAAAAAGACAAAGTTTTAAAAAATCGATGCAAAGTTACACGTTTTTTTGCAAATCACCCGCAAAGGTCTATCTTTGCATACGATTTATCCCCCGAAACACTTCATACTTTCAAGAAAATATGAAAACCTACGTCATTATCAACGCCATGCACAAGGAGCACGAGCAGCTGGTGCGCCTTTTGAACGAGGTGCGGGTGTGTCGCGAAGACACCTTTGAATATGTCGAGGGACACCTGGGCAGTTGCCGCCTGGTTTTGGCCGAGAGTGGCATAGGCAAGGTCAATGCAGCCGTCAAAGCCGTCGAACTCATTCGCCATTGCCACCCCGATGCCGTTATCAATACGGGCGTGGCCGGCGGCATAGACGCCACGGTGGGCGTGATGGATGTCGTGATTGGCGCCACGGTGGCTTATCACGACGTGGATTGTGGCCCCGAGTCAGCTCTCGGACAGGTGCAGGGCTTGCCGCTTTATTATGAGGCCGATGCCGCTTTGCTCGAAGTGGCCCGTGGCTTGCAGACCGACACTCGACTGCACTGCGGACTCATCTGCAGCGGCGACCAGTTTATCACCGACCGAGCCGCCCTCGACCGCATCAAGTCGCTCTGGCCCGAAGGTCTTGCCGTCGACATGGAGAGCGGTGCACTGGCCCAAGTGTGCCATCTCTACCACACCCCCTTCCTCTCGTTCCGCATCATCAGCGACACGCCCGGTGCCGAAGACCATTTTGACCAATATCAAAACTTCTGGGACACTATGGCCGACCGTTCGTTTGCCGTCACCGAGGCACTGCTTAACGCCATCACCCGATAAAAAACGCCATTACATAAGAACTTATGAAAAAAATAGCCAGCTTCACCATCGACCATCTGCGTCTGAACCGCGGCATTTACGTGTCGCGCCAAGACCAAGTGGGCGGCGAAATCGTCACTACGTTCGACATCCGTATGAAACTGCCCAACCGCGAACCTGTGCTGGGCCAGGGTGCCATTCACACGATTGAGCATCTTGCAGCCACCTATCTGCGCAACCGTCCCGATTGGCGCGACCGCATCGTCTATTGGGGCCCTATGGGCTGCCTCACGGGCAACTACCTGCTCATGCGCGGAGCGCTCACGCCCAGAGACATCTTGCCGCTCATGTGCGACACCTTCAAGTTTATCGCCGAGTTTGAAGGCGACATACCCGGCGCCAGTGCCAAAGACTGCGGCACCTGGCTGCTGCACGACCTGCCCATGGCACGCCTCGAGAGCAAGAAGTTTCTCGAAGAAACCCTGCTCAAGGCCACCGACGCCAATTTGGAATACCCGCATTGAGACCACGCCGCGCCGGCACGCCGTTTGTCTTTTTCCGGACGATTTTTAAATCGTATATTTGAGATATAGAAAATAGGGGAGGCCTTTTGGCCTCTCTTTTTGTGTTTCAGCGCCTTACGGCGATAAGGATAGTTTTTGCGGGCCTTATGACTGGAAAAACTCGCCTTATTCCCGCATAACTTTTCCCTATCAAAAGCCCGTTCGGGCGGGTTTCGGTCAAATTTTGCTCTATTTGGCGGCCTTTTTGGCGCTTTGACCTTTTTCGTGAAAACCTTGCAAAAATAATTTTGAAGTTTTGCGTCTCACTTATCCCCCGATTTTGAACAATCGGCAAACCATATAAAAACAGCCTTACGCCTCGCGTGCGCGCGTACGTGTTTATTAAATGAGGCGCCAAGCGGAAAAAAGCCGAAAATATTTGTCGGTCAATAAAAAAGTGGTAATTTTGCACGCCGATTATTTATCCAAGCAGGCTCTAACCACCTGCAAAAAGGCCTGTTTCAGGGCGTCGAGTTCATTGGCCGGACGCGGCGACCACGACGAAGCGGGCCGAAAAGTAGTTACAAAATCAATTAAAAACTAAAAGAGTGGATACTTTAAGCTACAAGACCATTTCAGCCAACAAAGCCACGGTAAACAAAGAGTGGGTTGTTGTTGATGCCACCGATCAGGTGCTTGGCCGTCTTTGCACAAAAGTTGCCAAGTTGCTCCGCGGTAAGTACAAACCCAATTTCACCCCTCACGTAGACTGTGGTGACAATGTGATCATTATTAATGCCGACAAGGTTCAGCTGACCGGCAACAAGTGGAACGACCGCGTGTATTACACCTACACCGGCTATCCCGGCGGCCAGCGCGAGCACACCCCTGCCAGCATCATGGCAAAGAAAGACGGCGCCGAGCGTCTCGTACGTCGCGTCGTGAAGGGCATGCTCCCCAAAAACCGCCTGGGCGCCAAGCTCCTTGGTAACCTCTATGTTTACGAAGGTGCTGAGCACAAACACGAGGCCCAAAACCCCAAGGCCATTGATATTAATCAGTATAAATAAGCTAAGCAGAAATGGAAACAATCAACGCATTAGGCCGTAGAAAAAGCTCCGTGGCTCGCATCTTCCTTACTGAAGGTACCGGCAAAATTACGATTAACAAGCGCGACATCGCTGACTATTTCCCCTCACCCATTCTGCAGTACGTGGTTAAACAGCCCCTCGCACTGCTCGATGCCACTGAGAAATATGATATTAAGGTCAATCTCGACGGTGGTGGTTTCACCGGCCAGAGCCAGGCTCTCCGCCTTGCCATTGCCCGTGCACTCGTCAAGATTAATGCCGACGACAAAAAGGCTCTCCGCGCCGAAGGCTTCATCACCCGCGACTCTCGTTCTGTAGAACGTAAAAAGCCCGGTCAGCCCAAAGCCCGCCGCCACTTCCAGTTCAGCAAACGTTAATATTCGGCTTTTTTATTGCTGCTGGATGACGTTTAGCATCTAAACCGACGCGACTTCATCACCACATCAACACGGTGAACTACCCGTCGGCTGGTTGGACTGAACAACCCCACCCACACGTGGGGCACAACTCAAAAGAACGTAAACGAACAAACAAACACACACAATGTCAAGAACAAACTTTGAGACACTCCTCGAGGCTGGCTGCCACTTCGGTCACCTCAAACGCAAATGGAACCCCGCCATGGCGCCCTACATCTTTATGGAGCGCAACGGCATCCATATCATCGATCTTCACAAGACCGTGGCCAAACTCGACGAAGCCGCCGAAGCCCTCAAGCAGGTGGCTAAGTCAGGTCGCAAGATCCTTTTTGTAGCTACTAAAAAACAAGCCAAAGAAGCCGTAGCCACCAAGGCCGCTTCTGTCAATATGCCCTACGTGGCCGAGCGCTGGCCGGGCGGTATGCTCACCAACTTCCCCACCATCCGCAAGGCTGTGAAGAAGATGGCCAACATCGACAAACTCATGAGCGACGGCACCTACTCAAACCTCTCTAAGCGCGAAATCCTCCAGATTTCTCGCCAGCGTGCCAAACTTGAAAAGAACCTCGGCTCAATCGCCGACCTCAACAAGCTCCCCGCCGCTCTCTTCGTCATCGACGTATGCAAAGAGCACATCGCCGTCAAAGAGGCCAACCGCTTGGGCATCCCCGTGTTCGGTATCGTAGACACCAACTCAAACCCTGCCCCCATCGACTACGTGATCCCCGCCAACGACGACGCCAACAAGAGCATCGAGCTCATCCTCGACGTTTGCTGCGGTGCCATCGCTGAAGGTCTCGAAGAGCGCAAGGCTGAGAAGGTAGACACTGAAGCCGCCGAGGGCGAAAAAACTCCCCGCAAGCGCACAGCTAAGGCCCGTGCAGAAAAAGAAGCTGAGGCTCCCGCCGAGGCCGCTGCCGAAGCTCCCGCTGAAAACGCTGAGGCTCCCGCTGCCGAATAATCCTAACACTTTTTATTAACCCGTTAATCAAATCACTACCATGGGAGTAGGACTTGAAGATATCAAAAAGCTGCGCACAATGACCGGCGCAGGACTCGGCGACTGCAAAAAAGCCCTGGCCGAGGCTAACGGCGACATCGAAGCCGCCATCGAAATCATCCGTAAGAAAGGACAGGCCGTGGCCGCTAAACGTTCTGACCGCGAGGCTTCAGAAGGTGCAGTGCTCTGCAAGGCCGAGAATGGTTTCGGTGCCATCATCGCCTTGAAATGTGAAACCGACTTCGTGGGCAAAAACGCCGACTTCGTCAAACTCGCACAAGACATTCTTGACGCCGCCGTGGCCAACAAATGCAAAACCCTCGAAGAGGTGCAGAACCTCCCGATGGGCAACGGCACCGTGGCCGACGCTGTAACCGACCGCAGTGGTATCACCGGCGAAAAGATGGAACTCGACGGCTATCTCACCATCGAGAGCGACAATATCTCTTGCTACAACCACCAGGGCAAAAACATGCTCTGCACTATGGTTGCACTCAACAAGAGCGTTGATCCTGCCTACGGTCACGCCGTAGCCATGCAGGTGGCCGCCATGAACCCTGTATCACTCTGCGAGCAGGACGTTCCCGAAAAGATTCGTCAGGAAGAATATGAAATCGCCGCTGACAAGGCACGCCAGGAAGGCAAGCCCGAAAATATGATCGAGCGCATTGCCCAAGGCCGTATGCAGAAGTTCTATAAAGAGGCTTGCCTCTTGAACCAAGAGTTCATTCAAGACAGCAAGCTCTCTGTCTCTGCCTACCTCAAGCAGGCCGACAAAGACTGCACCGTGACCGCTTTCAAGCGTTTCACCCTCCGCGCAGAATAATGACAACCTGCTGAAAGTCAGCAACAATAACCGCTCCCCTAATTACGGGAGCGGCTTTTGTTTTTCCACGTTCCTTCTTGGGCCGGCAAGTCGACAAACCGATAAGTCAAGGCGCGGTTTATGGCTTCTGACTTCAATATATGCGCCTTTTCGGCTCTCAAAACAACCACACAAATCATATCATATTATGGGAGGTTTCTTCGGCACTATAGGTCGCGAAAGTTGCGTGGCCGATCTGTTTTACGGCACCGACTACAACAGTCACCTCGGCACACGACGTGGCGGTATGGCTGCTTACCGTCAGGAAGACAAAGCCTTTGTCCGCTCTATTCATAATCTCGAGAGTTCATATTTCCGCTCCAAGTTTGAGCCCGTCCTCGGACGCTTTGAAGGCTGCACCGCCGGAGTGGGCATCATCAGCGACACCGACGCTCAGCCATTGGTCATCAACTCACACCTCGGCCGCTTTGCCATCGTCACGGTGGCCAAGATTGTCAACATCGAAGAGATTGAGCAGCAGTTGCTTAATGACAAGATGCACTTTGCCGAACTCTCGTCGGGCAAGACCAATCAAACCGAACTCGTCGCCCTGTTGCTCATCCAAGGTAACTCGTTTGTCGAAGGCATCGAAAACGTCTTCCGTCACATCAAAGGCTCCTGTTCTATGCTCTTGCTCACCGAAGACGGCATCATCGCCGCCCGAGACAAGTGGGGGCGCACGCCTATCGTCGTCGGAAGCAAAGACGGCGCTTTTGCCGCCACATCGGAGTCGACAGCCTTTGCCAATCTCGGTTATGCCATAGACCGCTACATCGGTCCCGGCGAGATTGTCCGTCTGCGTCCTGAGGGCGTCGAAGTGATGCGGCCCGCCGACGAACCGATGCAAATCTGCTCCTTTCTTTGGGTATACTACGGCTTCCCTACGTCATCCTACGAAGGCCGGAACGTAGAGCAGGTGCGCTACGAAAACGGCCGCATTATGGGCGAAGAAGACCAGACCGAAGCCGACTGCGTTTGCGGCATTCCCGACTCGGGTGTCGGTATGGCTTTGGGTTATGCAGCCGGACTCGGCAAGCCATATCAGCGCGCCATCTCCAAATATACGCCTACGTGGCCGCGTAGTTTCACGCCTTCCAACCAAGAGATGCGCTCGCTCGTGGCCAAAATGAAGCTTATCCCCAATCGCGCCATGCTCGAAGGCAAGCGTGTGCTCTTCTGCGACGACTCCATTGTGCGCGGCACGCAGCTTCGCGACAACGTCAAGGTGCTCTTTGAAGACGGCGTCAAGGAGGTCCATATGCGCATTGCTTGTCCGCCGCTCATCTATGGTTGCCCCTTCATCGGCTTCACTTCTTCAAAAAGCGACATGGAACTCATCACACGCCGCATCATCAAGGAACTTGAAGGCGACGCCGACAAAAATCTGGCCGAATATGCCAAGACCGACTCGCCTTGCTACAACAAGATGGTGGATATCATCCGCCAACGCCTCGGCCTGACCACGCTCAAGTTTAACAAGCTCGAGACGCTCGTCAAGGCCATCGGCCTGCCCAAGTGCAAGCTTTGCACGCATTGCTTCGACGGCAGCAGCTGCTTCTAAACGTTATTAGCCCCCAACTGCCTATAGAGCCGCGACATTGTGCCAAGGCCATAGGCGATACCCACAGATCAGGATGCTTCAGACTGAGAAATTCAACGAACTGGGAGAGAAACCCGTAGGCCGCCTGCTCTTGCAGTATGCCGTACCCGCCATCGTGGCGATGACGGCTTCCTCACTCTATAATATCATAGACGGCATATTCATCGGTCAAGGTGTCGGCCAAGAAGCCATCATGGGCCTTGCGCTGACCGGGCCGGTGATGTCGCTCACCGCCGCCTTTGGAGCCATGGTCGGAGTGGGGGCCTCGACGCTGATGTCCGTACGTCTGGGACAGAAAGACTACGACACGGCGCGAAAGATCTTAGGCAACGTGGTCATTATGAACGTGGTGATGGGCCTCCTCTTAGGGGCTGTGCTCCTCGTGTTTATTTCGCCCATCTTGCGCTTCTTTGGCGCCAGCGACACCACGCTGCCCTATGCCCGCGACTTTATGACCATCATTCTGGCCGGTAATGTCGTGACGCATCTCTATCTTGGACTCAACGCGCTCTTGCGCTCCACCAATCGGCCGATGTATGCTATGTATGCCACCTTTGGCACCGTCGGACTCAACTGCATTTTCGCCCCGTTTTTCATCTTTGTGCTGGGATGGGGCATACGCGGCGCCGCCACGGCTACCATCATCTCGCAGGTTTGTATGCTGATGTGGCAAATCAAGCTCTTCTCAAAAAAAACGGAGTTGGTGCATCTGAGTCGTGACATCATGCACCTCGAGCGTCGCATTATGGGTGAGTCTCTGCTCATTGGCCTGCCACCTTTCCTCATCAATCTCTGCGCCTGTCTTGTGGCCATTGTCGTCACCCGCAGCATGGCCGAATATGGCGGCGACCTTGCCGTCGGTGCTTTTGGCATCTGCAACCGCCTGTTGCTCTTTGTCGTGATGGTGGTCATAGGTCTCAATCAGGGTATGCAGCCCATTGCAGGGTTCAACTACGGTGCCGGCAAAATGGACCGCCTCTTGCGCGTTTTGCGCCTGGCCGTCGTGTCGGCGACGTGCATTACCACCATCGGTTTTCTCATAGCCATGTTTTTCGCTCGGCCTTGTGTGGCTCTTTTTGCCAAAGATGCACCCGAACTCATCGACGAGGCCGCGCGTGGTCTGCGCATTATTGTTTTGTTTTTCCCCATTGTGGGTATGCAAATCGTATCTACCGCCTTTTTCCAGAGCATCGGAATGCCTGGCAAGAGCATTTTCCTCTCGCTCACCCGCCAGCTCATCTTCCTTTTGCCAGCCCTGCTCATTTTGCCCCATGTCTTTGCCGATAAAGTCACGGGTGTGTGGTGTGCCATGCCTTTTGCCGATGTTTTGGCCTGCTGCGTGTCGGGCGTGATGTTAGTCTACAATGTGCGCAAGTTCAGGCGCCAGTCTTCCCTTCAAGCCTCCTAACCCCCAATCAATACTGCTCTGCTTATGGAAAAGTTCGTCATTAACATAGGCCGCCAACTCGGTAGCGGCGGTCGGGCTATCGGTCATCTCCTGTCCGATGCGTTTGGCATTGCCTATTATGACAAGGAAATCCTGACCTTGGCTGCACAAGAGAGTGGCTTTAGCGAAGAACTCTTTGCCCGCAACGACGAGCGCAAGGGCTTCTTCCGCTCACTCTTCACCACCTCCGTGCCCCTTATGGGCGGTAACGAGTCCATTTATAGTGGCGGCTTGAGCGAGGAAAACCTATTTCATCTGCAGAGTGAAGCTATTCGTAAGGCAGCCTCCGACCATTCCTGCATCTTTATAGGTCGCTGTGCCGATTACGTACTTCGCGACTTTCCCCGCTGTGTCAACGTGTTTGTGTCGGCCGATATGCCCGACCGTGTGGCGCGGCTTTGTCACGACCGGCAGATCGACGAGCGCACGGCTGCCCGTCTCTGTGTCAAGGGCGACGACAAGCGTGCGGCCTTCTACAACTTCTATAGCTCCGGCCGCTGGGGCGAGGCTTCGACCTATCACCTTTGCATCAACTCTTCGGTGCTCGGCATAGAGGGAACGGCTGATTATATCAAGGATTTTGTGGAACGCCGTCTGGCTCTACTGTCCTAATCTCGGCTGATATGAAGCGCATCGGATTGCTTTCAGACACCCACGGCTATTGGGACGACCGGTATGAAAAATATTTCGCCTCGTGTGACGAAATATGGCATGCCGGCGACATCGGTACGCTTGAGTTGGCCGAGCGCCTAGCCGACTTGAAGCCATTTCGGGCCGTATGCGGCAATTGTGATGGCGGCGATTTGCGCCGGCTATATCCTCAGATACTCCGTTTCAGGTGCGAGGAAGCCGATGTGCTCATTAAACACATTGGCGGCTATCCCGGTCACTACGACCGCAGCATTGCAGGCAAACTCTTTGTCAATCCGCCCCAACTCTTCATTTCAGGCCATTCCCACATCCTGAAAGTGCTTTATGACCGTACCTTAGGTTGTCTGCACATCAATCCCGGCGCCGCAGGCCTGCAGGGATGGCACCAAAGCCGTACGCTCGTGCGCTTCGTCGTGGATGGCAAGACTTTTAAAGACCTCGAAGTGATTGAATTGGGCGAAGAGACGTCGTACAAGCAGCGTCGCGAAGGCATTTGTGTGCCGTTTTGAACCATTTGTTGCCCTCAAACGCGGTCATTTTTCCGTTTTTCCTTAATATTGGTCAATTTGGAAGGAAAACTTTAGGGCCTGTAAGAGTTTTATTGACTATCTTTGCAGAAGATTGGCTGCGGCTCGGTAATTCAAGCAAGCAAGCTTGTTGCGCTCGCCTTGCACAATCTTTGCAGAAGATTGGCTGCGGCTCGGCAATTTTCCTATTGCCGCAGTCAGACAGATTGATTATCCACCTATATTATAATGGAACAACTCAAAGA
>SFFB01000047.1 GCA_004557035.1 Bacteroidales bacterium | reverse complement strand
CCCGAACAGAGAAGTTAAGCCCGGACGCGCCGATGGTACTGCGCAAGCGGGAGAGTAGGTCGCCGCCGCCCCTTTAAAAGAAGAAAACCTCTGATGGTCAAAAGACTTTCAGAGGTTTCTTTTTCTATTTATATATAGTGAGACCAAGACTCTTGTTTATTTTAATTTCTAATTTATCTGTCTATATGAGTTTAATGTATATGCTTTTGCTGGTTGGTATTGGCAGCGGATTGGGCGGTATGTGCCGCTTTTTGATTTCGTTTTTCATTAAAACGCCGGAAACATCATTCCCTTTTAGCACCCTATTGGCCAATCTTCTGGGCTGTCTTTTGATAGGGCTGTTTCTTGGCTTGAGTGTAAGACATCATTGGATCTCTAAAGAGCTTCACTTTTTGCTGGTGACCGGCTTTTGTGGAGGCTTCACCACCTTCTCCACCTTCTCCAATGAAGCTTTAATGTTGTTACGCTCAGAGGCCTTTTTGTCTTTCGGCTTATATGTGGGCTTGAGTTTAAGCCTTGGTGTGTGTCTCGTAGCATTGGCCTATTGGCTGGCCACGCTCTGACACGTTGTCATTGCTTGTTGAATAATTAGTGCATAATAATCCTTTACTTGCTCTTTATGTCTTGTGTTTCACGAATAAGCGAAAGAGAAATTTTGCTGTCTCTTTTTTTTTTTTTTTTTTGCACTTGAGAAAAACCGCGTTTTCAAGACGTATTTCCGATATTTAGATTTATCATTTAAAACCTTTATTATTAACCTTTTCTATTACTCTTTTTCAATGAAGAAGCTTTACTCCTTATTGCTTTGCTTCTTGGCGTGTGCGCTGGGGGCAAAGGCCGATGTGGTAGAGGCGTCGACTACCCTGCCGGGTGATGGCAGGCCTGAGCACGTCTATACCATGGTGCAGGGGAGTGGTTACTATGCCAATAGTTTGACCGCCCCCACGCAGACTCCCGAGAATTATGGGCAGTTTGCTTTTTATGCTGTAGATGGTATGGAAGACACCTACTACATCTACAGTCACAAGGCCAATAAATGGCTGAGTTACACCAAAGCCGCCAGTTATTCCAATAAGGTCAATTTCGTCGAAATGACCGACGACAAGACCGAAGGAGCCTATTTCAAGGTGGTGAATTATTCGGGCGACAATTATCAGATTGCTCCTTACAACTCCACGACAGTGGCCGGCAAGTATTTGAACTGGTATCAAGGCATCGGCAGCAATCCCGTAGACGGTACAAACACACTCGGTCTTTGGGAGCAAGGTGGCAGCCAGGATGCCGGTAGCCGCTGGACGTTCACAGAAATTGCCGTCCACACCTACACCATGGTATTGCCCGATGGCGTCACGATTTCAATTGGTGGCACCATTTATTCTAATGGCGACACCTACACCCAAGAGGGCTCACTGAGCCGCGATCAAATCACGCTTGTGGTAGGTCAAGACCAATTTGCTACGATTTCTATCAATGATGTGGCTCACACCGTGACCGTCAATGTGGCCAACATTCCTGCTCAGGCAGACAAGGCTGTGTATGACCAGGCTGTGCTCTATCCCGCACAACAGACTGCCGTTGGTGCTGCAGCAATCGAGGTCTCAGACAATGTCTATACCTTGAGCAACAACGTGCTCGCCGCCAGTTTCATGAAGGTAGGCGATGCCTTGTATTTCGCCGGTTCTAAGGCTATGAACCTTGAGGCAGGTACCGAACCGTTTACTATTGCATTTGGCAATGGCGACAATGTGCCTGCTTCGGCAATGACTATGTCAAATCTTCGTGTCGTATCTTTGGTTGGCTCTGCCGATTCTGTAGGTGGTGCTGAGCATTTTGACGGCAAGGCTCTTGAGGCCGACTATGATTACACCTATAATGAAAAGGCCATCAAGGTGCTCTGGCGTGCTGTATTGCGCGATGGTAGCCACTATCTTCGCACAGAGATGGAGCTCACCGGCGTCGACAGCGTGGATATGTACAACGTCATTCCCATGATTTATAATGTCGACACCCGCGCCGCCGGTTCCACTCCCACCGTTGTGGGCAATACGCGTGGTGCCGTCTTGATGAGTGACAAGATTTTTGCCGGTCTGGAAAATCCCGTAGGTTACAACACCGTAGGCGGTGCCACCGGCGAGGAAGACAAATATGAGCTCGCTCAGACTCTTGAAGACACTCCTATTGCCGTAGAAAATTGGACACAGGTGGCTGAAGCAGAGGTGCCCAACCGTGTCACCGAGGCCATTGGCAAGAGCTATCCTAACATCTATGCTGTTACCAAGAGCGGCGTGACGCTCGAGGCCAACCAGAAAGTAGAGATTACCGTAGAATACACTGGTGGCACACACCGTCTGAACTTTGGTGGTGCAGACCTGCTCGACGCTACCGGTGCTGTCGCAGCCAACGACTACCACAGCGGTTATTCAGGTAATCAGGCCAGCAATAATACGTTTACGTTTGTGGCCCCCAATGACGGCACTTACACTTTGCGCGTTTTGGCTGAGAATGCCAGTGAGACCATCACGGCCACCAGCAAGATGAGTGTGAAGATTTACAATCCCAAGGCCGGTGTCGTGATCAACACTGATGTGGTAGGTATTCAGGGCCGTTGGAGCCGAAACACCACACTCAATGCCGGCGAAACCTGGAAGATTTCTGCCGTTGTCGGTCTGATTGCCCAAGATGGTGAACAGGCCAACACCAACATCCACAAGACTCAGAAGCGTCGCTCTTTCTTGGCTTATTCTGAGCGTGAGCGTGCCGTGCCCTGGCGTCCCAACCCCGCTTATATCTCTTGGTATGAGTTGAACATCAACCGCAACAACGCTGCCGATCCCACGCAGAATATGAACGCCAACCAGGTGCTCGACGTGCTTAACAACTGGAAAACCAACTTCTACGACCGCTACGGCGTTGGTCCTAACAGCTTCGTCATCGACGACGGCTGGGACAACTACGGCTTGTGGACCTTCCACGCCGGTTTCCCCAACGAAATGAGAGACATTGCCGCTCTTGCTGCCGAGATGGGCGCAGGTGTAGGTGCTTGGCTCGGCCCGGTGGGTGGCTATGGTACCAGCGGTAATTACCGTCGCGCCTACTGGAATGCTGAAGGCCGCGGAGGTATGCAACTCTCCAACCCCGCCTACTATCAGACCTTCCTCGATGCAGCCGCTAATCTGACCCAAAACAACGGAGACTTCCGCTTCTTCAAGTTCGATGGCATCTCCGCACAGTTCAGCGCTGTCGGTCCCGACGCCGGCGACACCGGAAACGAAAACGCCGAAGGCATCATCCGTCTCGAGCGTTACGTTCGCGAGAACCTCAAGCGCGACATCTTCTTCAACACCACCGTTGGTACATGGGCCAGCCCGTTCTGGTATCACTACACCGATGCCACTTGGCGTCAGGAGAACGACTACGGCACGATTGGCAACAACCGCATCGACCGCGAAAACTGGATTACCTATCGCGATCGCCTGGTTTATCAGAACTACGTGACCAACTCTCCCATCTGCCCCATCAACACGTTGATGACTCACGGATTTATTCTCTCCAACTTCGGTTCTGTAAGCTCCAACAAGACCTACGAGGCCTGTCTGCGCGAGTTGCGTTGTGCCTTCGTTTGCGGTTCGGGTATGGTTGAACTTTACAACGACTATGCTTTGATGAACAGCATCAACAAGGGTCAGCTTTGGGCCGATCTCGCCGAGTGCATCAGCTGGCAAAAACGCAATGCCGATGTTTTGCCCGATGCCCACTGGGTAGGAGGAAATCCTTGGACTGGCTCTGTAGCCCAAGTCTATGGCTGGGCTGCTTGGAATGGCAAGAAAGCCACTCTCGCTCTCCGCAATGGTGCCAACGATGCACAGGACTATACGTTCACGCTCCGTGAAGCCCTCAACATTCCTGCCAACGTGTCTGGAAGCATCATCCTCCGCAAGTCGTTTGGCGTGCAGGATGCCTTGACCGGTTTGACCGAAGGTGAGCCTATCTCCATCGACCAAGAACTCACCGTGTCTCTGCCCGGTAGTACCGTCTTTGCATTCGACGGTGTGAACAGTGCCGAAACCCTCACCATGGTCAATGGCATCAGCCTCTCCACCGATAGTGTCGACAATGCTGTTGAAGTGGGCAAGACTCTCGTGGTGAAAGCTGTTGTGGCTCCTGCCACGGCCAACTTTCCCGCTCTCGAATGGACCTCTTCAAACCCCGAAGTAGCTACAGTCAACGGCGGCTTGGTGTCTGCCCTTACTGAGGGTACCACCACCATCACCGCTTCAGCCATCGATGGCTCCGGCATCGTCCAGACCATCGTCGTAACGGTGACGCCGAAATATGTAGGCCCCTACGCCCTCAATTTCGATAAAAACCAGACGCCCACCCGTACAGACCGCTACATCACCAATTTTAGCCTGACCCCCCAAGGCGGCGAGACCCAGACCATCAACATCGGTTTTGCTCAGCCCTATATTGACCTCACCGAGGTGGACTCAGCCAAGTTGGTTTGCGAGATTGGCGACACCCTCACTGCCACGCTCGATATGAACGGTACTTGGATGAATGCCTATGTCTATATTGACTTAGACAACGACCAGCAGTTTTCGTTCACCGAAGGCAGCACCGACCAGAGCGGTACCGACGTGATGTCTTTCAGCTTCTACAACGGTGCTTTCGCCACTGACGATGCCGGCGTAAACTCAGCAGGTACGTCTCTCTCCGGCCAAGCTCGCAACACCCGTGTATTGCCTCCCTTCAAGGCCCCTGCTACTGCCGGTGAATACCGCATCCGCTACAAGCTCGACTGGAAC
Source organism: Bacteroidales bacterium (assembly GCA_004557035.1). Classification (GTDB taxonomy): domain Bacteria; phylum Bacteroidota; class Bacteroidia; order Bacteroidales; family Bacteroidaceae; genus Alloprevotella. The sequence continues at coordinate 6,992 of SFFB01000047.1, read as the reverse complement.
AGCATCGATCCCGGCGGCCAAGTGGCAGCCGATGGCACTTGCACAGGTGCCAATGGCATTTTGGCCAATGGCGGTTCGATTGTCGATGCCATTCTCAAGGTCAAAGTGCCCACCTCTGTCGGTGGCGTGCAGATGGAGCAAAACGCTCGTGAGATATACGACCTCTCCGGTCGCCGTCTGCTGCAGGCTCCCCGTCAGGGTGTCTACATTCTCAATGGCAAGAAAGTGGTGAAGTAATCATCCTTCCATCACACAGTCAGGCGTTCAACGACGCGTGATATACCAAAAGCCTTCTTTGCTTCCAACGGCAAAGAAGGCTTTTCTTTTACACCGGTAGGTGTCTGCATATCACGCCATAAAAAAGAGGAATGTCCCGAAAGAGAGACATTCCTCAAAATTGTTGGGGGTAATCTTAATGTTTAGGCTTTGCCTTCAGCGATGCCAAAAGGCGTGGCCGTGCGGTCGTCGCCGTCGGCAGCAGGCATACCCGGCAGGTTGATGGTGCCGAAAGCCTTTTCGTATTTCACGATGTTGTCTTGCAAGGCAAAGAGCAGGCGTTTGGCATGTTCGGGTGCCAACACCACGCGGCTCTTCACATTGGCTTTGGGCAGTCCCGGCAACATACGGATGAAGTCTACCACAAACTCAGCGCTTGAGTGGGTAATGATGGCCAGATTGGCATAGGTGCCTTCTGCCACCTCGGGCGAAAGCTCAATCTGGAGCTGATTGTCTTTGTTTTGATTGTCCATTGGTGTTATGATATTGATTGAATAATTGTCTTGGTGTTTCAAGTCCGATACAAATTTAAGCCATTATGCCCGTATGCCCAAGCCTGTGCCCTCTTTTGTTGGTTGCGCCCACTGCGAATAGCTACAAATCTGTCATTCTCACCCTCACGCCGTGTCGTCTTTTCGTTGTCTCTTATCCGCCTATATGACACGACGACCGTGCGCATATTCCTTTTTTTGACTGCTGCACATTGCAAAATACAGGTAATTTTGGATAAATCGTTAAAACTTTTCAAAAAACCAGTTTGGCTTTTCAGTTTCCCTCGTATCTTTGCACCGCAAAAGCGAGGGCGTCCCCCCTGTGGTGTATCCAAGCCCAAGCGTTTTTATCACAATCAAATCAATTACATCTTTATGAAAAAGATTTTTACTCTCGTTTTGGCTGTTGCCGCCACGCTCAGTGTGAGCGCTCAGCGTGCTGTTGAAAGCCACAAATTCTTCGACAACTGGTCACTCGGTGTTTATGGCGGTGCCGTGACTCCTCTCCAGGACTTCGGTCTCGATCGCTCTCGTGCCGTTGCCGGTCTCGAACTCTCCAAGCAACTCACTCCCGTCATCGGCGTTGGCGTACAGGCTGGTACCGGTTTCAACACCACTGGTAGCCACACTGTTGTTGACAACGTGACCGCTATGCTCATCGGTAAGGCCAACCTCTCTAACCTCTTCTGCGGTTACAAAGGCACGCCCCGCCTCTTCGAAATCGAGGCTCTCGCCGGTGCCGGTATGAACCACTTCTTCGGTTGCGGTGCTGAATATGCCGTAGCTGGTCAAGACGCTACCTCTTTCGCCACCAAGGCCGGTCTTAACTTCAACTTCAACCTCGGTTCTGCCAAGGCTTGGACCATTGGCATTCGTCCTGCCGTGGTTTGGGATATGGAGGGTGGTCGCAAGATGAACCCCGAAGTGAAATACAATGCCAACAACGCTGTGCTCGAACTCACTGCCGGTATCACCTACCACTTCAAGTCGTCTAACGGCAAGAACCACTTCACCACCGTTAAGGCTTACGATGAAGCCCAGATTGACGCTCTCAACGCTAAGATCAACGACCTCCGCAACAACCTCAACGCCAAAGACGCTGACCTGAAAGCCAAAGACCAGACCATCCGCGACCTCCAGCAGGCTCTCAACGACTGCCGCAACCAGAAGCCCGTCGTAGAGCGCGTGGTTGACACCAAGCAGACCATGGAGTCTGTAGTGACCTTCCGTCAGGGTAAGTCTGTGGTTGACGCTTCTCAGCTCCCCAACGTAGAGCGCATCGCCACCTACCTCAAAAACCACAAAGACGCCAAGGTTATCATCAAGGGTTACGCTTCTCCCGAAGGTAGCGCCGAGATCAACGCCAAAATCGCCAATGCTCGTGCCGTGGCTGTTCGCGACATCCTCGTCAACAAGTACAAGATTGCTGCCGACCGCATCACTGCCGAAGGTCAGGGTGTAGGCAATATGTTCTCTGAGCCCGACTGGAACCGCGTGAGCATCTGCACACTCGACGAATGCAAATAATCAATCTTCCAAGACTTGATTACAACCCTATAAACGATAAGAAAGGCGAGGCCGTTAGGCTTCGCCTTTCTTCATTTTGTATTGGGGCGTTTGAACGGTAAAGCACGGCCTGAAAGGCCAACGAGACCATAGCCCAGGGCAGAGGCGGCGCGAAGCGACGCCGGCATCCTGGGTAAACGTGGACCATACAATGCGCCCTGTAGGGGCAAAAGACTCATAATGGATTAATCTTGATTGCATCATGAAGCTTTTGCCCTTACAGGGCGAACATTATCGCACAATATAACCCAGGGTGTCGCCTCGCTTCGCTCGGCTTTGCCCTGGGCTAACATCTTTTGGGCTTTCAGCCCGTTGCTTGGCCGTTCAATAATTGCGTTAAAAAGCAATTTCGAACACTCTACGACAACAGGCCGCAGGCACTGTCTTTACACGAGATGTTTGATGAGGTCCTCGCGGTCGCCGGGCAACAGGTCGATGACGGGGATTTCAATCATCGTGTAGCAGCCCGGTTGCTGACGCATTGAGGCGCGAGCTACGCAGACCAACACCTGACCCGTCAGGGCGGGATTGTTGATGCGCATATTGAATTCGAAGAGCTGGTTTTGCGTTTTGCCGCTCACGCCCTTGCGTGTCAGGTTCACGCCGTGTCCCATGTCGATGACGTCGTCCACACAAGGCACCTCGATGACGTGGGTCTCGTCGTTCACAAAATAGGCATCGGCCTTGATGGCAGCAGCCACTTTGTCGAAGTCGTAGCCCTCTTTGATTTCCACATAGACCATACGGCGGTGAATGCCGGTGCCGGTGGGGATTGTCATAGACAGGGCGGCTTTCACGCCTTCAACGGCTTTCACGGCTACGGTGTGTCCCATCGACATGCCTGGGCCGAAGTTGGTGTAGGTGATGCCTTTGGGTGCGATGGCTTGGAGCATAGTGCGCACGATAGAGTCGCTGCCCGGGTCCCAGCCGGCCGAGATGATGCTCACAGCCCCTCCGGCCTTGGCGCTTTCGTTCAGACTGCGGCGCAAGTCTACGATTTTTGTGTGGATGTCAAAGCTGTCCACGGTGTTAATGCCGAGGGCCAATATTTCTTTGGCATATTTCTCCACGCTGCGTGTGGGCGTGCTGAGTATGGCCACGTCGACGTCTTGCAGATTGCGGATGTCGTCGGTCACGGTGTAGTCGGCCAGTTCGGCGGGAGCGTCTTTAGCACCTGCGCGGCGCACGATGCCGGCCACCTCAAAATCAGGTGCGGCCTCAAGGGCTTGAAGCGTATAGCGGCCTATGTTGCCATAGCCCACAATGGCTGCTCTAATCTTTTTCATACGGTTGTGTTTGGATTTGAAAGTGATAGTTGTTGATTTTGTGGCAAAAATACAAATTTTCCGACAAAAGGTCAGCAAAATGGCATATTTATAGACAAATGTGGCTTTTGTCTTGGTGATTATGGCTTTTTGCCGAATGGGTTTATCTGCCGCTCACCGGTCGGCCGTCCGGGGTGAGTCCTTCGGCAGTGATATACAGGCTCCGACAGGTAGAGTTGTTGCTGAACTCCAGTTCGGCTCGGCCGTCGGCGTCGAGTGTCACTTCGCCGGCCCAAAAGAGTGTGCGGCGGAAGTCGCGTTCGCGGGCCTGTTGCCGGTAGTTGGGACTCTCATACGTCTGTCGTTTTTGAAAGGCCCGATAGTTGGTGGTGCGCGTGCCTTTGGCCTTTACCGGTAGCGCGTCTCGTTGTGGTTCAGACTGACGTAGACCTCTCTGTACAGGTCTATCTCATTGCCCAGTGACGTGTTGAGCCCCGTGCTGTCGCCATATTCATCGGCCCCATAGGCTTTCATTTGTCCGCCGTCCGGTCCGCCGTTTGCTTGAGCCGCCGTCTCGCTTGTCAGTGTTGTGCGCTCATTGGCGGCCGTCACCGGTTCGGTGTGGATTATGGTGCCATAATCACCGTTGCCATCGAGCCGCAGCGTGGCGGCCGAGGGCAGTGTGAAGTCAGCATATTGTGCTTCGCCCACCACCCAGCCTATGGGCCGTCTGCGTATCTGGTATTCGTGGGCAAAGGCCTTTTTGTCGAGCAACCATTGTTCGAGGCTTGGCACCGGCAGTCCTTGGTCCAAATAATAGTCGGCCTCAGTCGCCATGTCGTAGTGGTATTGCGACTTTTTGTCGGCCGTCTGTCTTGACACCTCCCAGGCGCGTCGTGGACTTTTCAGCTTAAACGGGTTGCGTTTGGTTGTCACCACGGCCGTGCCCAGTTGTGTGCTGCCATCGTTCACCTGCAAGGCCTCCTCATAGTCTTTAGTGACGGTGTCGAAAGTGTGTAGTCGGCCTTCGGGTTGTGTCAGTAGGGTTTCGCCCGGCGCGTAGTTTTTGCTATCGGGCGAAAAGCGCCGGTTGATGGTGACCCGATAGTCTTGCAGTTTGTCTTCTCTTTTGGTCGAAAGCATCAGAGTCCATTCGCCTTGGCAGTCGGGCAGTTCGAAGGCATAATACCCCAGGCTGTCGGTCTCAAACTCTCCGCGCATCACCTCGCCTCGGTCGTTATAGAGCGTTGCTTTCAGTTCAAGTTGTCCCACGTCGGCCGCCTGAGCCTTTTTCTTTTTTGAGGCAAAGAGTCCGTTGCCCCAGAGTTGGCGTGGCAACACGCGTCCGTCGAGATAGAGATGGTCTTCGATGGGTTGGCGCTTTTCAAATGGTGCTTTGCCGGCCATCATTGTCCAGTCGTAGCGTCGCCAACCCTGCACCATCATCAAGAGGTCGGTGTTAAGCCGATGAGTCTCGTCTTGGCTTTCGAGATAATAGTCGGGCCGTGCCACATAGCCTTTCAAGTCGCTGGTGAGCAGCAGCCAGGCTGCCAGCGAACTTGGTGTGCCGTTGGTGGTGGCGTCGGCGTCGGTCACGGCCACCGACAGTTGGCTGCCGGGTTCACCGTGTAGCCGGAGCGTCATGTTTTTATAGGGCGCAATGGTTTTGTCGGCAAAGGCCATGGTGAGTGGGCTTGTGGCTGTGAGGCTGTCGGGATGGACAAAAAACAGGCGTTCGGCCCACACGTGTCCTTCAGTGTCGAAGAGGGTGAGTTGGTGAATGCCTGCTTCCAGTTGGTCGGTGTCGAAATCAATTTCCGTCCATTCGTTGTACAGTCTCAGCGTGTCAAAATAGATGACGCGGCCGTTGTGCATCCGTGTCAGACCCATCAGCACGCCTTGCAGAGCCCCACCGGTCGCCATCCGTGTGGCCACCACCTGCGGCCGGCTTGTGTCCACATTCATCACACACCCCTCGTCTTCGGCCTCGGGCAAGGCGAAACGGTGGTGGCGTCCGGCGATGTCGAGTTCCAGCAGTGCCGCTTGGGGGCCGGGCACATAGTCAAACACCCCTCTTCCTTCGTGTTGTGTGGCCACTGTGGCCAACTGTTGGCCCTCAGTTCCCGTCAGCCGTCCCTCGGCATGTGTGATGACAGAGTCTTCACAAAACACCTCAAAGGCCACGCGTGTGGGCAATCCTTTGACCAAATGGCCGCCTTCGGGATAAAACCTCACCTGTGGTTTTGCCTCCGTGTCCAAATTGACCAAGCGGCGTGAGCGCACACTGTCGGCTTGGCGTGTCGCTTCAGCGCGTGAGTTGACGAAGGCCTGCGTGATGTGCAGGTTGTCGTAGTCGCCCTCGTTTTCAGGTTGTGCAAAGATGGGAATGACGCGCGAAAACACCCCTTCGGTGTCCCAGTTGGTCATATACCGTGTATAGGCTCTCAGTTCATAAAACCCGTCGGCCCGGAGGCGGTCCAGCGAGATTTGTCCGCCGCCTCGTCCGTTTTCAATTTTAATTTTGTGTGTTTGTGCCACCTCGCCGAATGGGTCTACCAGTTCCACGTAGAGCACGCTACTAATGTCGGTCGGTGCGGCTTGGTCGGCTCGGAGCACGTAGGCCTCAAACCAGATGGTCTCACCGACGAAATAGCCCGTGTTGTCGGTGTGTACAAACACCTTCTCTTGCGGAAACAGGCGGTTGAAGGTGGCCACGTTGCCCACGTATTGTTTCAGTCGTCCGAGCGCATTGTCGTCTTGCCCGTGCAGTGTGAGCGAGAGCAAGAAGCAGAGCGCCATCAGTACGTATGTTTTTTTCATAAACGGTTGCGAGGAAGTCCAATCTTATGCAAAGATAGTGCAAGGTGAGCACAGAGCAACGTAAAGCGCTAAGCGTTTTACGTTTGCTATGCCGAGCTGCAGCCTATCTTATGCAAAGATAGTGAATGGTGAGATAAAACGGCCAAGCAAGCCCTGAAAGGGCGCAACATATCAGCCTAGGTCGAAGGCCTGGGTATACGATATATGCTATAATCCGGCCTGTAAGGTCGGCACATCAAGCGTCTCGTTATCAATATGTCATTTCCCCCGCATTGTGCCGACCTTGCAGGCCGTGCGTGGCCGCCAATAAACAAACGGGATGTGATAGGATTTGAATGTGACGTAGATGAGCGGCCAAGCAACGGCCTGAATGGCCAACGAGACCCTAGCCCAGGGCAGAGGCGGCGCGAAGCGACGCCGGCACCCTGGGTAAACATAGCCAACCCAATGCGCCCTGAAGGGGCAAAAGATTTATAATGATTTGATTTTGAATATATAAATAAGGCTTTTGCCCTTACAGGGCGAACATTATCGCACAACTTTACCCAGGGTGCCGGTGCCACTATGTGTCACC
>SFFB01000019.1 GCA_004557035.1 Bacteroidales bacterium | reverse complement strand
CACTACGTGTCACCTCTGCCCTGGGCTGGGTGCTCGTTGGCCTTTCAGGCCGTGCTTTTCCGCCAATAGACCCAAATATACAATCTCAAATTCAATTACAAATTAGGATATCCCGCCCTTCAGGCCTTGCGTGGCCGCTTTATCCATTGGTAATAATCAATAAAAACATTACGCCAAATACAAAAAACCGACCCGCCTACTCAACATAAATGAATAGGCGGGTCGTGATGAATTTTATAACGTGTCGTCGCGATTATTCGCTCCAATTGTCGGAGCTCCAACCGTGGCGGTTGCTGTCGAACGAACCGGTATGTTCGGTGTCGGAGGGCGTGATGTTGCTGTTGTCGCCGCCTTCGCCGTCAAGGATGGAGCCGGCCAAGATGGGCGCATCGGTGGCGAGAGTGAATACGGCAAATCGGGGGGTAAGATATGATTTCTTGTTCATGGTTTGTTGTGTTCTGTGTGTGACTTACTTGATGATTACTTTCTCACCGTTCTTGACGTAAACACCAGCGGGGAGTTTGCCGCTCACTTCTACGCCCTGGAGGTTGTAGATTTTACCGTTGGCGGTAGCGTTGGTAATGGCTTCGATGCCAGTGGTTTCGCCGTCGAAGTAGATGCGTGCGGTTCCAGCACCGTTGCCGGTGAAGTAGGCGCGGATAGTCTGGAGTGTAGAGCCTGCGCCGCCCTTCATAATCTTCGACACGCCGTCAGCGGTGACCACGCCATAGTTGCCGGCCATTGAGAGGCTGGGGTTGGAGAAGTTGGGCTTGAAGGTATAAGCACCATTGGTCACACCCGTTTCGTCTACTGCGCTGATGTTGGTGCCGAAATACTCGGCCACATCTGTAGCAGCGGGGAAGTAAACGAGGTAAGGCTTATTGGCTTCGAGGTTGGTCACGGCGGTGAAGTTGAGGCCACCGTCTGCCGTCACGCCGCTGAACTCTTGAGCTTTCACGCCTGTGCCGAGTTCGGCCGTGGTGATGGCGAAGGGCAGAGCCAGAGTATTCCATCCCTTCTTGAATGAGCGAGCCACTTTCACGTTGTTCAATCCGGTAGCCGTGATGGCAGCCGAGCCGTCCATAGTGACAGCGGGAGCAAAGACTACGTTGACGACAGTCTCGCCAAGAATGATATCTATGGTAGCTAACATATCAGTGCCAGAAATAGTAGCCGTAACAGTTAAAGGCAAAATCATTTTCAAATCGCCACCAATATATACATCTTTTTCGTTGCAGGAAAATGTAGTTACAGTTCCACTTGTTGATTTAGAAAGGTCTGTCACTACTATATCACCTACAGCTAAGTCTTGTTCTTCCAAATTGAAATGAAAATCCTTAATTTTTAAGTCTGTACGTTCTACGCCACTTAATGTATAGGTCAAAACATCAATAGTTTTTGTTTCATAGAACTGCTTTCCACCAAAATCTTTTGCATTAACAATAAGACTATTGGTGTAATTATCTACCGTAGGGGTAGCGAATTGAATTTTATAGACTGATTTTGAATAAGGATTGGTTGACTCATTATAATCATTACCTTTAACGGTTATGGTTAATAATGAACTTTCTTCATTGAAAGATTCTTCTATTGTAGCACCAATACCATTTTTATTATAAGTCATTAAAGTTTGGTCATAGACTCTATTCGAACAATCTATCGTAGAATCTTCTTCAGGGTTTGAAGCGATAATTTCTCCATTATAACTTATAGAAGACAAAGTATGATAATATACAAATTGTACATCATCAACGTCCATTTGGCTATTTTCTACCAGATTTGAACGATTCCAATAGTCACCTGCTGCTATAATGACATTCATTTTTTGGGGTACAGCATCGGCTTTATCATAAGTAAAAGGAATGGTCAATGTTTGCCATGATGCTTGATCGGCAGTTATTTCATAGTCTATATGTGCCACAAGTACACCAGACGCCGTTACCTTATCTGAACTTTCACGTCCAATAACAGCTCTATCTACATCTTCTAATTCTGTCCAAGCAGAATGTGCCCAAACTGGTTTAAAAAAAGTTCCGGTATTTTTTATTGCACTTGGTACTTGAGAAGTAAAAGTACCTCTCCACATATAGGCTATAACCCGAGAAACCTCATTATTTTGAGCTGTTTTACGGTATTTCAAAGTCAAGGCATCCGGTTTGTTGGCAAATGTGGTGCCCCCATAGGTACCACCATCACCTAAAGCTAATGCTGCCGCAGATGTCATACTCGCTGTTGCAAAAACCCAAGGTTTCGCCAATGAAATAAATCCTGGTGCTTCATCCGTTATACCCAAAGCACCTACTTTTGAATTTTTCAATTGGACATAATTATTTGCATCAACTGTTTGTTTCGTACACAACTGATCATTTGAAGCTACACCCAATTGATTAACATTGGATCCGCACCAATTTTCTGGTTCTGAACCTGGTCTGGTATAATCTTTTGATGTTCCAGGATTATAAGATGCACCATTAGTAGTTTTCCAATTATCAAAACCTATATTGGGCAACTGCTGCGCATTCATTCCAATGGCAGAAGCCAAGAGCAGGCCGAAAGAAATTAGTTTTTTCATTGCTTTTTTCTATAATAATTTATTTGAAGATTTTCTTACCGTTGACGATATAGATTTGCGACGGACGACGGGCAGAAGAAACCGTGGCGTGACGACGGCCGGAGAGGTCGTAGATGCCCGTGGCGATGGTCTGACGTGCAATGGCTTCGCCAATGCTCGTGCTCACTGCTGATTTGCCTTTGAAGAGCACCCAAATGGGGGCATCTTGATTACGGTCTGTTTCGTCTTGTATCCAAACAACAGGAATATAGGCCACCAAACTGTCGCCATCAGCACCGATTGTGATGTAACTCAATGTGTCGTTAATACAAGCTTCTGCCAAAATAGGGGTATCACCCAATTGGAGATGTAATTGAACCTTATCGTTTTCATTGAATGTAAAGCCTTCAGCATTCGGCGTCAAAGTAATATTAGGCAGGTAAATATCACCTACATTCAAACCATAAAACGTGAAGTTGGGCAAAGAGAAGTTTACCTTGTTGGTTTCGCCCGTGGCATTGATGTAGATTTTTTCAGACTCTGAAACCAAAGTTTCATCATCGTAAGTTTCTTCAATGAGAGACACCCACAATTTGCCGGTGAATTCGTTAGACCAATTGGTACCCCATTCGGTTTGGGCATTGGCGGTGAGACAGAGCGCAAACGCTGCGATAATAGAGAGTAAAGTTTTTTTCATAATCGTATAGTTTTGAATGGTTTATATTGTTTTTTGCGATGTTGAGGAGTGGAGGCGGGATTTAATTGTTTTTGAGCGGCCGTAACCGCTTGGAGTGTGCCGACCTTACAGGCCGGAAATTAGAGGAGCTTCCGTTACCCGGGCCTGACGAACCGACGACAAGGCGAGAGCAGAAGACAAGCTCCGCTTGGATTATGCCGAGCCGCGAAGGAGGAAGACGAAGTCAATTGGGCTAGTATGTTACGCCCTTTCAGGGCTTGATTGGCCGCTCAGTATGCCGACCCTTCAGGCCAGTAAGGCCGCTCTTGGAATCTTTGACTCTTAGTCTCTTTGTCTTTTTGACTCTTATACTTTTGACTCTTTGTCTCCCTTAAAACACATAGGCGAAGCCGACGGTGGCGTAGATGGGGTAGAGGGCGAAGGTGACGCTCTCGTAGTCGGAGGGGAAGATGCCGTTGAGACCCCACTGCAGATTGGCGGTGACGGCCAGATGTTTGTAGGCACGGAACTCGCCGCCTACCTGTACGCCCCAAGCAAATTTGCGGAGGTCGGAAGAGAAGTCGTAGGTGGCGAGAGATACTTCTGCCTTTTCACCTCGCGGGTCAATGTCGCGGATGTATCCGTCGTAGGCCTCGCCCATAAACTCACCACTGGTGCGCAGAGAGAAATAGAGGCCTGCCGCCAGACTCCAGCGGTCGGAGAGGCGGTAGGTGGCGAGAAGGGGCACGGTGAGGTAGGTGTTGTCCACCTTGGTCTTGACGTGGCCGGTCCAGGCACCATTGATACGGCCGCTACCGTCTTCGTTGACGGCTTCCATATGATAGTTTTTCACTCTGGCCTTGGTCTCCATACCTTTTTGCTCGAAGCGCAAACCCACGGCCAGTCCCCACGGCGAACCTGTGAAGCTCTTCATGGCCATTCCCTCAAGGGCAATGTTGAGATGAGGTTTGTAGCCTTCGATGGAACGGATTTCACGAGGCAGTGGCAGTGGCGACGTACCGCCGATGTTGACGCCGGCACCCACGCGCACGTGCCAACCTTTTAGGGCAGCACGGATGAGGTTGTTGTCGGTGTCTTTCACGCCTTTATCGGCCACTGTTTGGGATGTGACATCGGCATTGCCGGTTTCGGTGGCCTGTGATGCCGTGAACGCCGACAAACCGATGAAGGCCAAAAGTATTTTTTTATTGAAAGAAATCATTGATATATCGTTATTTTGACTCTTTGACTTTTCGTCTCTTTGTCTCTTATAAAGTCAAAGAGACAAAAAGACGCCCTGAAAGGGCAAAAGACCATAGCCCAGGGCAGAGGTGGCACGTAGTGGCACCTCTGCCCTGGGTAGGCATAGACGATTATGTTCGCCCTGTAAGGGCAAAAGATTTGTTTATTATAATAACCTTGCTCATATTTTATTCATGCTTTTTATTTAGTCTTTTGCCCTTACAGGGCGCATTTTTCGTTAATGTCTCTACCCAGGGTGCCGCTTCGCTTCGCTCGGCTCTGCCCTGGGCTATGTTCTCGCTGGCCTTACAGGCCGTACTTGGCCGCTCTAACTCTTTGTCTCTTTTATTACTTCCAACTAATCTTGAGTTGGTCCACGTAGAGTGTGCTGCCCACAGCGCCGCGGAAGTAGGCTCCTTCACGGCTGGAAGTAGCCACGAGGGCAATGGCGTAACCGTTGGTCTTGACGCGTTCGGGGTTGAAGGTCTTGCCGGGCATCAGGCGGAAAGGCTCGTTGAAGTAGGTCCACTCTTGAGGTTCGCCCGGGTCGTCGATGCGCGACATATAGACGATGCGGTCTGACGTGAGCACCTCGTCGCCATTGAGCGGTACGAAGTTGGCGGGGTCCACTTCATAGACCACGGCATAGATGTCGGCGGTGTCGTGTCGATCGGCCAAGACCTCTTTATGTTCGTTGATAAAAGTCTCGCCGGCAGTATATTTATAATAGCCTTCGAGCGAAATGGGTTCGCCGCCCACAAGCTGGAGACCGAAACGGGTGGCATTGCGCGGCCGCATGGTGGCATAGGCCACACGGAACTCGCCGAGGAAGATGTTGCCGGCGGCTATGGGCATAGGGTCGGGCAGGTTTTCACCAAAAGAACCCGTCGAGCAGGTCGTGAGCTTGATACAACTACTGCCGTCGGGTCCGCCACCCTCGATGGGTTGGGTGGGGTAGACGTCGGGCGAGGTGCCTTTGCCGGTAAGGGCATAGCCGGGATTACCCGTGGCCCAATACATATGTTGCGTCTGTGTGGCGTCGTTTTCGTCCACTTCAAACCAATTGTAGAAGCGGCCGCGGCTCTCGAGCTGATAGTGCTCGAAATTGTAGTTTGACTTGATCATGAGCGTGTCAAAAGACACCACATAATTCTTATGCCAAAGGCCGTCTTCGGAATAGGTGGTATAGTTTTTTGGCGTGGTGAAATCGCGCACCATACCGTTGGCCTCCACTTCTTGTCCATCAGGACCGATGGCCATGAGTCGCGCCCCGGGAGTGAGATAAAAACGCGGGTCCAGCGCGGTGATGTCTGTGCCTTTGGCCACATTGAAGCTCACGCGCTCATTGGCCACAATGGGGTTGCCAATAAGAATGTCGCGATGGGATTGAAGCCAAAGAGAGTCCACGCCGGTGATGTCGCATTCGGCATTGAGTGCCTCATCTTTGATACAAGATGTGAAAGCAAAGAGGGCACAGGCCGAAGCCAGAAGTAATTTCATCTTCATTGAAATAAAGGTACAAATGATTGTATCTGTGTGATTTAATTGGAATTCCGCTGCAAAAGTACGAATTTATTCGGTGGCCGTGAAAACTTTAAGGTTTCTTTTGGTTTTAATTTAACATTTGTGGCTTTATTTTTTGGGAGGTGGAAGGTAGAGTGTTTAAAATTTGTGATTGAAAATGATATTGATTAGGTTATTTCAATGCGGCCTCGCAAGGCCTCATTCACTCTACCCAAATTGTTGCCTTTTTCCCAATCACACAATCACGGGCTTATATCCAATTGATAATGAGCAAATTGCTGTGATTGAACGGTTCAGTCACATTCAGTCACGGCATTGTTTAATAAGCGGCTATGCAACGGCCTTTCAGTCCGTTACTTGATCGCCCCAATCCGGCATCATCCAAAAACGACAAAACCTATTTTGAACACCTCCAACATCGCCCGCTAACTTTTGTCTTTTTCCTTCACGCCATTTCACCTTATCTTTGGAGTAAGCATAGAGGAGGAGAGCATTTAATACACCTATTTTATTGTTTTACAACGCGTTACTGCCATAAGGAGAGAAATTTCTGGCCTTATTCCGGCGACGCGCGGCCTTAAGGGAGAAAATACAGCAAGCCATCTTTGTTTTATACTGGCTATTTATGGGTTTGTTTGCGCCATTCTGATATTGAAAAACAAGCGTGAGCAAAAAAATCGATAAAGATCTGTCACTATCTACCGGGTGATTTGTCGGAAATGTCAGAGTGAAAAGACGGTGGATAAACCTGTGGAAAAACGGGGTATAAGTCGGTGAAAAACCGAGCCGCCAAACCGACCGTCGGCGAAGGCGATTTATACACCACCATTCACCGCCCAAACACACCGTTATGCCGGATGTTACCCACCATTTATAACCTCATCGGGCGGTGGCGTCAACGCGTTGTCCACATCAGTCAATTTTTATGGACAAAAATCATCATTAAACTATTTATATTCAATGAAAAAGCATCAATCACGTACAGTGGATAAAACGGGTATAACCCCGTGTATTCAGTGCATAAATCAGGGATAAGACAAAGCCAGAACGCGTTGTCCACCATATCCACGAACTATCATCATAACTATCATGAGTTTTTCCAGTTACAAAGAGAAAGAAAAAAGCATATATATAAAGGAATGGAAAAAAATCGGTGGATTGTGGAAAAGCGTAGGTGAATAGGGTGAGGGAATGATAGCGTTTATATAATGTATGGATGCAGGAAGGATAGGGTATTTATAATTGAGAATAAAAAATAAGCGGTAATGCAAGCCCTGTAAGGGCGTAACTGAACGGCCCGGAAAGCCCTGAAAGGGCGCAACATAATAGCCCAGATCGAAGGCCTGGGTAACCGAAATTCCACTATTTTCCGGCCTGCAAGGTCGGCACATTAAGGGGATAAAAATTACATATTGATAACAAGACGCTTTGGGTGCCGACCTTACAGGCCGGAATTATCGCGTACATCGTTTAACCCAGGCCTAACGACCTGGGCTGGTATGTTGCGCCCTTTCAGGGCTTGCCGGGCCGCTAAAAACCTCGGGCTAACGACTCGGGCTATTATGTGACGTCCCTTCAGGGTTTGCCGGGCCGCTAATAACTCATAGCTCTCGCCTTGTTGTCGGTTCGTTAGACCTTGGTTATTATGTTGCGCCCCTTCATAAATGCAAGTTTGGTGTACAATTTCGCTCAAAAAAAATATTTATCCGATTACACTGTTTTCCATAAATGATAATTAAATTTGCAGCGGTAAAACGCTAATGCCGCTACGGCGAAGGCTTTGCACTTTCGCTTATCATCGCCTTTAATGGCTCACTGTTATATTTAATAAAAAGCAATAAATCAGTAGTTTATAAACAAATTGACGTCTGAGCAATGATATGCTTCAGAGAGACGTTTTGCGGCTTTTCGTGCTCAAAATTAACCGGCTTATCATACAAGCAAATTATCCAAAACGGAAAACTTTTTCTGAAATTCAAAACAGAAAGTTGTCCAAAATAGAGCATTTTATAAACCAACATACACTATAAAAAAACACCTCCACTATGAACAAGATGCCCTTTCAAATCAAGAAACGCGACGGCAAGACCGAAGTATTCTCACTCGACAAAATCAAACAGGCTGTGCTCAAAGCCTTCCGCTCGGTGGAAGTGCCTATTGACGCCGAACAGCTTCAGAAGATCGTGGATCGCGTGAAGATTTGTCACGGCATCAGTGTGGAGGACGTGCAGAACCAAGTGGAGGTGGCACTGATGGCCGAAGGACACTTCAAGGCAGCCAAGGCTTTCATGCTCTATCGCAAACGCCACGAAGACGACCGCGAAACGGCCGACAAACTACGCTTCCTCATCGACTATTGCAACGCCGCCAACCCCGCGACCGGATCAAAATTTGACAGCAACGCCAATGTGGAGAACAAAAACATCGCCACCCTCATCGGCGAACTGCCCAAGCAGAGCTTCATCCGCCTGAACCGACGCATGCTCTGCGATAAAATCAAAAGCCTCTATGGCAAAGAGACCGCCGACCGCTACATCTATCTCCTTAAAAATCACTATATCTACAAAAACGACGAAACCAGTCTGGCCAACTACTGCGCCTCGGTGACGATGTATCCCTGGCTGCTGGGCGGCACGAAAAGCATTGGCGGCAATTCGACGGCACCGACCAACCTCAAGTCGTTTTGCGGCGGTTTTGTCAATATGGTGTTCATCGTATCGTCGATGCTTTCTGGAGCCTGCGCCACGCCGGAGTTTTTGATGTATATGAGCCATTTCCTCGAAAAAGAATATGGCCGCGACTATTATGAAAACGCCGACAAGGTGGTGGACCTCTCCATGCGCCAGCGCACCATCGACAAGGTCATTACCGACTGTTTTGAACAAATCGTCTATAGCATCAACCAACCCACGGGTGCACGCAACTTCCAGTCGGTGTTCTGGAACATCTCCTACTACGACAAAAACTATTTTGAGTCCATCTTTGGCAACTTTGTTTTCCCCGACGACACCAAACCCTGCTGGGAAGCCGTGAGCTGGTTGCAGAAGCGCTTTATGCGCTGGTTCAATGAAGAGCGCACCAAGGCTGTGCTCACCTTCCCCGTGGAAACCATGGCACTGCTCACCAAAGACGGCGAAGTCATCGACAAGGAATATGGCGACTTCACGGCAGAGATGTATGCCGCCGGCCACTCTTTCTTCACCTACATGAGCGACAACGCCGACTCGCTGGCCTCTTGCTGCCGCCTGCGCAATGAAATTCAAGACAACGGTTTCAGTTACACGCTCGGCGCCGGAGGCGTATCGACTGGATCAAAGAGTGTGTTGACCATCAACATCAACCGCTGCGTGCAGCAGGCCACGCGTGAAGGACGCTCATACGTGGAATATCTCGAGAGCATCGTAGACCTCGTGCACAAAGTGCAGATGGCCTACAACGCCAATCTTCAAGACCTGCTCGACAAAGGTATGCTGCCGCTCTTCGACGCCGGCTACATCAACATCCGCCGGCAATACCTTACCATCGGCGTCAATGGCATAGTGGAGGCCGCCGAAAGTCTCGGACTGACCATCTCAGACAATGAAGACTATGAGAAATTCGTGGGCGACATCCTCGGACTCATAGAGACTTACAATAAAAAATACCGCTCCAAAGAGTTGCTCTTCAACTGCGAAATGATACCGGCCGAAAACGTGGGCGTGAAACATGCCCGTTGGGACAAGGAAGCCGGTTATTACGTGCCGCGCGACTGCTACAACAGCTATTTTTATGTAGTGGAAGACCCCAACACCGACATCATCGAGAAGTTCCGACTCCACGGCCGCAAATACATCACCCACCTCACCGGCGGTTCGGCTCTCCACATGAACCTTGACGAGCACTTGTCGGCCACTCAATATCGCCAGTTGCTGCGCGTGGCCGCTAAAGAAGGCTGCAACTATTTCACCTTCAACATTCCCAACACCCTCTGCAAGGAATGTGGCCACATCGATAAGCGCTATCTCAAAGAGTGTCCGCATTGCCACTCCAAAAACGTGGATTATCTCACTCGTATTATCGGCTATCTGAAGCGCGTGTCGAACTTCTCGCTCGACCGCCAGAAAGAAGCTGCCCGTCGCTACTACGCCCATGCTTAAATACGTGAACCACGACATTGTGTTCCAGGAGTTTCCCGACGAGGTGACCCTGGCCATCAACCTTTCGCTCTGTCCCAACGGTTGTCCCGGTTGCCACAGCAGCCACTTGGCAGGCGACATAGGCGACGCACTCACCGACGAGCGCCTGTTGGCCTTGGTGGGTGGATATGAAGGTGAAGTAACCTGTGTGGGACTCATGGGTGGCGACAACGACCCCGAAGCCGTGATGGCGCGGTTTGAAACCCTTAAACGCCACTTCGGCAATCGCATCAAAACCGGTTGGTACAGCGGTCGCGACACTTTGTCGGACCATTTCAATCCCGAAGTGACCGACTATGTGAAGATAGGGCCCTATATTGCCGCCCAAGGGCCACTCTCTTCGCCCACCACCAACCAGCGCCTCTATCGCGTCAACCATAGCGACAATTCGCTCGAAGACATAACCTCAAGATTTTGGCGGAGGTGAGGTAAGGCTCAACACTATTATTTTTAATTTGCCGGTGATTGGACGTGACTGAACGCTCCAATCACCGCAATTTGTTATATCACAAATATTTATAATCCTGTGACTGTGTGATTGGGAAAAAGGCAAACATTTGGGTATAGAGTATAGAGGCAAGATAAAAAACGCTGAATTCCATTCTAAAATTCGATTTTAGTATCTTTGCATAAAATAGGCTGCGGCTCAGCAAAGCAGCGGTAAAACGCAGTTTTACCATACTCTGCATTCGCCTTGCACTATCTTTGCATAAAATAGGCTGCGGCTCAGCATAGCAGTGGGAAAACGCAGTTTTACCATGCTCTGCATTCGCCTTGCACTATCTTTGCATAAAATAGGCTGCGGTTCGGCAATCAAAGTGAACTTCATTGCGCTCACCTTGCACTACCTTTGCGGCAGAAAATGCACTTTTTATCTTGAAAGTTTGTTTATATCATTCCTTGCCATCTATTATGCATTCCACTCTATATCTTTTACAATTCGGTAGTCTGATATTCACCGTCATCATGGCTCTTATACTCATTATGTCAAGACTATATGTAGCCAAATATTATAAGCGCTATGAGCGTTCACGCTGGTTTTTGATTTCAGCCTTCTTATTGTTGTCCATTCATTTCCTGTTGCAGATGATATTCGATTTTCGTGTCAATGGTGAAGATGTGGGTGCGGTGGTCAATATTCTTTTTTACACTCCCGTGACATTTCTCATCTCTTATGCCGTACTCAATTTAGAGTGTGGTCGCGAGATGCTCCGTTCACATCTCCGAGTAGGTTTGGTGGGCTATTTTCTTATTTTGGTTGTTTGCGGTTTGGGTTACATCTCCAGCAAAAGTCTTCACATCGGCGGTGCGCTCTACCTTATGGATGCTCTGTTTTTGAGTTGTATGCTCTATTTCATATTTATTCCCACGCGCGAAATACGTAGGACATATAAGGTCATAGAAGGCAATACGAGCGGCGATATGCTTTCTTATTTGTTGTATGTCAAGACGGGTTTCACTTTGCTTTGTCTTTCTGCCATTCTTGTTCCCTTCACCATCGTTTCTACCGTTGCCCTCTATCCTACAGCTCCATTGGTTTTAGGCTTGCTTCTCCTTTTCGTGGTCAACTTCATCGCCATTGGCTATAAAGTCCCCATGCTGCAGACCATTCAGGACAACTATGAAGAAGGAGGAACAGAGTCGGCTTCAAAACCTGTCAAAAAAGAGAGAATCACCTCAGATCGCGCCAGTCATATCAAGATGTTGCTCGAAAAATGGGTTTCAAACAATTGTTTTTTGGAAACAGAGTTGTCGCTTTCCTCCTTGTCGATAGCGTTGGGCATTAGTCGTCGCGAACTCAGTGTGTATTTTGAATGTCATGAGCAAACCACTTTCCGCGTATGGCTCTCCAATATTCGTTTTTTAGCGGCCAAAAGACTGATACTCGAACATCCCGAATATAGCAATGATGCCATATCTGCGGCCTGCGGCTTCTCTTCGCGAGCGCAGCTCTACAATATTTTTCGCGACAAAGAGGGTATGACGCCCAAAGAATATCTGTTGAAGCACCGTGGTCAATAAGTAACAAAAAATAAGGGATAAATCGCGTTGAAAGTGTCTAATTCCACCATAATGTATGTCTAATTGGGTGGAATTAGACACTTTTTTTGTCCTTGTCATAGAGGCTTGCTGCTTTCGGCCTCTATTTTTGCAGAGTCAAATTTCACGGGTGGGAGTCAAAACACCTCTCGCCGCAAATCAAACACTTAACACGTTTATGTATATCAGAAAAGTAATTTTTGCAATTCTCTGTGCCATCCCCTTTATGACAGGATGCTCAGATCAAGACACCGACGAGCCGGCAGTGAAGAATCCTTCCCCGAAAGAGCAGTGGGGAAAAACATTGATGGGCAATGATGGCACCATCTTTGCCTACCCTGATCTCTATGTGAATTATTGGGAATACACTTGGCGTACGCACGAGCAAGGCAACGACCACATTGCTTTGTGCATTAAGGGTGCTTTCCCTTCGGCACGCTTTTTCAGCCTCAGTCTTTACGATGATGAGAAAGGCGAGGCCATCGGCGGACTGGCCGACAATGAAATCACCCCCGATGAAGGTTCGGTCAATCCCTTTGCGGAGTCTTCTTCAACTCCCAACTTTTTCACCGTCTATATTGTCCCTTCTTCTGCCACCGATGAGCAGATTGCTCTGCTGTCGTCGCCCAACGTCTGCAAACTGAAAGAAGGTGTCGATCAGGCCACAATCATCATTCGCGAATATCTGGGCGTAGATGAATATGGCGGAGTGGAACTGCCTGAAATACGCGCCATCGACCTCAATACGATGAAAGAAGTGGCTGCTCCGCTGCGTATGAACTCCAATGTGAAAAATTTCGCCACCAACTATACCGAGTTGTGGTCTGACCAAAATCAGGATATGCCTTTCTTCCTGGCATCGCGTGGAGATTATTACCCGAATAACTCCACCGACTATCTCTTCGCCCGCACAATATTGCCCGACAATCAGGTGTTGACGTTCAGTTTTCTGCCCGTGCCCATTCCCAAAACGGTAGAAGACTATAAGGGCGCTCCCGCACGTTATTGGTCCATGTGCTTCGGTTCGGCGCTTGACACCCATTCCTATTATTCCGTCTATGACACGCAAGTGGGTGTGCCCGACGGCCAAAAGTGTACCTTCGTTGTCTGTATGAAGCAAAACGCCCAGTTGGAAGCCGTAAGGCAGAAGGTGGCGAAAGAGCAGGCCTTGGGCAAGAGTGTACAACTGATAGTCTGGGACCGTGAGCGAAAGTCTGTAGAGGGCAAAGAGATTGGAAATTGCATTGTCACTCTCTATCGCAATATCCTGCCCAATAAGGAATGGGAGCACTCCATATCAAAAATGATACCAACCCCTTATGGCGACCCCGTGAACACAGCCAAGGCCGATTCCACACGAATGATAGCCCACGAGGCGCTGGGCGACTATGGACCTTATGGTATGAAATATCCTACAGAACGTTTCCTTAGTGATGAAATTTCATTTCCATAACAGACTGTCTCTGAATAACTTCACATCCCACACAAAAATCTAAACTTTTTTATACAGTTAGCATTCAAAACAAAATCACAATGAAAACTTTCTTGAAAATTTTCTGCGCAATGGCCGTTTTGCCACTTGTCGCCTGTTCAGATGATGAGACTATTAATGGCTGCGAGGACGGCGACGGACACTCTCCGCTCTATCATGCCAATGTGCCGAAACGCAACCCCTTCCTTGCCTCTGACCTCTATAGCATCACTCATTTCAATAGTGCCCAGACAGATGCTTTCCCCTATGCCGTGGCAGACGGTACGTTCAAAGTCGATCCCAGCAGTTGTGAAGGCGGCTGGAGCGGCCCCGTAAACCTTATGACCCTCTCTGCTGCCGTTGATGGGTTTATGTGGGGCATGAGTAGCGACCGCGTTTCATACTATAAGACTAAAGATGGCGGTTTCACAAAGATGGGCGAAGCCGGACTTCCCGGATCTACTCTCAAGACGCAAGAGCAGTTGCAGATACTCTCTGACAAATATTCCAATGTCACCGACCTATACAATGCCATTGTCCCCTTCCTCGGCAAAAACCCAATGTATGCCATTTCGAGCGGCAACTATGTGTTGTGCGACAAGGACAACTATGCCTATACCAACGTCGGAACCATCATTGCACGCTATAAACTCTCTGACTCTGCACATCCTGAGAATGGCATCGAACTTGACAAGCAGCTTGACATCAAGACGCATGTAGATGGTGCCAACGTGCTGGTGGGAGTCGTTATGACTTATGATGGCCATCTTGTCGTTGCCTATAATCGCGGTCTCGTCATCGTTGACAGAAATCTCTCGCAGGTGGTTGCCACTTATGCCCTTCCTGCCGATCAAATTCTGACTAACTCTATTGCTGTTGATGAAGATGGCGGCATTTATGTGGCAAGCAACAATCGAGAAGAGAACAGCCAGGGCCTGATGCAGAAGATTGTATGGAAAAACGGGCGTTTGAGTGCCGATGCTGCCGATGGAGCTTGGCAGGCTGCCTATGAGGGCGGACCTAATCCTCCATCTATCAAAATGGGCTATGGCACTGGATCTACGCCTACACTTATGGGTTTCGGCGATGATGAAGACAAACTGGTGGTCATCACCGATGGAGGTAAACGTATGAAAATCGTGGCCTTCTGGCGCGATGCAATTCCCGCCGATGCAAAAGAGGTGGTAGCAGGCAATCCACGCATTGCCGACACTAAAGAGGTGACATGCGGTCTGCCCTCTTCTACAGAGTGGATACAGTCAGAACAGTCTGTAGTGTGTGCGGGCTATGGTGCTTTCGTGGTGAACAACATCCTCAGCGGTGGCAGCACTACGGGCGACAAGGTGGTAGACGTCCTGGCCATTGGACCGCTCATTGAGACTCCGAAGGGAGTAGAACGTCTGCAGTGGAATGTAAAGGAAAACCGTTGGGAGACAGTCTGGACACGGGCCGATGTGAGTTCGCCCAGCATGATACCTGCCGTCAGCACATGGTCAGAGATGGTCTTCGTCAATGGTTACAGCAAAGCAGATGGATGGGAGGTGACGGGTCTCGATTGGAACACGGGTGCCACGCGCCATAGAGTCATCTTCGGCGATACCAGTCGTGGCAACGGAACCTATGCCATTATCCAATATCTCGACAATGGAGATTTGCTTTTCAATTCCGTAAGCGGACCGTATCGTGTCAAGTTCAAACCTTAATACGGCTTTGTTTGGCCCGGGTTTGGTAGTGACCCTCTAATCTTCGGTTTAAAAGATTGGCACATCAGGCATCTAATTATCAATAGATTAATTTGCTTACGTAATGTTCCGGTCTTTCAGACCTTTTAGCTCGATCATAATTATAACCACCAATATTTTGTGATTTGCCGGTGATTGGACGTGACTGAACGCTCCAATCACCGCAATTTGTTATATCACAAATATTTATAAGCTTGTGAATGGGTGATTGGGAAAAAGGCAAACATTTGGGTATAGAGTATAGAGGCAAGATAAAAAACGCTGAACCCTATTCAAAGTTTTCATTTTTAGTATCTTTGCAGAAAATAGGCTGCGGTTCGGCAATCAAAGTGAACTTTATTGCGCTCACCTTGCACTATTTTTGCAGAAAATAGGCTGCGGTTCGCACGGCCTGAAAGGCCAACAAGACCATAGCCCAGGGCAAAGTGAGCGTAGCGAACGACACCCTGGGTAAACGTGGCCCCTTAATTCTCTTTGACTATCAATCTCTTAGTATTCAATAACACACACTATATGAAAATCGAAAAACTGCTCTGTAACGACATACAGAATGCCATCAAGACACTCTACGGCCAAGAAGCCACAGGCGAACAGGTGCAACTGCTCAAGACCAAACGCGACGTGGAAGGTCACCTTACGCTCGTGGTTTTCCCCTTGCTCAAAATATCACGCAAGAAACCTGAAGACACTGCCGCCGAAATCGGTCGCTATCTCGTGGAAAACACCGAGAGCGTGTCGGCTTATAATGTGGTGAAAGGTTTTCTCAATCTCACCATTGCACCCAAGGCTTGGATTGAACTGCTGAGCGACATCAACGCCCAGCCTCAGTATGGCTACGTGCAACCTACGGCCGACTCGCCGCTGGTGATGATTGAATATTCTTCGCCCAACACCAACAAGCCCCTCCACCTGGGCCACGTGCGCAACAACCTGCTTGGCTGGTCGCTGGCTTGTATCCTTGAAGCCGGTGGCAACAGAGTGGTCAAGACCAACATTGTCAACGACCGCGGCATTCACATTTGCAAGTCTATGCTCGCCTGGTTGAAATATGGCAACGGCGAAACCCCGCAGTCGTCCGGCAAGAAAGGCGATCACCTCATTGGCGACTATTATGTGGCCTTCGACAAGCACTATCGCGAAGAGGTGAAAACTCTCAAGGCGCAGTATGTGGCAGAAGGGATGACCGAAGAAGCCGCCGAAGAAAAAGCCAAAGCCGAAGCACCGCTCATCAAAGAAGCCCACGATATGCTCGTAAAATGGGAGCAGGGCGACGAAGAGGTGCGTGCACTTTGGCGCAAGATGAACGAGTGGGTCTATGCCGGTTTTGACGAAACCTACAAAGCACTTGGCGTAAGTTTCGACAAGATTTATTACGAAAGCGACACCTATCTCGTGGGTAAGGCCGAAGTGGAAAGAGGACTTGAAAAGGGACTGTTTTATCGCCGCGAAGACGGTTCGGTATGGGCCAACCTCACAGCCGAAGGTCTTGACGAAAAACTCCTCATCCGTTCCGATGGCACCAGCGTGTATATGACCCAGGATATCGGTACGGCCAAGTTGCGCTTCAACGATTTTGCCATCGACAAGATGGTCTATGTGGTGGGCAACGAACAAAACTACCACTTCCAGGTGCTCTCCATCCTGCTCGACAAACTCGGTTTTGAATGGGGCCGCGATCTCGTTCACTTCTCATACGGTATGGTGGAACTGCCCAACGGTAAGATGAAGAGCCGTGAAGGTACGGTGGTAGACGCCGACGACCTGGTGGCCGAAATGATTCATCAAGCCCGTCTCACTGCCGACGAAAGCGGCAAGTTTGACGACATGACCGAAGAGGAAAAAGATGAGGTGGCCCGCATTGTCGGTCTGGGTGCCTTGAAATATTTCCTGCTCAAAGTGGATGCCCGCAAGAACATGCTCTTCAATCCCGAAGAGAGCATCGACTTCAACGGCAACACCGGCCCGTTCATTCAATACACTTACGCCCGCATCCGCTCGGTGATGCGCAAGGCTGCCGATGCCGGCATTGCCATTCCTGACACCTTGTCCACCGACGTCGAAATCTCGCTCAAGGAAGAAGCCATCGTGCAGCACTTGGCTGATTTTGCCTCTGTGGTGAAGTCTGCCGCCACAGACTATTCGCCTTCGGCCATAGCCTCTTATTGCTATGACTTGGTGAAAGAATACAACCAGTTCTATCACGACTTCTCCATTCTCAAAGAAGCCGACACGAAGAAACAAGCCTTCCGTCTGGTGCTTTCGAAGAATGTGGCCAAGGTGGTGAAACTCGGTATGAACCTGCTCGGCATAGAGATGCCTGAGCGCATGTAAAGTGACATCATAAAAAATTAACGAGCGTGGCGAAGCGGAAGTTTTATGTGGTTTGGCATGGCGTGGAGCCCGGCATCTATGAAAGCTGGGCCGACTGTCAGGCCCAGATAAAAAACTTCAAGGGGGCTGTCTATAAGTCGTTCGACACACACGAAGCGGCCGAAGAAGCCTACTACAGTTCGCCTTCGCTCTATGTGAAACCACGCACGGCCACCAAGTCGAAAGATAAATCCTCTTCTACTCTTGTAGCACCGCCCGACAATCGTCACGACACCGTATTGCCCCTGCCTGCCGAAGTGACGGCCGAAGCTCTGGCCGTCGACGCCGCCTGTTCGGGCAATCCCGGACCTATGGAATATCGTGGTGTTTACCTGAAAACCGGTCAGGAAGTGTTTCACTTCGGTCCCGTCTACGGCACCAACAACATCGGCGAATTTCTGGCCATCGTGCACGGATTGGCCCTGCTCCATCCACACAACCGTCCATTCACCATCTATTCCGACAGCCGCAATGCCATGCTCTGGGTGAAAAACAAAAAATGCAAGACCTCTCTGCCTCATAATGCCAAGACAGAAGCCTTGTTTGAACTCATAGCCCGCGCCGAAAAATGGCTCAACACCCACGATTGGTCCCACATCAAACTCCTCAAATGGCAAACCAAAACATGGGGTGAAGTCCCCGCCGACTTTGGACGGAAGGGGTGAAATAAAAGACTAAGAGACAAAGAGACTAAGAGACTAAAAGTTTGAGCGGCCAAGCAAGCCCTGCAAGGGCGCTACATATAAGCCCAGGTCGAAGGCCTGGTTTAAAGACAATCCTCAATCTCCGGCCTGAAAGGTCGGCACAATATATGAATAGTTTACGGTGTATCATTCATATTGCAATCAATCATCTGCCGCTTGGTGTGCCGACCTTACAGGCCGGAATATGGAAGGCCATATTAAACCCAGGCCTTCGACCTGGGCTAATTATGTTACGCCCTTACAGGGCTTGCTTGGCCGCCCAACACTCTTAGTATCTTAGTCTCCTCCTCTCTCATACAAAAAAACTCATGCGATGAAAGATTTCTTCAAAGTGATGGGCGAATACGTCAAGCCATACCGCAAGTATTTGTTTGGTTCGCTCTTTTTCAATCTGCTTTCGGCGTTGCTCAACGTCTTCTCGTTCATGACGTTGATACCGATGCTCAACCTGCTTTTTAAGGTAGACAACAACGTCTACCAGTTCATCGCCTGGGACGCTGCCGACGTGTCGATGAAAGACATCGTCATCAACAACATGTATTATTTCACGCAGCAGATTGTGACCGAATATGGTGCGGCGATGGCACTTTTGCTCATTGGTCTGTTTCTCATCACCGCCACCCTGCTCAAGACCTCTTGTTATTTCGCCTCTGCGGCTATGCTCGTGCCTATGCGTACGGGCATTGTGCGCGATCTGCGCTCCAACATTTACCACAAAATCACCCGCCTGCCGCTGAGTTTCTTTTCAGACGAAAGAAAGGGTGACATCATTGCCCGAATGAGCGGCGATGTCAACGAAATTGAAAACAGCATCACTGGTTCGCTCGAGATGTTGATTAAAAACCCCATTCTGCTCGTCTGCTATTTTGGCGTATTGATTTATATCAGTTGGCAACTCACTCTCTTCACCATCATCGTTTTGCCCCTCATGGGCTGGATTATGGGACGCATAGGCCGCAAACTCAAGCGTCAGAGCCTCGACGCCCAAAACAAGTGGAGCGAAACCATGTCGCAACTCGAAGAGACCCTTGGCGGTATGCGCATCATCAAGGCCTTCACGGCTGAAAAGAAGATGAACGACCGTTTCGACAAGAGTACCGACGACTTCCGCAAGGCTACGGGTCGTGTGGCTGTGCGTCAGGCTTCGGCCCATCCCGTGAGCGAGTTTCTCGGCACCTGCCTCATTGTGCTTGTGTTGTGGTATGGCGGCACGTTGATTTTCTCCGACCATCCGCCTGTAGACGCTCCGACCTTCATTTTCTATATGGTCATCCTCTACAGCATCATCCAGCCCCTTAAAGACCTCTCCAAAGCCACCTACAGCATTCCCAAAGGTATGGCCTCGGTGGAGCGTGTGGGTAAAATACTCGATGCCGACAATCCCATCAAGGAACCGGCCATGCCGCGCAGCATCAGTCAACTCAAAGACAAGATTGAGTTTCGCCACGTCTCTTTCAGTTATCACGGAGGTGACGGTCCGAAGGTGATAGACGACGTGAGCCTCACCGTGAAGCGTGGCCAGACCATTGCCATCGTGGGACAGAGCGGTTCGGGCAAATCCACACTCGTCGACCTCCTTCCGCGCTATCACGATGTGGCCGAAGGTGAAATACTGCTTGACGGCATTGACGTGCGCGAACTCAAACTGAGCGACTTGCGCGCGCTGATAGGCAACGTCAACCAAGAGGCCATTCTCTTCAACGACACCTTCTTCAACAACATTGCCTTTGGCGTGGAAGGAGCCACGATGGAGCAGGTGGTTGAAGCAGCCAAGATTGCCAACGCCCACGACTTTATCATCGAGAGTGAGCACGGCTACGACACCAAAGTGGGCGACCGCGGTTGCCGACTCTCAGGCGGACAACGCCAACGCATCTCCATAGCACGGGCCATACTCAAAAACCCCGACATCCTCATCCTCGACGAAGCCACTTCGGCCCTCGACACCGAGAGTGAGCGACTCGTGCAGCAGGCCCTTGAGCACCTCATGAAAACCCGCACCACCATTGCCATTGCCCACCGCCTGTCGACCATCAAGAATGCCGACGAGATTTGTGTGCTCTATGAAGGACGCATCGTGGAGCGTGGCACACACGACGAACTCCTCGCCAAAGGCGGCTATTATAAACGTCTCAACGACATGCAACAACTCTGACACGCTATGGACGGTTTTGAAAGTTTTGAAAACAAACTGCTTGCAGAGAAAGCCGAACTGCGGCGTATTGCCGTGGTGTGCGGATCCGACGAATCTACCATTCAAGCCACGGTCAAAGCCGTTGAGCAGCGGCTGGCCATCGTCATCTTCGTGGGAGCTACTGAGGCCGTCCGTCAGGCTTTGGGCGAGAAAGCGTCTCAGCCCGGCATTAGCCTTGTTGAGGCTTCCGACGAGAGAGAGGCTGCCCGTCTGGCCGTTTCGCTCATTCGTGAGGGCCGTGCTGACGTATTGATGAAAGGCCTTGTCGAAACCCCCATATTGCTCCAAGCCGTGCTCGACAAGCAGCAGGGATTGTTGCCCCCAGGCGGCGTGCTCACCCATGTGGCTGTGTCTGTATGGCCCGGCTATGACAAACCTTTGGTCTATTCGGATGTTGCCGTCATTCCCCATCCCACACCCCTTCAGCGCCGTGCACAAATCAATGCCCTCGTAGCCGTGTGCCGGTCGCTTGGCGTCGTGGAGCCTCGCATCGCCTTGGTGCATTGTGCAGAGCATGTGAGCGACAAATTTCCTCACACCCTTGACTATGCCGACATTGTCCGTGAGTCAAAAGAAGGTCGATGGCCCGGCGTCGTCATAGACGGACCGCTCGATCTGCGCACCGCCATCGACCCCGAAGCCCTTCGCATTAAAGGCATCAATTCGCCCCTTCAGGGACGTGCCGACGCCCTGCTCTTTCCTGACATTGTCTCGGGCAATGTCTTCTACAAATCCATGACCTACCTTGTCCAAAGTGCCACTGCCGGTATGCTGATGGGCGCCGCCTGTCCCGTCATCCTTTCATCGCGCGGCGACAATGCCGAGACCAAATACGACAGCCTGCTTCTGGCCTGTCTCTTTCAATCTTGATTGTCTATGCAAATACTTGTCATCAATCCCGGTTCCACGTCCACCAAAATAGCCGTCTATGAAGACGAGCAGCCCGTGCTCTTGCGCAGCCTTCACCATACCTACGAGGAATTGGCCCGGTTTGAAAACATCGTCGACCAGCGCGAGTTTCGTCGTGACATAGTCATCAGCGAACTCCAACGGCTTGGTGTCACACCCCATTTTGATGCCGTCATCGGCCGCGGCGGTTTGGCCAAGCCTGTGAGCGGCGGCGTCTATGTGGTCAACCGTCAGATGTGTCATGATATGTATTATGCCACCCGTCAACACGTGGCCAATCTGGGCTGTATCATCGCCTTCGAGATAGCCCTCAAGATGGGCGGATGTCCGGCATTCATTGCCGACCCAGTCGTGGTGGACGAGATGGAAGACGTGGCTCGCATCAGCGGTTCGCCGCTTATGCCGCGAGTGCCTGTCTGGCATGCCCTCAACCAGCGTGCCATTGGCCGACGTTTTGCCCGAGAGAATGGTTTGAAATACGAAGATCTTAATCTCATCATCTGCCATATGGGAGGTGGCATCTCCATTGCAGCCCATAAACAGGGCCGGGCCGTCGACGCCAACAACGGGCTTGACGGTGAAGGTCCTTTCTCGCCCGAGCGTGCCGGTTCGCTCCCTCCTGCCGACCTCATCCGCCTCTGCTACA
Source organism: Bacteroidales bacterium (assembly GCA_004557035.1). Classification (GTDB taxonomy): domain Bacteria; phylum Bacteroidota; class Bacteroidia; order Bacteroidales; family Bacteroidaceae; genus Alloprevotella. Next base: position 100,585 of record SFFB01000019.1, on the reverse strand, counting down.
GCGGGCGTTACACCTGCGACGAACTTTTGCGCCGCATCTCGGGCAATGCCGGACTGGCCGCCCATCTCGGTACCACTGACGTCAAGCAAATCATACAGAATATCGAAGCAGGCGACAGTCAGGCCGAGCTCCTCATCAACGCCATGGTCTATCATACAGCCAAATGGATAGCCAGTATGGGTGCCGTGTTCTGCGGCAGGGTGGATGCCATACTCCTCACCGGCGGTATGGCCCGCTCCGAATATATCACTTCGCGTCTCTGTGAGCGCATCAGTTATTTGGCACCCGTCCATCTCTATCCCGGTGAAGACGAGATGGAGGCTCTGGCACTCAACGCTCTCGCCGTCTTGCGCGGACAGCGTGAGGCCAAACAATACGTATGACCCATGACTACTCGCCGCAAACTCACTGTTGAAGAGCTTCATCGCCTCGATGTCGACACCTTTCGGCGTGCCGACAAGTTGCCCATAGTTGTCGTGCTCGACAACGTGCGCAGTCTGCACAACGTGGGTTCCATCTTTCGCACGGCCGACGCTTTCGGTCTCGCCGGTCTTTGTCTTTGTGGCATTACGGCCACGCCTCCTTCTGTAGAAATCCACAAAACGGCCCTTGGTGCAGAAGACAGTGTGGCTTGGCGTTATTTCGACCACACGACCGATGCTGTGGCCCAATTACGGCGTGAAGGCTACGAAATAGTCTGTCTTGAGCAAGTGGAAGCGAGCATCAGTCTCGACCGCTGGCAAGCAACAGCAGAGGGACGCTATGCCCTTGTGGTGGGCCATGAAGTCAAAGGTGTGGACCAAGAAGTGGTAGACCTTTGCGACAGCGCCATCGAGATACCCCAATACGGCACCAAACATTCGCTCAATGTCTCCGTGGCCACCGGCGTATGCCTTTGGGAAATGCAGCGGCAGTTGCGGGAGAGGTGAACAAAGGGAGCCGGAATAGGGCAAGAAAAACGGGAATAAGGCAATGGTTATCATTGTTCTTATCCCCGTAAGTTTTTTTGATGGAATGAGAAATATCAGAGCCTTAAGCGCTTATTTCTTACCAAAGAAGTCTTCGGGTTTGATTTTAGAGATGTTGTCGCGCATGGAAGTGTCGCTCTTCAGATTTTCCAAGCGATAGAAGTCCATGGCGCCAAGATTGCCGTCTTTGAGGGCCTGAGCCAATGCTTTGGGCACTTCGGCCTCGGCCAGGATGACTTCGGCACGGGCTTCTTGTGCACGGGCCTTCATCTCTTGCTCCAAGGCCACGGCCATTGACCGACGCTCTTCGGCCTTGGCTTGGGCAATGTTTTTGTCGGCCTCGGCCTGGTCCATCTGAAGGGTGGCACCGATATTTTTGCCCACGTCGATGTCGGCAATGTCGATGGAGAGAATTTCGTAGGCCGTACCGGCATCAAGGCCTTTGCGGAGCACGAGTTTGGAGATGCTGTCGGGATTTTCAAGCACCTTTTCGTGCGACTCGGCCGAACCGATGCTCGACACGATGCCTTCGCCCACACGGGCCAAAATGGTGTCTTCGCCGGCACCACCCACAAGTTGGTGGATGTTGGCACGCACGGTGACACGGGCTTTGGCGATGAGCTGGATGCCATTTTTGGCCACGGCCCCAACGGGAGGGGTGTCGATGACTTTGGGATTGACAGAAGTCTGCACGGCTTCAAAGACGTCGCGACCGGCAAGGTCTATGGCCGTGGCTTTTTCAAACGAAAGGTCTATGCCGGCTTTTGAGGCTGACACAAGGGCATGGACCACACGCTGCACGTGGCCGCCGGTCATATAATGAGCCTCGAGGTTGTCGCGGGTGATTTGGCTCAGTCCGGCCTTATGGGCTTCGATGAGGCTGGGCACAATCACACCGGGCGGCACATTGCGGATGCGCATAAGGAAGAGTTGGATGAGTGAAATCTTCACACCGGAGACTTTGGCCGAGAGCCATAGAAAGAAGGGTACGAAGTGGAAAAACACACTCAGCACCACGATGACGCCAATGGCGATGACGACGGGAATGTAAGGAGTTGCCATGGTGATTATTGGTTAAGGGTTGAGAAATGAGTCTAAGAGAAAATGAGACTGAGAGTTATGGCGTGTTATTTGAATTTTCTCCCTCTGAAAAGAATGCCAAGCCTACCGGTGAGGGCTCCGAATATGCGGCGCCAGTGGCCATAGCGCAGGTTGAGCCAGAGTTCTTCGAGGCTGCGGCCGAATTTAATCATAGGGTGTCGCCAAGCCATGATGCGGTAGACGCGTTGACGATAGGCCACATGGTCTGTGACGTGGATGGGATGACGAAGCGGAAAATCGAGTGTGTGACGGCCCATGGTGAAGATGCGGCGGTAGCCACGCGGCATGGTCGAGAGGCTGCCGGCAAAGTGGGTGGAGTCGTCGCTCACACCGATATTGGTGATCATATTGACACGAGGCACTATGGCCAATTGTCCCTGAAGTAGCAGGGCAGCGTGGAAAATGGTTTCGTAAAACTCCTTCCCCGATGCTCTGTGGGCCCGGCACATAGGCAGAAAGTCTTTGCGCAGCCGCCGCTCGCGGGTGAGTGCCTCTATACGGGAAACGGCCACAGAATCGTCGAGCCAAGCGTAGTCGGCTTGCCACTTGTCGAAAACCCTTCGCCACGAGGCCCAGCCCCAGATGCTGAAGTTGGTGGTGAAGAAATAGTCGTCGGTGCCGATGTCGGTAGTCTTTTCGTCGACGTTGAGTCCGGCAATCATACCGATGCGTTCGTCGTCGGCATAGCGCTCGAGCATTTCAGCACAAAAGCGGATGAAAGAGTCGGAGACGACGTCGTCGTCTTCGAGCACGATGACGCGGTCGGACAGTGAGAAGGCCCAACGTTGTGCCAGATATTCAGAAGGGTCGCAACCCCGGTTGACGGTCTGAAAGTTGGTTTTTACCTCGCACTGCCAGTCGACGTGACTCACCACCTCCCGACAAGCCTTGATGCCCGGCAAGTCGGCTTCGCCTCGCGGTCCGTCCTGGTAGAGAAACAGACGTGAGGGTCGCGACTGCCGCACAGACTCAAACACACGGCTCAGTGGCTGGGGCCTGTTGAAGAACAAAATCAAGACGGCGGCGTCGGTCTTGAAGGGAGGAAGCGGTGCGGTCATGATGTGAGTTTTTTTGAGATGAAGAGCCTCTTAGTCTTTTTGACTTATGAGTTCGGGTAGATAAAACACGGCGTGGCCGTGGCGTTTGTCTTCGGGTGGCAGACTCATATAGTCACGGTAGAGGTCGCGCAGATAGGCGTCGGGATTGGCGGGAGCACTGAATTTTTCGCCTTCAAATGCGATGTCGCAGACGGGGAAAACGCTGTCGGAGCGGTGCATGATGCCATAGCCGTTGTTGTTGAGCGTGTTGGAGAGGTATTCGCCACGGCGGCGAAGGAGACAGGCCGTGTGCCAGCTGAGACTGAGCAAAGCGCGTTTGGCCCCGAAATAAAACAGTTCGGCCACCGACCGCCAAGAGTAGACATGCCGGGCGAGCAAGACGGCATTGGCTTTGTTGTAGCCGCCGGCCACACGCTTAACAAAGCCGCGTGAGACTGAGGGATAGTCTATCATCGGGAAGATGTCGACAAACACGCCTTTAGCATAATCGAGATGGAAGTCGTCGTCGTATTCCACAAAAAAAGAATTGACGTCGCGCACCTTATAGATGGGCATACGCAGGTTTTTGTCGGTTTCGGGCGACTGGATGACGAGCCCTTCGGGCAGGTCGCTCCGACAGGCTTCGACAAACCGAGGCAGGTCTTCGTGGCGCATGGCGATGTCGATGTCGTCGTCCCAGGGGATGAAGCCGCCATGGCGCACGGCACCGAGCAGAGTGCCGCCATCGAGCCAGTAGACAATGTCGTGCTGGCGGCAGATGCGGTCTATTTCGCGCAAGATGGCGAGCTCTTTGAGTTGCAGTTCGCGGCGATGTTTTTCGAGATATTGCTCAAGGGGTGTGGGCATGGCTGTTTTCTTGTGAAGTCTGAGGGTATTCAGGATTGGTTTGTCCGTCTCACGTCGATGACTTGGCCCGTATAGTCGGTGAGCAGGGTGGCGACGGTGGCTTCGGCCACTGTTTCGGATTTGAGCAAGGTGTCGTCGGGCTCGGTGCCAAAGTTTTTCACACGCATCGGCGTCTTGGTGCGTTCGGGGTTGATGCAGTTCACGGCAATGCCGTCGGCGTCCCATTCTTGGGCAATGGCCTGTACGAAATTGACGATGGCGGCCTTGGTTGAGGAGTAGATGCTGTAGAAGGCCCGTCCTCTTGTGTAGCTGCTTGACGTGAAGAAGATGAGTTTGCCCCCGCTTTTGGCCAGATGGTTGTGGGCGGCAAGTGCCACATTGACCACGCCGAGATAGTTGGTGTCGATGGCCCGTCGGATGGTGTCGTAGTCCATGGTGGCCAGCGGTTCTTTGTTGAGCACGCCGGCGGTGTTGATGACGAAGTCGATGCGGCCTTCTTTTTCTGCCACTTCACCGATGGCCCGGCAGACGTCGTCCATTCGGCTCACGTCGGTATGGGTGAGGCTGCGCGAGAAGGCATAGACCCGGCAACCGGCAGTCTGTAGCAGCCGCGCCGTGTCGAGTCCGATGCCGTAGCTGCCGCCGAAGATGACGGCCACTTTGCCGGTGAGGCGGTCGGCTTCGGGCTTGATGTCGCCTTGCATTTCGAGGCCGCGCAACTGGAAGAGTTTGTCGAGCAGGTAGGTGTCTTCTTTATACGTCAGTTTCATGTTGCTCTCTTCGCCTTTGACCAGGAAGACGGGCACTTCGGGCATATATTTCACCACCACGCCGCAGTCGTCGGTCACCTTGAAGGCCGGGTCTTTGAGTGCGCGGCGATAGGCTTCGGCAATGACGGAGAGTCGGAAAGCCTGCGGTGTCTGTCCGCGTTGCAGTCGTGAGCGGTCGGGGATGGCAGCAATGTGGTCGCCTTCGGCCTCGATGATGGTGTCTACGGCCGGCAGGGTGACGTCGATGGCTTCGTGGGTCTTGAGTGCTTCGCAAACATCGTCGATGATGCGTCCGGAAACGAGGGGTCTGACGGCGTCGTGGAAGAGCAGGTTCACCTCTTCGCCCTCATAGGCACGGATGGCCGAGAGACTGGAGTCGTAGCGTTCGCGTCCGCCGGCGAGGATTTTCTTCACCTTTTTCCATCCGCTGCGCACGACGATGTTTTCCACTTCCGACACATAGAAGGGGTTTGACACGATGGCAATTTCGTCGATGTGGGCATTGCGTTCGAAGGCGTCGACGGTGTGCTCGATGACGGTTTTGCCGGCCACTTTGAAAAATTGTTTTGGTGTGCTCAGTCCCAGGCGGCTACCGATGCCACCAGCCAGCACGACGGCAATGTTTTTGATCATAGCGGAAAGTGAGAGAGAGTATGTGTCTTGTTGTTTATTGTTTTTCGAGTTTGAAGAGGTCGCAGCCATAGGCCGAGATGAAGGGGTAGAAGAAGCCTCGGATGCGTCCCTTGAGCCCTGTGGGATTGCCGGGATAGACGCGGTCGTAGTGTCGGCCGCAGATGGCGCAGAGCCTCAGGGTGGAGAAGATGTTTTTCTTCGTCATCAACCGGGCCATTTGTGCCGGCAGGGGCTGCCGGTTGGCGTCGATGTGGTCGGCCAGATAGCGGTAGAGCCGGTTGAAGTTTTGTCGTTTCTGCAAATGTCGGCGGTGGAAATAGCCCAAGAGATAGGGTTGCCACGTGGGATGGTCGGCCGGCTCCCAGCGACCGCGCTGTTTCACCCTTGTCGTGGCCGACCCGACGTAGTGGCGGTGCCAGTTGAGCGGTTCGTCCACCCGTCGTATGCCGCGGCCCATCAGCGCGTGAAACGAAATCCACCAGTCGTAATAAATCATATAGTCCCAGTGCTTGATGCTGTGGAGGAAGTCTCGTCGCATCAGCATCGTGTGACCGGGCGTGCAGTCGTAGAAGAGGATGTGTTCGAAGTCGGTGCGCGGTTTGACGAGAATGTGGAGCGGCTCTGTGTATTCGGGGTCGGTGTAGTAGGCCGAGATGCAGAGGTCGGCCTCGCCGATGGTCTCCATCTGTCGGCGTATTTTTTGTGGAAACCAAATGTCGTCTTGGTCGCAGAGGGCGATGTAGTCGCCTTCGGCCTTGAGGGCGGCCGAGTGGAAGTTTTGGCAGAAGCCCAGGCATTTTTCGTTGAATACCAAGCGGATGTTGTCGTGTCGGGCGGCATAGTCTTGGAGCAGTTCGCGTGTGCCGTCGGTCGACCCGTCGTCTTGGATGATGATTTCATGGAGCGGATAGTCTCCTGCGATGACCGAGTCGAGTTGTTCGCGTAAGAAAGCCATGCCGTTGTAGGTGCACATCACCACCGACACCTTTGCCGTCTGTGTAGGGTTTTCTGTTGTCATGGCCGGTCAGTTTTTCTCGCCCCATTTCTTGCAGAGCCTGCCTCCCAGGAGGCAATAGATCCCGATGATGATGAAGGGGATGCTCAAGAGTTGTCCCTGGTTGAGTCCGATGGTGTCCACCATACCCTTTTCCCAAGGCTCCTGCACCTCTTTGATAAATTCCACGACGAAGCGGAAGGTGAAGATGGCCGTCAGACACCAGCCGAAAAACAAGCCCGTGCCCACCTTCTCGCGATGTCGGCGATAGAGCCAAAGTCCCACGAAGAAGAACGCGAAATAGGCCACGGCCTCGAAGAGTTGGGCCGGATAGCGCGGCAAGACGTCGCCGTTGGCGGCAAAGACAAAGCCGAAGTCCGAACCCGTGTACCTGCCCACAATCTCCGAGTTCATCAAGTTGCCCAGCCGGATGCAGCAGGCGGCTATGGGTGTGGCGATGGCAATGTTGTCGAGCACGCGCAGGAGGTTGACTTTCGTTTTTCTGACATAGAGCCAAAGGGCAATCATCAGTCCCAGTGTGCCACCGTGCGAGGCCAGTCCGGCATAGCCCGTGCAGCGCCATCCTTCGGCCGTTTCCCTGATGGGCAGGAGCATCTCGACGGGATGTGAGAGGAAATAGCCGGGTTCGTAGAGCAGGCAGTGTCCGAGCCGTGCGCCCAGCAGGATGCCGATGAAGCAGTAGTAGAAGAGGGGTTCAAACGTGCCGTCGGGCATTTTTTGCCGGCGATAGAGCCACAGCATGACGAAATAGGCCGCCACCAGTCCGACACACCACAGGGCGCCGTACCAGTGGATGGTGAAGCCGCCCAGACTCACGAGGTCTTTGCTTGGCTCCCATACAATATATAATAAATGTGGGCTCATAGGGATTATGTTTGGTTTAAAGAGAGACTAAGAGTCTAAAAGAGTTTGAGCGGCCCGGCAAGCCAAGAGTTTTAGTGGCCAAGTACGCCCTGAAAGGGCAGAAGACCATAGCCCAGGGCAGAGCCGAGCGAAGCGAGGCGGCACCCTGGGTGGGTGTGGCCGATTATGTTCGCCCTGTAAGGGCAAAAGCATTTTTTTGTTTGGTAATGTGTCATTGTCAATCTTTTGACTTCGTCTTCCTCCTTCGCGGCTCGGCAAAATCCAAGCGGGGCCTGTCTTCTGCTCTCGCCTTGTCGTCGGTTGCCCTTACAGGGCGCATTGTTTGGGCCACGTTTACCCCAGGGTGCCGGCGTCACTACGTGCCGCCTCTGCCCTGGGCTATGGTCTTGGCGCCCTTACAGGGCTTGCCAGGCCGCCAAGCCTACTCTTTGTCTCCTTGCCTGTAAGAAAGTCACACATTAAAGCGGAAGTGCATGATGTCGCCGTCTTCCACCACATAGTCCTTGCCTTCCACGTGGAGCAGTCCGGCCTCGCGCACGGCGGCCTCCGAACCCAGCCGCACATAGTCGTCGTATTTGATGACTTCGGCGCGGATGAAGCCCTTCTCGAAGTCGGTGTGGATGACGCCGGCACATTTCGGAGCCTTCCAGCCGCGGCGGTAGGTCCATGCCTTCACCTCCATTTCGCCGGCGGTGATGAACGTCTCGAGACAGAGCATTTTGTAGGCCGCCTTGATGAGGCGGTTGCAACCGCTTTCTTCGAGCCCCACGTCTTGAAGGAACATCTGCCGTTCCTCGTAGCTTTCCAGTTCGGCGATGTCGGCTTCGGTCTGGGCGGCCAAGACGAGCACTTCGGCACCCTCGTCTTTCACCGCTTCGCGCACCTCGTCGACATAGTGGTTGCCGGTGGCGGCAGAGGCTTCGTCCACGTTGCACACATAGAGCACGGGTTTGGAGGTGAGCAAGAAGAGTCCGGCAGCCGCTTTCTGTTCGTCGGCTGTCTCAAACTGCACGCTTCGTGCCGACCGTCCCTGCATGAGGGCTTCGCGGTAGGCCGTCAAAACGTCATATTCGGTTTTGGCGTTTTTGTCGCCGCCCACTTTGGCGATTTTCTCCACGCGTTTGATGCGGTTTTCCACCGTCTCGAGGTCTTTGAGTTGGAGTTCGGTGTCGATGATTTCCTTGTCTCTCACGGGGTTGACCGAGCCGTCCACGTGCACCACGTTGCCGTCGTCGAAGCAGCGCAACACGTGGATGATGGCGTCGGTCTCGCGGATGTTGCCCAAGAACTGGTTGCCGAGTCCTTCACCCTTCGAGGCCCCTTTCACGAGTCCGGCGATGTCGACAATCTCGACTGTGGTGGGCACGATGCGTCCGGGATGGACCAGTTCGGCCAATTTGTTGAGCCGCTCGTCGGGCACGGTGATGACGCCCACGTTGGGCTCGATGGTACAGAAGGGGAAGTTGGCCGATTGCGCCTTGGCGTTGCTCAGGCAGTTGAAGAGCGTCGATTTGCCCACGTTGGGCAGTCCGACGATGCCACATTGTAAACTCATTGGTCTGTTTTATTGCTTGTTTTGATTATTTTTTTCTAAGAGTCTAAAAGTCTAAGAGTCGAAGAGAATTTGAGCGGCCAAGTACGGGCTGAAGGCCCAACAAGACCATAGCCCAGGGCAGAGCCGAGCGAAGCGAGGCGGCACCCTGGGTGAGTGTGGCCGATTATGTTCGCCCTGTAAGGGCAAAAGATTTTTTTATTGAAACTCCAACTATGCTCATACCTTTTTTATTAATGCTTTTGCCCTTACAGGGCGCATTGTTTGGGCCACGTTTACCCAGGGTGTCGTTCGCTACGCTCACTCTGCCCTGGGCTATGGTCTTGTTGCCCTTACAGGGCGTTCGTTGCCGCTAATCCCCTTATTGTGTTGACCTTACAGGCCGGAAATTAGAGGAGCTTCCGTTATCCGGACCTTACGACCCGGGCTGATATGTGACGCCCTTACAGGGCTTGCCGGGGGCGCCGGGCGCTCTTTGTCTTTTTTTGTCTCTTAATCTCTTTTCCTCACGGCCACTACCACGGCCACCACGAAGAGGGCCGCGATGAGGCCGAGGGCCACGAAGGCGATGGTGTTGGTGGTCTCGACAGAGGCGGGTTTGAACGTCATCACCACCTTGTGGCTGCCTGCCGGCACCTTGAGGGCTCGGAGGATGTAGTTGGCCCTGCCGATTTCGGCCGGCTTGCCGTCGATGGTGGCCGTCCATCCGGGATAGTATATTTCAGAGAACACCACCAGTCCGCCCTTCTCTGAATGGATGTCATAGTGCAGCTCGTTGGGTTCGTAGCTCGTAGCCGCCACTTCGCCGCCTCCCAGCGGCGAGCCGTCGAGCAGGCTGCGGAACTGTTCGTCGGCCACGGCGGCATGGCGCGTGTCGAGGCGTTCGAGCGCAGCCATTTCGGCGTCGGCACCTTTCACGAAGTCCAACCGCTCCACAAACCATCCCGCTCCGAGCGCAGCCGGGTTCATGGCCGCCACGGTGCCGTTTTGACGGTCGGGCACGATGAGATATTTCATGTTGAGCATATTCAGCACGGGGCAGATGCTGTCGCCTCCCGCCAGTGTGGGTATGCTGTCGCCCTCCTTGATTTGCAGGGCCCCGTAGAGGCGTTCTCTTTCCTTTGTCAGACATCGGGAGATGACGTCTTGATAGCGTCGGAGCTTGGCCGCGTGATAGCCGCCTATGTTGTGGTGCCAATAGCTCGCCGTGTTGTCGTTGAACGGGTTGCCGACGTGCAGGTCGAGCACGCGATGGTAGCCATTATCTGAGAGTATCTGTTCGTCGGCCCGGGTTTTCGTGCCGAAAGCCTCAGCCCGCACGTAGGGGTCGGCAAAGTTGTCGGTGTTGAGATATTGCTTGTTCACGGCCCACATCTCCACCAGACACACCGCTCCCACGGCGACGCACACCGTCCACGACGGCATTTTCCTGACCAACATGGCCACGGCCACGGGGATGGCACAGAGCACAATCACCAGCAGCGACCGTCCTGCCGAGGCCGAAACCACGCTGTGGCGCATACCGGCGATGAGACTGCCATAGCCTGAGGCAAAGTCGGGGTCCACGGAAGAGAGATAGTCCATCGTCGAAGCCTCGTCGGCCGAGAGCATGCTGCCGGCAGCCGAGGGCACGAGCCACAACACCAGGCAGACGCCGGCCGTCAACCCTGCCGCCACGCCCAGGCCAATCTGTCCGCGACGGCTCCTGAGCAGTTCGCCACGCTCTGAGAGCACCTTCGCCAAAGCCAGCATCGCCAGCAGGGGGATGGTGAACTCCGCAATGACCAGTGCCGACGACACCGTGCGGAACTTGTCATACATAGGCAGATGGTCCACGAAAAAATGCGTCAGCCAGGGGCTGTTGTGTCCCCAGGCAAACAAGAGCGAGAGCAGGGTTGCTCCGGCCAGTGCCCATTTCATCGGACCGCGCACGATGAAGAGGCCCAAGACGAAGAGCAGGCACACGAAGGCCCCCACATAGACCGGTCCCACGGTGAACGGCTGGTTGCCCCAATAGCGGTTGGCTCCCGGCAGCGTCTTCACGGGGTTGCCTCTCCCCGGCTGGTCCGTTTCATATTCGGCCGCCATTTGCTGCGTCGCCTGCATATAGCCATAGAGGCTGCTTTGCGGTTCGTCGTAGACGTTTTCCTGCGTCACGGCCTGTCCCGTACCTCCTCCCTTGAAGTTGGGGATGAGCAGGGTCATTGTTTCGTCCACGCCATAGCTCCACTGCGTGATATAGTCATAGTCGAGTCCGCCGGCGGCCGTCTGTTCTCCTTCGCCGTGGGCTGTGGGTTGGGCCGTGTCGGTTTTTGCGGCAGAGAGTTCGCTGCCTCCTCGCATAGTGTGCTGGGCATAGGTGTAGGTGTGGTAGAGGTTGGGCAGGTTGGCCGCCACGCCCATCAGTCCGGCCGCCACCATCACGGCCGTAGCCCCGAGCCATCGCCGCGGCGAGAGGCTGCCCTGGGTCAGAGCGTCGTCGGGAGCTGTTTTTCGTCTGAGCGCCTGTATGCCGTAGGCTGCGACGATGAGCCCCATCACGAAGAGGAAGTAGTAGGTCATCTGCACGTGGTTGGCCCACACCTGCAGCGCCGTGAACAGTGCCGTGACGGCTGCGCCCCACACCCATCTTCCCCTCAGGCACCACACGATGCCCGCAATCGTTGGCGGGATGTAGGCCAGTGTCATCACCTTCCAGATGTGTCCGGCCGCAATGATGATGAAGAAATAAGACGAGAAGGCCCACACCACGGCGCCGAGGGCAGAGAGATAAGGCTTGAAGTTGAAGGCCCTCATCATGATGTAGAAGCCCAGCAGGTAGGCCAGCAGATAGACCACCACGCCTGTTTGTCCCAGAGCGTAGAGGCGTGAGATTTGCCCCAGGGCGTCGGTGGCGCCATACGAGGGTGCGATCTGATAGGTGGGCATCCCGCTAAACATGGCCCCTGTCCATCGTGTGGTTTCTCCGCCGTGTGTGTGTCGGTATTCCTGTTGTTCCCGTCCCTGCAGTGTGGCGGCGTCCGAGTCGTGTCCGCCGAGCACGAGTCCCTGCGCCACGGGTTCGTGGAAATAGGCGAAGCTCACCACCACGAAGACCACCACCATGGCGGCGTCGAGCCATGAGCGCTCTCATTCTTGTTTTTTTGATAAAGCTGTTTGACTCTGCGAAGTTAATCTAAAGTTATGTCAATCACAAAAAAAGCCGTGATTTTTGCGTCTGCGCCGCCACAGGTGGAGGCCGCGAGGGTCTGTCTCGGCGGGAGCAGCGGCAGCCCGCCTCCCGAACAGGGGGCAGGCTGCGAGTAAATGAAAGTTCACAAGTTTACAAGTTCACAAATTGGCATATTCACAAGTCTAAAAGTCTAAGAGACTAAGAGTCTAAAAGATTTTTAGCGGCCAAGCCACTCTTTGTCTCTTTGTCTAAGAGTCTAAAAGTCTAAGAGAGTTTTAGCGGCCCCGCAAGCCCTGTAAGGGCGTTACATATCAGCCCGATTGACTTCGTCTTCCTCCTTCGCGCCTCGGCAATTCAAACAAGTTTGATTGCTCTCGGCTTGTCGTCGGTTCGAAGGCCCGGGTATGCGGCAACCTCTAAAATCCGGCCTGTAAGGTCGGCACAATAGGGGAGAATAAAAAAACATATTGATAACGAGACGCTTGGGATTCCGACCTTACAGACTGAAATAATGCAAAGTTCACCAGTTCACCGGTTCACCAGTTCACCTTTTACCCGATTGTGAGAACTAAAAAGCCGACACTTCCCCAAAATCGGCATTTTTGAGCACAATCCCTGCCGGGCACGAAAACAACTACACAGTTCATCTTTTTTTGTCTCTCTTCTGCAGCTCGTGTTTGATGTAGAGTTTCACGCCGATAGACCTATATGGCGCGTGGCCGAATATTGAACATATTGTTCGATTTGTCGGATTTTTTCATAGTTGTCAATAATTATTACAGGGTGTGCCCCTTAAAGAGGGGGGTGTGCGGTTTCGTCACTTTTGAGTTTTCTTGAGTTCCTTTTGTCCGTTTTCCCAAAGATACATCGTCTGTCGGACGATTTCGGTGAGGCTAACGGCCTTGTTTTCAGTGACCTTGAGGCGGATAATGAGCGACCGCGGCTGTTTGCGTGTCGCATAGACCTTGCCGCTCTTCGACACAGCAACAAGTTTTAACGTTTTCTCGTTTTTCGGCCTGCTGGTTGTAGGAAATAAAGACAAAAACAGCGTTTTCTTGCACGGGGGAGTCGGGGATTTTCTTCAACGTGTCGGTGTGTATTGTTTCAAGCGCAAAGATTACAATTATTTGATTGTAAACGCCATAACATCTCGATGCCAACTTGCCATTGAATGGGACGAGCAGAGGCTACACGATTTTTAACGCAGTCTTTAACCTCTGTTAGCGTAAATCGGAAAAGGTGAACTGGTGAACTGGTGAACTGGTGAACCAAATACGTTTTTTGAAGGAAACTCTATAAGTATATGATATATAATATATTACTTATTATCTCTTGTTTTTGTTTCGTTTGAAAAAAATGAAAGTTCACCAGTTCACCCGTTCACTTGTTCACCTTTTTTGCCCGAGTCTTTAAGACCGTCAAAACGGCCAAAGGCCCTGTAAAATCGGGCTTTATGCGACAAATGACGGGGCTATTTCCCGATGCAAAAATAATTTACAGTGTTTTGAAAAAAGGGCCGAAAAATTTTGGCCGTTACTTCGGTTTTTGTTCACCCTTTCGTATCTTATATAAGATAGATAACCCCCTATGCCGACAGCAGCCACTGCAATGTGACAGATGGACGGATTGCCGCGGCCTCAGCGCTTTATTTTGCCGCCAAAGACTGCCCTTGTTTTGATGCGACCAAAGAATACGCCAATTTGTGAACAGGTGAACAAGTGAACCGGTGAACTGGTGAACTTTGCATTTACGCGCAGTCGTCGGTCTCCCTCGGTCTCCCGGCCGGCGGGCGACTGTTTTTTTCGTCCCCGTTTTTTTGGTCATTCCGAGCGCTTGCACTAACTTCGCCATAATATTGGATCACAACGAAGAAACAAACCATAATCTGATGGACTATAACTTTCAAGACATCGAGAAAAAATGGCAGGCCCGATGGGCAGCCGACAAGACTTATCGCGCCTGCGAAAACGCAGAGAAACCGAAATTTTACGTGCTCAACATGTTCCCCTATCCCTCAGGGGCCGGACTACACGTGGGGCATCCGCTGGGCTACATCGCCTCCGACATCTATGCCCGATATAAACGCCTCAGAGGCTTCAACGTGCTCAACCCCATGGGATATGACGCCTACGGGCTGCCGGCCGAGCAATATGCCATACAGACCGGACAGCATCCGGCAAAAACCACCGAGGTGAACATCAAACGATATCGCGAACAGCTCGACAAAATAGGCTTCTCGTTCGACTGGGACCGCGAAGTGCGCACCTGCGACCCGCGATATTACCACTGGACGCAATGGGCCTTCTGCCGAATGTTTGACTCGTATTATTGCACACGATGTGGAAAGGCCAAAACCATAGACAGCCTCATAGCCCGATTTGAAGAAAAAGGCACCGAGGGCCTGCAGGCGGCGCAGACGGAGGAGCTCTCGTTCACGGCCGACGAATGGAAAGCCATGACGGAGAGGGAGAAAGAGGAGGTGTTGATGAACTACCGACTGGCCTATCTCGGCGAGACGATGGTGAACTGGTGCCCCAAGCTGGGCACGGTCTTGGCCAACGACGAGGTGGTGGACGGCGTGAGCGAAAGGGGCGGATATCCCGTGGTGCAGAAACGCATGAAACAGTGGTGCCTGCGCGTCTCGGCCTATGCCCAGCGCCTGCTCGATGGACTCGACACCATCGACTGGACCGACTCCATCAAAGAGACACAGCGCAACTGGATTGGGCGCTCGGAAGGCACGGAGATGACGTTTGACGTGAAAGACAGCGACACGAAACTGACCATCTTCACCACACGGGCCGACACCATCTTCGGCGTGACGTTTATGGTGCTGGCGCCCGAAAGCGAGCTCGTGGCGCAGCTGACGACGGCCGACCGACGCGAAGAGGTGGAAGCCTATGTCGAAGCCACCAAAAAACGCACCGAGCGCGAACGCATCGCCGACCGACGCGTGACGGGCGTGTTCACCGGAGCCTATGCCGTCAACCCCTTCACGGGCGACAACATACCGGTGTGGGTGAGCGACTACGTGTTGGCCGGATACGGCACGGGAGCCATCATGGCGGTGCCGGCTCACGACTCGCGCGACTATGCCTTTGCCCGACACTTCAACCTGCCCATCATCCCCCTCATCGAGGGAGCCGACGTCTCGGAAGAGAGCTTCGACGCCAAAGAGGGCATCGTGATGAACTCGCCGGCCGAAGGCAAAACGGCCATCGACGGCTTCTCGCTCAACGCTCTGACGGTGAAAGAGGCCATAGCAGCCACCAAACGTTTCGTCACCGAGAAGGGTATGGGCCGCGTCAAGGTGAACTACCGCCTGCGCGACGCCATCTTTTCCCGACAGCGCTATTGGGGCGAGCCCTTCCCCGTATACTATCAAAACGGCATGCCCCGACTCGTGCCCGAAGACTGCCTGCCGCTCGAACTGCCCGAGGTGGACCGCTTCCTCCCCACAGAGACGGGCGAACCGCCACTGGGCAACGCCACACACTGGGCCTGGGACACCGAGCAGCGCTGCGTGACCCTGAGCAGCCGCATCGACGGCGTGAAGGTGTGCCCACTCGAGCTCTCCACCATGCCGGGATTTGCCGGCTCCTCGGCCTATTACCTGCGCTATATGGACCCCACCAACGACACTTGTCTCGTCTCGGCAGAGGCCGATGGCTATTGGCAAAACGTGGACCTCTATATCGGCGGGTCGGAACACGCCACGGGACACCTCATCTACAGCCGCTTCTGGAACAAATTCCTCTTCGACATCGGTGTGTCGTGCCGGGAAGAGCCTTTCAAGAAACTCGTCAACCAGGGGATGATACAGGGACGCTCCAACTTCGTCTACCGCATCAAAGACACCAACACCTTCGTCTCGCACGGACTCAAAGACCAATATGACGTGACGCCCATCCACGTGGACGTGAACATCGTGCAAAACGACCGGCTCGACATCGAGGCTTTCAAGGCCTGGCGACCCGAATATGCCACGGCAGAGTTCGTGCTCGAGGAGGGACAGTATGTTTGCGGATGGGCCATCGAGAAAATGTCGAAGTCGATGTATAACGTGGTCAATCCCGATATGATCATCGAGAAATACGGGGCCGACACGCTCCGGCTCTACGAAATGTTTCTCGGACCTATCAACCAGAGCAAGCCGTGGGACTCTAACGGCATCGACGGCTGTTTCCGCTTCTTGCGCAAGGCGTGGAACCTCTTTTTTGACAAGACGGGCAGCCTTGCCGTGATCGACACCGCCGCCACGCCCGACAACCTCAAGACCCTGCACAAGCTCATAGGGAAGGTGACCGACGACATCGAGACCTTCTCTTACAACACGGCCGTGCCGGCCTTCATGATTGCCGTGGGCGAACTGGCGGCTCAGAAGTGCACCAGCCGCGAGGTGATGGAGAAGCTCGTCGTGTTGCTCTCGCCCTTCACGCCCCACATCGCCGAAGAACTGTGGCATCTCATGGGTCACGACACGACCGTGTGCGACGCCGCCTGGCCGGCCTTCGACGAGAGCTATCTCAAGGAAGACAGCGTGACGATGAGCGTGTCGTTCAACGGCAAGACTCGCTTCACCCTCGACTTCCCCGCCGACGCCGACAAAACGACCGTCGAAAAGGCCGTCATGGACTCGCCGCAAACCGCCAAATATCTCGAAGGACGGCAGGTGGTGAAGGTCATCGTGGTGCCCGGCAAGATTGTCAACATCGTGGTGAAATAGATTTCGAAGAGACGAAAAGACAAAAAGACAAAGAGTCAAAAAGACAAAAAGTGGCTTGGCCGCTCAAACGCTTAGACTCTTAGACTCAAATTCTCTTAGTCTCTTAGACTTCTTCCAGACAAAGAGCGCCCGACGGTCCCGCCCAACAAGACCATAGCCCAGGGCAGAGGCGGCACGTAGTGACGCCGGCACCCTGGGTAAACGTGGCCCAAACAATGCGCCCTGTAAGGGCAAAAGATTGACAATGACACATTACCAAACAAAAAAATGCTTTTGCCCTTACAGGGCGAACATAATCGGCCACACCCACCCAGGGTGCCGTTCGCTACGCTCACTCTGCCCTGGGCTATGGTCTTCTGCCCTTTCAGGGCGTACTTGGCCGCTCAAACTCTCTTAGTCTCAAATTCTCTTAGTCTCTTAGACTTTTAGAAAACATAAACAAAAACAATCCTACATGGCACGCTACATCCATCTGACGCTGTTTCAAAACACACGCGACTACATCATCATCACCTTCGGACTGCTCTGCTATGCCGTGGGCTTCACCTGCTTCCAACTGCCCTACGAAATCACCACCGGCGGACTGGCCGGTGCCGGAGCGGTGCTGTTTTACGCCACAGGCATCCCCGTGCACTTCACCTTCTTCACCGTCAACATCATCCTGCTGGCCATAGCCGTGAGGGTGTTGGGATGGAAATTCTGCATCAAGACCATCTATGCGGTCTGTATGCTCACCTTCCTGCTCTTCATTGCCCGCGAGGTGATGCTCTATGTGGCGGCCAATCATCCCGAACTCACCCGAAGCCCACAGGGCCTGCCCCAACTGGTCAAAGACGGCATGTTCATGTCGTGTATCCTCGGTGCGGCCATCGAAGGCATCGGCATCGGACTGGTCTTCTTGAGCAACGGCTCGACCGGAGGCACTGACATCATCGCCGCCATTATCAACAAATATAAAGACGTCACCCTGGGACAGATGATGATGCTCTGCGACTTGATCATCATCACCTCGAGCCTCCTGCTGCCCACGGGCAACGTCGAAAAACTGCTCTACGGCTACTGCACGCTCATCATCACCAACCTCCTGCTCGACTATGTCGTGGACCGCGGAAGGCAATCAGTGCAGTTTTTCATCTTCTCACTCAAATACGACGAAATCGCCGCAGCCATCAACGCCATGCACCGCGGCGTGACCGTGCTCAACGGACAGGGCTGGTACACCAAACATGAGCGCAAAGTGCTCGTCGTGCTGGCCAAAAAACGCGAAAGCACCAACATCTTCCGCATCATACAAAACATCGACCCTTCGGCCTTCGTCTCGCAGTCGAAAGTCATCGGCGTGTTCGGCGACGGATTTGACAAGATAAAAGTCAAGGCCGACAAAAACGCAGCCAAAACAGGCGAAACACCACAACAGACTCCCTAAAACCGGCACATGGCAAAAGACGAACTCACACCAATGATGAGGCAGTTTCATGACCTCAAGGCCAAACACCCTGACGCCATACTGCTCTTTCGTTGTGGTGACTTTTATGAAACCTACCTCGGCGACGCTATCCTGGCCTCGCAAATTCTTGGCATCACCCTCACAAGGCGCAACAACGGCAAAAGCTCGTCACCCACAGAGATGGCGGGCTTTCCCTATCATGCCCTCGACATCTACCTGCCACGACTCATCAGGGCCGGACGACGCGTGGCCATCTGCGACCAGCTCGAAGACCCGAAACTCACCAAGAAACTCGTCAAACGAGGCATCACCGAACTCGTCACACCGGGCGTGGCCATGACCGATAACGTGCTCTCGGCACGCGAAAACAACTTCCTCGCCGCCGTACACTTCGGCAAAAGTGCCCTCGGACTGGCTTTTCTCGACATCTCAACAGGCGAATTTCTCGTGGCCGAAGGCACGCCCGAATACATCGACAAACTGCTGGCCAACTTCGCCCCCAAAGAGGTGCTTGTGGTCAGAGGACAGAAAGACCGCCTCGCCGCCTTCTGCACCTCCCGATATTTCACCTTCGAACTCGACGACTGGGCCTTCACCGAAAACACGGCTCACGAAAAACTACACCAGCACTTCGGCGTGAAAAACCTCAAGGGCTTCGGCGTGGACCACCTCAAGGCCGGCATCGTGGCCGCCGGAGCCGTGATGTGTTATCTCGAAATCACCCAACACACACAGACGGCACACATCTCCACCATCCGACGCATCGACGAGGAAAACTACGTGCGGCTGGACCGCTTCACGGTGCGCAACCTCGAACTCGTCGAGGCCATGGGCGAAGACGGACGCTCGCTGCTCTCGGTCATCGACCGCACACTCACACCGATGGGGGCCAGACTCTTGCGCCGCCGTGTGCTCTTCCCCCTGCGCTCGGTCAAGGCCATCACCGAGCGGCAAGACGGCGTGGAATATTTCTTCCGCGAACCCACTTTCAGAGACATCATGGCCGCGGAACTGGCCAAAATCGGCGACTTGGAGCGCATCGTCTCAAAAGTGTCGGTGGGGCGCGCCAATCCGCGCGAGATGCAGCAACTGCGCCTGGCGCTCGAAAGCATAGAGACCATCCGAATGGCCTGTCTCGAAGCCACCGAGCCCTCCATCCGGCGCATCGGCGAAAGTCTCGACGGCTGCGCCACGCTCCACGACCGCATCTTCCGCGAAATCACCCCCGACCCGCCCATCATGAGCGGCAAGGCCGGCGTCATCGCCAATGGTGTCAACCGCGAGCTCGACGACCTCCGCGCCGTCTCGACCTCGGGCAAAGACTATCTGCTCAAAATCCAACAGCGCGAAAGCGAGCAGACGGGTATTCCCAGCCTCAAAATTGGCTACAACAACGTCTTCGGCTACTACATCGAGGTGCGCAACACCTATAAAAACCACGTGCCCACAGACTGGATACGCAAGCAGACACTGGCCCAAGCCGAGCGCTACATCACGGCCGAGCTCAAGGAATATGAAGAGAAAATACTCGGCGCAGAAGACCGCATCCTCGTGCTGGAGGCTGCCATCTATTCGGCCCTGCTACAAGAGGCGCTCAACTATATCGCTCCGCTCCAAAACAACGCACTGGCGCTCTCGGGTCTCGACTGTCTCTATACCATGGCCGTGGTGGCAGCCGAGCGCGGTTACATCCGGCCGGTGGTCGACGAAACTACCGACCTCGACATCCGACAGGGACGCCATCCCGTCATCGAAACTCTCATGCCGCCGGGCGAGCAGTATGTGCCCAACGATGTGCATCTCGACACCGAGCGGCAGCAAATCGTCATTATCACCGGTCCCAACATGGCCGGTAAGAGTGCCCTCCTGCGACAGACGGCCCTCATCACGCTCATGGCCCAGATGGGCTCGTTTGTGCCGGCCGAGAGTGCGCGCATCGGGCTTGTCGACAAGATTTTCACCCGTGTCGGTGCCAGCGACAACATCTCAATGGGCGAGAGCACGTTTATGGTGGAAATGAGCGAGGCCGCCAACATCATGAACAACCTCACGCCGCGCAGTCTCGTGCTCTTCGACGAATTGGGCCGAGGCACCTCCACCTACGACGGCATCTCCATCGCATGGTCCATCGTGGAATATATCCACAACCATCCCCGGGGAGCTTGCGCCCGAACGCTCTTTGCCACCCACTATCACGAACTCAACGAAATGGAAAAGCGCTTCCCGCGCATCAAAAACTGGAACGTGTCGGTGATGGAGCAAAACGGTCGGGTGGTCTTCTTGCGCACCCTCAAACCGGGCGGTTCGGAACATTCGTTTGGCATCCACGTGGCCCGTCTGGCCGGTATGCCCAACACCATCGTGCGTCGCGCCGAAGAGATACTCGTCAAACTGGAGCAAAACAACGCCAACACCGGCGGCGTTGATGCCGGCCAAACCATTGCGCCCCCCCAAGACGTCTCGGGCGTGCAACTGAGTTTTTACCAGCTCGACGACCCCGTGCTCACGCAGATACGCGACGAAATCCTCCATCTCGACATCGACAACCTCACACCGATGGAGGCGCTCAACAAACTCAACGACATCAAGAAAATTGTCAAAGGGGGATGACGTGAGGGCGGCATAATTCAATAATAATATACTCCTCCCCCCTAAAAAAACTTTCCCCTTAAATCGGGTCGACATCGAAAAACACGGCGACGCCGCGACCTTCGGGGCTTGCCGTCAACTGCATACGGGCGTGGAGCAAAAGCGACTTGACGCCTTGGGGCGTGTGAGGGGCGATGACCTTGACCACCAGCCGGCGGATGTGCTGGTATTGCACACGGCCCACTGTAGGGCGGTCGGGGCCCAACACGGCCGTACCCAAAGCAGGGCGAAGCAAGGCAGCCATCGCTTCGGCAGCTCGTTCGCAAGCAGACTCATAGCGGTGTTTCAGACACACCACAATCAGACGGCAGAAGGGCGGAAACACAAACTCCCGACGCTCGGCCATCTGCCCTTCAAACATGGCCTCGTAGTCGCTACGCACAATCTGCGACACGACGGGGAGAGCCGGTTGCTTGGTCTGCAAAATGACAAGCCCCTTGCGGTTGCCACGCCTCCCGGCACGACCGGCCACTTGGCTCAACATCTGGAAAGCCCGCTCGTGGGCACGGAAGTCGGGGCGGTTGAGCAGGGCATCGGCATCGAGAATACCCACCACGCCCACATGGTCGAAGTCGAGCCCTTTGGTCACCATCTGTGTGCCGATAAGCAGGTTGGTCTTGAGGTTTTTGAAAGCCTCGATAATCTTCTCGTGAGCCGTCTTGGCGCGCGTCGTGTCGAGGTCCATCCGTGCCGGCCGTGCTTGAGGGAAACAGCGGCCCACTTCTTCTTCAATCTTCTCCGTGCCCTGCCCTTTGCCTCTCAGGTCGTGCTCGCCGCAACAGGGACAGGCAGCAGGCAGTGCATAGGTGGCACCGCAATAGTGGCACACCAGTCGGCCCGTCTGGCGGTGGTGGGTGAGGGGAACGTCGCAGGCTGCGCAGCGCGGTGTCCAGCCGCAGGTGTGACATTCCATCACCGGGGTATAGCCGCGGCGGTTGATGAAAAAGATGGCCTGGCCGCCGCCGTCGAGCGTCGAGCGGGTGTCGGCGATGAGGCGTGGCGAGAAGGGCGTTTTCATCAGTTTCTTACGCCGCAGTTCGCCCACGTCTTCCACAATGATGTCGGGCAGGGTGGCTCCGCCGTAGCGCTCTTTCAGACACACGAGTCCGTATTTGCCCGCCGTGGTGGCGTTGTGGTATGACTCTACCGACGGCGTGGCCGTGCCCAGCAGCACTTTGGCGCCGCAACGCGCGGCCAAGACAATGGCGGCGTCGCGTGCGTGATAGCGCGGAGCAGGATCTTGTTGCTTGAAACTGGTTTCGTGCTCTTCGTCGACAATGACAAGACCGAGGTTTTGATAGGGAAGAAACAAGGCCGACCGGGCACCAAGGATGAGCGGACAAGCCTCGGAAGAGAGTTGGCGGCGCCATAGCGAAGCGCGCGCGGTGTCGGAGAGTTTGGAGTGGTAAAGGCCCATCCGCTTGCCAAACACCCGCGAGAGGCGCGACGTGATTTGGGTGGTGAGAGCTATTTCGGGCAGCAGGTAGAGCACACTCTTGCCTTCAGCCAGCGTGCGGGCAATGAGGCGAATGTAGATTTCGGTTTTTCCAGAAGAAGTTACGCCGTGGAGCAGGCAGACACTGTGGCGCGTCCAGCGGTCGTCGATTTCTTGTAAAGCCCGTTGTTGGGCCTCGGCCAGTTGGGGAAGCTCGCCTTCGGCCGAAGGGCTATCGTCAGAGATTTCTGCTGGCCGCTCGTAAGTGTAGACGAGACCTTTTTTGCGCAGAGCCGCAATGGCTGCGGCGTTCGACGGCGACTCAGCAGTGAGTGAGGTACGCTCGGCGTCGGGAGCCCCGGCGGCTTTGAGCTTTTGGAGATGTGCGAGCAAAGCCGCCTGGTTTTTCCCCTTGCAGTCCGTCGTGTTTTCGCCTTCGGCCGTCAGGGCCACGCAGGTGACGGTGGGCATCTTCTCTCTTTGCCGCAGGCTTTCGCTCACCTTGACGAGGTCTTGGTCGATGAGGCGGCGCAGTGGCGCGTGGAGGGGTTGGCGGTCGGCGGCAAACTGCTTGACGAGGTCGGAAAGGCGCATAGCCTTCACTTCACTCAGTGCCTTGATGATTTCAGTCTCGCGCGGCTCGGTCGAGGTGGCTTCGGGGCATACCTCAATCATCGTCTCGCTCTCGAGTTTGAGGCTCGACGGCATAGCTGCCTTCATCACCTCGCCAATGGTGCACATATAGTAAGACGAAAGCCATTGCCACAGTTCGAGTTGGCCGGCGGTCACAATGGGTTCGGCGTCGATGACTTCGAGAATGGGTTTGAGTTCGACTCCTTCGGGCGGCATGGTGCCGGGGAGGCGCAAGACAATGGCGGTGTAGAGTTTCTTTTTTCCAAAAGACACCAGCACACGGCTGCCGAGTCTGACCTCGGCGGCCAGACTCGGCGGCACCAGATAGGTGAACGTGCCCGAGAGGGCCAGGGGCACTACGACATCGGCCAGCAAGGGGTTGTTGCCGGATGGTATGGCGGATGCTTGGTCTTGAAAAAACATAGGTGGAAAAAAGACGGCCCGAGGCTAAGCCCTGACTTTGACGGGTACGCCGGCACGGATGGCCGCTACCGGGCCCGACGAAGCCGGCTGTGAGGGGAAGACAATCAAAAGGTTGTGGGCTGAAAAATATTGCTCAATCTGTTCAGGCAGTTGGTTCATATAGTTGTGGAACGAGAGCGTGCCTCGGCGTGCGGCCACAAAGACCACAAGATGGTCGGGCCGGGCATTGCAGGCAATGGAGATGAAGTCGTGCCAGTCATTGTAGACGGTCTGTTCGGCTTTGACGCTGAGTTTGTTGTCGTCCCAGACACCTTGAAGCGAAATCATCGTGCCTCGGCCGCTGTAGGCCGTCACCTTGCATTGGATTTGTCCGGCAAGCAGGCCCAGACGAATGGCCCAGTTGTTGAAGCCCGGCTCAAACTCGGCTTTGCGCGGGATGATGAGGTGCATGTGGGTGACGGTGGCCGGCGGCACCACGGGGCGGTAGATGAAGATTTGGCCCTCGACGGCCTGGATGAGATCGGTGGTGAGCTTGCCATAGAAGGTCTCGGTGATTTTGGCTTTTTGGTGGAGACCCACAAGAAGATCGGAGGCCTCAAACTCTTTCATCGTGTGCGACAGACCGCTCACCACATTGACCGACCAGCGGCTGCGTGTCACCAAACGCACGCCGGCGGCTGCGGCAATCTTCACGGCACGCTCCAACTGCCTGAGGCCCTCTTCGCGAGCCGTCGGGTCGTCTTCGAGCACGACGTTGAGCGCCGTGAGCGGAGTGGGCGAACCCGGGGAGCGCAACATCAGACCGACGGCAATGAGCGACGGCACGGTTTCGGGATTGGAAAGGGCCACAATGATGCGGTCGCTGCCCTTGCGCTTGGTGTTGCGCTCGGGAGTGGGACTCTCGGCAATGCGACGGGCCGTGGTGGAGGTGACAAACGAACTCACCACACAAGTCACCAGTATGAACATCATCGTGGCGTTGAGCACGTCTTCGCCCAGCAGTCGGCTGCCGCCGGGCAGGATGATGCCGTGACCCACCAGCACTACGGCCAGCGTAGCGGCAGCACGCGAACTTGTCAGGCCAAACATCAGGGTGCCTTCACGGCGCGGCATGCCAAATAGCCGCTGGGTGGCATAGGCCGAAAGCCATTTGCTCGAAAGACCCACGGCTATCATCACGGCAGCCAAAATGAACACCTGGCTGTGGCGGGCAAAGGCACTCACGTCGAGCAACATACCCACACCAATGAGGAAATAGGGAATGAAAAGTGCATTGCCCACAAACTCCACGTGGCTCATGAGAGGCGACGAGGGCGGAATGCTGCGGTTGAGCACAATACCCACCAAGAAGGCGCCAAGTATGCCCTCCATGCCCACAATCTCCATCAAGGCTGCGCCGAGGAAGACCAGGGCCAACACAAAGATGTATTGGGCTACGCTCTCGTCGTAGCGACGGAAAAACCAACGGGCCATGCGGGGGAAGGTCACAATGATGACAGCACTCAACAAAACGACTTTCAACACCAGCCACACCCAATAAAGACCAGAAACATTTTCCTTGAACATACCGCCCACCACGGCAAGGACGAGGAGGGTGAGCGTGTCGGCCACAATCGTTGCACCCACAGCTATGCTCACACTCTGCCGCCGTGCCAGACCGTAGCGCATCACAATGGGGTAGGTGACGAGCGTGTGGGAGGCATACATCGCCGCCATCAGTACGGCCGCGGCAGCCCCATAGCCAAGCAAGAACCTGTTGGCCCCATAGCCCATGAGCATAGGCAGGGCGAAACTGAGCAGTCCGAGGGTGAGGGCCCGCCATTTGATGACTTGCACGTCTTGCAGGTTCATCTCGAGCGAGGCCAAGAACATGATATAATAAAGCCCCACTTTGCCGAAAAGCTCAAAACTGCTGTCGCGTTCGAGCACGTGGAGTCCGTGAGGCCCTATCAATATGCCGGCACAAATCATTCCCACAATGGCCGGCACGCGCAACCGCTCAAACACCATCGGCGCAAAGAGGATGATGCTCAAGACGATGAAAAAAATCCACGTCGGGTCTGTGATGGGAAAGTAGTGGCTCAAGAGATGGGATAGGTTAATGCTGCAAAAATACGAAAAGTTTGTCACGCGGCCTTATGGCGCGGTCAATGCCGTGCAGACGGCGTCTTGAAAACGCCTGCCGTCGGCGGTGTGGTAGAGGCCTTGATTGAGGATGGCGAAGCAAAGCGTGTGGCCGTTGGGAGCCGTGAGGTAGCCGGCGAGGGTGGAGACGCCGGTGACGGTGCCGGTCTTGGCCTTGACATTGCCGTCGGCTTTGGTGCCCTTCATACGTTTGCTCAAGGTGCCGTCGGTGGCGGCCACGGGCAGTGAGGGGACGAGATGGCGGCGGAGTTGAGGATTTTGCCAGGCAAGTCGCAACAAGGAGACGAGGCAATGGGGCGTGGTGTAGTTGTAGAGTGAGAGGCCGCTGCCGTCGGCTATTTCATAGGCCTTTTCATCAACTCCGGCCTCGGCATAGACGCTGTTTATCTCGCCGACGGCCTCTTGGCGGCCGGCATAAGGCGTACCGCTATAGGCGGCCAGTCGCATGAAAAGGGCTTCGGCACAGAGGTTGTCGCTCTTTTTCATCATGGGCAGGAGCACTTGGTCGATGGTGTGGCTGACCGTGGTCAGACAGGTGGCGTCGGAGGGCTTGCGGCCATAGGTGTAGTCGTTGGGACGGGTGATGCCGGCACGGGTGAGAGCGTCGAGCCACGTGGTCTCGAAGGTGGCTTTCCCATTCAGCAACAGGGGAGTGAGGGGCGGATTGTCGTCGTCCCAACACCAGCCCCAGCCGGCTTTGACAGTGTCACACAGACTGCGGTCGAAATGTATGTGGCCCTCAACCCGGCGTATGCCGGCATCGGTCAGTTTCTTCACAAAACCGTTGAGGTCGGACCGGCTGAAGAGTGGGTCGAAACTGCCACTTATCCAGATGTCGCCGGTCAAGACCGAGTCGGCGATGGTGCCGGTGTAGTCCAGAGTGGTGCGGAAGCAGAAATCACTGCCGAGCACCTTCAAGGCACTGATGGCGGTGACGAGTTTTTGGCACGAGGCCGGGCGCAGTTGTTGGTGGATGTGATGGGCAAACAGAGGTTTGTCGGCCGTAAGGTCATAGACGTAGAGTCCCAGTTGGGTGCGCTGCATCAATGGCAGACGGGTGAGGCTGTCGAGTTTCTGGCCGATGGTCTCGCTCCAGGTGCAGGCCGTTGAGACTTCGGTCGGGATGGTGTCTTGGCCGTGTAGCGGGATGAGGCAGACGAGGGAAACAAAAAAAGCTGCAAGGCTTCTGCGCATAAGGTTGAGGAGATGGTTGGCCGTCGCGAGCGGGGCGGCGTTATGAAAAACATAAAAGGAATTGAAGCCGATGGTCGGACTTCAATCCCTGTGAGATGAGGCAAGAAAGGTGTCGGTTGGCGCACCCTGTCTGTGCCGTATGATTATTTTGTGGCAGCGGCACCTGCGGCGGCAGGCTGTACGAGCTGCGTGATGCCGAGTTTGGCCATCACTTTGGGTGTCACGTCTTCGCTGAGCGATTCATTGATGACGATGCCTACGCTTTGAGAGGCATTTTTGTCGACGATATAGACATAGTTGCCCTCTTTGGCCACGCTGTTGACGGCATCCATCACTTTCTGCACGATGGGCTGCATCTTTTTCATCTTGGCGTCGTCGAAAGCCTGCTGGTTGTCTTGAGCGGCCTGCTGGTAGCGCTCTTGCATTTGCTGGATTTCCTGAGCGCGGCGGTTGCGGATGTTTTCGGGAGTCTGGTCGTTGATTTCGTTCTGGAATTTCTCAATCTTGGCGTTGATTTCCTTTTCCATGCTCTGAAGTTCGTCGGCGTAAGTCTTACCCATAGCTTCAAGTTCGCCCTGAGCCTTTTTGGTTTCAGGAAGAGAGGCCATAAGGGCAGAGTAGTCGAAGTGAGCGAATTTTTGAGCGGCGAGGCTTGTGGGCAAAACCAGCAGCATCGCAATGATGATTTTCTTTAACATTGTAAATGAGTTTATTGATATCTTGATGTATGTTCTTGTCTTGTGGGTGCAAAGTTAGTGCAAGGCGAGCGGAATGGCAAGAAAAACTTGTTTTTATTGACATTCCCGAGCCGCAGCCTAACTTGCGCGAAGCGAGTGTTAGTGCAAGGCGAGCGGAATGGCAAGAAAAACTTGTTTTTATTGACATTCCCGAGCCGCAGCCTAACTTGCGTGAAGCGAGTGTTAGTGCAAGGCGAGCGGAATGGCAAGAAAAACTTGTTTTAATTGGCATATCCCAGTTTGGCCAGCACTTCGTGGCTGATGTCGGCTGCGGGTGAGGCAAAGATGATGCCGGCACTTTGTGAGGCGCGGTCGAGCACGAGCTGTATGCCTTTGGCCTGAGCGATGCCTTTGATGGCGTTGTAGATTTCGTCTTGGATGGGTTCGATGAGTGCTACGCGCTTTTTGTAGAGTTCGCCCTCCGGACCAAAGTATTTTTTGCGAAGTTCAGAGGCTTCTTTCTCTTTGTCGACGATGGCCTGTTCGCGCTCTTTCTTTTGTGCTTCGCTGAGGAAGACCACTTCGTTTTGATAGTTTTTGTAGAGCGTCTTGGCCTGGTTGTCGAGCGCTTCGACTTCAGCCTGCCATTTCTTTGAAGTCTGGTTGAGTTGTTCGTTGGCTCTTTCGTAGGCCGGGATGTTACCCATGATATATTCCATATCGACGAGGGCAAATTTTTGTGCCATGGCGCCGGCTGCGGTGACGAGCAGCAGGGCGAGGGTGAGCAATGTCTTTTTCATACCTATATATATTAAAGGAGTTGGTAGTTGCGGGAAGGTGTTTTTTTAGAATTCCTGACCGATGATAAAGTGGAATTGTGATCCGCCGGCGTTGTAGCCGTTGATGTTTTTCTGGAAGCCATAGGCCCAGTCGATACCCATCAAGCCCACCATAGGGAGCAGCAGACGTACACCGAAGCCGGCAGAGCGCTTCATATCGAACGGATTGAACTTGCTCACGTCGGTCCAAGCGTTACCGCCTTCAACAAAGGCCAGCGCGTACATACTTGTGGAAGCCTGGAGCATAAGCGGATAGCGCAGTTCGAGCGTCATGCGGCTGTAGGCATAGGCATTTGACGAGTTGTTGCCGGCGAGCGAACCGTTGTCGTAACCGCGCAGACCGATGGTCTCGGTGGCATAACCCGTGCTGTAGCCCGACATACCGTCGCCACCCACATAGTATGACTCAAACGGCGACTTCTTGTAGCGGTTGTAGGCGCCGAGGATACCAAATTCGGCACGTGTCATGAGCACTGGCGTCTTGCTGGCGTTGGACAGCGCCGTGAAGGTGCGGAACTTGACTTTCCACTTGTGGTATTCAATCCAGCGGTATTTCTCTTGCGCTTCGCGCTGATAGGCGGCTGTGTTGTAGTTGGTGGCCAGGTTTTTATAGTCTTTGCCGTCCCAAAGCGAATAGGGCGGTGTGAGGGTGACGGAGGCCATAAACTCAGAGCCACGGCGCGGGAAGAATGGGTCGTTTGTCGACGAGCGGCTCAGTGTGAGCGAGAGGTTGATGTTGTTGCAGTTGCCGTCGGTGATGAGGAAGTATTGCCACGACTTGAGCATATAGCGCGTGTACGAGAGTTCGGCCATAAACGAGAAATAGTCGTCGGGCCAGCGCAGACGCTTACCGAGACCGATGGAGAAACCGAACATCTTGACGTATTTATCCGGCTCATAATAGTTGCTGTAGTCGTAGTAGCTCGAGTTGGTGCCGTAGCCGTAGTAATAGTTATAGATGTTGTTGTAGTTGTTGTAGTAGCTGGAGTTCACGTCGCTCTGCTTGCTGTAGTAGACCGAGAATGAGAACTGTGTGGGTCTTTTGCCGCCAAACCATGGATCGAGGAACGAGAGTGAGTAGCTCTGGAAGTAGGTACCGTTGGTCTGTCCGCTAAGCGAGAGCGTCTGTCCGTCGCCTTGCGGGATGAAGCCGGCGCGTTTGGCTCCGTTTCCGAAGAGGTTTTGGATGGAGAAGTTGGTAAACTTCAAGCCCACGCGTCCCACGATGCCAGTCTGTCCCCATCCGGCTGAGAGTTCCACCTGGTCGCCGCCTTTGGTCACGAGCGGGTAGGTGATGTCTACAGTGCCGCTGGCGGGGTCGGGCTTGATATTTTTGGAGAGTTCGGCTTGGAGAGCTTCGGGGTCGAACTGGTTCATATTGGCCAGTTCCATGACGGTGCGTTTGATGGCCTCCATAGAGAAGAGGTCACCCGGTTTGGTGTGGAGTTCGCGTCGGATGACGTTTTCATAGACGCGGTCGTTGCCGGCAATGCGTACGTGATTGAAGGTGGCTTGGTTGTTTTCCTCGATACGCATTTCGAGGTCGATGGAGTCGCCGTCGATGTTCACTTCCACGGGAGTGAGGTTGTAGAAGACATAGCCGTTGTTGTAATACATATTGCCGATGGCGTCGTCGTCTTCGTGGAGTCGTTTATTGAGTAGGCTTTGGTCGTAGACGTCGCCACGCTTCATCTTCAGCACGTTTTGCAGCAAGTCTGAGGGATAGACCTTATTGCCCACCCACTCCACGTTGCGCAGATAGTATTTCTGTCCTCTGTAGACGTTGAGATAGACGTCGACGTGGCCTTCGTCGACCGTGGCCACGCTGTCGCTCGTGATGAGTGCGTCGCGATAGCCCCAGGCGTTCATCTTGTCAATGACAAAACCCTTGTCTTCTTCATATTTTTCGGGGATAAACTTCTTCGAACGGAAGATGTTGGCCAGCGACTTCTCGTGGGTCTTTTTCATGGCCCTTTTGAGTTTGCGCGCCTCTTTTTCGTCCACGCCGCTGATGTGGATGCGTTTCACCTTGATTTTCTCGTTTTTCACGATGTCGATGTCGAGCATCACGCGGTTTTGGGCCGTCACGTCTTCTTTTTGGGTGATGGTGACTTTGGCGTTTTTGAAGCCTTTTTCGTCGAAATAGCGCTTGATGTAGATTTCGGCGCGGTCCACCATATTGGGCGTGATTTGGTTGCCAACCTGCAGGCCGAGGCGTTGTTCGAGGTCTTCGCGCTCACTCTTTTTCACACCCGAGTAGTTGATGCTTGACACGCGCGGCTGGGCGGTGAGATAGACGTGCAGGAAGATTTCGCTGCCCACGATGCTGTCGGCCTCGATGCGCACGTTGGCAAAGAGTTTCTGCCCCATATATCTTCTGATGGCTTCGGCGATGTCGTCGCCTGGCACGTCGTAGACACTGCCCACGTTAAGGCCTGAGATATTCTTGAGCAGTTCGTCGTCATATCCGCTCACGCCTTCCACAACGAGACCGCCCAACACATATCGGGTTCGGTCGCCGGTGTAGTTGATTTGTGGCTTGATCTGTTTGGGCAGCGTGTTTTGAGCCGTTGCCGTAGTCACCAGGAGAGTGGCCGTGAGAGTTATGATGAAGGTCAGCCATCGTGCTGCCCTGTTGTTGCGCGTCTTGGTCATGCGAGTGTAGGGTGTAAAATATATATTGTGTGCAGAAGAGTCTTTATTGTAAGTCGTTGTCGTTGGTCGCTGTCGGCTCCACCTGTTCGCTGGTCTTGCCAAACCGTCGCTCTCTGCCGCCGTAGGCCTCAATGGCCTTCATAAGGTCTTCTTCGCCGAAGTCGGGCCAGAAGGTGTCGCAGAAATAGAGTTCGGTATAGGCACATTGCCACAGCAGGTAGTTGCTCAGCCTCACTTCGCCGCCGGTGCGTATGAGCAGGTCGGGGTCGGGCATGAAGGCTGTGGAGAGGTGGCGCTGTATGGTCTCTTCGTCGATGTCGGTCGGAGCGATGAGGCCCTGAGTCACCTTTTGGGCGATTTGGCGTGTGGCTTCGGTCAGTTCCCAACGTGCCGAATAGCTCAGCGCGATGACCATGGTCATTCCCGTGTTGGCCGCTGTGCGGTCTTCAAGTCCGCGAATGGCCGCTCTCACGTCGTCCGGCAGACGGCTGAGGTCGCCGATGGTGCGCAGGCGGACGTTGTTTTTCATAAACAACTCCTCTTCCATGGCCGAGATGATGAGCGCCATGAGAGCAGCCACCTCGTCGGCCGGTCGGTTCCAGTTTTCAGTCGAGAAGGTGTAGAGCGTCAGATAGTCCACGCCGAGTCTCGAAGCCAGTGTGGTGATGCGTCTCACCGTCTCTACGCCTTCCTGGTGTCCACGGCTTCGGGGCAGTCCTTTGGCTTTGGCCCATCGGCCGTTGCCGTCCATGATGATGGCGATGTGTCGGGGTATGTGTAGGGTCGTCATGGTGTGCACGTCTTGTTGGGGGATGTCAGTCGCGGTTGCAGTTGGGGCATTTGGGCGAGATGTCATAGCTCAGTGTGACGAGTGTGGTGGCAAAGTGGTCTTTGTTTCTGAACCCGTCTGTCTTGATGCCGCGTGGTGCTTCGAGTCCGTCGAGTCGGTCTGAGGGCGTGAGGTGCATAGTCCATTCCAAACCGAGGTTGAGCCTTTCGGCCATTTTCCATTTCACGCCCACGCCGATGGGGAGATTGACCGTCACGGCCTTGTCCACGTCGCCATAAGCCAGTCCGAAGCCCAAGGCAAAATAGGGCGTGAGGCGTTTGAGTCCGCGGTAGCCACCTGTGTAGCCGTAGGGCAGAAAGTGGAGTTCGTAGACAGCCGTCAAGTCCGTCACGCCGCCGCTGAAGTTATAGTTGAGCCGCTCGGTCGTAGTCCCCCCAACACCTGCCGACGGATAAAAATTCACTTCGCCGTCGGTGTTGCCCTTCACCCGGGTGTGCCCAAGTGAAGTCTTCACCGCCATATAGGGATTGATGACAAAACGCACGAAACCGCTGCCTGTCACGCTCAGCCCTGTCGTCACCTTGTGGTTTATGTCGCAAAGCAGACTGCCGGCACCCAAGCCGCCACCCACCTCCATTCGGTAGGTCACTTCGTCTTGGCCCACGGCCGTTGTCCACGCCGTCAAGGCAAAGACAAAGGCAACGAGTCGCTTTATATGGCGTTTGATGTCCACGTGGTATATTTTTGTTAGACTAAAAGACTAAATGTTTGAGCGGTCTAGCAAGCCCTGTAAGGGCGTTACATATCAGCCCAGGTCGTTAGGCCTGGGTTTAATATGGACTCCCATTTTCCGGCCTGTAAGGTCGGCACACCCAAGCGGTGAGTTATTGATTTAATATGCATAATGGTCCCGAATTGTGCCGACCTTACAGGCCGGAATTTAGAGGAGTTTCCGTTACCCGGGCCTGACGACCCGGGCTAATTTTGTAACGCCCTTACAGGGCTTGCTGGGCCGCTCAACGCTTTTTCGTCTTTTTGCCTGTTAGTCTCTTTGTCTTATTTATCTGTTGTCGGCCCATCCCAGCCGGTTGTGTCGTGCCGAAATGGTCGTGCCGGCCATGGGGTCAATCAGCCAGATATGATGGCCGTCGTCCACAGCCATAGCTCTGGGGCCTCCCGAGGCTTGGTCAGTGCCCGGTTGCTTCAACCCTTGCAGTTTCCAGGTGCGTCCCTGGTCTTGGCTCATATAGATGGGCGCCGGAGCGCCGTCGGTCGTCTGTCCCGTTATGATGATGTGTCCGTCGTAGACGTCGAGCGCAGTGGCCGAGAGTGTAGGCAAGGCAAAAGCCGCCTCGACAGGCAGTTTGTACCACCCCATTACGTTCACTCCCGTGAGGTCCACCGTGCGTCGCCACACGGCCATTTGTCCGTCGGCATCACGTCCGGTCAACATCAGTTCCACGAGTTTGGCGTCAGTGGGGTGAGTCCAAGCCACGGCTTGCAGTTCGTCTGTGGGCAGCGGTGTGTTGTCGGCTATGGGGTCGGCGGTCCATGTGAGTCCGCCGTCGGTCGTCGTTGCCGGCGAGCCGTCTTTGAAGGCTGTGAGTCCGTGTCGGTTGGCACAGAGCAGTTTTTGCGGTGCTGCCGAACCTTCCACGCGGGTCCAATCTTGTCCGTTGGCCGATGTCATCAAGCTTTCCCCGGCCGTGGCCCACCACGTGCCGGTATCTTTTTGCCGGCAAATACCTTCTGTGTCAAAACCTTCCGGCAGACTGGCTTCTGCCCAGTTCTTGCCGCCGTCGGTTGTGGTCAAGACTTTTGCCGTGCCGTTTTTGTGTCCATAGAGCGCCACGCCCCATTGTGTGCCCACGGCCTTCACCCGTCCGTTGAAGGCGGCGATGTCGGCGTTGCCGTCGGCCCGTGTCTGCCACGTCATGGAGTCACCCTCTTCCTGGTGCACGTTGATGTGCAGGCGGTAGGTGCGTTTCGACACCTCGTCGTAGGCCGTCACCGTGATGAGTCGCTCGGTGGAGCAGTCGGTCGAGTCGGTCGAGACGAAAGCCGTGTCGTTGCCCGTCGAGAGAGAGCGTATGGCCACATAGCCCGAGGTGGAGAGTTCGCTGAAGGCCACTTTGGTCACGTCGGTGCCCACGGGCAGCGAGTCGGTGTTGCAGATGAGGCCTTGGCGGTGGTCGATGCTCAGGGGATAGAGTGAGCCGGTGACGCCCACGCGATAGGTGGTATCGGCTGAGACCACGTTTCTGAACAGCGTCCCCATGGTTATTTTCGAGACGATGCAGTCGTTGTATTGCGAAATGTCCACGGTGATGTCGTCGTCGGTGGAGCATGCCGCCGTGGCAAGGAGGCAGAGGGCCATAAGCGTGGCTGCGGCGGCTTTGAAGCGTTTCGTCATTGTGTTTGAAGCGTCGTGGTTATTTATAAAGCGGTGGAGGTGAGCGAAAAATGCACACCAAACCGCCTGCAAAAATACGTCTAAAAAACCAAAAAGCGAAAACTATTGTTCTGTTTAGCACTTTTTATGGTGCAGATTGACAGAAAACAGGAGATTTTTGGCGACAAATAGGCTGCTATATCACGACGAAACCTTCGCCTGGGAGGGTAATAAGTTGTGTGGTTTTGTCTTTTGTCCGTCGTGGCCGAGGAGTTATCTTTGAGGTAAGAAAAAAGGAAGAGACCCAAAATCGGGCCTCTTCACTTGTTTTTAGAGGTTTACGGAGATAGGCCGTGGCGAAACGCGCCTTATTCCCGTAAAATCTATCCTTATGTCTGTCGTGACTCTCCCTGTGTGGAATCGCCCCAAAAAGGTTTTTGGGCATTTCCCGATAGTTTTGAAGTCGTCCACGACTGTTTTCAGAGTAAAAATAAAGTTTTATTGTCACGTTCCCACCGCTTTTTGAATAGTCTCGTCAAGGGTTTCATTGCGTCACGACGCCGCCGTCGGTGTCTTTCAGTCTGCCGCCGATGGCGATGTGGTCGTCGGTTTTGCCACGGCCAATGCGCCAGGTGAAGCCCAAGTTGAGCTGTCGGCCTTCGTTGTGGGTAGTGACGTGTCGCTGTATGTAGCGGCTGTAGAGGTTGGTTTCGTTCACGAGATGCCGGCTGCCGAAGGGATTGGCCAGCGAGAGTGACAGACGCCATCCGTCTCCGGTGTAGCCGCTGCTCAGCGAGAAGTTGTTACCGAACAGCCCTTCGCTTTCGCCTTCAATGAAGCGCCAACCGCTGTAGGCTCCGGCCGTCAGGTCGACGTGGCCGAAGCGCCCTGTGAGTTCGGCCGAACCGATGGGGTAGGTGCGGTGGTGGGTGTAGTCGTCGCCAAAGTTCAGACATCTGAAGAGTTGCCCCGTCAGGTTGAGGCTGAGGCAGTCGGGGATGAGGCGCAAACTGGCGTAGGCGGTGAACAAGACGGCGTCTATTTTGTCTTGGTTGCGCTGGGTGTAGATGAAACGGTCGTCGGCCGTGCGTGTGTAGGCTGCCATGTTGGGGTGGCGGTTGCTTTTGTAGTAAGCCTCGACCAAGGCAAAGAGCCGGCGGTGGTTGAGGGAGAGCCTGAGGCTTTGTTCCCACACCCGGTTGGGCCGCAGGTCTGGATTGCCTTGTTCCCACTCCATACTGTTGCGCCGGATCATCGTTTCGTTCACCGTGGCTATGCGCGACACGTGGTCAGACATCTCGAGCGTGTAGCTCAGACTCAGGCCGTGGGGTAGCGGCAGGGTGAGGTCGAGCCGTGGCCGCGGCAGCAGGAAGTTGTAGCGGTGGGTGACTTGTCGGTAAGACAGTCGGGTGAGCCCCATACCAATCTTATAGTCCACACCCAGTGTCTGTCCGGCCACGGCGGCGAAGACGTAGAGATTTTGGTGGTGTATGGGTGTGGTCGAAACCACCTGTCCTTCATAGCGGTTGCTGGTGTATTTGAGCAGGTAGTTCACGCCGGCAGTCAGTGTGAAAGGCCGCAGACGGTGCTCATAGACGGCTTCGCCGATGAACGACATCGAGCGGCCGCGGACGTCGTAGGCATAGGCCGAACCTTCATCGGAAAAACTGGAATAACGGGTGTTGATGAGTGTGCCCACGGCGTCGAGCGTGAGCGACCGGGCGCTGTCGGGCTTGGCTTTATAGAAGAGGTTAATGGCCGGACTCGCCGAGCGGTTGTGGCTCTCGGCAGTGGTGGTGTCGGTCTGAAGGCCGTCTGTCCACAGCCGACGGGTCCGACTGACGGGCGTGTGGTTGAAGGGAAGCGACAGTTTGGCTTGAAACACGTGGCGTGTGGAGTCGGCCAGGGTATATTTGAGAGCGGCCGTGTGGCCCCATTGTTCCATTCGGCGGTCAATGTCGTTGCGTTGGATGGTTTTTATTTCTCCATCAGTCAGATGATAGTGGGCGGTTTCGTCTGTGCGTGTGCGGTGGTCGTTGGCATAGTCGAGCGTGTAGTTTACGGCAAAAGTGTTTTTCCATCCTCCCCTTCGCTGTGTTTGCCAGCGGCCATAGACGGTATGGTTGCCGCGCGCCGCGGTGAGGGCG
The DNA here is from genome assembly GCA_004557035.1 of Bacteroidales bacterium. Taxonomy (GTDB): domain Bacteria; phylum Bacteroidota; class Bacteroidia; order Bacteroidales; family Bacteroidaceae; genus Alloprevotella. Next base: position 64,454 of record SFFB01000019.1, on the reverse strand, counting down.
TCAGTCTGGTCGGTGCCGGCACTCCAGGCTGAGGTAATCTTTGTGGTGAGGTCTATCACATATCTCACGTCGTCTGTATACCTCACGCCTGGTTTGTCCGAGATTTTGAGTTTGGCCAGCCACACCGGGTCAAGAGCCAAGAGGTCTTGGCGGTCGGCCTCCACGCCGTCTATGCGTATCATCACGCGGCCTCGGCCGTCGGCCGTGGTGGCTGTTTTGTTTTGTCGGTCAATGCTGATGCCGGGCAGGGCGATTTGTGCCATCAAGTCGAAGACGGTGGCCGACTGGCTTTTTTCTTTGGCCGAAGGGCGATAGACATAGCCGTCGCCTTCGGTTTGCCATCGTTTCGCCTCCACAACAGCCTCGCCCAGCGTCTTGTCGCCGGCTTTTTGTGCTGTGGCCGTGTAGGCGGCTGTAGCCAGACAGAGCACAGAAATCAATTTACGAGTCATTTTCATACGATTATTGCCTTAGTCATTTTTGACGGCAAAATTAAAGGCCGCCCTCTCGGACAGCCTTTATAAGTGGCAGACATTTGTCTGACATTTTGATTTCTGCGTGAATTTATGGATGAGAAGTCTCGTCGGCGGTGAGCCGATAGTATCGTCCGCGTTGACATTCTATTTTCACGTTCATCTGCTCTTCGAGTATGGGTTTGAGGCGCTTGATGAGGGCATAGAGCGTGTCGGCGGGTTGGTCTTTCTTGGGCCAGAGGGTTTGGCAGATGGTTTGGTGTGAGAGCTGATGGCGCGGAGCGGCGAGAAACATCTTCATCAGCCGGTGTTGCATGGGAGTGAAGTGAATGTTCTCTCCGCCGCGTCCCAAAAATGTGTCGGTCTGTGGGTCATAGTTCAGCGTCGGACGGTCTGAGGTCGTGATGGTTGCCATCCCACTGAGTCGGCTGCGTCGTGCTGGATAGAGCCACATCACACTGCCCCAAAGCAGGGCCACGACAAACAGCCCGAGCGAACCGCTCATGTCGGCCGAAGCCAAGATGCCGGCCACCGACACCGAGGCGTAACTGCGCAGGGCCACGCGCGTTTGGTTTCTGTCGTCATACCAAGTGAGGGTGTCGCTTCCGATGGCCCCTTCGGGAATGGACGGTGAGATGTTGGCATCGCCGTCGGTGTCGAAGGTGATGAAGGCGGCGTCGGCCAGATTTTTGTGGCGCAGATGTCGGGTGAGCCGTCGGCTGCCAATCGCCATCATCATGGGCCCTTCGGTGGTGGCTTTGGCTTGGGCATAAGCCCGTATGGTGTCGGCAGGTAACAGTCGGTCGGCGTCTTGGTCCAGACATTTGGCCAAAGCCTGCGAGAGGTCGGCGGCCATTTCGTCGCGGCAAACGTTGTAGCTGTGATAGCCACTGCCCACGGCCGCTCCAAGCAACACGGCAAATACAATCAGAGCAGGCAGACGTTGTTTCATAGTGGAGTTATTTTGTGAGACGAAGAGTCTAAAAGTCTAAGAGACAAAGAGTCAAAGAGTCAAAGAGACAAAGAGTGGCTTGGCCGCTAAAACTCTTAGTCTCTTAGACTCTTAGTCTTTTTGACTCTTATTCTCTATTTCACGGTCTCACCGTCTTGTGGCCGTCAGACGAGATGCAGACGCCCCGGGTGGGCTGGGTGAGGCGACGTCCCTGCAGGTCATAGTAGGTCACGGCTGATGTGGGGATGGCGGCCGTCAGGTTGTCGCCCATGCCGGAGACGATAGAGGTCTTTTCAAACGTCCATATCGCTGCGCCCCACGTTTTGGGTTTCAGCAACACGTAGTTCCAGGCATTGGGGTTGACATACCAGCTTGTTTCGCCGCCCGAGGCGAGGATGTTCAAGCCCGTTTGTCCTTCGTCGGTGGTGCTTTGGCTGAGCGTCCAAGCTGTGGGTTCGCCCAGTTTCACTTGGGTGTCGGCTGTCGACGCACTGACGCGTGCGGCCGTGCGTGTGGCCACGTTGTAAAGACAGATGGAGCCGTCGGCGTTTTTCTTTATTTGCCAGAGATAGGTCTCGTCGTCGGCACCCAGTGTGGCAGGCACCACCGTGCCCGTCGACGTGTTGGCCTTGGCATATTGTGTGGTGAAATAGGCGTTGGCAATGCGATAATAAACGTCCTCGCTCAGGGCATCGGCCGGTGAGGTGCGCGGCATGGCGAGAAAGTTGTTGTAGCGTTCCACGAAGTGCAGGTAGGTGGCCTCGGTCACTGTGCCCTGTGCCAGACTGTCGGTGGCCGGTGTGATGACTTCGGCGGTGAGATAAGCCAATGCCTCTTCGGTGGGCTCATTCATTTGTCCCGGACGGGCAGTGAGGATGATGTGGTCGGCCTTGGCCACGAGTCCTTGCAACCAGGCGGCGTAGTCGTTCACCTCTTCAAGGCGCCAAGTGCCGGGATAGTGGGGCGTGGCGTTGTCTTTGGCCATGGCCTTGCCGGTGCAGTAAGCATAGAGTCGCCGCACACTGCCTGCCGTGGCGTCGCCTGCCACCGACCATACTACTGTGCCGGGAATGTAGGTAGCTGTCGTGTTGAGGCTTGTCGGCGTGGCCATGGTCAGCTGTGAGCCTTCGGTCGTGAGTGTGGCAGCCTCGTTCAGCGTGGGGAGGGTGAGTCGCAGGCCCGTCTGAATGTTTTTGAGTTTGTATCCGCTGCCGTCGACCTCGATGGTCCAGAGTTCTTCCGGCTCGGTCTGGGGTGTGTAGTGGAAGCGCACCCCTGTGCCGTCGGCATAGAGCGTAGAACCTTCATATTGTTCGCGATAGTAAGTGGCTGCCGACACAATCTTATAGGTCTTGCCCGGTGTGGGTGTCACCACTGGAGCAGTTTTGACGGCTGTGATGGCTTCTTGCAGTGCCGTGAGCAGCGCGACGTCGGTCGGGTCGGCTTTGAGGGCTTCTATGGCTTGTGTCAGCGTAGAGGTCACTTCGGTCGTGGGATATCCGGCCTGTCCCGGTTTCAGAGCCGCGGCAATGTTTTGGGCCTCGGTCAGAGTCTTCTCCACCTCGGTCTGCGGTGTGTCGATGATATAGTGGCGGGCATAGGTGTAGCCCATTTGGTCGAGAATTTCGTCGTGGCTCTGCAGACGGTAGTGGAAACTGTGCCAATTCTTGGCCGAAGCCGGCAGCCAGCCTGTTTCGCTCAGCGCCAACATACGCGGCAGCAGCTGATATTCCAGTTCGATGCTGTCGTTGCAGGTCTCCGTCCAGAGGTTGCCCTGCACACCCAGACAGAAGTCTTCGCGGCCCGAGAGCGAGCCCACGGGATTGAGCGCATAGACGTCTTCGATGCTGTTGACGAAGTTGTCGCCCCAGCCGCCTTGATAGGGTTCGTCGATGAGGCGCTGTGAGGCCGGCACCTGGTAGAAATCAAGATAGAGACTCTGATAAGGCACCACGATGCTCTTGAACCCCTTGTCGGCGGCGTCGGCACTCTTGGTGATGTTGTTCCAAGCCATGATGACGGGCTTCACCGTGTTGGAAGAAGTCCAGTGGGTGAGCAGTTCGTCCCACACCACGATGTCTTTGCCGTAGGTGTCTTTGAGCCAAGTGCCCAATTGTTCCACGAGCCAAGGTTGCAATTCTTCCACGCCGCTCAGCCCCTCGTCGGTCACGCGTTTGAGGCAGTCGGCGTTGGCGGCCCATTGTGTCGTGGGACATTCGTCGCCACCGATGTGGATGTAGGGATAGGGGAAGACCTCGGCGATGTGGCCCAACACGCATTTGAGGAAGTCAATCACCTCGTCGCGGCCCACGTTGAGCACGTCTTGCGAGATGCCACCGTCAATGCGTACGCTGTAGGTCTTTGTCGAGTCGCACGACAGGTTGGGGTAGGCCGCCACGGCAGCCACCATGTGGCCCGGCAGGTCTATTTCTGGAATAATCTCGATGTTACGGCTTTTGGCGTAGGCCACAATCTCGCGCAGGTCGTCGAGCGAGTACCATTTGCCGCGGCCATATTCCGTGTCGTCAAAAAACTTCGAGTCGCCGCCGGCGTTCACAAACGAACCTTGTCGGATGCTGCCCACCTCCGTGAGGCGTGGATATTCGGGTATCTCCACACGCCAGCCCTGGTCGTCGGTGAGGTGCCAGTGCAGGCGGTTGAGTTTGTAGGTGGCCATCACGTCGAGCACGCGTTTCACCTCTGTTTTGGAGAAGAAGTGGCGGGCCACGTCGAGCATAAAGCCACGGTGACCCCACTGCGGATGATCTGCGATGTCGAGCAGCGGCAGCTTCCAGTCCGAACCGTCGGTGAGGGCCGCGCCGTAGATGGCGTCGGGCAGCAGTTGTTTGAGCGTCTGCAAGGCATAGAAGAAGCCCGTAGAGTCGGCTGCCGTGATGTTGACGCCGCCGTCTGTAATGTGGAGCGTGTAAGCCTCGTGGTCAAGGTTGGCGTCGGTGGTCAGGTTGATGCCGCCCGTCACGCTTTGGCTCCCCACGGTCAGGTTGATGCCGCCGGTGGCTTTGAGTCGGCCGGCAAACTCTTCGGCATAGGGCATAGCCGCAGCGTCGTCGCAGCCAATGCCCGTCAGTGAGGCCACGGTCACGAAGCCCTCACCCATGGTGAGCGACTGCGGATAGGGGATGAGACTCACCTTCGGCAGCGAGGCCAGATAGTCTTCTTCGCTCACCAGTCGGAAGGGTTGGTTCTCGTCTGAGCGGTTGTCCCAGAGCCCCAGCGACTTGCCGGCGCCGGCACCTCCCCATTGGTTCATATAGACAGCCGTGTTGGCCTTTGGCGAAAGCACCAAGCCGTCGGCATAGGTCGTGTTGGTGGTGGTTTGGACAACGAAAGTCGTGTTACCGTTTGCGGGCGTGGCGGCAGCGTGGAGCATACCGTTTTTGGCCGCGGTGGTGGCGTAGAGCGTTTTGCCGCTTCGGCTCACCAGTTGGAAACCCGCCGTGTTGTCGCCCACAAACTTCCAGAACTGGTCGTCCGAGGCCGTGAGGCTGGCCGTTTTCACTTCTTCACCGTCGTTTTGCGCTTCCACGACGGCCCCTCCACCCATAAATTCAATCAAAAACCACACCGGTTCGTCCCCGTTGGTAAACTCCGGCAGGTTTTGCGCCCTTGTGGCCGTGAACAGTCCGAGGCAGAGCGTCAAAGCAAAAAGTAGTTTGTTGGTCATAGTCTTGGATATTAAAATGTATGGTTTTGTTGAACAAGGAAATAGTCTGTGCAAAATAAGGTTTAATCCTTGAAAAGTCCAAACGAGCCCGCCGTTTTTTTTAACTTCTTAACAGGTCTTGCGGGCGAGAGACATAGAGACAAAGAGTGGCTTGGCCGCTCAAACTCTCTTAGACTTTTAGTCTCTTAGACTCTTAGTCTCTTAGATTTTTGAACTTTTGAACTTTTGAACTTTTGAACTTTTGAACTTTGCATTTACGCGCAGTCGTCGACGAAAAACTCTATGACCGCCATACGGCCGAAGAGACCATCAAACTCATCTTGAAACTCGGCTTTAAGATAGACAAGGCATAGCGGGGCGTGAGGTGGATTTCATCAAAACCTCAAACCCAACGAGAGATTGGCCTGCCAGTCGAAGGTCTGGCCGGAAGTGCGGCGGTGGCGGTAATAAAAATGGTGGAGCTGGCCGTAGAGGCTGACAAAAAAACGCTGCCAACTGCGCGTGACAGAGAGCCGGCCGTCGAGATTGTAGTCTATGCCCATGTTGAAATGTTCGGTGCCCAACGGCTCAAGTTCGCCGCCTTCGGCAGGCAGGGCATAGAGGTGGCGCTTGCCGGAATTGACCAACGTGAGCATCGGCATAAGGTGAGCGTTGATGAGCCAACCGGGAGAGGGCACGTAATTATAACTGTAGCCCACACCAAGGCTGCCCTGCCATACTTTCAAGCGCCCCACGCCGCCCATCATACGCAACATTTCGGCGTTCTCGGGCGAGGCATAGTCGGCTTCGGTGTAGTAGGCCAACAGCCCCAACATCAGTGAGCCCGACGAACGCCGCTGGATGAGCGACTGCTTATAGGCCGCGGCGTGGGAAAAACGGCGGTGGTTGAAAAAATAATAGGCGTCGAGCACCAGAGCTTTGGTTTTGACGGGGGAAGTAAGACGGGAGGTTTCGTGACGGTTGATGGAGGTGCCATCCAACCAGCCTGTGACGCGGATGTCGCTGCGGTCGGTCTCGTCCGTGAGCCAATGGATGGTGGCCGAAAAGGGCAGTGTGCCTATCTCGAGATTGAGGTTCGTGCTCTTGCTGTTGCCCATGTTGCGCTGAAAGCCCAGTCCGAGACCTCTATATCCTACCCAAACGCCACTGCTGAAAGTGACGGGCGGCCGCATACGGGCTTCCCACAACAACTCGCCCGTGTGGCCCTCGCCGAAAGCCTCGGCCACATCGACGTGGCTCTTGAAGCGCTGCGTGGTCTGCATCACGCGGGTTTTGACCTTGACGCGCCAGGGATGGAGAGGCAGGGCAATATAGGTGGTGTCGACACGCTTACGGGCCAAGCATTCGGCGGTTTGGCGAAGGCGGCCGATGACGTTGGGCTTATCCACCGATAGGCTGTCGGTGGCCGAAAGGTTGGTGGGGACTATGAGGCTCACGAGGAGCAGGAGGGGAAACAGACGGGTGGTCATAATGGATATTGTGTCACATAATGGCGTAAAGTTACATTTTTTAAGTTAGAGAGACGAAAAAGACTAAGAGACTAAGAGTCTAAAAGTCTAAAAGACTAAAAGTTTAAGAGTCTAAAAGTCTAAGAGTCTAAAAGAGTTTTAGCGGCCAAGCCACTCTTTGTCTTTTTGACTCTTTGAGGCTAAGAGTTTGAGCGGCCCGGCAAGCCCTGTAAGGGCGTCACATACTAGCCCAGGTCGTTAGGCCTGGGTATGGTGTATTGTGGTATATTCCGGCCTGTAAGGTCGGCACACCAAGCGTCTCGTTATCAATATGTCATTTTCATTCCCCCTATTGTGCCGACCTTACAGGCCGGAAATTAGAGGGGCTTCCGTTACCCGGGCCTAGCGACCCGGGCTGATATGTGGCGCCCTTACAGGGCTTGCCTCGCCGCTCGGTACCCCCGCATTGTGCCGACCTTACAGGCCGGAAATTAGAGGAGCTTCCGTTACCCGGGCCTTCGAACCGACGACAAGCCGAGAGCAGAAGCCAAGTTTACTTGGATTATGCCGAGGCGCGAATTATCGTGCAAGCGAGAGCAGAACTACAAACTTGTTTGATCGTTATGCCGAGCGCAGCCGATAATCTCGAAGAAGAGGAGGAAGACGAAGTCAATCGGGCTGATATGTGGCGCCCCTTCAGGGCTTGCAGGGCCGCCGATAGCTCTTTGACTTTTTGACTTTTTGACTTTTTGTCTCTTTGTCTCTTTGTCTTTTTTTGTCTCTTTGTCTTTTTTGCGCTAACTTCGCAGTCTAATAATATAAATATGAATATCAATGTGCCTGTTGGGGTTTGAAGCTTTCAGACCAAGCGGCAGGTCGCAGTAACCTTATCACCTCTCTCGATTATGAAAATCTTGCTCTTAGGCTCGGGCGGTCGCGAACATGCACTGGCCTGGAAATTGGCTCAAAGTCCCAAGTGTGAAACGCTCTATATCGCTCCCGGCAATGCCGGTACGGCGCAGGTGGGGCAAAACGTATCCATCAAAGCCGACGATTTTGAGGCCGTGGCCGCTTTTGTGGAAAAAGAAGGGATTGCAATGGTGGTCGTAGGGCCCGAAGACCCTCTGGTGAAAGGTATCGCAGACTATTTCCGCGACCATGAGAAGCTCCGTCACGTCAAAGTGATTGGCCCCTCGGCCGAAGGCGCTCAGCTGGAAGGCTCAAAAGATTTTGCCAAAGGGTTCATGAAACGTCACGGCATCCCGACGGCTGCATACGAGACGTTCGACGCCGCACAAATTGACGAGGCGCGGAAGTTCCTCTCCACCCTCCAGCCGCCCTACGTGCTCAAGGCCGACGGTCTGTGCGCCGGCAAAGGGGTCATCATTGTCGACACGCTCGAAGAGGCCAACAAGGAGCTCGGCGATATGCTTGGCGGAATGTTTGGCCAGGCTTCGGCGCGTGTGGTGATAGAGGAGTTTATGAGCGGCATCGAATGTTCGGTGTTTGCCATGACCGACGGCAGCCACTACTGCATCTTGCCCGAGGCCAAAGACTATAAACGCATTGGCGAAGGCGACAAGGGCCTCAACACGGGAGGTATGGGTTCGGTCTCGCCCGTGCCTTTTGCCACAAAAGAATGGATGAAACGCGTGGAAGACACCATCGTGCGCCCCACGGTGGAAGGTTTGGCCGAGGAAGGCATTGACTATAAGGGCTTCATCTTTTTCGGACTCATCAACACGGCCGAGGGCCCGAAGGTGATTGAATACAACTGCCGTATGGGCGACCCCGAGACCGAGACGGTGATGCTCAGACTGAAATCGGACTTGGTGGAACTCTGCGAGGCCGTGGCCGACGGCACGCTCGACAGGTGTCGCGTGGAGCAAGACGAAAGAGCTGCCGTCTGCGTGATGTGCGTGTCGGGAGGATATCCCGGTGCGTATGCCAAGGGTGTGGCTATCACAGCCGTGCCCGAAATGGCAGACGGTGTGGTGTTTCATGCCGGTACGGCCGTGGCCGACGGTCGCTTGGTGACGGCCGGCGGACGTGTCATTGCCTGCAGTGCCTACGGACGAGACAAGGCCGAGGCGCTCGCTGCAGCCATGAAGGGGGCCGAAACGGTGGCCTTCGAGGGCAAATATTTCCGCCGCGATATTGGCGCTGATTTGTGATTTTTGGGAGACTAAAAGACTAAGGAAGTCAACCGTAATCTCCGGCCTGTAAGGTCGGCACAATAGGCCCAACAAGACCATAGCCCAGGGCAGAGGCGGCACGTAGTGACGCCGGCACCCTGGGTAAACGTGGCCCAAACAATGCGCCCTGTAAGGGCAAAAGCATTAATAAAAAAGGTATGAGCATGGTTGGAGTTTCAATAAAAATCTTTTGCCCTTACAGGGCGAACATAATCGGCCACACCCACCCAGGGTGTCGTTCGCTACGCTCACTTTGCCCTGGGCTATGGTCTTCTGCCCTTTCAGGGCGTACTCGACCGCTCACAACCCAGGGTGCCGTTCGCTACGCTCACTTTGCCCTAGGCTATGGTCTTGTTGCCCTTTCAGGGCGTTCGAGGCCGCTCAAATTCTCTTTGTCTCTTCGACTCTTAGTCTCTTAAACTCTTCGACTTTATAAAACATGAGAGAGCGCACGCTTAAAAACAGACTCACAGCCTCGATGTGGACACTGCCGGTGATGGCGGTGGCTATGTTGGTGTCGTGGATGTGGCGAGGCGCTTTTACCGACAACAACAGGTTGCTGGCATTGGGCGCTTTGGCGGCCACGGGCTGGCTGTTGGCCGAGCTCAATAGTCGTTTTGCTTTACTCAGAGTGCGCTCGCGTATGGTAAGTGCCTCGTTCTTGGCCTTTGTGGTGGCGATGCCGTGGCTTTTTGACGCGACCGGCAGCTTGGCGGTGGTGACGGTGGCCGTGGCGGCCGCTTGGTGGCCCCTCTTTGGCGCCTACGATGTCAGAGCTGCTGCCGGCCATGCTTTCAGGGCTTCGCTTTGCGTGAGTCTGGGCAGTCTGTTTTTCCCTCCTTTGTTGTTGCTGCTGCCGGTGTTGGGCTTTTGCCTGATGGTGCCGCTCAGGGCAGCCGGGTGGCGTGTGGTGGCTGCCTTGGTGATGGGAGGCGTTTTGCCCTATGTCTATTGGGGGCTCTATGTGGTGTTGGACATCGGACGTCTGATGCCGGCACTGACCGCTTTCTCTCAGACGTTTGATTTTTCACCCTTAGACCTCTACAGTCTCTCTCCGGCAGACGTCGCGACGTTGGCGGCGTTGGCGCTGATGGCGTTGGCCGGGACGTTGCACTATGTCCGTACGGCTTTCAACGACAAAATCCGTGTGAGAATGTTTTTTTATGTCATCATCTGCTTTGAACTCTCCACGGTGGCGTTGCTTGTGCTTATGCCTCGTGCTCATAGCGTCTGGACCATGCTTTTGGCCCTTGAGGCAGCTCCCCTCGTGGCCCATCACCTGACATTGAGTCGAGGCCGGTGGGGCACGGTGTGGTTTTGGGTGTCGGTGGCCATTTTGGCCCTGCCGGGTGTGGTAAAACTCTTGGCGCCATGATGGGAGATTTGACCACTTGGCTCACGGCGGCCGGTCCGATGGGGATGTTTGTGGCTGCTGTTTTGGCCGGCAGTGTGTTCCCCTTCAGTTCAGAGGTGGTGATGATGGGCCTGCTCTCGGCCGGTGCCGACCCTGTGGGCGTGCTCATTTGGGGCACGGTGGGCAATGTCTTGGGCAGTGTGATCAACTATGGCATTGGCCGTCTTCTTGGTCGCGAAGAACCGACGACAAGGCGAGAGCAATCAAACTTGTTTGAATTGCCGAGCCGCGAAGGAGGAAGACGAAGTCAATGGATGGTGAAATATGCCAAGGTTAGCCCCGAAAAACTTGAACGTGGCCGCACGTATGTGTCAAAATATGGAGCCTGGGCCGGACTGTTGGCTTGGATACCCTTGTTGGGCAGTTTGGTGACGGTGGCAATGGGCTTTATGCGGACCAATCCGCTGTGGTCGTTTGTGACCATAGCCACAGGCAAATACCTGCGCTATCAAATCATTGTCTCGGCTTGGCTTATGGCTGCCGAATAAAAAAACGACTGACTTATGCTAAAACTTAAAATTCAGATTACGGGACTGGTGACGGGCATGGCTGCTCTTGTCTTGTTGTGTGGCGGATGTGCCACCGACAGACATGCCACGGCCGAGCCCACGGTGTGTGTGAGCATTGCCCCGCTGAAATATCTGGTGGGCCGCCTCGCCGGAGATATGTATCAAGTGGAAACAATGACACCCACCGGAGCAAGCCCCGAGACCTATCAGCCTACGCCTGCACAAATCGCTGCGCTCGACGACTGCTTGGCCTATGTCAGAGTGGGGACGCTCGGGTTTGAAAAGACCACCTTGCGCCGCATCACCGAGAATGTGCCTCATCTCTACCAAATTAATGCTTCGCAGGCGGTGGCACCGCTTGAAGGCTCTGACGGAGACGATCCACACGCCTGGACTTCTCCACAGACGCTCAAACTTATGGCCCGAGAGATTGCACGTGGCTTGGCTCATATCGATAAGCACAAGGCCGATACTCTCAAGGTCCGTTTGGCTGTCTTTGAAGCAGAAATGGACAGCCTCGACGAGCAACTCAGGGAAAGTTTGGAGGGAGTGGACAAGCGCACTTTCTTAATATATCATCCGGCTTTGGGCTATTTTGCCCAAGCTTACGGTCTGAAGCAGCTCGCCGTGGAGCAAGACGGCAAAAAACCTTCGGCAGCTCACTTGGCCGAGCTTGTGAAACAGTGTCGGGAAGAAGGCGTGAGCGTGGTTTTTGTGGAAAAAGAATACGACCCTGCACTTGTAGCCCCCATAGCCCGAGAGATTGGTGCCAAGGTGGTGGTGATAGACCCGCTTTCGGAAAATCCCAAACAGCAATTCATAGAAATAGCCAAAGCTCTATGCCCATAGACACCCCAACTCTGGTAGTCTTGGACCACGTCTGGTTTGACTACGGTCGACGGCCTCTGATTGCCGATGTTTCGCTCGAAGTGAAACGTGGCGACTTCGTCGTGCTCAGTGGTCCCAACGGCGGCGGCAAAACCACCCTGTTGCGCCTTATGACCGGGCTGCTCCGTCCGCAAAAAGGGCGGGTGGAGATGAAGCCCGGACTGACGGTGGGCTATCTGCCTCAAAAGCGTAGCATAGACCGAGAGTTTCCCATCACTGTGAGGGAGGTGGTGGAGACGGGACTTATGGGTGCCGGAGGCTCATCGTGGCCTCACTTTCGCAAGTCCGCGGCTGCTAAGGAGCAGACAGATGACGTGATGGCACAGTGGGGACTGACACAGCTCGCCACACAACCCATAGGCGCGTTGAGTGGTGGACAATGGCAACGCACACTGCTTGCACGCGCCGTTGTGAGTCGGCCCACGCTGTTGGTGCTCGACGAACCCGACACGCATCTCGACGCGCACTATAAGCACCTGTTGGCCGAACTCTTGGCCGAACAGTCTGCCGATTGTGCCGTGGTGATGGTGAGTCACGACGAAGAACTAATCAGCCATTGTCCTGCCGCCAGGCGAATGATACTAAAAGACTAAGAGACAAAGAGTCAAAGAGTTTGAGCGGCCTCGTAAGCCCTGAAAGGGCGTAACATTTCAGCCCAGGTCGTCAGGCCTGGGTAACGGATGTACACAATGATTCCGGCCTGTAAAGTCGGCGTCCTGTATTGTGCCGACCTTACAGGCCGGAAATTAGAGGGGCTTCCGTTACCCGGGCCTGACGACCCGGGCTATTATGTGGCGCCCTTACAGGGCTTGTTGGGCCGACGATAGCTTTTAGACTCTTAGACTTCTTCCAGACAAAGAGACAAAGAGACAAAGAGTGGCTTGGCCGCTAAAACTCTTTTAGACTTTTAGACTCTTAGACTTTTAGACTCTTAAACTTTTAGACTTTTAGTCTCTTAGACTCAAAAAAACCTAAACTACCTATCAAACTATCCTAGTCATGAAAAAAACTATGTGGCTTGTTTTGTGCCTGCTTTGTGGCGTCTCGGCCATGGCACAGCACTACAATCAAATGTGGAAACAGGCCGAGTCTGCCGTAGCTGCCGACCAGCCCAAGACAGCTCTCAATCATCTCCGACAAATCCGACAAAAGGCAGAGAGCGAGCAAAATGTGTCTTGGAGACTTAAAGCTCTGCTCACCGAGGTTCGTCTGCAAGGCGACATTGCCCCCGACAGTGCAAAGGCGGCCATTTCACGGCTTGAAGCCATAAGGCAGACTGAGCGTAATCCCCTTCACAAAGCTATCATCTCTGCCACTATGGCCCGCCTTTATGCCGATCGCTACGACACGGCCTCGGTGGCTTTGGCGCGCCGACTAACGCTCGAAGTCATGGGGCAGGCCAAGCTGTTGGCCGAAGCCCAAAGCCACGACTTCTTGCCGCTGCTCAAACGCGGCGCCGACAGCCGCTATTTCGGTCACGACATGCTCAGCGTAGTGGTGAAAGAAGCCTTGGCCACAGGCAGCATGAGCCTCGATACAAAAACGGAAACCGTGGGCCGTGCCATTGCCGTCTATCGACAACTCGGTCGGCGCGAAGCCGCTCTTTTGCTCACGCTCGACAGTATTGCCCTGACCGGCCCTCGGGCTCCTTCGTTTGCCCAAAGCACCGACATAGCCGCCCTTAAGCGACTGGCGGCAGAGATGGGCAACACGGAGCCCGGACTGGAAGTCTATATCGCTCTGACCGAGGCTTCAGACTATATGATTGAAGAAGCCGACGTGAGGCGTATTGACAGCACCAAAATCGCTTGGGCCGAAGAGGGGCTACGGCGCTTTGGCAAGGCAAAACGTGCTGCCGTGTTGCGTAATTACATTGCCTCCAAAACACGCCCCTCACTGTCTCTTCAACTTGACCGTCGCACACTCTACCCCGGCGAAAACTGTCGTGCTGCCATAAGTCACCGGGGAGTGGGACAGTGGCGAGTGCGTTTTTATCGACTCGAAGGCGTGACGGCTGCCGACCGGCGACTGGCCGATGAGAAACAATGGGCGAAATTGCCACGGCGTGAAGACAAAAATGCCGCTGCGTCGATGACGGCAAAGGCAGACATTCCCCCTTATGTCAATGCCACCGACAGCCTCGACCTGTGTCTGACCGAGCCGGGTATATATTATGGTGTGCTTGAAGCAGACGGCAAGACTCTTGACCGGCAGTTGGTTTATGTCTCCCGCATCATGCCTTTGACGCTTTCTGTTTCCGGCGAACCTTCGCGAGTGTGTCTCGTAGACCGCAAGACCGGTCGTCTTCTTGAAGGCTCCTCCATCACCGCTTATCGCCGCAGTGCCGGCCGGCAGTGGCAGATGGGGCGTTACATCCCTGATGGTCAGGGTGAAATCACCATTTCTGCCAATCGTAAAGACTTTTCGCAAAACCTCTTTTTTGCTGAAACAGCCACCGACCATTATTATCCTTCTTTCTCCCTCTATCCTGCCGGCCGACACTATGCTGCCGGCGACACACAGACCCATCGTCGTGTCAATCTCTTCACTGACCGAGCCATCTATCGGCCGGGTCAAGAGGTGCTTTTTGGCGGATTTGCCCATAGTCAGCGTGGCGATGATGTGGCAGCCATTTCGGGTCTTGAACTCACCGTCACGTTGACCGATGCCAATGGTGAACACGTGGCCGACACCATACTGCGCAGTGACGAGTGGGGCAGTTTTGGAGGTAGTTTTGTGTTGCCACAAATCACGTTGCCCGGATGGTTCACTCTCTCGTCAAATGCCGGTGGCAGCGCCTCGGTGAGAGTGGAAGAATACAAACGTCCCACTTTCTCCGTCACCATTCAGGCCCCGGCCGGTGGCGCTCAGTTGGGACAAGAAGTGACGCTCACCGGCGTGGCCGAGACCTATACCGGTCTGCCCGTATCGGGAGCCACCGTGGCTTATGCTGCCAAAGAGCAGAGTTTTTGGCCCCGGGGCGGTAACTCTACCGAAAGTGCCGATTTCGGTGGCACCACCACGACCGACAGTCTTGGCCGTTTCGCCATTCCGCTCAGTCTTGTCTCTCAGACACAGCCTCTTGAAGCCATCGGTTATCTCCAGTTCTTCATCACTGCCGACGTCACTGCTTCCAATGGCGAGACACAGACTGCCACCCACTATCTTTGGGCTTCACAACGTCCCTCGTGGCTTTCCACCTCTTGGCCTTCCACACTCTGTAAAGAGCAACTCCCCAAGGTGACGGTGGAGCATACGGCCAACACCGGTCTGCCCATCTCCTCAAAAGCCCTGCTCACCATTTCAGGCAATGGTCGCACTCTCTTGGCTGACACCATTACTACGGGCCGACCTTTTGTGCCCACAGCCCTTGCCCAACTGCCTTCGGGAAGTTACGATTTGACGTTGGCTGTGGCCGAGGCCGACACGCTTTGCCGGCGTTTCACCCTTTTCTCTACAACCGATACTCGTCCGGCCGACAAAAGTGCCGTGTGGTGGTTTAATGAGCAAAAAAATACCACGGCCGACAGTGCCACCGTCATCGTCGGCACAGCCTTGAAAGATGCCACGCTTTTTATTGACCGCTTCGACAGCCGTGGGCGTGTGAGTCATAAGGCCATCTGTCTTTCCGACACCCTTTTGCGATTTAATCTGGCCTATCTTCCGGAGGTGGGAGAGGGTGAGCGTATGGTATTCACTATGGTCAGAGACGGACAAATCCACACCGACCAATCCACTGTGACCAAGCCTTTGCCACAGAAAAAACTTCACCTCTCTTGGCACACTTTCCGCGACCGTTTGACACCGGGCAGTCACGAAACGTGGCAACTCCGTGTGACCCATCCCAACGGACGTCCGGCTGCGGCCTCGGTCTTGGCTCGTCTCTATGACGCCTCACTCGACGCTCTGGCGAACCGTCCGTGGAACTTCTCGCTGTCTTTCAGTCGTCCGATGCCATTTAGCCATTATGCCCAACCTTATGCCGGCCGTCTCTCGCTCAGTTATGTGGCCGATGTGAAATGGCATACCTATCCTGCACGCTCTTTCACCCGTTGGTTTGAAGACATCAGCCGCTCCACGCCTCGTCGCTTCTACAGCAAAGCCGTTGCCACGGGTGCGGTAGCCGACTATAGGGCCAATATGGTGCTCCAAAGCAAACAGGAGGCCGACGCAGTAGTTATGACCGAGCAATCTGTCGTTGCCGAAGACGCTTCGTCTACGCCGTCCGAAGAGTTCTCGGCTCCACGTTCCAACTTTGCCGAGACCGCCTATTTCGCCGCCACACTCACCACAGACTCTGCCGGCCTTGCGGCCTTAGACTTCACTCTGCCCGAGCGGCTCACTTCTTGGCGTTTCAATGCTTTGGCCCATACTCCGGATATGGCCTATGGCCGTCTCGACACCACGCTGGTGGCTCGCCGCGAACTGATGATTGAGCCGGCTATGCCACGCTTTGTCCGCAGTGGCGATTGCCTCGTTTTGCCTTACACCTTGCGCAGTCTGATCGCCTCACCAGAAAAGGGGAAAGTCAGCCTCACCATCACCGACGGCGAGAGTGGCAAACTGCTATTCAAACAAAACCAACCGTTTGCCATCAAAGCTGAAGGCACAGCCGTGGGACAGTTTGAGTGGAAAGCAGAGAGTGAAACCTCTTTTGTGGAAATCACGCTGACCGCTTCCACCGCCACGTTCAGCGACGGCGAGCGCCACCTATTGTCTCTTTTGCCGGCCCGTGTGGTCGAAGAGCGCACCTTGTCGCTCAGTCTCGATGCCGTGGGCTCCACCTCTTGGGCTCTCGATACGCTATGGAACAAAGCCTCCTGCGCCTCCCATCGCGAACTGCTCGTCGAGACCACATCGGCTCCCATTTGGTCGGCTGTCGGTGCTCTACCGGCCTTGGCAACGCCTGCAGGCGAAGGAGCCACCGAGGCTCTCACGGCTTACTACGCCGCCACGCTGGCCACCCATTTGACCCGTCAATATCCCGCTTTGGCCCGCCTGTCGGCAGCTGGCGATAGGACAGCTTTGAGTGCTTTGTCGCGTCATCCTGAATTGCGTCAGACCCTCTTGGCCGAAACACCTTGGGTGGCTGAGGCGAAGAGTGAGCGAGAGCGTTTGGCCGAAATCAGTCGCTTGTTTGACGCCCACACAGTCGCTGCCTATCGTGCCACTGCCTTGGCCCGTCTGCAAAAACTGCAAAATGCCGATGGTTCCTTGAGTTGGTATCCCGGCATGTCGGGCAGTCTTTATGTCACTCTCGATGTGGCTTCACGTCTTGCACGTCTTTCTGCCCTTGCCCAAGACGCCCGGGCCGACCGACTTCTGGCCAAGGCTCGCACATGGCTGGAGACACAAATCTCCAAAGAAGTGAAAGAGATGAAACGCCTCAAGGTCACGACCGTCAGCGACCGCCACGTGGTCTATCTCCATCTTGTGGCCCTTGCCGACGGACGTTTCAATGCCACCACCTCTTGGCTTGCCGGCCAAGCCATGAATAGTCGGCCTTCACTCACCATGCAGAGTCAGGCGCTTTTGGCCGAAGCCTTTGCCTTGACCGGCCGGAGGACCGAGGCTGCCGAGGTGGCGCAGTCTTTGACCGAGCATTTGGTCTCCTCTCCCGAGATGGGCAGTTATTTCGATACCCATCGTGCGGCGCTTTCTGGTCAGAGCTATCGTGTACCCACGCAGTGCGCAGCCATTAGTGCCTTGACGGCTGTGGATGCCCGGGCCAATAGTCGTTTGGTCGAAGAGATGCAGCGGTGGTTGGTTCAGTCTCGTCGCACCCAAATGTGGGCAGAGCCACGTGCCGCTTGCGATGCCGTCTATGCCTTGACGCTCGGCGTAGACAGTCTGCCGGCCCATCCTGCTCCCTTGCGTTACACCTTGAGCCGTGGTCGTCACATCCTTGCTGTCAATGCACCGTCTGAGGTCGAGGCTGTCTCTACGATAGGTTACACTTTCAGTCGCCATACCGACGTCGCCACGACGGCCGACCGCTTCATCATCCATAAGTCACAGCCCGGTCTTTCTTTTGCCCAAATCACGGCTCGTCAAACCCTACCTTTGTCATCTGCCCGACCCACGGCCTCGGGTATGAGGCTCACCTGCCGTTATGAGCGATGGGATGGCCGCGCTTGGCAGGTATTGAGAGAGGGGCAGCGCGTAGAAGCCGGTGAGCGCGTCCGTCAGGTGTTCACTCTTGAGGCTGAGCGCGACTACGACTTTGTTTCGCTCACTGCCTCGCGTGGTGCCAATGCCCAGCCTCGCCGTGCCCTTTCGGGCTATGCCGATTGGGGTGGCATATGGGGCTATCGTGCCGTTCGCGACGCCTCCACTTCATTCTATATAGAGCATTTGCCCAAGGGCACGCACACCTTCACCGAAGAGTTCATCATCGACCGTCCGGGCCGCTACACCTACGGCGTCTGTCGTGCCGCTTGCGAGTATGCTCCCGAATATCACAGCCAGACAACGGCCTTTGTGATGGGGCAATAAACTGTAGTGTAGAAACTAAAGCAACAACAAAAAAACCGAGGGGAGTCAGGTCCAATACGACCATAACTCCCCTCGATTTTTATATCTCAAGGTATTTCCTTACCCCTTCTTCCAAATGTCGTCGAGCCGGCGCCGGATAATGAAGAGGTCGAAGGCGGTGGCGAGGGCCATATAGATGAAGGCGAAGGCGAGCATAGGCCATACGGCACCTTGCCCCAGACCGATGTCGACAAGCCCCTGGTCCCAAAATGGGCGACAAAGCAGGGCGGCCGACAGCGACACAATGAGAGTGATGGCGTTGGTGGCTACGACGATGAGGGCATAATAGCGGCCTATCTCACGCGGATGGTAGCCCAATAGCATCAATCCTCTGAGGGTTTGGCGGCTCTTCTGCAAAAGGAGGAAGAGGCTCAACACGAGAATGAAAAGGGCCAGAAGGCAGACGGTCAGACCGCCGGCTCCCACCACACCCGACACCAGAGCAAGAAAACTGGCTATGTTGCCGGCGTCGCTTGTGTCGGCACTGCTTTCTATGCCGCGACTGGAGAGATAGTCGCTCATATCCGATGAAGCCAGCGGGTCGGTTTCGACGATGAGGCGCGAAGTACCTTGTGGCTCGGTTTTGGCATAGTGGGCATTGGCCCAGTCCATAAAGCTCTGAGGCACGGCAATGGTACCCAGACGCGAAGAGAAGCCCACGATGGTGGCTTCAAGGTATTCTTCTTTCATATCTTCGCCCGTCAGCCGTAGGGTAAGCGGCAGGCTGCCGATGATTTCTTCGCTCAACTGGGGCAGGCCTTGCGGGATGGCAAAACCGTAGTTGTAGAGCGTGAGATAGTCTTTGCTCACGACTACGGGCACGCGGCGGTCGCCTGGCGAGAAGTGCCAGTCGCGGGGCTTGATGTCGAAAAATTCGTCGGGTACAGACTCCATAAAGAGATAAGTGGACAACTCCTTGCCGCCGAGTGTGACAGCGCCTTTGGCGGCAAATTGCGACGCGGTGAAGCGCCCCACCTTTTTGACCCAAGGCTGCCGCTCGAGGGTGTCTATCTCTGCTTCGGTAAAGGTCTGGGCGGTGAAGCCGATGCCTTCCACACGTTTGGACAGCACGACGTAGTTTTGTGAGAAATAGCGGTCGGATGAGGCATTGTCGTGCTGACTGTCGCTATAGAAAAGCAAGCCGATGAGCACCACCGAGAGCCCCACCACATTGGCCAAGGCATAGCCCAGCATTTGGCCGCGAGAGATGTTTTTGCGTAGCAATTGCCAAACGGTTTTGTCGTATTGCATAGTGATTTTATTATGAGACAAAGAGACAAAGAGTGGCTTGGCCGCTAAAACTCTCTTAGACTTTTAGTCTCTTAGTCTCCTTATGTTACAAGCAAATGGTTTGAGCGCCGTCGAGCAGCAGGCCGTGACCAACGGAGGTGGACACGATGCCGGCTCCGTTTCGGGTGGCTTCTTCGGTCACAATCTCGGCCACAATGAGGTTGTTGTTGCGGTCGAGATGGCTCACGGGTTCGTCGAGCAGGATGAAGTCGAAGGGTTGGCATACGGCCCTGATGATGGCTACGCGCTGTTGCTGCCCGATGCTCAATTGGCCCACGGGCTTTTCGGCTATGCCCAGGCGGTCGAGCAGGGCGAGCATTTCGTCTTCGGTCTTGTGATGGGTGAGTTGGTTCTTGAGCCGAAGGTTTTGCATCACAGTAAGCTCCGGGAAAAGGCGCATTTCTTGTGGCAGGAGGGCCAAGTGCCTGCGGCGTATCTCGCACCAGGCAGCTGTGTCGAGGCCGCGTATGTCTTGACCGTCAAAGCAGATTTGACCGTCGTAGTCTCCACGGTTGCCGTAGATGAAACTGAGCAGCGACGATTTGCCACTGCCCGATTCGGCTTGGATACACAGCCGGCATCCTCGCTCGAGTGTGACAGCGTCTTCAAGCCACACGGCCGACTGCTGTATGCGCTCGGCCGCCTCCATCCCCCGAAATACTTGGGGAAGGAGACGGCTGAGGCTAATCTGGGATATGGGCTGTGACATAATCAGTCGACGGCTACGCTGTCTTCTTCATAGTAACAATCGGGTTCGGGCTCATAGGGCAAAGTGTCGGCGGCCATATAGTCTTCGTAGTATTGCTGCCGGCGTTCTTCTCTCATTTGCTCATATTTCTTGCCCATTCCGATGACGCTGCGCAAAAAGCGCTCTATCAGTCCGGCCTCGCCGTCGCCTGTCATCTTGAGTTTCAGCACGGCTTCACCCGCTTCAGCGTCGAAGGCTATGGTGGCAGTGAGGTCGCTCTTCACGTCGAAGTCGCGCATGAGCGGATTGTCTTTGCCCAGATGCAGGGCTGCGGCGAAGATGTAGTCTTGGAAGTTGACGTGTTCGGCCACAGGGTTGCTGCCTTTCTTGATGGGATTGGAAGAGAGAATGAGCATATTGTCTTTGGCCTCAAACCACAGCGTGCCTATGTTTTTGGGGAGGTTGACTCTCAGACCGTTTGCCGTCGAAGTGTAGAAAATCTCATTTTGGCTGCCGAGCAGTGACTTCACGTCTTTGATCAGTGAGGCAGCTTTGCCCTCTTTGGTCTGTGCCACGATGGTGACGGGCAGGTGGTTCAACACTTCTTCGCCCTTGTCAATGGCTTCGATGGAAGCTTTGCCGTTTTTCAGACCAACGCCTATGGCCACCGTACCGTCAAACTTCTCCAGATAGGATTTCACAACGGTCAAGACACTTTTGTCTTGGCGCGAAAGATTGGCTGCCGAGGCGAATTGGTCCATATATTTGTCCCAGTTCACATTTTTCATCGAGACGGCATAGACCAGACACTCTTCGGGGCTCATATAGGCCAAGGCTTCGGGGTCAATCTTGGCTTTCATATCCATCATCTTGCCCCAGTCTTCAGTGGTTTTGGCTTTACCGTTTGCGTCGAAGAGTTTCAATCGGGCTTCGGCCTCGTCGCCATCAATCTTAACGTTCAGACAGACATAGCCGGAATAGAGGTTGGCCATTTCTTCGGGCACTCCCGCTTTGGCCATCTCACGGCGCAGTTCACTTGGCAACTTCGCAATCATGCCGGCCGCCTTGCCGTCACTGACGTAGTCGGCCATGTCGGTGTCGGCCATCGGGCGGTTGGACAGACTGAGGAGGTATTGTTTCATTATCTTCATGCCCTCGTTGTCGTCGCTGTACACCTTGTCAATCCAATAGCCGTAGCCACCGTCTATGGCCACGTAGCTTTGGCGGGTATAACTGCTGTAGCCCTCGTCCTTTTTGACATAGATGTCAACGTCGTCAACCTCGTCTTTTTCCTTGAAACCTTCCACCTCAAGGGCCTTCTTAAGTTTGTCTTTGTCGGCAATGGCGAAGACGACGACGGGGTAGCGGTCTTGGTATTTGAGGCCAACAAGGGCACTAGACGTTACGTCTATGCCGCTGTTTTTGATCCATCGCAGGGCTTCTTCCATGTTTCGCGCCTCTCTGTCGCTCTGCATTTCGCCAACATAGCTGGGCATTTTGACTTCTGAGCCTTCGGCCTTGCCACCGGCAGATTCAAGGATGGTTTTGATGTCGCCTGTCATCACGAAGTCAGCGTCGGCCGGCACGTGTTCGAGCAGTTCGGCAAGGCGGTTGCTGCCGCAGGCTGTGGTCAGGATGATGACCGAAAGGCACAACCCGAGATGATAAAACAGTTTTTTCATAAGTGTGAAAGATTAGGAGTTTATCGTATGTGTATTTTTGATTTCTTAAAACAAAATATCCTCTTTATGGCGAAATTCGTCAAAATAATCCATTTAAACCTGTTTCGCCGGCAGTTTTTTGGCCTTTATCTTATACGCAAATTTTCACCTTTTCTCCAATCACCCAGTCACGCGGCCTTTACACTGCTGATTATTAACGCTTTGCTGTGACGGAACGCTTCAGTCACGCTCAGTCACGTTTGGGATGAAAAAAGTCAGGGCCGCATCCCGAGATGCGGCCCTGACGATGTGTGGTGATTGCACTGTGGAGCGATAAAAATTATATGGTGTTGGCGGCGTCTACGGCGCAGTTGATGCTACCGCTCACGTAGGTGTAGTCGCCGTCCACGCTGATGGCTTTGCTCTTAGCACCGGTGGCTGCGATGCTGATGTTGCCGCCGTCGAAGGTGAAGTTGCCTTTCACCTTAATGCCGCGGCATTTAGACTCAAGAGCAACGTCGCCGGGCATATAGGTGGTGCCAGTGACGGTCATGTTGACTGAGGTGGGCGTTTCGCCGGGTTGACTGATGACGAGGTCGGTACCGGTGCTGATGCCTTTGCTACCATTGCCCGAGACAGTCATTTGGATGGTGCCGCCGCTGATGGTCATCATGCTGTCGCACTTGAGACCCTTCACGTCTTCGGCGGCCACGTTGATGGTGAGGCTACCACCGCTGATGAAGGCCTGGCCGTTGTTGGTGTCGGCCGGGTCTTTGGTGATGGACACGTCGATGCCGTCGCCGGCCGTGCCGCTGATGTTGACCGTGCCACCTTTCATTTTGAAATATTGCTCAATGTGCAGGCCGTCGCTCACTGCAGACGTCACGTTGATGGCGCCGAAGTCGGCCTCAAGCGTGGTGTATTCGTCCGAAGCATAAGCGTGGCGCGAGTTGCCCACGATGTTGACCGTGCCGCCGCCGCTGAATTCGGCGTGGCCGTTGATGAAGAAACAGGCTTTATGGAGCAGACCGGCGCCGTCTGAGAGCGTCGTGGTGGTGCCGGTGGGGATGTTGACGGCAATGCGTTTACCGTTTTCGATGTCTATGGCCGGACCGTTGGGATTGGTCAGCGTGAGGTTGTTGAGTATGACTGTCGATTTGAATTCACCGTCCATCGTGAAGCTGCCGTTGGTCGACGTGCCCGAGAGGATGTAGGTGATTTCTTCCTGGTAGAGCGAGTCAGCGATGAAGCTGACGTGGCTGTCCTCGATTTCGCCTTCCAGTTTCTCCACGATGTCGGCCGTGACGGTGACGAAGACATCGTTTTCGCTCCAAACCAGTTCGACAGAGCGCGGCGTGAGCGTTTCGGGGCTTACCGTAATGCTGTCTATGTCTTCAATGGCATAGTCCACTCCGGCAATGCTGAGTGTCTGTCCATCGGCAAAGGTCATTTCGCCTGCTTCGGCTGCCGGGACGGCCACTGTCAGGTTGCTCATGTGGATTTTCATGGTCTGCGCTTGGGCTGCAACGGCTGCCACAAAGGCACAGACGCAGGCAAGGAAAAGACGTTTCATCGCTTAATGGTTTTAATGATTTTGCCGTCGGCGGTTTTAACAATCTGCACCTGGCTGCCGGGAGCGTTGAAGAGGCGGCCGTCGATAGAGTAGATTTCGGTGATGTCGGTAGCCTTCAGCGGCGTGGCGATGGAGGTAGGCGTAGCCGAGAAGAACATAGCCTGCAGAGCGGCCACGGGGAGGGTCAAGTCGGCCTGACCGGCAGACTGAGCCACGAGCTGGCCGTTGTTGAAGGTGATTTTCAGACCGGCAGAGGGCACACTGATTTCGCTGTCGTCGGCCTGCCGAAAGGTGAGATAGTCGGTGCCGTCGGCCATCGTGGCGCCGGCGCCAAGCATCAAAGCTGAAAAGGTGAGTAACATTCTTTTCATAATCATGGGATTTTAAGTATGATTAGTTTTGCGTTTTGTTGGAGTGGAGTCGACCTTACAGGCCGGCGTGGCCTCTTTTAGTCTCTTAGACTTTTGTCTCCTTATCTCTCAAAACTCCACTTTGAAGCCAAGGTCAATCACGTGGATGTCGTCGGCCGAGTCGTCGTCGGCACCGTTCTGATAGAGATAAGCCAGTGAGATTTTGTATTTCTTCTTGATCTTATAGTCGGCTCCCACCGAGAAGCGGCGCTTGTCGAGCGAGAAGCCGTCGGTGAGCGAGTTGGAGAGTTCGTAAGACACGAAAGGCTCAAGGGGCACACCGCGCACGTTGTAGCTCACCAGCAGGCGCGAGCGCAGATAGTGGGCGTTTTTGTGGCCCTTTTGGTCCATCTCTTGGCTGAACGTCATAAATTCCATACCGCCCATTGGATAGGTTTCGCCGGTGTACCCCGGCTGTTTCGGGTTGCGGTATTTGTCGCGCATGGTCTCTGTGGCCATGGTGTGGGTGTATTGATAGCGTTCGCGCAGGCTCACCGAGAAGCGGCCAAAGCCCACTTTGCCCGTCACGTCAAACCATCCGCGGTGTTTCGACCGCCAATAGCCGTGGTCCACGTTGTAACCGTTGATTTCGCCACGGCTGTTGTAGCGTTCTTTCACCTCTTGCAGGGAGCGGTCGTACATATAGACGTAGCCGGCAGAAAACTTGAGGCCTTTGATGGGCTTGTAGCCCAAGCCGAGCGAGACGTCCCAGCGGGTGAAGCTGGCGAGGTCGTTTTCGGCACGGAAGCCAACGCCTCCTTCGACCGAAAACTGCTTGTTGAGCTTCTTTTCGGCGCTGATGTCGGTCCATATGCCGAAATCGTCGCCAGACTGCGCGGCAGCGGGGCTAAACATAGCGACGGCGGCCAGGGCGATGAGGCCGTGGCGCAGGCGCGTGGCAAGGGCGTGGCCCTTGGTGGTGGGATAGGGTCTGCTCATAATGTCGAAGGGGATTAGGTGAGAGAGAAGGTTGTCCGGCCGAGACTTTACATCTCGTCTTTGGGCAGTTTGATCATACGGTCTACGGGCTTGATGGCCCCCCCCGGGTCTTTGTAGTAAACGCGGAGCATCGTCATGTCGGTGAGGAAGTCGACGGCGCCCACTTCCACGCGCACGATATCTACGCCGAGGCGTTTCTCGAGGTCGGCTTTGAGTTCGTTATATCGTTCGGGAACGATGAGGTCTATATTGTCGTAGCGCACAAACTTGCAGCCTACCTTGCTCACAAGCAGATAATTTTCCGACACCCATACCGTGGCCACCAGCAGGCCGTTGGCAATGAGGCGTTCCACGAGGCTGAGGTCGGCTTTGGTGCCGTTGAGCACCGACAGGGCCACGAGGAAAAACAGGTAGGTCATTTCACGGATGGGCACGCTCTCGGTGCGGTAGCGGATGATGCCGAACACGGCAAAGAGGCCCAGGGCTGCGCCAATTTGAAGGTTGGAGCCGTCCATCAGGTAAATGAGCATGAAGATGCTCACCGAGAGCAGCAGGAAGGTGAAATAATAGTCGCGACGGCGACCTTTGGGATAGTAAAAGAAGTGCACGATGCCCCAGACGATGAGCAGGTTGAAGACAAAGCGCGTAGACATTTCCACAAGACCTTCAAGGTCGCAGAAGTTGTGCTGAAACAGTTCTGAGAAGAAAGACATAGCTTTAGAGAGTATCGGTTATAAGGTGTTTTTCTTTAGGTGTTGTTTTTAGGCTTGTCAGGCCTCTACCGGCAAGGCGCAGCGCTTGGAGATTTTGCGCAGGCGCAACTTGAAGCGGTTGACGCGTATCTCGTTGTTGGTCACGACCGTGCCGATGCAATATTTGCTGAAGCCTGCCGGTTTGATGCGCAGTTCGCGGAGCATGGGCAAGATGGGCGAGGTCACGCGGCCGTCGCGTTTGAGTTCGATGATGACGGCGTCGGGCATTTCGGCGTCTTTGTCGGTCTCGAAGTTGTGGAATTGCAGGTCGAAGTCTATGGTGAGGCGCTCGGTGTGTGCGTTGTTGACGAGCGTGATGCGGTTGAAGCGGTTGCCCACTGTGGGCATCAGGTCGCTCCAGACGTATCCCGTGCGCTCTTTGAGGAAGTCTTCGCCGGCGCCTTGCGTCATCACGGCCTCTATTGACGGCACGGCCACGCGTTTCTTGTGTGTGCGGCCGTGGTTGTTTTTTTTCTTCACTTCGAGAAAGGAGTGGCCGGAGTCCAAATAGGTGCGTGCGCGCACTTTCATACGTGGCGAGTGGCCGCATTGGTGGGTGCGAAACATTTCGTGCTCTTTCACGCCGTCCCAATAGACGGTGCGATAGGGGCTGATGCGGTGTCCGGCGGTCTCTTGGGCGAAATAGCTGCCACGAACCAGCACCAGCAACTTCTTGAGAGTGTCGACGTTGGTGACAAACTTCGTGTCGGTGCGGTTCATCAGCTTGATGCCCGACATCTCTTCGAGGGTGATGGGGGGCAGAGCGCTGACCAGTTTTTCGAGATCTAAGGTTTGTGTGCTCATCGCAAGGCAAAAGTATGCAAAAAACCTTGTAGCGGCAAAGCGGTGGCCTCTTTTTGTGACAAATCGCGGTAAAAATTTGACAAACACCCTGTCTTTTCCGCAGAAATGCCGTTTTCTGCCGTGTGGGTGTGGGTTGTGGCCGTCGGGTGGTTTTGTCTTTTTTCTTCGGCCGCTGTGGCGTTATCTTTGAGGCAGGATAGGAGAGGAACCGCCGCAGGCGGCCTTTTTTGTTGATAATGCAAGCATTACGGGGTTACTGACAGAAATTTTTGTCAGTAACCCCGTTTTTTCTGTCCCTATTCCGAGGCGTCTTGTCCCTCATTGCGCTTGAGGCCGGTCGCTTTTGGGCTGTTTTTCAAGCTTTCCGGAGGCCGTTTTCAGGCATTGGGTCAGTTTTTCGATAAAAAAATGTCACGCCGGGCGGGCTTTTTGTCGCACACCCGAGGCACGGCGTCAAGCCTCAGAGTTGCTCAGCGGCGAGGCCTGGGTATAGGTGCGTGCGCCAAGCTCTTTGTCGAGCATGAAGAGGCCGTAGCCGTTGTCGCCAATCATACGGATGTTGTCGATGATGGTTTGGGCGTTGTCTTCTTCCTCCACCTGCTCGTCGATAAACCATTTGAGCATGCTCTGTGTGGCGAAGTCTTTCTCTTCCACGGCAAGGGCCATGAGGTTGTTGATAAGCGAGGTGACCTTCTGCTCGTGCTGGAGGGTGCTTTCAAACACGTCGAGAATGCTGGTCCATGACGTAGGCACTTCGTCGATGGCTTTGAGCGTCACTTTGCCGCCGCGCTGCACGATGTAGTTGTAGAAGATGCGGGCATGGTCTTGCTCTTCGTTGAATTGCACTTCAAACCAGTTGGCCATGCCGTTGTAGCCGGCGGCGTGGCAATGGGCTGCCATGGAGAGATAAAGATAGGCCGACCACATTTCGGCATTGATCTGGGCGTTGAGCGCCTCTTCGATTTTTTTGTTGAGCATAATGTGATGTTTTTATTGGGTTGTTGTTGTCTTGTCTACACGCGAAGTTAGTGGTTTTTAGGCAAAACGTGTGGGCCAAAAGTCAATTTTTATTGTTTTCCGCCGTCGGGCTTTCGCGTGCTTTTGGTCGAAAAACGATAGAGTTTCACCACCTTTCGGTCGTCGCACGAGCGGTGATGGCTGTCGTAGACCGGCCGGGCGTCGTAGGCAGGATAGGCTTTCAGGAAGGCTTCGATTTCGTCGTTGCCCGTCACGAGATAGCCCTCGGCGGGTGCGGCCGGGGCCTTGTCTATGGGGATGATGCGGTCGCCCAGGTAGAAGTTGATGGTGAAGGGGTGCATGCGGTTGGCCTCAAGCACGTCGGTGCGGAACGAATAGATGGTGCCAGCCGGAGCCCGTTTGGCCACCTCGGCCGCCACGGCTTTGTCTGACTGCACCGTCATCACGGCCGGCTTGTAAATGGCGTCGTAGTTGAGCCATACCACGAAAAGGCTCACCACGGCCAGCCGCACTTCACTGCCCATGGGTCTGAACAGCGTGCGCAGCCCTATGGCCACGGCGCCCAGCGTCAGCACGACGCTCCAAAAGCCCCAGGGCACGTCTGAAAGTGAGCGCACAAAGGCGATGTTCTGCTCTGCGTGTTTGCCGCTGAAGAGCATTTCGCCCGTCACCCATCCACACTTCACGGCAATGAAACAGAGCGCGAGCAGCAGCGTCAGACCGCCCACAAAGCGGCTCCACACGCTCAGCGTACGCCGGTGACGGGCGTCGAGCCACAAGATGAACCGAGCCGTGAACCACGCCAAAAACGGATAGAGCGGCAAGAGATAGACGCCACGCTTGCTGGCCGGAATGCAATAAAACACAAAAATCACCACCGCCGACGTGAGCGCAAACAGCGTGAGGGGAGACAGACTGCGCAACCGCCGCAACGGATGGAAACCTTTCAGGCTCAAACCTTTGAACCCTCTCGGCAAAAGCCAGGCCGACACGAGTAGCAGGAGGGTAAAGGGCAACATGCCGGCCACTATCATCATCACGTTGTAGGGCCACGGGTTGATGTGGGAGGCATAGGTCATTTGGCCGGTGAAGCGCAACACGTTCTCTTCATATATCAGTTGAAGGAAGCGATCGCCGCCGTGGGGTTGCAGATAGGCAGCCACATACCACGCCGTCAAGGGCAGCAACGCCAGTACGGCCACACCCGCCAGACGGAGCCACACCCGCCATGCACGGCGTGCGTCGTGCCACAAAACAAAGAGCGCATAGACGCCACAGGGTAGCACGATGCCCACAGGCCCCTTGGTCAGTGCCGCGCCGGCAAGGCAGAGCGTGGCCGCCCAGGGTATGCCGCGATGACCTCGCTCGCCCCAGGCATAGAGCGCATAGAGGCCTATGACGGTGAGCGCGGCCAACAGCATGTCGACACGGCAGGTCATGGCGTCGCGGTGCACTTCAAAGCAGGTGAGGCATATCATAGCCGCCAACAGGGCCGTACGCCGCTCGCCGCGGCGGGCAAAAAAGACAAACGTAGACACCACCATGGCCAGACCGGCCAAGGCCGACGGCAGGCGAGAGGTCAGTTCGCTCACACTGCCCGCTATCCACGAGAAAGCCGCCACGAGCCAGTGGAGCAAGGGTGGCTTGAAAGCTATTTCGTCGCCGTTGTTGACGGGCAAAATCCAGTTGCCGTCGTTCAGCATAGACATCGCCACGACAGCTTCACGGGGTTCGCCGCGAGTGGCAAAAGGGCTGTCGCCCAAGAAAAGCACCAGCGCGACGAGGCCTATGATGATGAGGCGCAGGCGGTCGCTCTTGAGAGTTTGGAGGTCGGTGGGCATAAGGGTGGGGATTGGAGAAAATGAGACTGGATGAATTCCATTGTTTACGACGCTAATTGCTGCAAACAATGGCAAGATTGTGGAGAATGCGTGAATTTGCTTAATTTTGCAGACGGTTCACTCTGAATGTCTGATTATGAAGATAAGTGTCATTACGATAAACTACAACGACCGTGAAGGCTTGGCCAAGACGATGGCGTCGGTCTTGTCGCAGACGGCGCGCCTCGGCGTGGATTTTGAATATATCGTCATCGACGGCGGAAGCAACGATGGCAGTGCTGAGGTGATAACGCAATATGCCGACCGTTTGGCTTATGGTGTGAGCGAGCCTGACGGCGGTATTTTCAACGCCATGAACAAAGGCATCAAAGTGGCCTCGGGCGATTATCTGAATTTCATGAACGCCGGCGACTGTTTTGCGGCTCCCGATGTGCTGGAGCGCGTGATACAACAGCTTGACGGCAAAGACTTTTATATTGGCCACCAGCAAAACCTCAAGCCTCACGCTCGCTTCATCAAGGCGCCGCGCCGCATTTCGGCTTGCGCGCTGGTGGTGCAACCGCTCTCCCATCAGGCCGCCTTTATCCGCAGTGAGCTGCTTAAGGCCCGGGGCTACAACGAGCAATTCCGGGTGATTGCCGACTGGGAGCAGATGGTCGTGGAGTTTCTCGTCAACAACCGCACCTATGAGCGGCTCGATTTTGTCGTCTCTCACTTCGACACCACCGGCCTTTCGGCACGCTCGGGTGGCGATGGACGCTATGAAGAAGAGCGGCAGCGTATGCTTCGAGAGACTTTCCCGCCCCGCATTGTCGAGGCGCTCGTCGGTCGCAGCCGTTTCGACGCCAAGGTGCGCTATGCGCTCGACAAGCCCAACCTCTGGCAGCGCGACGTCAAAATCTTGCGCAATCTGCTCAAGGTGATGCCGCGCGACCTGTGGCACCGACTTTTCAAAACATCCGGCGACAAAGCAGTCTGACCGGATACCAAACCGTCAGGCTGCCGGCTACAATGACCGACACGAAGGTGACTACAATGTCGGTGGCGTGGACGCTGACGGGATAGGCATTGACAATAAAGTTGTTGCCCGCACCGCCCAAGCTGATAAAGCCATACTGCTTTTGCAGCCAGCAGGCCAGCAGGCCCAGACCAATGCCCAGTGTGGCACCAATAAGGGTGATGAGGCGACTCTCTATGAGGAATATGCGCGTGGTGTCTTTCAGAGTGAGCCCCAAGGCATGGAGGGTGTCCATGTTGGCCTGTTTGTCGATGATGAGCATAGAGACCGAACCGATGAGATTGAAGCAGGCCACCACGACAATAAATGTCAGGAAAATCCAAGCCATAAGTTTCTCGATTTTCATAACGCGAAACATTTCTTCGTGCTGCATCATGCGGTCTTTCACTACAAACTCGCCGTCCGATAAGGCTTCTATCTCTTTCATCACCGCCATTTCATCGGCACCGGGCTTAAGTTTCAGTTCCAGTGCACTTATTTCACCTGGGTGTTCAAATAGGTTTTGGGCAAACGTCAACGAGGTCAGCAGATAGTCTTCGTCATAGCTGCGCTGGTTGACTTGAAAGTATTTTTTTGAAGAAAAGACAAAATCCACGTTGAAACTCTCCTGAGGCGCCGCCAGATTGATGCGCTCGCCACGACGAGGCGCGCAAATCTGTATTTGCTCAAAGTCAAGTCCCATTTTGGTGGCGAGTCCGAAACCCGGGATGGCATAATGCACCCCCGCAGCACTGAGAGTGGTCATGCGTTCGTGCTGACCGCTCGGTCCGTACACAATGCTGTCGAGTCCTGTGACGCTGGCAAAATGGTCGTCCACGCCTTTCACCGTCACCACCACTGGGTTGCCCACAAACAGGATGAGGGCCTGTTCTTGATAAGTCGCCGAGGCGTCGGCTACGGCCTCTATTCCCTTGATTTTTTGAAGCTTCGGATGATTGGCTGGCATAAGCTTCCCTTTGGCCGGCGTTATTTCAATCTGTGGGTCGAAGGTGGAATAGAGGCCGCCGATTAGTTCCCGGAAGCCGTTGAATACTGACAACACACAGACCAATGCCATCGTGGCCACGGCTATGCCTAAGGCCGAGATGGCAGAAATAATGTTGATGGCGTTGTGGCTCTTTTTGGAAAAGAGATAACGCCGGGCGACAAAAAACGGGAAGCGCATGTTATTTTTTCAGAAGCTCGTCAATGTGGTCGATATAGTCGAGCGAGTCGTCTACATAGAATGTAAACTCAGGAATGATGCGGAGCTGTTGGCCCAGACGGCGGCCCAGTTCGTAGCGCAACTGACGAACGTTTTTGTTGATATTGTCCACGATTTCCGAGGCACGTTCCGAGGGGAATACACTCAGATAGCCGCGGCACACGCTGAGGTCGGGGCTGATGCGCACGGCACTCACCGATACGAGTACGCCGCCCATGGCCTGCGTCTGGCGTTGGAAGATTTCGCCCAGTTCTTTCTGGATGAGGCGCTGTATCTTTTGTTGTCTTGTTGTTTCCATATAAAAGTGGTGTGGAGTGATGAAAAAGGTTTGGGGTTATAGAGCAAATTCAGTCGCTTAATTTCCGGATGAGCGTGAGGCCGTCGCGCAGTGGTATGATGACTTTCTCGACTTTCGGGTCGGCGGCCACGAGGTCGTTGAACGCCTTGATGCCTTTCGTCTGAGCGTCGCCGTCGTAGTCTGGGTCTGTCACATGGCCGTCCCAGAGCGTGTTGTCGGCCAGCAGCCAGCCTCCGGCTTTGAGTTTCGACATAATCAGCGTGTAGTAGTTGGCATATTGTCGTTTGTCGCCGTCGATGAAGGCCATGTCGGCCTTGATGTCCATTGGCGGGAGCAGGTCGAGGGCGTTGCCGATTATCATTTCCACTTTGGCGGGATAGGGCGAGCCTTCGAGCCAGGGCTTGGTGAAATCTTCCTGTTCGTCGTTGATTTCAAACGAATAGATGATGCCGCCCTTGTCCATACCGGCAGCCATGCTGAGTGCCGAATAACCCGAGTAGGTGCCTATCTCCACCACCACGCGGGGCTTGATCATTTGCGTCAACATACGCAGCAGCAGGCCTTGGAGGTGTCCCGATGCCATGCGCGGGCGGAGCAGGTGGGTCTGAGTGGCGCGATAGAGCCGGGCCATATAGTCGTCTTCTTTCGACGAGTGGGCCGTCATGTAATCGTCAAGGCGCTGGGCGCGTTCGCGGGCGTCAACGATTTGGCTCTCTATGTGCCGGTTGGTTTTGAGATATGAAGGCATTGTTGGGGACTAAGGCTGGTGACTGTGAGGCGGTTCAGTGTGTGCCGGCCACTTGTGGCGGCGTTTCGACACCCTCTTCCTTGAAGAGTTCGCCCACGATGTTCATTTCCATGAAAGAGGTGCTCTGCTCCTTGCGTTGCGAACCAAGGTAGCAGATGCGGTCTTCGAGTCCTACGACGCCGTCTTTGATGAGGCGGCGCAGCGCGGCGAGGAGAAACTCGTGGCCGTAGCTCTTCATAGGCATATAGAGTGCATAGACGCCATAAGACAAGGCGAGGTGGCGTACGGTTTTGGCTTTATAGCAAATGGCCAAGACGGCACAACGGCCGCGATAGGACGACACATACCGCGCCGTGCGACCGGTGAAACTATCGGTAATGATGGCTTTGAGGCGCATGCGGTGGGTCGCCATTACGGCCTCTTTGGCGAAAAACTCGGTCACGTCGGGGTGTTTGGGCAGAGGCACGTCCACTTCGGGCAGGTCGTCGAACGTGTCTTTCTCGGCCTGTGCCGCCACTGTGGCCATCACGCGCACGGCTTCGACAGGGTAGTCGCCATAAGCCGTTTCGCCCGAGAGCATCAAGGCGTCGGCGTGCGAGTAGACGGCGTTGGCAATGTCGGTCACCTCGGTGCGGGTGGGACGTGGGTTTTTGATCATACTTTGCAGCATCTGCGTGGCCACGATGACGGGCTTGTGTGCCCGTATGGCTTTGTTGACCAGTCGGCGCTGTATGCCGGGGATGAGTTCTTGGGCTACTTCGATGCCCAGGTCGCCGCGTGCCACCATGATGCCGTCGGCCGCTTCGAGTATTTCGTCGATGTGGTCCACTCCCTCTTGGTTTTCGATTTTGGCAATGATGCGTATGTCGCTTCCGGCCTCGTCGAGCATTTGCCTCACGGCGGCCACGTCTTCTTTAGATCTGACGAAAGAGTGAGCGATAAAGGCCACGTCGGCTTCGATGGCAAAGGCGATGTTGGCTTTGTCGCGCTCGGTAAGAGCCGGCAGGTTGATGCGCACGCCCGGCACGTTCACACTTTTGCGTGAGCCCAGTGTGGCGTCGTTTTCCACGCGACAAATCAATGCGTTGGCTGTTTTTTCTTCTACAAAAAGCCCCACCTCGCCGTCGTCAATCAAGACATGGGCACCCACGGGTACGTCGTTGACAAATCCGCCATAGGTCACCGAGATTTGGCTCGGCGTGGTGACGGCTTCGGGGTTGGCGATGATTTCGACGAGGTCGCCGCGTTGCAGTTCGATGGGGCGCTCGGTGCGTGTGGTGCGCACTTCCGGTCCTTTGGTGTCTATCAGCACGGCGATGCGGCTTGACACCTCGCGCACGTTGTTGATGACGCGGCGCATACCCTCGGGTCCCTGGTGGGCAGTGTTGAGGCGCACCACGTTCATGCCCTCTTCATATAGCGAGCGCAACAGGCCGATGTCGCAGCGGGCGTCTGAAATGGTGGCTACGATTTTGGTTTTCTTGTACATAAGTTCAGTTAAGTGTGGCGGGTTTTAGTCTTCTTGTCGGGCATACATGATGGCCTCCACGCCGAGTCGGTAGGAATTGAGGCCGAAACCGCAGATGACGCCTTTGCAAGCCGGAGAAATCATGGAGTGGTGGCGGAAATCTTCTCTTTGGTGCACGTTGGAGATGTGCACTTCTATCACGGGGAAGTTGACGGAGCGAATGGCGTCGTGCAGGGCTATGGACGTGTGGGTGTAGGCGCCGGCGTTGAGTACCACGCCATCGATGTGTTCATTCATAGCTGCTTGCAGGCGGTTAATGAGTTCACCCTCGATGTTGCTTTGGTAATAGACGATTTCCACTCTGGGATGGAGTGCGCGCAGGGCGTTAAGACAGTCGTCCATTGTGCCCGAACCATAAATCCCGGGTTCTCTTTGTCCCAGCAGGTTGAGGTTGGGACCGTTCATAATCAATATCTTCATGGCGTGTAGCAGATGGGATAGAAGATTTCCTTAACTTTGTGTCGTTGTTTTCCTTTTGCAAAGTTAGTGCAAATGAGTGCAGAGACAAAAGGGAAGACGCAAGTTTTTCCTTTTGGCTCTGCCGAGTGCAGCCTAACTTGCGCCGTCAGGCGCAAGTTAGTGCAAGCCGAGAGCAAAGTCAAATAAAACTTGTAATAATTGACTCTCCCTTCCCCTCCTCTCTCACACCTTATATTATATATATATGTCCACCTCCGCCCTTACCGACTCTTATGCCGCCTATCTGATGTTGGAGCGCAGTCTTTCGGCCAACACACGCGAGGCCTATGTGCGCGACGTGGCGCGTTTTTTGGAATATGTGGCCGATGAGTCTTTGAGTCTTTCAGACCTGACGCTCGACCATTTCCATCACTTTATGGTGTTGCTCTCTGAGTTGGGCATTGGCGAGCGTTCCATTTGCAGAGCCGTGTCGTCGTTGCGGTCGTTTTT
Organism: Bacteroidales bacterium; assembly: GCA_004557035.1. Classification (GTDB taxonomy): domain Bacteria; phylum Bacteroidota; class Bacteroidia; order Bacteroidales; family Bacteroidaceae; genus Alloprevotella. Next base: position 29,715 of record SFFB01000019.1, on the reverse strand, counting down.
TCATTTTCTTGTGCTCGATGGCCGTTTAGACGCCGACCCCACCGAACTATTGCGCACGCCCTCTTTTGGCCGACACCTGCCTCGTGTGTTGTCTGTTGAAGAAGTCGACGCCCTCATAGCCGCCATCGACCTGAGCAAACCCGAAGGCCGCCGCGACCGGGCCATGATAGAGATGCTCTACAGTTGCGGCCTGCGCGTGAGCGAACTCTGTGAGTTGCGCCTCAGTTGTGTCTTCAAGGCCGAAGGCTATGTCCGTGTGGTGGGAAAGGGCTCGAAAGAGCGGCTTGTGCCCCTCTCCGACCGTGCCGCCCACGAACTCGACCTGTGGGCCGCGGAGCGCAACCAGATTGACCCCAAGCCCGGCGAAGAAGACTATGTCTTCATCAGTGCCGCCCGGCGTCGCCACCTCTCGCGCATCACCGTGTTCCACAATCTGCGCCAATACGCTGCCGCTGCCGGCATACAAGGCGACATCAGTCCCCACACCCTGCGCCACACCTTTGCCACTCACCTGCTCGAAGGCGGTGCCAACTTGCGCGTCATCCAACAGTTGTTGGGGCACGAGACCATCGCCACTACCGACATCTACATGCACTTGGCCAACCCGTTTTTGCGTGAGCAAGTGCTCAAATACTTCCCCCGCAACCGCAGCGCCCATCCTGCCGACCCGTCGTGAACCATTACGTGGGCGCTTTGTGTTGTCTTTGTTTCAGGAAATTGCTATATTCGTCGGCAGTTTCACCCCGATTGTTTATGTTTCAACCCTTCGTCAGCCTTCGCCGCCTCACCCGATGGGTGGTCCGTTTCCGCCACCGCCGGGGCTATGGCATCCATTCGCCTTTTGCCTTTAACGTGGTGAAAGGCGTGATTTATGAGTCTGGCGAATTTTACGCTTATGCCCCATTGCACGCGTGGCGACAAAACCACCGGGCCGACCTTCGCGAAAAAGACGACCGCCTGCTCTTTCGTCTCATCAACCATTCGTGTGCCCGCAGGGCCGTGGTGGTGGGGCCGGTGAGCGACGTCACCTTGCGCTATCTGCATGAAGGCCGTGGCAGTTGCCGCCTCACGGTGACCGACACCCTCACGGCCGATGTCTTGACCAACGAAACCTGTGATTTCGCCTACGTCAACCACCTCTCGCGCCACATCGACGGCGTCATGTCCCTGACGGAGCGTATGAGCGACGGCGGCCTGATTGTGGTGCGCGGCATAGGGGGCCACAAGGCCGCCCACGCCGCCTGGCAGAGGCTTGTGGCCGACGACCGCGTGCGGGTCAGTTTCGACCTCTATGATTTCGGCCTCGCCTTTCTCGAGTCCCGACTAAACAAAGAGCATCATGTCATCAACTACTTCTAAGCAAAAACTCTCTCCCACGCTCTACACCCACACGGGCGACGCCGGCACCACCTCGCTGGCCGTGGGCGGCAAGGTGGCCAAGACCGACCCACGCATTGTGGCCGTGGGCGATGTCGACGAACTCAGCAGTCACATAGGCCTTCTTGCCGCCCAGTTGCCGCAAGATGAGCGCGCGGTCTTGCGGCAGTTCCAGCGCCGCCTTTTCGCCATAGGTGCCCGCCTGTCGGGCATTGACACGCCTACCTATTTCCCCACCGGCGCCGAAGTGGAAAACCTCGAGCGCGCCATAGATAGTCTCGGTGTGACGCTTGGCGGTTTTGTCTTGCCCGGTGGCACGCCGACGGCCGCCCAAGCCCATGTTTGCCGTGCCGTTTGCCGGCGTGCCGAGCGCAGTGTGGTGGCGGCCGGTTGCACCGAAGCCCTGCCTTGGCTCAACCGCCTCTCAGACTGGTTTTTTGCCTATGCCCATCGGCTAAACCGCGAGGCCGGCGAGTCCGAGGAGCTGTTGTGAAAGGCCGTTTGCGCCCCGTTTGTTTGTTGCGCCGCCTATTGTCTTTTTTCGTCACCCGGTTTTGGTCTACCTTTGAGGTAACAGATAGAGAAGGCCCCTTGTCGCGGGCCTTTTTTGTTGGCTTTTAGAGCGTTACGGCCATAAGGACAGGAATTTCTCTCCTTATTCCCGTGGCTCCTGTCCTTATTGCAGGAATGACGGCAAGCCTTTTGATCCGATTGAGGCCGTTTTCGGTCCGAAAAATCCCCGATTGGACACGCCGGCCAATTGTTTAAGTGAAAAATTCGTGCTTTTTTGTCATGCTCAGTCCCCTTTTTGTACGGTCTGCGTGGTTTCTTTGCCCCTCTATTCCCCCTTCCAATCCGTCGGGAAACTAAAAAATACACGTTCGGTGTAATTTTTACACGAATTTGTTTGGTGGTATATTTTTTATGTCTACTTTTGCAGTGTAAAACTTACACAACAGAAATCATCAAAACCCACTGCGCCGGCCTTTGACTGACAAAATGACAGTCGCATCAGCTTGGCACAGAGATTGGATGAGACCCAATGAGTTTAACCTTATTAACAATACGCCTTATGATGAGTTTTGCCATTTCAGCATTTGCACTGCCCACGGTATTATTGATGGTGCTGACGTTTGCCGTTACAGCCTTGTATTACAAAAACAATCACAAGAAAGAAGAAAAAGCGTATGGCGGAAATCCCGCACTTGCAGGGCCACAAACCAAAGAAGAGTTGACCAGTCAGATTATGCAGGGCCTCACAGACCTGGGTTGCCAGCCGGAAATCGACGGCGACAACATCCTTTTGAAGTATCAAGGTCAATCGTTTATTTTTCGCAACAATGCTCCCTTTACTGTGCTGTGGTATCTGAACTGGGCAGGTTGCCTGCCTGACGACCCTGCATGGCCCGATATTATTGAAGCCATCAACAACGCCAACGGTAATTTCCCTCCCACCGTAATTTGGAATACACATCCAGAAACTTCAGAGTATGTGGTGAGCACCAATATGCCATTGCTCTTGTTGAAGAATATGGAAGAAGTGTCTGGTTATCTCCAATATGTTTTAAACGTGTGCATTGAGCAAAGAAACTATGTGGATGATTTGGTGAGAAAGAGCCTGAGCGAAACTAAACCGAAAAAGAGACACAACGTGGGTTTCACCTTCAACGATGAAAATGCCGAAGACGAGAGAAGGGATGAAGCGACAGGGACTGATGAGCGCACCGACGGCGATATGGCCGTGGCAGCCAAGGCCGACAGAACGCTTTGACGAAGACAAAACCCACACGATGAACCGCAGGGCTGAAACCACACTTTGATGAAACGACGGGATGAGCGACAGACCGCAGAACCCTGCCTCCGACACCAACCGGAAGGCACGGCTGCGGTCTGTTTGACTTTCTCCGACGCTCCCGACAAGCCTTCTCGGCGTGATTGGCGTGACTGAAGCGTTCAATCACAGCATCTTCCACATTGTCAGATGGTTAGAAGCCCGTGATTGTGTGATTGGGAAAAAGGCAACAATTTGGGTAGGGAAGGGAAAAGGAGGGGATGAGTAGGTTTTTTATGGTGATTAAGGAGCCACCATAATCGTCCGTTTTGAGATTTCTTGCCCGGACGATGTGTCATAGGCTCACGGTTTATTTTCCCTTGCCTTGAGTTCATTCAAAAAGACCCACCCGACTCGGAGCGTAACGTCCGAGCCGGGTGGGCTATTTGTAGGCACTCCTCTTATGCAGAGGAGCAAAGTTCAGAGACTTTAGTCTTCGATCAAATCCTTGCCGGTCATTTCGGCAGGCTGGGGCAGGCCGAGGATGTGGAGGATGCTGGGCGCCACGTCGGCCAAGACGCCGTCTTTCACTTTGGCATTTTTGTTTTCCGTCACATAGATGAACGGCACGGGGTTGAGCGAGTGAGCCGTGTTGGGCGAGCCGTCTTCGTTGATGGCGTTGTCGGCGTTGCCGTGGTCGGCGATGATGATGGTCTCATAGCCGGCGGCATTGGCGGCAGTCACCACTTCACCCACACATTGGTCTACGGCCTCCACGGCTTTGGTGATGGCTTCGTAGATGCCCGTGTGGCCTACCATGTCGCCGTTGGCAAAGTTCACCACGATGAAGTCGTATTTCTCTTCGCCAATGGCAGCCACGAGTTTGTCTTTCACCTCAAAAGCCGACATTTCGGGTTTGAGGTCGTAGGTGGCCACTTTGGGCGAAGGCACGAGGATGCGGTCTTCGCCGTCGAAAGGCGTTTCGCGTCCGCCGTTGAAGAAGAAGGTCACGTGGGCATATTTTTCTGTCTCGGCTGTGTGGAGCTGCTTGAGACCCTTAGAGGCCAAGTATTCTCCAAGCGTGTTGTTGACGTTTTCTTTGGGGAAGAGAATGTGAACGCCGGTGAACGAAGCGTCGTAGGGCGTCATGCAGAAATATTGCAGGCCGGGGATGGTGTGCATACCTTCTTCGGGCATGTCCTGCTGTGTGAGTACCACGGTGAGCTCTTTGGCGCGGTCGTTGCGGTAGTTGAAGAAGATGACCACGTCGCCCTCCTTGATGCGTCCGTCAACGTTGGCGTTGACGAGCGGTTCCATGAATTCGTCGGTGTTTTTATGGTCTTCGCTGTCGCTGTCGTAGCAACTCTGCACGCCGGCCACCATGTCCGTCACGGCGCGTCCCTTGCCTTCAACGAGCTGGTCGTAGGCAATCTTCACGCGGTTCCAGCGCTTGTCGCGGTCCATGGCATAGAAGCGGCCGATGATGCTGGCCACGTGGGCACCGCTCTTGGCGCAGTGGTTGGTGAGGTCTTGGATGAAGCCCTTACCGCTTTTCGGGTCGGTGTCGCGGCCATCCATAAAGCAGTGCACGTAGGTGTGGTCGGAGATGCCATATTCGGCAGAGATGTCGACGAGTTTGAAGAGGTGGTCGAGCGAAGAGTGCACGCCGCCGGTAGAGGTGAGTCCCATAAGGTGGAGCCCCTTGCCGTTTTGCTTGGCGTAGTCGTAGGCACGGATGATTTCGGGATTTTTGAGGATGGAACCGTCGGCGCAGGCGCGGTTGATTTTCACGAGGTCTTGATAGACGATGCGTCCGGCACCGATATTGAGGTGTCCCACCTCAGAGTTACCCATTTGACCGTCGGGCAGTCCCACGTTTTCGCCGCAGGCCAGCAGTTGCGAGTGCGGATACTTTTCGTTCAGACTGTCGATGAAGGGAGTAGGCGTCTGGAAGATAACGTCGCCTTTGCCGTGCGAACCGTTACCCCATCCGTCGAGGATCATTAAGAGAGCTTTTTTTGCCATATCATTGATTTATTAGTGTTTTCGTGTGACAAAGTTAGTGCAAGGCGAGCGGAATGGCAAGAAAAACTTGTTTTTATTGACATTTCCGAGCCGCCGCCTAACTTGCGCCGTTAGGCGAAAGTTAGTGCAGATGAGTGCAGAGACAAAAGAACTGTTTTTTTAGGTTTGCTTTCCTGAGCCGCCTAACTTGCGCCGTCAGGCGAAAGTTAGTGCAAGACGCTCGGAATGTATGACTCAATATATCCCTCCGCGCTCACTGCGGAAGGTGGAAGCCGGCAGGCCGGTGAGGCCGACAAGGTTGGCCCGGGTGAAGGGCTGCCAGCCATAGCGTACGGCCACGGGATGAGGCACTTCGGGCGACGAGACGAGGATTTGACAACCGTCAATGACAGCTGTGGCCGTGTGCCACAAGCCGTCTTGACCGGCCACTTCAAAACCGCGCAAGTCGCCATCGGCGGCATGGAGCCCCTCGGCATAGTCGAACGTGAGACGTAGAGAAGCCCCCTCAATGTCAAAACCTCTAAACGCCGGGCCGGACGGACAGATGTCGGTGCGGCCATAAGTGTGGTTTAATATCGCACTGGTCACGCGTTGGGCCACCTCACGTTTTGGCTTGGGGTGCACGTCGAGCGAGTCGCCCATATCGTGGCTCACCGTGAGATAAACGCCTGGAGTGGTGTCGGCCAGACGGCGCTGGCTGTCGCGGAAGTGGGGCCATGTGTGCCGGCCGCCTATGCTTGAAAGCTGAATGGTATAGAACGGGAGGTCGGCCTGTGCCCATGTGCCGCGCCAACTTTCCAGGAAATAATTGAACAGGCGCGTATGCAGTTCGGCATTGTGGGCGTTAGACTCTCCCTGATACCACACCACGCCGGCAATGGGGTAACCCTCGAGCGGTTTGATGGCAGCTTCGTAGAGATATGACGGTTCAAACGGATGGCGCTGACGGGTAGAAGAGGCTTGGCGCATCTGCTCTTTGGCCCGACTGCGCACCCAGTCCATGGAATAGTCCGTCTCGGTCCACCGCTGATAGATGGCCGGCAGATGCGTTTCGAGGGTGGTGCGGTCTATCCAACTTTCCAACGGCGAACCGCCCACGGCGTTACAGATGATGCCCACGTGACACCCGAGACTGTCAGCCAGCAGTCGGCCTACGTGGAAGCCTATGGCCGAGAAGTCTTTGGCCGCCGTGGCCGAAGCACGTTCCCAGTGGGAAGGTTGCATATAGCGGAGTTGCGTCACGGCGTCGAGTGTGGCGACATCCCACTGTGGGTTGGACGGCGAAGCCACAGGTTGCATATGATATAAATGTACGCGCGTGAGGGTGTCGGCCGCAGCAAGATCTTGCGATGCCGTGGCGCAGTCGGCGAGTGTGAAGGCCATATTGCTTTGACCGCTACAGAGCCAGACCTCGCCAATCCAGACATCTTGCAATGTGATTTTGCTGGTTTTGGTCTTAACGGTCAGTTTGTAAGGACCTCCTGCCGGCATTTCGGGAAGAGTGGCCTGCCAACGTCCGTCGGTCGCCGTGGTCACTTCGGCACGGGCTTTGCCCAAAGAGATGCTCACCTTGTCGCCGGCATTGGCTATGCCGTGAATGTCGATGGGCCGATGGCGCTGAATGACCATCCCATCGCTGAAGGTGGCCGGCAGACGCAGGCCGCCATAATTGCCCGTGATGTATCCTCTCACCGTCTCGGCCAGAATGGCTGCGCCGGCACTGTCGGGGTGAAGGGCGTCGGGGAAAAGGTCGGGGTGGCAATGCAGCGGCGTGTGGAGGTCGATGAGACCGACATTGGCCGTCGTGGCTATCTGCCGGATGCGTTCCGTGACGAGGCGGTGCCACTCGCGTGTGCTACTGTCGAAACGGCGATGAGCCGTGAAGATGGGGGTGAGCAGACAGACGGCAATTTGGCACTGCGGATTGGCCACACGAAAAGAGTCGATGAGCGCCCGATAGTCGGGAATGAATTCGTCAGAATAATTGGGCCATGCAGAGGGGTCGGTGTCGTTGAGACCGAGGTGAATGATGGCAATGTCGGGACGAAACTTGATGGCTTCGCGGTATTCCGGCTGATGAATGTAGGGCAGTCGGCCCTTGGTGAGCAATGTGGCACTGCTGCGGCCGAAATTGCGCACGTCGTAGTCGGTCCCAAGCAGCCGGGAGAGCTGGGCGGGATAACTATTGTGGTCGCGGTTGGCAATGCCGTAGCCATAGGTCACGCTATTGCCCACACAAGCCACGCGAATGGGTTTCTGACTGAAAGCGGAAACCGACAAGAAGCAGAGAACAAAGAGATACAGCCACTTTTTCATATCTATAAAGGCGTGTAAGAATGAATACTATTGAGTGATTTTGCCACTATGGTGCCACATACGCAGCACGTACCACACCACATGCACCAGGCCGAAGACTACGGCAATGACCAGCAAAGTTTTGTCAGTCTGCCATCCGGCCGTCTGCTGATGCCAGAAGCCCGTGACGACGCAAAGCAGGCCGAGACACAGCCCGAGCATATTGATGATGGTGGCCCCGCGCCGGTTGGGGACGGCTTCAAGCGCGCTGTGGCGTATGCCATAGTACGTATAGACGTCGAGGCCGATGAGCATCCATAACACCAGACGTATCCACGTGTCGGCCGGAAGGAAAATCATCAAACTCAGACACGTCACGATACCGGCCAAAGGGACGAAGGGGACGAACGGGGTGCGGAATGTGCGCGGCAAATGAGGCATGGTGCGTCTGACGATGAGCACGCCGCCACACACCAGCGTGAAGGCCAACAGAGTGCCGATGCTTGTCATTTCACCGGCCAGACCGGCCGGAACAAGGGCAGCCAGCGTGGCGATAATCACCATACAGATGAGGTTGTTGAACATTGGCGTGCGGAAGCGGCTGTGCAGTTTGGAGAAGACGGGCGGTAGCAGGCCGTCGTGGCTCATGGCCATAAAGATTCGGCTTTGGGCCATGAGCAGTACCAAAATGACGGAGCAATACCCAATGAGAATGGCCAGCACCACAGCCTTTGAGAGCCAAGGGTAGGCCGGCGTAATCTGGCCGGCAGCGTCGGCCACGCCCATATGGTCGATGGCGATGGCCACGGGAGCGATGCCTTCAGAACCGGCAAATTCGGTGTAGTGGGCCACACCCGTCATGACGTGCCCAAAGGCCACATAGAGAATGGTGCAGATGAGCAAAGAGAGCAAGATGCCCAGCGGCATATTGCGGCGAGGATTGAGGGTCTCTTGAGCGGCTGTGCTGACAGCGTCGAAGCCCAGGAAGGCAAAAAATACGATGGCTGCTCCACGCAACACGCCGCTCCAGCCATACTCTCCGAGCACCCCTGTGTTGGCCGGTAGATAGGGCTGGTAGTTGTCGGCATTGATGTATCGCCAACCCAAAATGACAAAACCCAGAATAACGGCAACCTTGAGCACCACGATGATGCTGTTGACCAACGCGCTTTCGCGCGTGCCGCGGATGAGGAAGAGGCTCATCACTACAACTATAAGTGCCGCCGGCACGTTGATGATGCCACCATCAGCCGGGCAGGCGGTGAGGGCCGTGGGCAAGTGGATGCCGGCATCTGCCAAGAATTTCACCATATAACTGCTCCAAGATATGCTCACCGTGATAGCGGCCACAGTGTATTCCAACACGAGGTCCCAGCCGATAATCCAGGCGATGAGTTCGCCCATCGTGGCATAGGAATAGGTGTAGGCACTGCCCGAGACGGGTATCATTGAAGCAAACTCGGCATAGCACAGACCGGCAAAGGCGCAGCCGATGGCAGCAATGGCAAACGAGATGGTGATGGCCGGTCCGGTATAGGAAGCAGCCACGGTGCCGGTGATGGAAAAAAGTCCGGCGCCAATGATGACGCCTACACCAAAGGCAATGAGACCAATCGGGCCAAGCACGCGTTTGAGCGTCTTGCTGCCGGTGGCCTCAGCTTCGCGTTGGAGCAGGTCGAGTGGTTTTCTGATCAAAATACCCATCTGGGAAATCGAAGAGTGTGGGGTGATAAAAGTGGGAAAGTGGATTAAAGCGTAAGCCGATAGACGTTGGTCTGTCTTGGTTGAAACCCGAGCGATCTATAAAGCCGATTGGCTGCGAGGCGTTCCGGCTTTGAGGTGAGATTGACCGAGGTGGCGCCCAGTCGGCGAGCTTCGGCGATGAGATGACTCAACAATTGGCGGCCATAGCCACGTCCGCGGCAGTTTTCATCCACCACGACGTCTTCAATCCACGCCTTCACCCCGGTGGGGATGAGCATGAGCGAGAGTGTGGCCATGGCTTGAACCTCTCCCTCCTCGTCGCGGCCGAGAAAGACCTTGGTGGTGGGGTTTTGGACGAGGCGCACAAGGTCGGCTTCGCTCAATGTGACTGCGTGGGCTGACAATTGGGGCAGCAGGCGATTGATGGCTGTGAGTGTGGCTTCTTCGGGTTGGTCGAGACTGGCGATGTCGAGCCTGTTGAGTTGATGGAGCAAGTCTTTCATAGTCTGGCCAAGGAGTGGATGAACCAGGTCGGGAGCAAGTTCTGCCATAGGCTCCAAGACAAAACGTCGTCGGACCATTAGCGGATGTGGCAGGATGAGGCTGTCGGTCCGGACTGTTTGCTGCCCGTAGATGAGCAGGTCGATGTCGATGGTACGGTCGGTATGCAGGCCGTCATGGCTCTTGGCAGTTCGCCCGAGGGAGCGCTCGATGTCTTGTGTGATGTCAAGCAGTTGGTCGGTGGGCAAATCGGTTTCAAACACGGCCACGGCATTGAGAAAGAGATGGTCTGAGCAGAAGCCCTGAGGCTTTGTCTCATAAAGCACAGAGCACCCGCCGCAGGTGCCTATGCGCCGGGCGAGTGCTTCGATGGCTTGTTCTATATTCTGCCTGCGGTTGCCCAAGTTGGCACCGAGAGCGACGTAGAGTTTCATATCCGTCAGTCTACGATAAGCATGACGTCGCCGAAGGGGCCGAACTGATAGTCTTCTTTCAAGGCCACGTCGTAGGCGTGCATCGTGTAGTCGTAGTCGCCAAAGGCGGCTGTGAGCATGAGCAGGGTGGAGTAGGGCAGGTGGAAGTTGGAGAGCATGGCGTCGGCCACCGTGAACTGGTAGGGCGGGAAAATAAATTTGTTGATCCAACCTTCGTATTCCTTGATGCGGGCATTGGTGCCCACGCAAGCCTCGAGTGCGCGTTGCACGGTGGTGCCCACGGCCACGACCTTGCGCCCTTCGTCTTTGGCTTTGTTGACTATGTCGCAGCAGGCTTGTTCCACAAACATCTGTTCAGAGTCCATTTTGTGTTTGGTGAGATCTTCCACGTCAGTGTTGCGGAAATTGCCCAAGCCGCAGTGCAGGGTGATGAAAGCAAAGTCGATGCCTTTGATTTCCATTCGTTTCATCAGTTCGCGCGAGAAGTGGAGTCCGGCAGTGGGCGCTGTGACGGCCCCCTCGTGTTTGGCAAAGATACACTGGAAACGCTCAAGGTCTTCCGGCTCCGACTCTCGGCCGATGAAACGTGGGATGGGGGCTTCGCCGAGTGCGTAGACTGCCTTTTTGAACTCTTCGTGGTCGCCGTCGTAGAGGAAACGCAGCGTGCGTCCGCGGCTTGTGGTGTTGTCTATGACTTCTGCCACAATGGCGTTGTCATCGCCGAAGTAGAGTTTGTTGCCGATGCGGATTTTGCGGGCGGGGTCTACGAGCACGTCCCAAAGGCGGAGCTCCTGATTGAGTTCGCGCAAGAGGAATACCTCAATCCTTGCCCTGGTCTTTTCTTTGTTGCCATAGAGGCGGGCGGGGAACACCTTTGTGTCGTTGAACACAAAGACATCGTGCTCATCAAAATAGTCGAGCACGTCTTTGAACATCTTATGCTCAATCTCGCCGGTGGTGCGGTGGAGCACCATCATCCGACATTCGTCGCGGTGAGGTGCCGGGTATTTGGCGATTTTCTCTTCGGGCAGCTTAAATTTGAATTGTGACAGTTTCATAGACTCCTTATTATATATAGGACACGTGTTTTTGTGCCTTCGGTTTGCTATTGTTGTGTGTGGGATGAAGAGGCCGCGTTCGGTTTTCAGTTTTCGGGTAGTTCGGTTTCCACTTCAATGGTGCCGAGCCACTGTTCAAAGGCTTCGAGCGTCTGGCAGTCGGTGATGCCGTAGTCGCCCACCCGGGTACGTCGTAGGGCGGTGAGATGAGCACCACTTCCGAGTGCTTCGCCGATGTCGCGGGCCAAGGCTCGGATGTAGGTGCCTTTCGAGCAGACCACACGGATGGAAATCTCAGGTTCCGCACAGTCGAGCCGGCAGTCGGTGAGGGTTATCTCGTCGATGCGTAGCGGTTTGGCTTGCAGGTCGGGGGTGCCGCCTTGTCGGGCGATGTCGTAAGCCCGTTTGCCACCCGTTTTGCAGGCAGAGAAGGCCGGTGGCACCTGCATAATTTCACCCTCAAAACGCTTCAGGGCCTCTTCCACCATTTCTTTTGTGATATGTTCGGTGGGATAAGTGGCGTCGATGTCGTGCTCGAGGTCAAAACTCGGTGTGGTGGCTCCCAAACGGAGCGTGGCCTCGTAGGCCTTGACACCCAGTTGGAGCTGTGGGATTTGTTTGGTGGCCCGTCCGGTGCAAATGAGCAATACGCCGGTAGCCAATGGGTCGAGCGTGCCGGCATGTCCCACCTTGATGCGCCGGCCACCCATGCTTCGGGTGAGCAACCACCTCACTTTTGCCACGAGGCCGAAGCTGGTCATGCCGAGAGGCTTGTCGAAGGCCAGTATCTGTCCCGCAAGAAAATTCATAAATTACAGGCTGATTGAAATGTGACGGCTCTCGGGCATTATTAGTCGGCCATGGTGAGAGGGATGCCGCAGAGTGAGAGAATGATGATGGCCAGACCTACTACGATGCGATACCAACCGAAGGCGGCAAAGCCGTGGCGGGAGATGTAGCCGATGAAAAACTTGATGGCCAGACAGGCCACGACAAAGGCCACGGCACTGCCTAGGATGAGGTGAAACAGTCCGTCGCCCTCGGTGAGAATGCCTCGTTTGGCAGGATCGCTGAGCAGTTTGTAGAGCTCGAGACAAGTGGCGCCAAACATTGTGGGCACGGCCAGGAAAAATGAAAACTCGGCGGCTTTGCGGCGGCTCAATCGCTGCGACATACCGCCCACGATGGTGGCCATAGAGCGCGACACGCCGGGTATCATGGCGATACACTGAAACAGACCCACCATCAGCGAGCGGCGATAGGTGATAGGTGTTTCGTCTGTACCTTTGCCAAAGAGGCGGTCGCAAAAGAGCATAAACACACCGCCCACGATGAGCATCACGGCCGTGAGCATCACGTTGCCCAGATTAGACTCGATAAAGTCGTTAAAGGCCAGTCCCAGCACGATGGCCGGTACTACGCCGATGATGAGTTTCAGGTAAAAACGCCACACAGCGCCCCACCAGCTTCTTCCCGGCTTCTTGGCCTCTTCGGGATAGAAAAACTTGCGCCAGTAGAGGCACACCACAGAGAGGATGGCGCCAAACTGAATGATGACGGTGAAAGCCTTCAAGAAGTCTGTGCTCTCCATGCCCAAGGCGCCTTGGGTGATGATCATATGGCCGGTAGACGACACGGGCAAAAATTCCGTGAGCCCCTCGACGATAGCGATGATGACGGTTTGTATCCAGTCCATTAGTTCGTATGTTTTTTGAGCGTCAAAGTGGCGAAGAGATTGTGGGAGGTTAAGCAAGCCCTTACAGAGCTATTTGGCCGCTCAATAATTTTTAGTCTCTTAGTCTTCTTTTGGGCTTTTCGGTTTCTTCAGTATGGCATAGACCATAAAGAGGTAGCCGAAAAGGCAGACCACGGGAGCCACCTTAATACGGCGGGCACTGAAGATTTCGGGATTGAAAGCCTCTTCCGTCGCAAACTGTGCCTTTTTGTGTGAAGCATCGGCCGGTATGGCAGGTGGAGTTTGGGTAGAAATGGTTTTCATATAGAGGATGTTTGATTATTTCAAGAAGATTTCGTCGTCGCTCATGCGCAAGCAGCGGCTCACCGAGATAAAGGTCCAAAACAGCGTCAGTGTTGGTCCGGCTATGCCCACGGTGAGTAGGGTGTAGAGCACGACGTCGGATGTGACAAAGGCAAAATCACTGCCTTCGTTCATTCCCGAGAGCGTGTCCAGTCCATACCACAACAGGCCTCCGGCAATAATGGCAGCCACCAATCCTGTCCACCAAGCACGCGCCATAAACGGTCGGCGTATGAAGCGGTGGGTGGCTCCTGTGAGGCGCATCGTCCGGATGGCGTGTCGGCGATTGTGTACGCCGGCTCTCACCGTTGAGGCAATCAGCGCAAAAGAGATGAAAGCCAACAGAGCAGCCACGGCGAGAGCCACGATGCTGGCCGTCCGTGTGAAAGTGTCTACACTGTCGATGAGTTCAATGGGGCAGACCACATCGCGCACATGTTTATTCTTCTCTTTGACGGGGACGATATGCTTGTTGATGCTGTCGCGACAGGCGTAGGGAGCGTGAAGAAAGACCTCCAGCTCGGCCGGTACGGGGCTGCTTCCCAATAGTTCTTCGGGATTTTCGCCCAAGTCGGCCATAAGGTCGTTAGTGGCCTGAGCTTTAGAGATATAGTTCACCTGTCGGGCAAAAGGCGCCTTCTCGAGGTTGGACTTCAGTGCTTGGAGGTCGCGTTGTGGAATGCTGTCGTCGAGCAACACCTCTACGGTGAAATTCTCTTTGATGCCTCGGCTGAAATGTCCGGCCATAGTCACCGCCGCCACCACGCCGCCGAGCATAATCAGCACAAGCGTGACGCAAACAGTCACCGGCAGCATAGTGCGCAGGGTCGCGAAAAATTTAGAACTGGTAGATTTCATTACGGATACCTTCTGCGAAAGTGGCAATTGGGGGAGGCGCTCATTAGTGAGCGTGTAGCGCGGCGATGTTTTCTCCTTGCAGGCGCTGGGTGGCATCTTCATTAGTGGCTGTCAAGCCACAACCTCCGGCCCATGAGGTACAATACGCGCTAAATTCAAGCAAAAATACGACATTTGGCCCGACTCGCCGCTTTTTAGCATATATATTTAAGTATTATTAAGGTGTCTCGGAGAGAGAGTGAGCGAAATGTGGGACAAAAATAAGGACATAAAAGGCTTTGTGCCCCAAGGTTATGAGCTTCAATCGTTGCTCTTCTCCCCAAAAGGCGCTACTTTTGCATCTGCTATCATCTTACACCTGTCAATTAAAACCACACCAATATGGACAAAATGAAAACCGCCACGCTATGCGTTCAGGCTGGCTGGCAGCCCAAGAAGGGCGAACCACGGGCATTGCCCATTTATCAATCCACCACGTTCAAGTATGACAACAGCGAGCAGATGGCCCGTCTCTTCGACCTCGAAGACTCCGGCTATTTCTATACGCGTCTGCAAAACCCCACCAACGACGCCGTGGCCGCCAAGATTGCAGCACTCGAAGGCGGCGTGGCTGCCATCTTGACATCGAGCGGCCAAGCGGCCACCTTCTACGCCGTGTTTAACATCTGCGAGGCCGGCGACCACTTCATTGCCTCGTCGTCTATCTATGGTGGCACCTACAACCTCTTTGGGGTGACGATGAAGAAAATGGGCATAGACTGTACGTTTATCGACCCCGATCAGCCCGACGAGGTCATCGAGCAGGCTTTCCGGCCCAACACCAAGTGCGTGTTTGGCGAAACAATTTCAAATCCCGGCGGCCACGTTTTCGACATTGAGCGTTTTGCTCGCCTGAGCCACAAACACGGTGTGCCCCTCATCGTGGACAACACGTTTGCCACGCCTGTGAACTGCCGGCCGTTTGAATGGGGCGCCGACATCGTGACACATTCCACCACGAAATATATGGACGGGCACGCTTGTGCCGTGGGCGGTTGCATCGTAGACAGTGGCCACTTCGACTGGAAGGCCCAAGCCGACAAGTTTCCCGGTCTTTGCCAGCCCGACGAGAGCTATCACGGCCTGACTTATGCCGAGCGTTTTGGCGAAATGGCTTACATCACCAAAGCCACGGCTCAGTTGATGCGCGACTTGGGCAGCACGCCGAGTCCGCAGAATGCTTTCCTCACGGGCCTTGGTCTCGAAACGCTTCATCTGCGTATGGCACAACACTGCAAGAACGCCCAAACCGTGGCCGAATATCTTGAGCAGCACCCGAGGGTGGCTTGGGTGAGCTATGCCGGACTGAAGAGCGACAAATACCACGCTTTGGCCGAGAAATACCTGCCTCAAGGCGGTTGCGGTGTGATTGCTTTCGGCTTGAAGGGTTCGCGCGACGAGGCCATCCGCTTTATGGACCATCTGAAGATGATTGCCATCGTCACCCACGTGGCTGACTCGCGCACTTGTGTGCTTCATCCCGCCAGCCATACCCATCGCCAGCTCTCTGACGAGCAACTGCGCGAGGCCGGTGTGGCCCCCGACCTTATCCGTCTGAGTGTGGGCATAGAAGACTCTGAAGATATCATCGCCGACATTGCCCAGGCGCTCGAAGCCTAATTTCAGCGGCCCGAGACTTCAGTTGATAAACATACGAATGCCGGCACATCACACCTATATATAATATATGGTGGATGTGCCGGCCTTCTTTATTTTTTTATTGATAGAGACTCAGACGTCGAATAGGTTTAGAAATCCCATTTCACGCCCACACACGGCCGGCATTTGAAGCCCGACTGGTCTCCAAAGTGTTGGCTCAGTTCAAACTCGGTGCCGACGGAGAGGTTTTTCACACCAAAATGTTGTCCCACGGCATACCACAGTTGGGGTTCGCTTTGGAAAACATTGCGCCGTGTATGGGCGGGTGTGCCCGTGGCGTCGAAGTCGCAGGCGTGGTCTTCAAACCAAAAATCGGCATAGCCGCTGAAGACGAGCCCTTTCACGCCGAGCATATCTTGCCAGCCCCACACGGCTGTGAATTGCAACGGCAACACTTGGTGGCGGCTCCAGATGTGCTTGTAGAGCACTTGAAAGTTCAGCGTACGTTTCCAGTCGGCACTGTGAAGGCCATATTCCACGCCGGCCAGGAAGGCGCTGTTGATGGGGTAGGCCTGCGTCAGTCCGCCGTTGTATTCCACGTGGAGGCTGAGCGGTGCCAACGGGGTGGACTGCCAGAAGTTGAGGCATCGGGCTATTTCCATATAAGTGCCGCCGGGAGCCACGGCCTTGTCGCCGGTGAGTTTATGTTGGTTGAAGTCGGTGTCGATGAAGAAGAACGTGTTGCCCCAAGGGTCGGCCTTGAACATTTCGAGGGTCAGCGTGACGTATTTGCGGTCGCTGCCGAGGTCGTAAAAGAGTTGGGCGTTGACTTGAGCGCGACACTGTGACGACGGCATCGCAAGAGAGAGTAGGGCGACCGTGAAGCCAACGACCGCTAAGCGTAATGTTTTCATAAAAAACGGGGATGAGTATAATGTTGAAAAATGGTATCCGGATTTATTCGAAATAAAACGACAGCACCACCATCGACGAGGTGACCCTCTCTACACTGCGCGTGTAGACGAAGGCCGTAGGGTCGGTGAGGTCTGAGCGCTTGCTGTCGAGTACGTTGCCTAAGCCGAAGCAGAATTTGAGTTCGGGAATGAGTTTGAAGAAAGGCAGATAAAAGTCGCAGCCCAGTCCGGCCTCGAGCATCACCTGCATAGGGCGCGTGCGGATGAGTGTGTGCTTGTTGGCGGTGAGGTCATACATCGGCGCCACGCCCGTGATGACGTATGGGCGGTAGTTGCCCACACGCGGCCCACTGATTTTGAGGTCGAAGGGCACGGCCACATAAGAAGACTTCATGTCTTGGCTCTGTGTGGTGCCGTCGGCGGCGTTGCGGAATTTGAGGTGTTTGCTGCCGAAGTGCAGGGTGGGAATGGCACGCAGCGAGAGATGGCGGCTCAGTCGCCATTCGCCCAACACACCCACGCTGAAACCGTAGCCTGAGCGGTCGTTGTCGCCCAGCCACTGTGCGCCCGTTTCGGGGTCAATGTAGCCGTTGCTTTGCATACTGACGAACTGGTCGTGGAGGCCTATGGTGAAGCCGTAGTGGAAGCGGCGCTCGTCGATGAATGGGCGGTTTTGCAACTTCCGCTCTTGGGCCCCGATGGAGGCAAAGAGCAGCAGACCGGACAGGAGGCTGATGAAGCGAAGGGGCAAGGTTTGGCGGTGTGGCATATTGCGGTGATAGTTGGAGGCGAAGAGTTAAAGGGACAAAGGGACAAAAAGTGGCTTGGCCGCTAAAACTCTCTTAGTCTTTTAGACTCTTAGTCTCTTAGTCTTTTAGACTCTTAGACTTTTATTTCACTGGTTCCACGTGGGTGGTGATGATGGTGTCGTGGCCGAAGTGTTCGCGCAGCTTGTTTTCTATGGCCGTAGCCGTGTGGTGGGCATCGGTGATGGTGGTCTGGCCGTCCATGCGGAAGTGCAGGTCGATGACATGAAGGCGTCCCACGTGGCGGGTGCGCAGGCGATGAGGGTCGGAAGCGCCGGGCTGGTTGCACACCACGGTTTTGATGAATTCCTCGTCGTGCGCGGGCAGGGCGTGGTCGGTGAGTTGGCCCATGCACGATATCAGCAGGCTGACGCTCACTTTCACGATAAACACACTCACCACGATGGCCGCCAGGGGGTCGAGTATCTGCCAGCCGTGGCCCAACATGGCGGCGCCACCAATGCCCAGGGCCGTGCCGATGGACGAGAAAGCGTCGGAGCGGTGGTGCCAAGCGTTCGCCACGACGGCATCAGACTGTAGCCGACGGCCGTGGCGGACGGTGTATTGATAGAGCAACTCTTTCACCACTATCGAGGCAATGGCCATCCAAAAGGCCACCATTCCCGGCGCTTCGATGGGGTGGCCGCCCACATGGAGCCATATGCTTCGGGCGCCGTTCCAACAGATGCCCAGCCCCACGAAGAGCAGCATCAGACCGATGAGGGCCGTGGCCAGAGTTTCGTATTTGCCGTGACCAAACTCGTGGCCGGTGTCTTGAGGTTTGCCGGCAATGCGCACGAAGGCAATCACCACGAAGTCTGTGATGAGGTCGGAGAGAGAATGGACGGCGTCGGCCAGCATGGCGGCACTGTGCCCCACGATGCCGGCAAAAAACTTGAGCAGCGTAAGCATCAAGTTGCCCACACTGCCTATGATGGTGACGCGGTAGATGTCGCGTTCACGGCGTTCTTCTCTTTGGTCGGGAGTCAAGATAGATGAGAGGTTATGAGGTTTTGAAAAGCTGAGTTTATGGTCAAGCGCCATACTCCCAGTCTGAAACAACGGAGTCTGCTACAGCCGAGTCATACGGCATATCATAGTCGCCGGCCGAATAGTCTTCGCCCGGCGCTTCATAATAGTTGAAATCGGGCTCGGCCGCCGAGTCGGCTGTCACGACCTCTTCCGTGTCTTCATATCCCGAATTGAGCAGGCTGTCTATTTCGTTGTCGTAGTTGGGCGATGAAGGGCGACTGACCGCGCCCCAAACAATCATGGCCACCACCAGTCCCACAATCACGAAGGTCACGACAAGCAACGGCCACACGCGTCGGCGAGACTCCTCAAACTCAGGCTCTGAGGGCTCTGAGGGAGCAGGTGGCGTCGGAGGTGTGGGTGGCGTCGGCGGGATGGGAGGAAGGGGAGGCGTGGGCGGAGGCGTGGAGCTTCCGGCAGTGCCATTGTCATCTATGACAGGCGGCAGGGGTGGCTGGTTGAGCGGACAGCCGCACACGGGGCACTCTGTGGTTTCGTCGGGCAGTTGTTGGCCGCAAACAGGGCATATTTGCATTTTTGTAACGAATTTGAAAACCGTTTCTTCGCTGCAAAATTATAACTTTGCCATAAATCTTACACCCCTAACCTCATAACAAAATCAAATACTTATGCTTAAACGTGTGTTTTCGCTGCTTTTTTGCAGCGTTTTAGTCCTTTCGCTTTGGGCCGGAGGCAAGGCCAAATATGTGTTCTACTTCATCGGCGACGGTATGGGCGTGAACCAAGTCAACCTCACCGAGACCTATCTGGCTGCCCTTGAAGGCCGCATCGGCATTGTGCCGCTTACGTTTGCCGACTTCCCTTATGCCGGCCTCATTAACACCTTCTCGGCCACCAACGGCGTGACCGACTCGGCCGCCTCAGGCACCGCGCTGGCCACAGGCCGTAAGACCAAAAATCATGCCCTTGGCCTCTTGCCCGACCTCACCACGCCGGCCATGAGCATCGCCGTGGGCGCCAAAGCCGCCGGTGCCCGTGTGGGCATTTCCACGAGTGTGTCGGTGGACCACGCCACGCCCGCAGCCTTCTATGCCCACGTGCCCGACCGCAACAGTTACCACAAAATCGGCGGCCAGCTCATTGACGCCGGCTTTGACTTTTATGCGGGTTCCGACTTCCGCCAACCTGCTGCCGACAAGGCTGCCGGAGAGACGCAGAGCCTCTTCGAGCGTGCCTCGTCTGAGGGCTATGCCATTGTGCGCGGCTATGACAATTATGTGAAAGCCTCTCCCTCTGCCGATCGCCTGATTTTACTCCAGTCTGAGCAGCCCAGCAATGCCGACCGCACTTGCCTGCCCTATGCCATAGACCGTCGGGAGAGCGACCTCACGCTCACGCAAATCACCCGTGCCGCCATCGACCGTCTCTCGGGCAGCAAGCAGGGCTTCTTCTTGATGGTGGAGGGAGGCAAGATAGACTATGCCTGCCATGCCAACGATGCCGCTGCCGTAGTCCACGAGGTCATCGATATGGACAATGCTATCCGTGAGGCTTTTGCCTTTTATGAAAAACATCCCAAAGAGACGCTCATCGTGGTCACCGCCGACCACGAGACAGGCGGCCTCGTCTTGGGTCGTGGTCCGTATGAACTCCACACCGACCTGCTCCGCCACCAGCGCATGAGTGCCGAAGAATATACGCGCCACCTCAACCGCCTGCATGCCGACTTGGGCGACAAACTCACATGGGAACGCATGGAAGCCGATCTGCGTGAAAACTGGGGTTTCGGTGCAGCCGTGAGCCTCAACGACCATCAGAAAGAGCGCCTGCATAAGGCCTTCGACGAGTTCATTGCCGGTCGCGACAAGGCCAAAACCAACCTCTACGCCTCGCTCGGCGGCATTGCCGACGCTGCCCGCCGCACCATGGCCGAGTGTGCTCTCATCGGCTGGCAGAGTGGCGGACACTCCAACGGCTACGTGCCTGTGTTTGCCGTCGGCGTGGGAGCCGAGCAGTTTGTGGGCCGTTTCGACAATACCCTCATACCCGCCAAGATAGCCGCCATTGCCGGCTGGTCGGTGAAGTGACCTCTTAGGGCGTTCCGGGAGCCTGAGGGCTGAGACAAATCGAAGGAGGAAAGTGACAAAAATAGTCGCAGGAAAACGTCACAACTCTCAAAATGCTGTCAACAAGCCATTCGGGAGAGCCTGAAAACCTTTTAAAAACACTCCAAACGTGCTTCGGCGATGCCAAACGGCACTATGAAAAGTCTCGCATAAGGAGAGTTTTCCCTCTCATAAGCCCGAAAACACCGCTCCTTATTCCCGTAAACCACTGAACAGCAAGCAGGAGACCACATCGGCCTCCTGCTTCTTCTTTTCTTAAGTCAAAGATAGACCGTATGGCTTGTTTGAAAAAAGACAAAACGCCTCGCCGCGCTTGCGAGGCAGGCAAAAAGGGCTGTTTTCGTCTTGCCGAAGGCCAAAAAACATGGCGCGCCTATGGGGTGAGAGCAAAGCATTTCGTATTTTTGCAGTCAAGAAAACCAATAACTCACCATACCCATGATTTTTTTCTTTAGAACGCCGCAACAAAGCGTCATCGCCACACAGGCCAACCACCAGCTCTCAAGCTCTGAAATCGAAGCCCTGAGTTGGCTCTATGGCGAGGCTGCGCCGCTGACCGAAACCGCTCTGAAAGGCTGGTTTGTGGGTCCCCGCCGCGAGATGATCACGCCCTGGAGCACCAACGCCGTAGAGATTACGCAAAATATGAGCCTGCAAGGCATTGAGCGCATCGAGGAATATTTTCCCGTAGACAACGCCGAGGCCGACCACGACCCCATGCTGCAGCGCATGTACGACGGACTGGACCAGGACATCTTCACCGTAGGCATCAAGCCGGCGCCCATCGTCTGCATCGACGACCTCGAGACCTATAACGAACAAGAAGGCCTCGCCCTCTCGCCGGCAGAGATTGACTACCTCCATGGGGTGGAGCAACAACTGGGCCGAAAGCTCACCGACTCTGAGGTGTTTGGCTTTGCCCAGATCAACTCCGAGCACTGCCGCCACAAAATCTTCGGCGGCTCGTTCATCATCGACGGCAAAGAGATGCCCTCGTCGCTCTTTGCCATGATCAAGAAGACCACTAAGGAAAATCCGCATAAAATCATTTCGGCCTATAAAGACAATGTGGCCTTCTCTGAAGGTCCCGTCGTCGAGCAATTTGCTCCAGCCGACCACTCCACCAGCGACTACTTCATCATCAAAGACATCGAGAGCGTCATTTCGCTCAAGGCCGAAACCCACAACTTCCCCACCACTGTGGAGCCCTTCAACGGCGCTTCGACCGGTACGGGCGGCGAAATCCGTGACCGTATGGGTGGCGGCGTAGGCTCTTGGCCCATCGCCGGAACGGCTGTCTATATGACGGCCTATCCCCGACTCGACGGCGGACGCGATTGGGAAGACATCCTGCCCGTGCGCAAGTGGCTCTATCAGACTCCCGAACAGATTTTGATTAAAGCCTCAAACGGCGCCTCCGATTTTGGCAACAAATTTGGCCAGCCCCTCATTACCGGTTCGGTTTTGACCTTCGAGCATCAGGAAAACGGCGAGAAATATGGCTACGACAAAGTCATTATGCTGGCCGGCGGCGTGGGCTACGGCACCAAGCGCGACTGTCTTAAAGGCGTGCCCGAAAAGGGCAACAAAGTCGTGGTGGTGGGAGGCGACAACTACCGCATCGGTCTGGGCGGCGGCTCTGTGTCGAGTGTAGACACCGGTCGCTATTCGAGCGGCATTGAGCTCAACGCCGTGCAGCGTGCCAACCCTGAAATGCAGAAACGTGCCAACAACTTGGTGCGTGCACTCTGTGAAGAAGAGACCAATCCCGTGGTGTCTATCCACGACCACGGTTCGGCCGGTCACGTCAACTGCCTCTCCGAACTTGTCGAAGAGTGCGGCGGTCTCATCGATATGTCCAAGCTGCCCATTGGCGACCCCACACTTTCGGCCAAAGAAATCATTGCCAACGAGAGCCAGGAACGTATGGGCCTGCTCATTCAAGAAGAGCACCTCGACCACGTCCGTGCCATTGCCGAGCGTGAGCGTGCACCGATGTATGTGGTCGGCGAGACCACCGGCGACGCCCACTTCGCCTTCCAGCAGGCCGACGGCCGCCGGCCTTTCGACCTTGACGTGGCACAGATGTTCGGCCATTCACCCAAGACGGTGATGGTTGACGAAACCGTGGAGCGCAAATATGCCGACGTCACCTATGACGCCGCGCATCTCGACGAATATGTGGAGCGTGTGCTCCAACTCGAAGCCGTAGCC
Organism: Bacteroidales bacterium; assembly: GCA_004557035.1. Lineage (GTDB taxonomy): Bacteria > Bacteroidota > Bacteroidia > Bacteroidales > Bacteroidaceae > Alloprevotella. The sequence goes on along the minus strand of SFFB01000019.1, from coordinate 6,963 downwards.
TGCAAAGACTGGCTCACCAATAAGGTAGACCGCTCGGTGACGGGCAAAGTGGCCCGTCAGCAGACACAGGGCGAACTGCAGTTGCCGCTCTCAGACTGTGGCGTCGTGGCCCTCGACTATCGTGGCCGTCACGGCATTGCCACTGCCATTGGCCACGCTCCGGCCGCCGGTTTGGCCGACCCCGCAGCAGGCAGTGTGCTCTCGGTGGCTGAGTCGCTCACCAACCTCGTTTGGGCTTCATTGGCCGACGGTCTCGACAGCGTTTCGCTCTCGGCCAACTGGATGTGGCCCTGCCGCTCGCAAAAAGGTGAAGACGCCCGTCTCTATCGCGGTGTTCAGGCTCTCTCAGACTTCTGTTGTGCCATAGGCGTGAATGTGCCCACGGGCAAAGACTCCCTTTCTCTCTCACAGCAATATCCCGACGGCAGCAAGATCATCTCTCCGGGTACGGTCATTGTTTCGGCCGGCGGTGAGGTCGACGACATTCGCCGCACGGTTTCGCCCGTCGTGGTGAACGACGAGAAGTCCACGCTCTATCACATCGACTTCTCCTACGACCATCTGCGCCTTGGCGGTTCGGCCTTCGCCCAGAGTCTCGGTTTTGTCGGCTCAGACGTGCCCACTGTGGTCGATGCCGACTATTTCCGCTCGGCTTTTGCCGCTGTGCAGAAGCTCGTGCACGAAGGCCTTCTTCTCTCAGGCCATGACATCTCGGCCGGTGGTCTCATCACCACACTGCTCGAAATGTGTTTTGCCAATACCGAAGGCGGTCTCGAAATCAAACTCGACAAGTTCAACCAGTCAGACCTTGTCAAACTCCTCTTTGCCGAAAATCCCGGAGTGGTGGTGCAGGTGAGCAAGAAAAACAAAGACGCTTTCAAGGCTGTGATGAAAGAGGCCGGCGTGTCATACGTCAAACTCGGACATCCCACAGACGAGCGCCACATCCTTGTCCACCACGACGACGCCACCTATCAGTTTGGCATCGACTACCTGCGCGACGTGTGGTATGAAACGTCCTACCTCCTCGACACCAAGCAAAGTTTCAACGGCTGTGCCCGTCAGCGTTTTGAAAACTACAAAGAGCAACCCCTCGAGTTCAACCTCCGTCCTTCGTTCAAAGGCACGCTCGAGAGCCTCGGCCTCAACCCTGACCGCCGCACGCCTTCAGGCGTCAAGGCCGCCATCATTCGTGAAAAAGGCACCAACGGCGAGCGCGAAATGGCCTACGCCCTCTATCTGGCTGGCTTCGACGTGAAAGACGTGATGATGACCGACCTCGTGTCGGGTCGCGAAACGCTCGAAGACATCAACATGATTGTCTTCTGCGGCGGTTTCTCAAACAGCGACGTGCTCGGTTCGGCCAAAGGCTGGGCCGGAGCCTTCCTCTACAATCCCAAGGCCAAAGCCGCCCTCGATCGCTTCTATGCCCGTCCCGACACCCTCTCACTCGGCGTGTGCAACGGTTGCCAGCTGATGGTAGAGCTTGGCCTGATCAATCCCGAGCACAAAGAGCGTGCCCATATGCTCCACAACGACTCCCACAAGTTTGAGAGCGCTTTTGTCGGCGTCACCGTGCCCACCAACCGCAGCGTGATGTTCGGCAGCCTCTCGGGCGACCGCCTTGGCATTTGGGTGGCCCATGGTGAAGGCAAGTTCGATTTGCCTCTCGGCGAAGACGACTACAACGTGGTGCTCAAATATACCTATGACGCCTATCCCGGCAATCCCAACGGTTCGCGCTACAGCGTGGCCGGTATTTGTTCGCCCGATGGCCGCCATCTGGCCATGATGCCCCACCTTGAGCGTGCCTTCTTCCCCTGGCAGTGCGGCTATTATCCTGCCGACCGCCGCGGAGATGACGTGACGCCGTGGATTGAGGCCTTTGTCAATGCCCGTCGTTGGGTTGAGGCCCATACGCAAGCCTAATATTGCCCTCAGTCTTGGCCGTTTGGTCAAATAATTGTATTTTTGCAACGCCTCGGAAATATGAGAGCCGAGGCGTTGCCGGCTCCGTAGCTTAGCTGAATAGAGCGTCAGATTCCGGTTCTGAAGGTCCTGGGTTTGAATCCCAGCGGAGTCACCAAGCCGCGCAAAGAGGTGTTTCTTTTCCGGCGCGGATAAGCACAAAGACACAAAGCGTCCCGTTTACCTTTCGGTAGACGGGACGCTGTTTTTCTAAAAAGCAACCTTGTCGTTGCCGATCACAAAAATGAGCAGGGGTGGCGTGATAAGATTTTATCCCGCGGCCGAAGCGATAATGTCGTTTGGGTCAGTCTTTTTTATCTTCTGGAACCCAAAATGGTTTAGGTGCGTCCTTTCCAGAACAGCTACCTCTCTTTGGTTTATCGCCAATTTTACTAATTCGCCATAAAATAAATGTAATGCATATAATAATCCACTTCAGAGCATCAGTTTTTATTACACTATTATAAAATGTACGAGAACCAAGAGGCAAACTCAATGTTTCCGCCTTTGGTCAGACCGGAAAGCGCGTGCAACCAATTCAAAGAATGGTCAGACTGACCCTTTTGCCCAGACCTTCGAAAATCTTGAACAAGGTGCTCAATTGAATATCAGCCTTCCCATTTTCAAGTCTTGAGATATAACTTTTCTTTGTTCCAATCTTTTCGGCAAGAGCCTCTTGGGTCAATCCTGCCCGAAGACGTTCTTCTCGCAGCGTTTGGGCAAGGCAAAATGCCTCCGTTTCCCGGTCGAACTCATCACGGGTCTTGGTGCCAACCTTACCATACTCCACATCCAGTAGCTCATTGAGCGTGGTGCAATGCTTTAAAGCTATTTCTTTATCCATGGTTTATTTGTTTTTCTCATTAAAATATTCATTCATTATGCGCTCGGCTTTTTCAATCTCGCCCATTGGCGTCTTTTGAGTCTTCTTTTGAAAACCATTAAACAGAATGACCAGTTGTCCGTTGTCAAAGCAGCAAAACACCCGATAGATATTACCGCCAAATTCAATGCGTATCTCATATAAGCCCTTTTTGCCTTCGATACTTTTCAAGATAGAAACAGGCAATCTGTCTATGGTTTGAAGCCAGACTAAGGTTTGTGCGATTTTTCGTCTTACTTTTTCATTCTGTGCCAGGAAGAACTCATTGAAGTAGTTCTTGTAGATTATAATCTTACGTTCCGCCATATCGCAGTCATTATTGCTTGCAAAGTTAACTGAATAGTTTACCTGGACAAAATCTTTTCGATGGGAATTTCAAGGAATGAGGTAATAGATAGCATATTTCACATAAAAAATCGCCCGGCGGAGGGACCGTCGGGCGATAATATCAAGGGTAATGTTGAAGTGCGGTGTTTTTATTCTGCGTCTTCAGAGGTTTCGCTCCAGTCGGAGGCATTCCAGCCGCCATTGCGGTTTGACCACTGTTCGGCGGTGTCTTCGCTCACGTCGAGACTGGTGGCAATCATATTTTCCGTGTGAAGACCCATCACGATGGATGAGGGACAGATATATGCTTTTTTCATTGTCTTGTGTCGTTTTAAAGGGGGTTACGATGATTGAATGAGAATGGTCGGGGCAGGCACCATTATTTGATGATGACTGTCTTGCCGCCCTTCACGTAGACGCCCTTGGTGGGGTTCACCACGCGGCGACCGCTCAAATCATATACTTCGCCGGTTTGTGCGCCTTCTCCCACGATGGCCTCAATGCCGGTGGCCTCGCCGAAGTCGAAGGTCAGACGGTTGGCGCCCATCGTCTTGCGATAGTAAGCACGGTTGGCCTTGAGGGCTGTGCCCACGGTGGGGTGATAGAGGCCCACAACGCCGTCTTTGCAGCCCAGCACGTAGTCGGCGGCAGTGGCCGTCTCGCTTTCGCCCGAGAGGAGGCCGGAGAGGAGATTGCCAGAAGTGGTGGCAGTGGTCGAAGAGAGCACGTTGAAAGTGGCGGTAGCGCTCGAGCTGTTGACGAAGATACCCGTGTTGGCAGGCACTTCAGTGGCGGTGGCGAGTTTCACGCTGGTGCCCGAAGCGTTGAGCACAGAGGGATAATAGATGGTGGCGTCGGCGGCAGAGATGGCCACGGGCACGTACAGAGAGCTCCAGTAGTCGCCGGTCGTGGCTTCGTTGAGGTCGAGTTCGATGGTGGTGACTTCGGCAATGGTCCATTTGGAGTCGCCGTTGGTGTCGTTCCAAGCGTTGATGTTGCCGGCAGACTCGGCGTGCATGTCCCAGCCCACCAGTTGCGCACGGAATTTAATCGAGTTATCGGCGTATTTGCTGATGGTATATACGCCTTTCCCTTCTGCGTCGGTGGTCAGAGCAACATTGGAGTAGGTACCGGCTTGATAGGCTGCGAGGTATTTGCCTTGGTTGACATTGTAGATGCTGACATTGCCGTCGATATAGGCAAAACGCCACAATTGGTCAAGGTCTTTGTTGGATTCAGCTACCAGATAGCCGATATTCTTGTTGTCTGATTTTGTGGAGAGATAGGTGCCGTACTTGACGTTGCTGATGCGATAGACCTTATTGGGAATGGTTGCTACGGCAGATTCCAATCTGGCCTCTGTGGAGTTCACTCCTGTTACAATGGCCTGAGCGGTGGTCTCGTTTTTGTTGGCGTTGTATGCGCTGACGGCGTCGGTATAGTCCGAGGTCGAGACAGTGCTTAATCCCAAGATGTCAAGTACATTGTTGAGTTTGTTGACTTTCGGGCTGGTAGAAGGCCACATGTCTTTGCCTTTATAGGCAATGCATGCAGCGTTGTTGGCCAAGAGTGTAGTGAGGTCTTCGCCGGTCACCTCGGTGAAGTGGAACGAAGAGCCGTTGTCGGTGGCACCATTGCTGTGGTCCCAATAGCCGATGGTGTTATTGACGTCGTTGATGTAGCCGGTGGCAGTGTTGTCTTTGCGGAATACATAGCCGGATGTACCGTTCTTGGTCAAAATCCAGTCGTTGCCGTCCGTGGTGGCCACGTCGGTGAAGTTGAGGGTGGCGTTGTTCACAACGTCGGCGCTCCAAAGGATCTTGCCGCTGCCGGCCACGTAGTTGTAGATTTTGAAGCCGTTGGCTGCGTCGCCTGTGAAGGCAAAGAGGTGGTTGGGAGCCATCTCGTCGACGGTGGTCTCGTTATGGTTGAGGTTGGCTACTTCGTCGTAGCGCACCTGTTTCTGACTGCTTGCTTCTTTACGGATGACGAGGGTGTACCAGTGCATGCCTTCGCCAAAGGCGCCGTCGGTGAGTGTAGACACGGTGAAGGGCAGCGTCTCGCTGGCGTTGTCCACATAGGTGGCGGTGAATACAGAGCCGGCGGGGATGGGGTTGGAAGTCACTTCGGTGGTCACACCCGTGCAGGTCAGGCCATAGCGGCTTGCCGGGCTGAAGACAGAAGAGAGATTGCCCAAGTCGGCATTGATGTTGATTTCCACTTGTTCGGTAGCAAAGATAGTGCCGTTGTAAACGCTGTTGAGCGTCACGTCAACAAACTGACTTTCCAGATTGGTCACAGCAGTGGCAATGGCACTCTGAGTCTCTGTGCTGACAGTCTCACCGGCCACTTCTTCAATCTTCATCACGTCGGCATTGGCCTCATAGCCCTCAAAGCGTACGGGGCTTGCACTAGCAGAAGGATATCCACAAGCCGCGCACAGATATTGGTTGGCCGTACGGCCCACTACGGTGAAGACATAATTGTCGGTGTAGCCGCTTTCTTTGGAGAATACGCAGCTGAAAGCCGTCGGGTTGTCGCTGAATTGGGCCGTCGAGGTGGTGGCATCGGCAGCGTTGATAAACTTGCCGGCACCAAGGTTGTAGAGATAAAATCTGCCTTTAGCACTCCGGTAGATGCTAAACTTGATGCTCACGCCATCGTCGGTCGTCGCCTTGTGGTTGTTCACGTAGCCGCGAAGGGTTACGCCGGCCAGGCCGAGGCCGTTGTTGCTGTAATCGGCGTGATAAGCCAAATAGCCACGTTCGCCCTTGTCTGCCTTGATGGTATAGACCTTTGAGGCATCAAAGGAGGGCGTTTGCGCTGTTGCCATGACACACATCAGCAACAGCGTGAAGAGAAATGTAATTTTCTTCATGTGATAAAAAATTGATTATTTATTAGAGAATAAGATAGTTCTTTAGTCAGGATAAGTCTTGACCGCCGCAAAGGTAATAACTTTTAATATAACAAGTTAACAATCACCCCCCCGAATTTCTAAAAATTAACTTTGTGCCCATAATGCGCCGTCTAAAAACAATGCCTCCTCCACCGCGTTCAATCACGATGGAGGAGGCTTGAACCGTGCGCCTGATAGGACTCGAACCTACACGACCGAAATCACCAGATCCTAAGTCTGGCGCGTCTACCAATTTCGCCACAAGCGCATATAAATATGTAATAAGCGTTGCAAAGTTAGTGCAAGCGAGAGCAAAGACCAAATAAAACTTGTTTTAATTTGGTCTTTGCCGAGCGTAGCCTAACTTGCGCCGTCAGGCGAAAGTTAGTGCAAATGAGTGCAGAGACAAAAGGAAAGACGAAGTTTTTCATTTTGGCTTTGCCGAGCGCAGCCCCCAACACCCCCAATTCTCTCTATACCCCAAAGTTTGCCTTTTCCCCAATCACCCAGTCACGGGTCCTGTAACTGTGCGAGGATGAGGCGCTTGCTGTGACTGAAGGATGTGCCGCGTTTAGTCACACTTCAATTATGTCGTTTGTAACCAAAAGAAAATGAGGGGATTGTGGTGATTGAAGGCTTAATCACGCTCCAATCACACCGGCCTTGACACCGTAAATACTGCCGAGGCCATACGCAAAACAAAAGGTTGCAAAAACTTTGCAACCTTACATTCCGACGGCGTAACCGTCTGATTATTGGCGTGTTTACAGATGTAGAGTCGGGCAACAAAACCCTGCACAACCCTCAATAGAGGAAGCCGAAGAGCCACAGCGGCAGTTCGTTGCCGTGGGCCACCTCGGTGTTGTAGCGGGCAAAGAGCACGTTG
>SFFB01000018.1 GCA_004557035.1 Bacteroidales bacterium | reverse complement strand
TGTTTTCTACTTGCCTAATTATATTTTTCTTTTCACTGGCTATATTGATTTTTTGTATTTCCTCCTTACCTCTGTCTTTGAACAAATATATGCCAAGAGGAGTGCATACCAATACAAATATAACAAGTCCCATTCCCCTTCTGTTAATCATCTTACGCAACAAAGCCTTTGCCCTTGACAGTTGAGAAGAAGAACTATGCGGCTCAATGCCCAATTTTTCGGCTATTTCTTGATGCGAATAACCTTCTATAACAGACATTCTAAACACTCGCCCATATCCTTTAGGCAATTGGTCTATCAACTCATGTATTTCCTTTTCTGCCAATAGCGAATCTGAGGATAAGATACAACCTATCTCCAATTCTTCTTCCATCGTACTTGAAAAGGGAACAAATGGTATCTTTCGTTTCTGTGCCAGATGTTTCAATGCAACATTCTTAGTAATTGTAGCAACCCATTCTCCAAACTTTGAAGTATCTCGGAGTTGGAAGAGAGAATAATAAGCACGAATAAACGCCATTTGGACGAGGTCATTCACTATGTCCTCGTCCTCATTGGTTATGTTGACACATACATTTCTCATCATCGGAGCGTATGTTTCATATAATGTTTCCAAAGCTATATTGTCTCCTTCTTTTATTCGTCCTATCAGTTCTTCTATATCCATGTTTAGTACAAATGAATTTGCGCTTTTTATGATTAAGATAATCCATTACGGAAAATGACTGCATGAACAATGGTTAATAAAGTATAAATTGCGCACAACTTTATTGTAGCTTAAAGATGGCAAAGAAGATAAACGACAGACGTTATAGTATAAATAATAGTTGGAATAAATATCCAAAGCAAAGACTTTACCCAGCCATTTGACAACCACACACCTTCAGTCCTTGACATCATATTAGACATATCATAGAAATGGCGAGTGAGAATATCCTTATTCTCCTTTCGGTGGTCTTCAAGAAGTTTAGATTCATCGCCAATAAGTTTCTTTCTGTCATCTGTCAGTTTCTCTATGTCGGCATCATGAACCTTAGCCTTGAATTTTATATATACTTTCAAGATAGAAATATTTTATTTTAACAGACTCATAATCTGGAGGTCCTAGGTTCAAGCCCTAGCTGGTCCACTAAAAAATCAAGCAGTTACGACACCAATCGTAACTGCTTTTTTCGCCTTTTAGTATAACGAGTTCCTCGACATAATTGTTGGCAAAAGATATCACATTGTCTTCCTCTCACACCTCAATGGCCATAATGTAGTCGTTCATAAAAAAGCCGTTGCCGATGGGGAAGTCGCCGCTTCGGGCTATGTGCATACCCTCACGGCGGTAGAAGTCGAGAGCTTTGTTGTGGCGGTTGACGTTGAGTTCTATGCGGCACAAACCACCGACAGACTGGGAACAGGCATAGGCCGTGGCGGTTTGAAAAAGGAGATGGCCCAGACCTTGTCCCTGAAAGGCGGGAAGCACGTAAATCTTGTGGAGATGAAACAGAGGCAAGACAGAACCTGCCTCTTGGCAAACCGAACTTTTGGCTTTGCCTTCCTCTTGACGTCGGATGACGGAAGCAGTATCTGCCACGTGAGACGTGTCGCGACCAATGGAAACAAAGCCGCATGGCGTGCCGTCGGACTGTCGGACTATAAACCAAGCGATGCCCAGCTCGGTCATTTCGCGACGAATGACCTCGTCGTCATACATCATGTGCATCATATAGTCGGTCTGCTCGGGCGTAATGATGGTGGCATAGGTAGCAGGAAAGACCACGCCGGCCATGGCTCTGATTTGTGGAATATCAGCCAGGCCGGCGCGTATGATGGTGGGAGAGGAAGTTGAATTAGAGTTCATATCCCCAGTCTTTGAGGGCAAAACCCCAATGCTGCTCCACCAGTTCACGGGTGCGGGCAGCATAGTCGTATTTGTTTTTCTTGTAGCCACGCTTGGCGCCGACGTATTGCTCAATGGCGGTACGGGCTTCGTCCCAACCGGGCAACGAGAGCGTGTCGTAGATTTTCTTGGTCATACCAAAGGCGTCAGCCTCAAAATCTTCAAACTTCACTTCGATGAGGTTGCCCTCGGGGATGAGGTGTTTGTCGTGCTCGTATTTGTGGTAGAGCTTGGGATAGACTTTAAGGATGTTGGCCTCTATCTCTTCGTCGCTGAACTCCTGGAGTTTGAGGGGCTGTATGGTATTGGTGAAGAAAGAGCGTGTGGACTCAAACACCGTGTAGGGGTTGCGCATAAGATAGATGAACTTGGCGTCAGGAAACATCTTGACCAACTCGGCCACGCGCCCGGTGTGAGGCGGATTCTTGGAGAGAAACTGCGTGCCGCCTGTGTTCCAAAGCGAAATCTTGATGAGTTTCTTGAAGGTCTCTTCCCACACGGCAAGTTCTTCGGGCGTGATGTCGTCAAAGAGCATGTATTTGTCGCAATACTCCATCTGGTATTTGGGATAGAACCAGAAGTTGTAGTAGGTGTAGGGACACATATTGGCCAGGGCAAATTCCTCTTCTTGCGGCAGGTCGACAGCCAGCTCCATGTTGTCAGTGGGCCGATGGTCGGGCATAAGCCACGACATAGTTTTCTTGAAAAACGGTTGGCCAAACATCATCAGATGCGGGAAGACGGTCTGATAGGTGGTATTGTAGCCAAAATGCTTGTCGCACGAGAGCACGTTGTGCACAAACGTGGTGCCCGAGCGCCAATGTCCCAGAATGAAAACGGGTGCGTGTTCGAGCGGTTTATCGGCCAAGCGTTTGCGGTAGCGACGCTCTTGAATGGGAGCCAAAGAGGCCAGTAAGATTTCCACGAACTTGGTCAGACGGTATTTGCCCTTCCAGGGTTTGTCAACCTCACGGCCGGCAGTGAGCGCCTTAAAGGTTTTGCGGTCGGCGCCTACGAGGGTGTTAATCGGAAGTTTGTTGAATTCGATAAGTCCCATATATAGTTTTTATGTGGTGTGTGAGAGAGTTAGAAAGATTTGAGGATTTGAGAGACAAAGAGACAAAAAGACAAAGAGACAAAGAGTGGCTTGGCCGCTCAAACTCCCTTAGACTCTTAACCTTTTAGACTTTTAGTCTCTTAGTCTTGTTTCACATCGACAGGCAGACGACAAACGACAAGACTGCGAGCACGATGGCCAACCCAAAAGCCGCGGAGCCCAGCGTCCATGCCCGGTTGCTGAAATATTCCACCTGTCCGGGGTCGCCGCCACGTCGCCATGTGTGGTAGGCTTTGGCGTTGTTGATGATGCAGAAAACCACGATGGGGTGGACGGTGAGCAAAGCGATGACATAAAACAACGTAGCCCAATTTGAAGCTCTTTGCAGAACCTCGAGCGAGCCTGAAAAGAAAATGGGTACTTGGATGAAAATACAAATCACCAACGCCCAGATGCCCGTGGGAATGTGGTTCTTGGGCGCCTCAGAATCATAAATATTGTCTGTCTCTGCAACACTATCGGACGCTTCTGTTGTTTCGGTTTCGGTCTCAGTCACTGCGGCATTTGTCTGCCATAACGACTGGAGTTCTTCCACATCTCCGGCTGCCGTCCATTCTTTGAGACCTTCTCGCCATACGAGCGTTTGGGCCGTGATGCCATGAGCGGCAAATTCAGACACTTCAATGGGGCCTTCTTGCTGAAGGGAGGCATTGACGAAATAATACTGCATAAGGATGTTGTTTTATGAGGTGGAGGATTGCGTCAGAAGACATCATTTCCTGCAGCCACGAGTATCAGCAGGAACAGGAAGAAAGCCCAACAAACTATGCCCATAATGAGCACGGTGAGAGAAAAGCCGCGAGCTTTTCCCGAAAATCTCTGTGCCAACTCCATCTGTCCGGCATTGCGTTTGGAGCGGGTCAGAATGCTGAACACAATGCCCAAAACACCAAAAGGCATAGCCACGGTCAGACCAATAAAATAGACAGGGATGATGCTCAGGCAAAGGCCCACAATGGAGCGTGCCAAATAACTCTTAGGCCAATCTTCGGCCTCGATTTCGGTCTGAGGAGGTGGTGGCACAGCCGGACCGACAGCTGCACCGAGATGCTGCATCACGTCGGGCACTTGGGCGGCAAGTGTCCAGTTCGTCATGCCTTCACAATACACATAGGTGTTTGCGGTCACACCATATCCTGCGAGTTCAGAAGCCTCAACGGGGCCTTGTTGCCGCCCCTCGGCATCGACATAATAGTAGCGCATAGCGAGGAAGAGTTTAAGGAGTGTACAATTCTATGGGCGAAGTTAGTGAGAATGAGCGACATGAAAAAGAGACACGGGCGGCTTTTCTTTCTTTTTTAGTCTTTTATACAGCCGTGTCAATCATTTTGCCTTCTCCAGTCCCGAACGCTTTGATCGGTTGTAGCTGCGATAGTTGTCGAGCTCGATTTCCACGTCGGGTTCGACGAGTTCGCCATTGTGAGGCAAACCAAATTTGAGGTATTTGATGGTCAGTCCGCGGTCTATCCATTGCTGCTCATAATAGGTACGTATGCCGAGAATATGGCGCACACTCTCGTCGGTCTCGGCACTGAGCGTGTGATAGAGGTCGGCGGTATCGAAAAGCACAGGCAGGTGACAACTCTCTGTGACATAGCGTGTATAAGTATAGAGGAAACGGCTGTCCGTCTTGAGATGGATGAGGCCACCGTCGACAAGGAAGCGGCGATAGCGCGAGAGGAATCCGGTCGAGGTGAGGCGTTTGGTCACTTTCTTCATCTGTGGATCGGAAAAGGTGAGCCATATCTCGGCCACTTCATTCGGCGCAAAAAAGCGGTCGATAAACTCGATATGGGTGCGCAAGAAGCCCACGTTGGTCATTCCCGTGTTCAAGGCTTCAGTGGCTCCTGTCCACATTCGTGCGCCCTTGATGTCTACGCCGATAAAATTACAGTCGGGGAAGAGACGGCCCAGCCCGACAGTGTATTCACCACGTCCACAACCCAGTTCGAGAATGATGGGGTGGTCGTTTTTGAAAAAGTCTTGATGCCAGCGGCCACGCATAGCGGCGAGCGACTCGTCTGTGGCAATGCCGCCACCTTCGACTACGAGCGGGTTGACGGCCATCTCGGCAAATTTGGCCAATTTATTCTTTCCCATCTTCGAGAGTGTTTTTTATGTCGTTTTCCACGGCTTCGAGTTTGCTTTGGCAGAAGGCAATCAACGCCTGTGCCTCTTTGACCATGGCAGTCAGGTGGTCAATGTCGACCGTACCTTGTTCTATACCCTCCACGATTTCGTTCAGACGCTCGAGGGCTTGTTCGTAAGAAGTCGGATTTTCCATCTTTAGATTTTGTTTATGGGTTTGTTTGATTGTTCAATTTCTCATTTTTCTCCACCACGCGACTATGGAGGCTTCCGTCGGCGAGGTGGGTGACTATGAGGTCGCCAGCTTTTGCTTCCGTCACGCTGCGAATGGTTTTGCCGCCCGACGTGGTGTAACTGAAGCCCAAAGCCAACACTCGGGCAGGGTCGGCCATTTGTGTAGTCTTTCGGATTAACGCCAGCCGGTTTTTCTCGGCGGAGAGGCTGTTTTGGAGGGTTCTTTTCAGCCACACACAGAGGGTTGCGTTCTGCTCTCTGTGTTGTCTGACGATGCCGACAGCCCCAATGTCAAGTCGCGAGCGCAACACACTGAGGCGACTGCGGCTGCGGCTTTTCACGTCTGCCACGGCCTTTTGCCACTTCACGCCCACAAGGCGCAGGCGTGACGTTTCGGCACTGAGCCGCAGCTCTACAGCGCGGCCAATCCGTTCGGCCAACTGCACCACCCGATGAGTTTCTTCGCGGTATTGCTCTATGAGGAAAGCCGCCACGGCCGTGGGAGTTTTGAAACGTGTGTGGGCCACGAGGTCCACGATGGTGTCGTCGCGTTCGTGGCCTATTCCCGAGAACACGGGGAGGGGGAACTGGGCAATGTTGGTAGCCAACTCATAAGCGTTAAATCCGGCCAAGTCGCTGGCGGCGCCTCCACCACGTATCACCACCACCACGTCCCAACTTTCCATTTCGTCGGCAATGGCGTTGAGCGCAGCGATGACTTCTCTCTCCACCTTTTCGCCCTGCATGGTGGCGGCAAAGAGCTTGGTGTGGAACGGGAAGCCCGATTGCTGCAATTGTTTGCAGAAGTCGCCATATCCGGCTGCCGAAGCAGTCGAAATCACGGCAATACGCCGTATGGGGCGTGGCAGGTGAAGTTCTTTGTTGAGCCCCACCACGCCGTCGGCTTCGAGCATGGCGATGATTTCGCGTTGTCGACGTGCATCTTCTCCAAGTGTATAAGCCGGATCGATGACGCGCACGTCGAGCTGAAGGCCATAGATAGCATGAAATGCCACCTTTACTTCCATAAGCACCTTCATGCCGACTGCCAGTGGCCTGCCGGTGGCCTGTTCGAAGTTCAAAGCCACCAGCGGATAGATGCTGCGGTAGATAATGGATCTGGCCTTGGCCACAAAGCCCGTTTGCGACGTCCCTTTCTCGATCAGTTCCATATAGCAGTTGCCGTTGCTATGGGCACATAGGTTGCTTATCTCGGCTGTGACGAGACGAGTGTCGGGCATCTGTGTGTGAATAGTGTCGCCGACTTCACAGAGCAGTTGATGAAGAGAGATGGGAGTGCTCATGGGTGTGTTTGACTCATACGAACATACGCCTTCCAAAGATTGGGGATGCCATAGCCGAAGACGTTGTCGGGATGTTGCGCGTTGTGGCCGGAGGATTTCACCAGCCGGATGATTTCGGTGGGCTTCATTGTGGGGAATGCCTGCATCAGACAGGCCACACCGCCACAGAGCAGGGGCGAGGCAAAGGAGGTGCCGTCGGCTTGAGTGAGCTGTCCCTCAGAGTCGTAGACCCACACTTCGTCTCCCATGGCCATCACGTCGGGCTTGATGCGGCCATCTATTGACGGACCGAGCGACGAGAAAAACGTGTTCAGCCCTTTATCGTCCACAGCTCCAACGGCCAAGATGTCGCGACCATCGGCCGGGGTGCCAATGAGTTTCCACGTGTCGTTGCCGCTGTTGCCGGCACTGTTCACCACCACTATACCCCGGCTTGCCGCCAACGAGGCAGCACGGCTGCAGGGGGCTGTCTGACCGTCGAGGTCTTGATAGGTATGGTTCATTGTCTCTGTGTCAAACTGCGTGTAGCCCAACGAAGAGTTGACAAGGTCGACGCCGACGCTGTCGGCATATTCGATGGCGGCACACCAGGCGTCTTCTTCAACGGGGTATTCAGACGCTCGGTCTTCACTCAATATCAGATAATAGTCTGCTCCGGGTGCAGTGCCGATGAGTTGGAAGGGCTGGAAGGCGGCGAGACAAGAGAGCACCATAGTGCCGTGGTCGCCGCTGGTGGCGTAGATATCGCCTGTGTCCACAAAGTTTTTTGTGCCCACGATGTTCACCCCTCTCAGTCCCGCAATGCGGTTGGCGCTCTTGAAACCACCGTCGATGACGGCGATGGTGACGCCTTGACCTCTCAAGCCGATGGCATGGAGACTGTCCACGCCGAGATGGGCCACCTGATGGGGATTGGGGCCATAGGGCGAAACGCTGCGGGTGGTGTCTGCCGTAAGGTCGGGGACGGGAAAACCGGTGAGGTAATCTAATGTAGAATCTTCTTCTTTCTTCTGCATAGCCTGCCATACTCGCGTGACCGACGCGATGAAATCGACCTCTTGCAGGCTTTCAGCGCCGAGTGTATCAGTGGTTTCGATGACGGCAGAATTGTTCCATTTGCTTTGATGGAGCACCCTGAAGCCTTTGTCGCGCAAGTGTTTCAAATAGGCTGGTGACACGGGGAGGTCGTATTCGTCTACTTTCAGACCAAACTTCTCTCGGCGGGCCAACGACTTGACCGAAAGAAACTCTTCCGGACGCTCAAGCGAATAGGGGCTACCGGCCTTGTCTTTGAAGCAGATGCGATAGCGGAATATGTCGGGAGTGAAATGTCCCTCAGCGCCATCCGCGTCGGGTTCCATCAAGAACAACTCTTCCTCCGGAGACTGGGCCGCTGCATGCTGCGGTATGAGGCCGAGCAAGAAGATGATAAGGGTAAATGCGTATTTAGTCATAGGTGTATGGTGGGGGAACAAAAAGTCAAAGAGTCAAAGAGACAAAGAGTTTGAGCGGCCAAATACGGCCTGAAAGTTGGCGCAAGGCGAGAGCAATGAAACTTGTTTCAATTGCCGAGCCGCAGCCCAACTTGCATTTATGAAGGGCCAACAAGACCATAGCCCAGGGCAGAGTGAGCGTAGCGAACGGCACCCTAGGTAGGCATAGCCGATTATATTCGCCCTGTAAAGGCAAAAGATTTGTTTATTATGATAACCTTACTCATATTGGTTTTATTCATGCTTATTATTTAGTCTTTTGGTTCCGCCTCCCTCCTCTTCTTTGAGAAATCGGCTACACTCGGCATAACAATCAAACAAGTAGTTTTAGACTTTTATACTCATCCTTTTGCAAAAGCCCCGATGCCTTTTTGTGAAGCGATGACGGCACCGCCCAAGAGGCGTTTGCCGGCATAAAATGCTGCGGTCTGGCCGGGTGTGACGGCACTGACGGGCTCTGCCGTTTCCACCAGCCATCGGCCGTCGTCGAGGCGACGGATGCGACAAGACACGGGGTGTGAGTGGTAACGTATTCTCACAGTGAGATCTGCGGTGTGGGTGGCCTCTTGTTCATTCACCCAGAGCGCGTCTTCCACAAAAAACAGACGAGTCTCCAAGTCTTTGGCCTCTCCCAATACAATCGTATTGCGCTCGGCGTTGAGACGCAACACATAAGCCGGATGGCCAAGGGCTATGCCCAAACCTTTGCGCTGCCCCACGGTGTAGAACGGGACGCCGACATGTTGGCCGAGGCGTCGGCCGGTGGTGTCGGTGAACCATCCTCCGGCCACCTGTTCGGCCAAGCCGGGACATTGGGCTTTGAGGAAATCCCGATAGTCGGCCTCCACAAAACACACTTCCATTGACTCCGATAGTCGAGCCGGCTCTTCAAACTGCCGGTCGGCCAGATAGCGCCGTACGTCGGCCTTGTGCATACCACCCAACGGGAACACACAGCGGCGCAGCGTCGCTTGGGGCACACGCCAAAGGAAATAACTCTGGTCTTTGCCTGCGTCGTCGCCCATAAGCAGGTAGACGTCGTCGCCACGCCGCTCTGTCTTGACATAATGACCCGTGGCCATTTGGTCGCACCCCAAACGGTCGGCCATCTCTTGCATCAGGCGAAATTTGAAGTCGCGATTGCACATCACGCAGGGGTTGGGTGTACGGCCTGAGGTGTATTCTTGGATGAAATAGTTGACGATGCGCTCTTTGAACGCTTCGCGCACATCGACCACGTAGTGGTCAATGCCCAGCTTGTGGGCCAGAGTTTTGGCCCGATGGATAAAATCGGGTTCGGTAGCGTCGTCTTGGAATTGTCGGGGAAGGTCCCACACGCGCATCGTCATGCCCACCACCTCATAGCCCTGCTCTTGGAGCATCAGGCACACGGCCGAACTGTCTGTGCCGCCCGACATCGCCACAAGTATGCGTTTATTCATTGTGCTTCTCCGTTGTTTTGGGAAATGGTAAGACAAAGAGACCAAGAGACTAAGAGAGATTTAGCGGCCAAGCCACTTTTTGTCTTTTTGACTTTTAGTCTTTTAGACTTTGAGACAAAGAGTGAGCTTGGCCGCTCAAACTCTTAGTCTCTTCGTCTTTTAGTCTCTTAGACTTTTTATGACTGCGAAGTTAATGAAAAACAACACAATGACCCACAATCCGCATACGGAAAATCCCTCTTTGGTCCCTCTTCGTCTATTAAAAACCGCCACACGTCGAGTTTGTTTGGCACGCGCCGAGACGACTGCCTATCTTTGCACTGTCATTCAAAGAAAACATCACAACACTCCATTAACTACTCACATAACTAAACCAAACTAACCAACATGAGAAAGACACTTTTTATCATCTTGATGGCTTGCACACTGGCCCTGCCGGCCGTAGCACAGCGAAACGACAAACGCGGCGACAGCAAAGCCCGCACGGAGAAACTGGCCGAGGCTATGGCCCAACGGCTCAAACTCGACGACGCCACGGCAGAGTGGTTCAAGCCCATTTATGTGGAAATGCAAGACACGCTCCGCTCTGTCAAACGTCTTGGCGACACTGAGCAGACCCGTGAAAAGAAACGCGAAGAGCTCACCGAACTTCAGGCTGCCGAGCGCATCGAAGACATCTTCAGCGCCGCCGAGCGCGAAGTGGCTCTCAAGCGCGTCTATTACAAGCGCCTGTCTGAGAAGCTCACTCAAGTGCAACTGCTCAAGATTTTTGCCACACCGGCTCCTTCCCGCCAAAACGCCGGTGCCTCAGGCGCCGGAGCTAACCGTGGCGCAAGCCATGGCGGCGGACATCAAGGCGGCTTCCCCGGAGGTGGCGGTTTCCCCGGCGGAGATTTCTAAACAAAGAGACAATCGTCGTTCTACATTGTAATAAAAAGGAGAAATCCCTTCTCTCGCAGCGTCTTGATGGCGACCGGCGAGGGAGGGGATTTTTTTAGTTTGAAAGACTAATAGCGTTGCTTGGACGCTTTTTAATTCTTTCGTCTCTTCTTTTAACGCGTTATTTTGCGGGGAAATCAAACTGCTCAATCTTGATGAGTCCGAGTTCCTTGAGCTGGCCAACGTATTGTTTGAAATGGTCGGCGCCCATGTGAGCAGCCAGAGCGTCGGCGTCGGTCCATGTTTCGCAAATCATAAACACGTCGGGTTGAGTGGCGCTTTCAAAGGTGTCGTAAGAGACACAACCCTTGTCTGCGCGAGAGGCTGCCGTCAGGGCCAGAGCGGCCTCGAGGGCTTCGGCATATTTGCCCTCGTTTGCTTTAAAAAAACAGTTTATTCTAAGCATAATTTGAGTCTAAGAGTTTAAGAGACTAAGAGAGATTTAGCGGCCAAGCCACTTTTTGTCTTTTAGTCTCTTTGTCTCTGCAAAGTTAATTGTTAGAGATAGATGGCCAGCGACACTTTGAAGGTGTTGGCTTTGAGATCGTCACTTTTGATATTGTGGGCAGAGATGTTGGAGAGGGCAGTTTCAGCCACCTTACCCAGGCCGAAATTGTAGCCGAGGCCCAGTTCCACACGGTCCATCACCTTGATGCCGGCGCCAATGTTCCACGAGGTGGTCATGTTTTCGGTCTTGAAGAGACCGTTGTTGCCTGTGTAGCTGCTGCTGAAGATGTTCCAGTTGCGCGAACCGATGTTGAAGTCAAACTGCGGACCGGTGGTGATGAAGACCGACGCGATGCCGCCAAGGCCGATGTTGTAGCGCAGGTTGAGAGGGATAGCAATGGCACGTGCCGTTTTGCTTTCGCTCTGGAGTACACCGACCGACTCGGCCACGTCGAGGTTGTATTTCTGCTGTGAATAGAGCAAAGAGGCGTCCACACCGAAGCCCAGGCCAATGCTCAAGTTGCCTTTCAGACCCATAAACCAGCCGGCGCGGTTGTCGCTGGAGAATACGGTCTTGGCATCGTTTTTCAGATTGAGTTTGGTAAGGTTGAGACCGGCAGTCACACCCCAGTCAAAACCGATGGCGCGTGCGGGAGTGGCCCAAGCGGTCGACACGAGCAGCAAGAGGCCGATGAGATACTTTTTCATACGAATCTTATGGTTTGGTTAGTGGTATTATTTTTTTGTGGGGCAAGGAGTGATTACAACCCGCAGGCTTTTTCCAGCCAGTAGGTGCCCATACCGGCAAGATAGCCGGCGAAAGCGATCCACGTGATGTGACGCAGATACCAGCCAAATGAGATCTTTTCCAATCCCATGACGATGACGCCGGCGGCCGAACCGATGATGAGCATCGAACCACCCACACCGGCACAGTAGGCCAAGAGTTGCCAGAAAATGCCGTCAACGGCAAAGTCGTCTGCGCCGATGGGATACATACCCATACAACCGGCCACAAGGGGCACGTTGTCCACGATGCTCGACACCACGCCGATGACGCCGGTCACCATATAGTGATTGCCGCCGGTGGAGTCGTTGAGCCAGACGCCAAAGCCGGAGAGCACGCCGGTTTCGGCCAGCACGGCCACGGCCATCAAGATACCGAGGAAGAACAGGATGGTGCTCATATCGATGCGGCGCAACAGTTCGGTGACGCGTTGCTGCATAGGTTCCTCGATGTGACCTTTAGACCGGTAAAACACCTCGGTGACGGTCCAGAGCAGACCAAGCACGAGCAAGATGCCCATAAACGGCGGCAGGCCAGTGAGGAAACGGAAGATGGGCACAAAGATCAATCCGCCCACGCCTACCCAAAACACCACCTTGCGCTCAACGGCCGAAAAGTGCAGAGCGTCGCCCTCAGTGGCATGTTCGGCTGGGGGCAATTGGCCTTTGAGATGGAACTGCAAAATCAAGGCCGGCACAGCAGCTGCCATAATAGAGGGGATAAGCACCTCTTTGATGACGCCCACAGTGGTGATGTTGCCTTTAATCCAAAGCATAATGGTGGTCACGTCGCCTATGGGCGAAAAAGCGCCACCGGCGTTGGCGGCGATGATGATGAGGCTGGCGTAGAGCATACGGTCGCGGTTGTCGCTCACGAGCTTGCGCAACACCATGATCATCACGATGCTGGTGGTGAGGTTGTCGAGCACGGCCGAAAGGAAAAACGTCATGAACGTAATGCGCCAGAGCAGTTTGCGTTTGCTGGTGGTTTGCAGAGAGTCGCGCACAAAGTTAAATCCGCCGTTGGCATCGATGATTTCCACGATGGTCATAGCCCCCATCAGGAAGAACAAGATTTCACACGTGTCGCCCAGGTGTGAGAGCAAGATATGCTCGCTCACAAAGGCCGACACGGCACTGCCCGTGCCTTGAAACTCTCGAGTAAACTCTGCCCAAGCGCCGGCATGTGTCATTGCGACGAACGGGGCCGGGTCTATCATATAAAGCACCCAGCAGGCCACGCACATCAGCAGAGCCGGCGCAGCTTTGTTGACTTTCAGTACGCTCTCAAGGGCTATACACAGATAGCCCACGATAAAAGCAAGTACGATGTAAACTACCATAATTTACTTAGAAGTATTGTTTAGTTGAAGATATTTGGGGTGAAAAATAGGCAGTTGTATGAGCCTGCAAAGTTAGTGCAAGGCGAGCGGAATGGCAAGAAAAACCTGTTTTTATTGACTTCGTCTTCCTTCTCCGCGGCTCGGCATAATCCAAGTATGGTTTGTCTTCTGCTCTCGCCTTGTCGTCGGTTGACATTCCCGCACCACAGCCGTCAGGGTCTCATCGCCCTGCACGGCTTGCCATATGGGATGATACACGCCTTCCGGTTCAAACAGCTTATTCTGAAGATGTGAGCACATGTTGGTTGTATCTATTGTCATAGACTTTTCTCATATTCTCTTTATTATCTTTGCCGGATTACCAACCGCCACGCTGCCAGATGGTATATCTTTCACAACCACGCTACCAGCTCCAATGGTTACGTTATCTCCGATGGATACGCCAGGCAGGATAGATACACTTCCGCCTATCCAGCAGTTGTTGCCTATTGTTACAGGACGCGCCCACTCTTTCCTGGTATTCCGTTCCACAGGGTCTGTGGAGTGACACGCCGTATAGATGCTGACGTTAGGCCCGATGAAGCAGTCGTCGCCAATGGTCACCATGGCTTCATCAAGTACCGTCCAGTTGAAGTTGGCAAAAAAACGCTTGCCCACCCGGATGTGTTTGCCGTAGTCGCAGAAGAATGGCTGGTTGATGAACGTATCTTCATCGCAGCGGCCAAGTATCTCGTGCAGCTTTTCGTTGCGTTCCTTGATGAGCGTGGGGCGTATTTGGTTGTATTCCCAGCAGCGATCTTTGCATGCGTTCAGTTCTTTCAGCAACCCCTCGTCGTTCGCTCTATACACCTCGCCGCTGAGCATCTTTTCGTATTCTGGGTTGAGCTTGTGCATATTCTTTTTTTTGTTCATGTTCAATCAATAATTTGTTAGCTGATAAACCGCCAAGACTACCTGCGAAGCGAAAGTTAGTGCAAGTGAGAGCAAAGGCCCAAAAAGTCGTTTTTTATTGGACTTTGCCGAGCGCAGCCTAACTTCTGCGAAGGCGAAAGTTAGTGCAAGTGAGAGCAAAGGCCAAGAAACTCGTTTTTATTGGACTTTGCCGAGCGCAGCCTAACTTCTGCGAAGGCGAGAGTTAGTGCAAGTGAGAGTGTGGCAAATAAAATACATTCAGTCAAACGATTCCCCAATCATTCCTCGCCTTCTGCCTTATTCTCTTCTTTGCTCACCGAGCGAGGGTTTTGTCCGAAATAGGCGCGGTAGCATTTGGAGAAATAGGCCGGCGAAGAGAAACCTACGGCAAAGGCCACTTCGGCCACGGTCATTTTGGAGTGTGAGAGCATTTCTGCACCGCGCTTCAAACGGGCAGCACGCAGAAACTCCGCTGGCGTATAACCGTAGGCGGCTTTGATTTTTCTGAACAGTTGGCTTCGCGCCATATTCATCTTGGCGGCCATTTCTTCCACACCAAAGTCCGGGTCGCTCAGTCCCTCGTCTACCACTTCCCGCAAATGCACACTGAAGGCATCGTCGGTGTTGTCCGTGTCTTTGGTGAGTAGAGCCAACTGGTTGCGCTGCTGCTCCAGTCGGCGGGCTTGGAGCACGAGCCGTGCGTTGTTGCGCAGTCCGGCCCTGTAGGCTCTGAGGAAGAATATAAACATCACGCCAAGCAGAACAAAAGCAAGGATGCAGACATAGAGATAGATGCGTTGGTGGGAATAGCGCTTGTCGAAGGCGTTTATCCGCTCACCAAGTTGCACAATCTTGCTCTCTTCTTGTGCCATTTGCAACTGCTGGTCTTCCACAAGTTGCACATTGTCTTGGTCGATGAGCGTGGACTCCAGCAGGGTATTCTTGCTCACATTCAGCCCCGAGAGCAGGCTGTCGGCCACGCGAATGATGCGGTCGCCACCAGTGGGATTGATGATGGTGGCTTTGAGCCGACCGTTCTTGACCTTATCTACGCCAAAGCCCTTGCCCGGCAGGGCATCTACACCAATGAAGAACGTCTTGGCGCCATATTTACCTGCCACCTCGGCGGCATCACCGGCCATGCGGTCATTGTGGGCAAACACAAGGTCAGGACGCAGCCCTTGGGCCATAAGCGAGTCGAGACGGCGGGCTGCCACCTCTCCGTTCCATGCGCCGTCGATGATGGCGGAGCAGGTGATGTCTGGATGGTTGGCCAGAGCCTCGGCAAAGCCCCTGTGGCGGTTGATGGCCGGCGAACTATTGCTCAAGCCGGTGATTTCCACCACCGTTCCTTTCCCTTTCAACTCTGCCGCGGCATATTCTCCGGCCATCAAACCGGCTTTGTAATTGTCCATGCCGATGAAGACGTAGCCCAGATCGCGGTCTATCTTTCGGTCTACGATGATGACGGGGATGTTGGCCTGTCGGGCTCGCTCAATGGCGGCAGTCACGCCATGCATCTCGTTGGGCGACACTATGAGCAGGTCCACGCCTTCGGAGATGAAACTGTCGATGTCCAGACATTGCTGCCGACTGTTGCCACCCGCGCGGCGGATGTGGAGGTCGATGGTGCCCACAAACGCTGCTTCGCGCTGCATCTCGGTGTTCATTTTTTCGTGCCATTTGTCGCCAAGACATTGCGACACGCCGACTTTGTGCCGCTCAGGCTCGCTGCCGCAGGCCGACAGCAGACATAGAGCAAGGGCGCAAACACAATAATATAATATGGAGGGAAAACGGAGCATAGAGTGATAACAATGATAGGTTGGATGGGTGTTGAGGCGAAGTTACAAATTTTTTGCTCTCGGTCCAAACAAGGTGGCCGTCATAAGGCTGCGGTTCATGCGCATACGCGTGCGCACGCCTTAACGTGAGTTTGCACCTTTTCTCCAATCACACAGTCACGCCTCTATAAAAGATTGTCGTTCATCACGTTGCTGTGACTGGACGGTCTGAGTCACGTCAATCACGCCGGCACAAAAAAATGCAACCCCGCGTCGTCACGACGAAGGGTTGCTTCACAGAACTTATATAGAGATGAAAAAACTATGCGCTAAGTTGAGATTTGCTCTGTTTGTCTGATGCAAAAGTAGAGAGAAGATTTGAAACTTGCAAGCGCCCCAGTGCGTGCGTACGGGTGTTTTTCTATAGAAGTGGCGCTTTTCTCAGCGAACCAAGACAATTTTTCGGTCAAAAAGTTTGATGAGTTTGGCCTTGTAGAGCGTACCTATGGCTCGTTTGAAGGTCTTTTTGCTCACGTTGAACCGCTCGGCGATTTCTTCGGGCGTGCTGTGGTCGGCAAAGGGCAGGCTGCCGCCGGCGGCCTTCAACTCGTCGAGCAGGATGTCGGCAAAGTCTCTGAAGCGGTCCACGCCGAGGCGGTCGGGGCTGATGTCTATTTTGCCGTCGGGTCTCACGCCGCTCACCACACCTCTGAGCGTGTCGCCGATGCGCGGCATGGCACCAAACACGCTGTTGGCATAGATGAGACCTTCGTAGAGATTGTCCACGATGACTTTGAGCCCCAGCGGTGTGGTTTTCATCACGAGCAGTTCCACTTCGTCGCCCCGCTTATATTCGCCTTCCGGCACGGGGTTGAGGTGTTTCTCTATTTTGGTGGTGCCCACAATGCGTCCGCTCTGTTGGTCGATATAGACATAGACGAGTGCGCGGTCGCCTTGTCGCAGCGGCCGTTTTTGTTCTCTGAAGGGCACAAAGAGGTCTTTCATCAGTCCCCAGTCCATAAAGGCGCCATAGCGGTTGGTCCAAGCCACACGCAGGCTGGCGAAGTCGCCCACCCGGGCCAGTGGGTGTTCCATCGTGGCCACGAGCCGGCTACTTTGGTCGTGGTAGACGAAGACCCGCACGGTGTCGCCGGGTTTCATTTCTCGACGCACGAAGGCTTTTGGCATCAGGATTTCACCCTGTTCGCCGCCGTCGAGGTAGGCGCCGTGGTCGGTGAAGCGCGTGATAGAGAGACGGTTCCAGTCGCCTAATTTTATCATAGTCAGTGTGAAAGGTTATGCGTTTGGTGTGGATGGGTCTGTTTCGGTTTTCTCGGTGAGTCCTTCAATGCGTCCGTCGGCCAAGTGTATGGTCCGGTCGGTGAGTCGTGCCAGTTCTTCGTCGTGTGTGACGATGACGAAGGTCTGCCCCATTTTGTCTCTGAGGTCGAAGAAGAGTTGGTGCAGTTCGGCCTTGTTGTGGCTGTCGAGGCTACCCGACGGTTCGTCTGCCAGGATGACGTCGGGCTGGTTCATCAGTGCGCGAGCCACGGCAACGCGTTGTTTTTCGCCGCCCGAGAGTTGTGCCGGTTTGTGGTCGGCGCGGTCGGCCAGTCCCATGAAGTCGAGCAGTTCTTTGGCCCGTCGGGTCGTCTCCCGCCCGTGTCGTCCGGCGATGAGTGCCGGAATAGTGATGTTTTCGATGGCTGTAAATTCGGGCAATAGTTGGTGAAACTGAAACACGAAGCCGATGTGTTCGCCTCTGAAGTGGGCGAGTGCCGCGCGTTTGAGTTCCAGCACGTTAGTGCCGCCTATGCAGACGGAGCCTTCGTCGGGCCGGTCGAGTGTGCCCATGATTTGCAGCAGTGTGGTTTTGCCGGCTCCGCTTGGTCCCACGATGCTCACCACCTCCCCCTTGTGTATGTCGAGGTCGATGCCGCGCAGCACCTCCAGCGTGCCAAACGATTTATGGATGTTCTTGATTTCTATCATATTGTCCGTGTGCTTGGTTGTGCAAAGTTAGTGCAAGGTGAGTGGTGGGCAAAATAAAAAACTTGTTTTTATTGGCGGCCTAACTTGCAAGCCCTGAAAGGGCGTAACATAATAGCCTAGGTCGTCAGGCCTGGGTATACGATATACGCTATGACTCCGGCCTGTAAGGTCGGCACATCAAGCGTCTAATCTTCAATATGTTATTCCAAATATACATTCCCGTGATGTGCCGACCTTGCAGGCCGGGAATTAGAGTAATCATTCCAGCCCCAGGCCTAACGACCTGGGCTATTATGTCGCGCCCTTTCAGGGCTTGCAGCGCCGCCTTGCCCAAACCTCACTCTCCTAAATCCTCACCGTCAGGAGTTGGTCGATGTCGGTAAGATAATCGGGCGTGCTGTGCGCGCATTTGACGTGCCACGGGCTCTCCTTGTCGCCCTCGACGGCCAGGTGCACGCGCTTCAAGCCAAAACGGTGGTTGAGCCCGTCCACCACCTGCATCAGCCGGCGGCGATGGCTGCGGCCGTCGACGGGGTCGAAGAGCCGGAGTTGCAAAGGGGCTGCCGGCACGATGTGACTCAAAATCACGCCGGCTTTTTTGTATTGTATGCCCGGCCGGTATATCTCGGTGAGGATGTCGAGTGCCGTCCGTGTGAGTTCGAGCGTATCGGCGGTGGGCACAAACAGCGGGCGCGTGGAACTCCCACCATACCACGGTGCTCTTTGGTCGAAGGGGCTGTTGGCCACAAACACCGAAATCGTGCCGGCCAAGGCACTCCGAGCGCGTAACTTGTTGGCACACGCGGCCGTGAAATGGGCCACGGCTTCGCGCAGGTTGCCCAGGTCGGTCACCGCGTGGCCAAAACTGCGGCTGGTGGTGATGGTGCCGGCCACAAGGGGCTCGGCCGTGTCGATGCAGGGCGTGCCGCGCAGTTCCATCCACGTGCGCACCACGGGCAGACTGAAACGGCTGCGCACCCAGGCTTCTGACTTCTCGGCCAAGTCGAGCGGCGTGTTCACTCCGTAGGCCAGCAGGTCGCGCAAGGTGTTTCGGCCAATGCCCCACACGTCGGCCAGGGGAAAGAGAGCGAGCGCCTTGCGTCGTTTCTCGTCGGTGTCGATGAGGCAAACGGCGCGATAGCCCTTGTATTGCTTGGCAAACTTGCTGCCCATTTTGGCAAGCGTCTTGGTCGGCGCGATGCCCACGCTCACCGGTATGCCCGTGCTGCGGTCTATCTCGCCGACGATGTCGCGTATGAACCCCTCGAGGCCGGACGCCGCTTCGCCAGAGCCGCCATTTGGCTTGGCCTCACACAAACGCTCGTAGCCTTGCAGATTACAAAAACACTCGTCGATGCTATAGGTCTCGACATAGTGAATGTGGCGACGCAAAATGCGGTTGATGCGGCGCGACATGGCGGCATAGAGCATCAAATTGCCCGAAAACACGCGCACACCGCCACGAGCCACGACATCGCGCACCTTAAACAGCGGATCGCCGCGCCTGAGTCCCAGCGCCTTGGCCTCGGGAGTGAGCGCCACGATGCAGCCGTCGTTGTTGGACAACACACAGACGGGCACACCGCGCAGGCCGGGGTGAAAAACCCGCTCGACCGAGCAGAAAAAACTGTTGCAATCAACTAACGCGAACACGGCCCTTGGGGTTTGTGAATGATGTAAGTGACCACGCCCCACACGCTGAAGTCGTCGCCGGCGTTGACCTCTATCACGGGATAGTCTTTGTTGGCCGGCACAAGACACAGACGGCCTTCGCGCCGGGCCACATACTTGACGGTGTATTCGCCGTTGAGTTCGCACAGGGCCACCTGGTTGTCCAGCGGTTCGCGGTTGCTTTTGTCCACAATCAGGATGTCGCCCGAGGCAATGCCGGCCTCTATCATCGACTCGCCGCGTACGCGGATGAGGTAGGAGGCTTCGGGATGGGGGCAAAGCATGCGCCACACGTCCATCTCGCGTGCCTGCTCGTCGCCATCGAGCGGCACGGGGAAGCCGGCGGCCACCTTGACGTCGAAAAAAGGCAGGCGCAAAGGCTGCAGCCGGTCGGCGCCAATCATGCCGTCCAGCCATTCGGGACTGCCGGAAGCGGCCTGTACGTCTTCGGCCATGGCGCGTGAGATGCAGTCGGTGATAAACCGCGTCTTATTGGCCCGGCCGTCAATGTAACGGGCCATGTCGGCGTCGGCCCTGAAGGCAAACAAGCGGCTCTGCCCCTTGGGCCTGCCGGCGCCTTCACGCCGCCCGCCGTGAGTGTTCTTGGGGATTGGTGTCATCGTCTTTATGGCTTGATGTGCCTGCGAAGTTAAGCATTTCTTGAATAACGTATAACAGATTTCAAGAAATAATGTCAGAAAAGTTTTGGTGCCTTGCCCGGCGGCCCGCGTAGTGTTGTCTTTTTGTTTTTCGGCGTTTGGTGTTATCTTTGGGGTAGCAGAGAAGAGAGAGCCCGACGCGGCCCTCTCTTCTCTGTGTTTCAGGCGCTTACGGGCCTTATGACTGTTTTTTTCTGTCCTTATGGCAGCCATTTCCGGCCTTATGACCGGGCGGCCGAGGTGGCTTTCAGGCGCGTTCCGGCCCTATTGGGCATTTTCCCGTGTGCCTTTGGGTCTGTTTGGCGTGGGACTTGTGTTAAATCTTGTGGTATTTGTCACGCCGTGCCACCGTTTTGAACATTCGCCGTTGCCATGACGGAAGCCCCGACAGGCTTTCACCTCTTCGCCAAAGGGACATAAGCGCATCTTTTTGGGTTTAATTATGCCTTGTTCGTAAAAATTTACTACTTTTGAACCACCGTCCACCTGCGGGCAGGTTTGGGCGGCATTGTCTATCCCGTATGAAAAAAATCAAAAGTTTACTGCTCTTTTTTCTCTCCGTCCACCTCACGGCGTTGGCCTTGATGACGGCCTTCCGGCTGCTGTTTTTCAGTGCGGCCAGTGCGGCGCTCACGCCCGAAATGACAGGCCGTGGCGACTATGTGGCCGGTGCGCTCTTGCGCGGCCTTTGGTTTGACAACGCCATGGCCTGCTATGTGCTCACTCTGCCGCTGCTCGTGGCCCTCGTGGCGGCGTGGCGCGGTCGGCTCACGCGGCGACTCGTCAAGTTCTTGGTCTGGTGGTTTGGCGTGGTTTATGTCTTGGTCTTTATGGCCGAGGCTTCCAACATCCCCTATTTCAGCTACTTCACCAAGTCGCTCAACTCCTCCATCTGGAATTGGGCGGAATATGGCGCTATGTCGGCCGGCATGCTGTTTGGAGAGACGTCTTATTATTTCTACATCTTCAGCTTTTTTGTGGCGGCCACGGTCTTCTGGGTGGTTTTGGTGAAATGCTCCCGCCGCTTGGCCCATCGGCTCTCTGAGGCCGACGAGCCCGGAGTGGCGGCTGCCGAGCGGCGACAAGCCGGCTGGTGGACCGCCGGAGCCACGGCCTTCTGCCTCTTGGGCGCCTATGGCGGCGCGTGGGGCACCAACCTGCGCGTAAAAGACGCCTTCTTCACCCCCAGTCCCGTCTACAACAACATGGGTCTCAACCCGATGTATGCCCTCGCCGCCTCGTGCATCGACGACCTGAAAGCCGACAAGACCCACCTCTGCCTGATGGACGAGACCACGGCCGTGGGACAGGCGCAAACCCTGCTCGGACGGCAGGGCCTGGCCGACGTGTCGCCCATTGCCCGCGAAATCTGCCCGACCGACACGATGGACCGCCGCAATGTCGTGGTGGTCTTGATGGAGTCTATGTCGGCCAAGCTGATGGGGCGCTTCGGCGAGCGCAGCGGCCTGACGCCATCGCTCGACAGCCTTTGGCAAAAGTCGCTCACCTTCCCCAACTGCTACTCGTCGGGCAACCACACCAACCACGGGCTCTACGCCACGCTCTTCTCCTATCCCTCCATCCTCAAGCGCAACGCCTTCAAAGAGAGAGCCCATCTGCGCTACAACGGTCTGCCGCAGGTGCTCAAAGAACACGGTTATGCCACCTTCTTTTTCATGCCCCACGACCCCGAATACGACAACATGGAGCAGGCCCTCCGTAGCGGCGGCTTCGACTGGATAGTCTCCGAGCGCGACTTCCCCAAGAGCGACGTGGTCAACAACTTCGGTGTGTCGGACAGTTGCCTCTTCAGCAAGGCCGTCAGCGTGTTGCGCGAGCAGGCCAAGACCGGACGGCCCTTCATGGCCACCCTGCTCACCGTGAGCAACCACCCGCCCTATTGCCTGCCCGAGGGCTTCAAAGCCAAACACGGTGCTCCGGAGTTTTCCATTGTCGAATATGCCGACCACTGCATCGGACGGTTTATGGACGAGGTGAGCCGTGAGCCTTGGGCCGACAACACCATCTTTGTCTTCCTCGGCGACCACGGCAAGACCGTCGGGCCGGCCGACTGCGCCCTCCCCGAGGCCTACAACCACATCCCGCTCATCATCTACGGCAAAGGCATCGCCCCCCGTGAGGTCAGCGGCATGGCCAGCCAGGTCGACGTGGCCCCGACGGTGCTCGGACTGCTGCGCGTGCCCTATGTGCAAAACGACCTCGGCATTGACCTTCTGCGCGAGACGCGACCGGCCACGTTCTACTCGGCCGACAACATACTCGCCGCACGCGACAGCCGTCACCTCTTCATATACGACGACGAAATCGGACTGGAATACTACTAC
This sequence comes from Bacteroidales bacterium, assembly GCA_004557035.1. Classification (GTDB taxonomy): domain Bacteria; phylum Bacteroidota; class Bacteroidia; order Bacteroidales; family Bacteroidaceae; genus Alloprevotella. Next base: position 14,504 of record SFFB01000018.1, on the reverse strand, counting down.
AACATCGCCGCCGACGGCCGCATGACCATAACCCGGCCCGCCCCGGCCTTCGACAGCCTCAAAAACTATTGCTACACCATGCTCCAGACCGCCGAGTGCCTGCTCGACCGACGGCAGACCGCCGTGCCCGATGCAGCCAAAAAGCGCTTGAAAGAGAGCAAAGAGAAAAACTCACGAAAAAAATCCACACCATAATTATATATATAAGAGAAATTAGTATCTTTGCAGGCGAATAGAGTGAGGGGCTTGCAAGAGTTCCTCACTTCTTTTTAATCAGATTTATCACAACACATCGCATGATTGAAGTAGGTGTAGTGAAAGCCCTCGTCGAAGAGTGGCTTTCAGGAAAAGACTATTTTCTGACAGATTTGACCATCTCGGCCGACGACCGCATCGTGGTGGAAATTGACCACAAAGACGGTGTCTGGATTGAAGACTGCGTGGAGTTGAGCCGCTTTATCGAGAGCGGCCTCGACCGCGAGCGCGAAGACTTCGAACTCGAAGTGGGCAGCGCAGGCATTGGCCAGCCCTTTAAAGTGTTGCGCCAGTATCAGATACATCAGGGCGACCGCGTCGAAGTGCTCAAAGCCGACGGCAAGAAACTGGTTGGCGTGCTCGGCGAGGCCGACGAAGAGGGTTTCGGCCTGACCGTCACCGAAAAGGTGCGGCTCGAAGGCAAAAAACGCCCCGAACTCGTAGACCGCGACTATCGCCTGGCGTTCAGTGAGGTGAAACACACCAAATACTTGATAGACTTCAAGTAAACAGATAGGCGACAGCCCGGCCGCCACGCCGCACCAACGGCCCCAAGACCATCCCAAGCAAACAATACAATCATATATATGGCAAAGAAAAAGACAGAGACCATCAGTCTCATTGACACTTTCTCTGAATTTAAAGAGACCAAAAACATCGACCGCACCACCATGGTCGGCGTGCTGGAAGAAAGCTTCCGCAACGTGATTGCCAAAATCTTCGGCTCCGACGAAAATTTCGACGTCATCGTCAACCCCGACAAAGGCGACTTCGAAATCTACCGCAACCGCGAAGTCGTGGCCGACGGCTGCGTGGAAGACCCCAACAAGCAGATATCGCTCAGCGAAGCCCGCGAAATCGACGAGGACTATGAAGAGGGCGAAGAGGTGAGCGAAACCATCGATTTTGCCAAGTTCGGACGCCGCGCCATCCTCACCCTGAGACAAACGTTGGCCAGCAAGATCCTCGAACTTGAGCACGACTCGCTCTACAACAAGTTCAAAGACCGCGTGGGTGAACTCATCACCGGCGAAGTCTATCAGACCTGGAAAAACGAAACACTCCTCATGGACGAAGAGCATAACGAACTGCTGCTGCCCAAAAGCCAGCAAATACCGCGCGACTTCTTCCATAAAGGTGATGCCGTGAGAGCCGTCATCGATCGCGTTGACAACACCAACGGCAACCCTAAAATCTATGTGTCGCGTACTTCTCCCGAATTCTTGCGTCGTTTGCTCGAGCAAGAGATCCCCGAGATAGCCGACGGACTCATCACCCTGCAACGCGTGGCACGCATCCCGGGCGAACGCGCCAAGATTGCCGTCGAAAGCTATGACGACCGCATCGACGCCATCGGCGCCTGCGTCGGCGTGAAAGGCGCACGCATCCACGGCATCGTACGCGAACTCAACAACGAAAACATCGACGTCATCAACTATACCTCAAACATCAAGTTCTTCATACAGCGCGCACTCAGTCCCGCACAGATACTGAGCATCAACCTCAACGAAGAAGACCACAAAGCCGAAGTCTACCTCCGCCCCGACCAAGTGTCGCTGGCCATCGGTAAAGGCGGCACCAACATCAAACTGGCCTCCATGCTCACGGGATACACCATCGACGTCTACCGCGAAACCGAAGAGAGCGAACAAACCGACGACATCTATCTCGAAGAGTTTGCCGACGAAGTGGACCAGTGGGTCATCGACGCCATCAAGGCCATCGGCTTCACCACAGCCAAAGAGGTGCTCAACGCCCCACGCGAACTGCTCATCGAAAAGGCAGACCTCGAAGAAGACACCGTCGACGAACTGCTGCGTGTATTGAAGGCCGAGTTTGAAGACGACGACACGACCCAAAGCTAATGGTGTGGAAACCGCGCGGTGACACCCTCTGAATGTCCCCGCGGCGACAAACCCAATGACAACCCCGGAGGATTACCTCGCGCGAACCTGAAAACGAAGAGGGTAAGGCCCACAAAGCGCCCTCTTCTCACATTCATCCACATCATCAATAAAAATATGAGCATAAGAATAAACAAAGTCATTAAAGAATTTAACGTCGGACTGCAAACCGTCGTCGATGTTCTTGCATCAAAGGGATACGAGGTCAGGCCCGTGCCCAGTGAAAAGATTTCTGAGGATCAATACGAATTGCTGCGGAAGGAATTCGGCGCAGATAAAGAACTGCGCGACGAGGCCGCCCAAATGATTCAAAGCCGACAAAAAGGAAAAGAACAAAAAGAGGCGAAAAAGCAAAGCGCCCGCCAGGTCGTCGAAGAAATCAAGACCGAAATACCCGACGAGCGCAAACCGAAAATCAAGGTCGTAGGGTCCATCAACATTGCCGGCGACCAACCCAAAGCCGAAACCGAACCGGTAGAGGCTAAAACGCCTGCTCCCGCCGCCGAGCCCGTCGAAACTCCGGCTGAGCCTAAGGCCGAAACACCGGCTGCAGAAGAACAGACCGCCCCGGCCGAGCCTCAGCCCAAAGCCGAGAAACCTTCTGTCGAAGAACGGGCCAAGGCCATCGGCGAAGAGACCGACGGCATCTTTAAGCTGAAACCCCAGGGCGAGATTACCGGCCCCAAGGTGCTGGGTACCATCGACCTCTCGGCGCTCAACCAGACCACGCGTCCCAAGAAGAAAACCAAAGAAGAAAGACGCAAAGAGCGCGAAGAGAAAAACAAACAAGGACAAGCCACCGGCGAGCGCAAAAAACGTGCCCGCATCGGCAAAGAACGCGTCGACATCAACGCTGCCGCAAAAGAAGCCGCAGGCGCACAGCGCAAACCGGCCACTCCCGGCAGCCCACAACCGGCGCAGAATAATGCCGCAGGCAAAAACCGCAATAAGAAGCAAAAAGGCAAACCGCAGCCCGTCATCAAGGCCGAAGTCAGCGAAGAGGATGTGGCTAAGCAGGTAAAGGAGACACTGGCTCGTCTCACCACCAAGCAGAAGGGCTCGAAGGGAGCCAAATACCGCAAAGAGAAACGTGAGCAGGTGCGCGCACAGCAAGAGGAAGAGCGCCTCGAAGCAAAGGCCGAGAGCAAAGTCATCAAATTGACCGAATTCGTGACTGCCAACGAACTGGCCACGATGATGGACATACCCGTGACGAAAGTCATCGGCACCTGTATGAGCATAGGCATCATGGTGTCTATCAACCAGCGCCTCGATGCTGAAACTATTGAACTCGTGGCCGAAGAGTTTGGCTATAAGACGGAATTCGTCAGTGCCGACGTCCAGGAGGCTATCGCCGAAGAGGAGGATAGCGAGGAAAACCTCGAACCGCGTGCCCCGATTGTCACCGTTATGGGCCACGTCGACCACGGTAAGACTTCGTTGCTCGACTATATCCGCAAGGCCAACGTCATTGCCGGCGAGGCCGGCGGCATCACCCAGCACATCGGTGCTTACAACGTGACGCTCGAAAGTGGCCGCCACATCACCTTCCTCGACACGCCGGGCCACGAAGCCTTCACGGCAATGCGTGCACGTGGTGCCCAAGTCACCGACATCGCCATTATCATCATCGCGGCCGACGACGATATTATGCCGCAGACCAAAGAGGCCATCAACCACGCCGTGGCTGCCAATGTGCCCATTGTCTTTGCCATCAACAAGATTGACAAGCCCCACGCCAACCCCGATAAGATTAAGGAGGGCTTGGCCGCCATGAATTTCCTCGTGGAGGATTGGGGCGGTAAATATCAGAGTCAGGATATCTCTGCCAAGAAGGGCATCGGCGTCAAAGAGTTGCTCGAAAAAGTGCTGCTCGAAGCCGATATGCTCGAACTTAAGGCCAATCCAAACCGCAAAGCCACTGGTACGATTATCGAGTCTTCACTCGACAAGGGCCGTGGCTATGTGGCCACCGTGTTGGTATCCAACGGTACGTTGCGCCAAGGCGACGTCGTGCTGGCCGGCACCAACTTCGGCCGCATCAAGGCGCTCTTCAACGAGCGCGGCGGCCGCATCCAGGAAGTCGGCCCCTCACAGGCCGCTACGTTACTCGGCTTCAACGGTGCGCCGCAGGCCGGCGACCAGTTCCACGTGATGGACACCGAACAGGAAGCACGCGAAATCGCCGGCAAACGCGAACAGCTGCAGCGTGAGCAAGACCTCCGTACCCACAAGATGCTGACGCTCGACGAGGTGGGTCGCCGCATCAAGCTCGGCTCGTTCCAAGAGATGAACATCATCGTCAAGGGCGACGTAGACGGCTCCGTGGAAGCTCTGTCTGACTCTTTCATCAAGCTGTCTACCGAAACCATCGCCGTCAACGTCATCCACAAAGGCGTGGGTCAGATTTCAGAAAACGACGTCACCCTTGCCGCTGCCTCGCAAGCCGTCATCGTGGGCTTCCAGGTGCGTCCGAGCCAGGCTGCACGCAAGCTGGCCGAGCGCGAAGGCGTCGACATCCGTCTCTACAGCGTCATCTATGATGCCATCGAAGAGGTGAAAGAAGCCATGGAAGGCATGCTCGAGCCGGTCATTAAGGAAGAAGTCACTGCCACTATCGAAGTGCGTCAGGTCTACCACATCTCCAAGGTGGGCTATGTGGCCGGTGCTTACGTCATAGACGGCAAGGTGAAGCGCACCGACAAGGCCCGTCTTATCCGCGACGGCATCGTCATCTTCACGGGCGACATCAATGCCTTGAAGCGTTTCAAAGACGACGTCAAGGAGGTTACGACCAACTTCGAGTGTGGTATCTCTCTCACCAACTGCAACGACATCAAAGAGGGCGACATCATCGAGACTTACCAAGAGATTGAGGTGAAGCAGAAACTGTCTTAAGCCACAGTCTCAACCATACAGACACAACCAGAAGCGGGCGGAGGGGCACTACAAACACCCGCCGCCCGTTTTCAATAGGTGCAGTTAAAAAATCCATAGACTTCCCATATTATGTTTATAGACTTATTTGTCATCGTGCTTTTGCTCTGGGCCTTGTTCAATGGCTGGCGCTCGGGGCTGATACGCGAAGTGTTGGGCACGCTGGGTGTCATCATCGGTCTGGTATTGGCCGGCGTGGCCTATTGGCTTGGCGACGATTTTCTGGCCGTCAAAGGCAGTGAGGTGAATATGGTGCTGAGCGTCATCGCCTTTTTCATCTTGTGCATCTTTATCCCGCTGCTGCTCGACTTTGTGGCCGGGCGTTTCACCCATCTGTTGAAGGCCATCAAGCTCGGCCTGCCCAACAGCCTGCTGGGCGCCGTGGCCAGTGTGGTCAAGTTCGTCTTGCTCCTAAGCTTTGCCTTCAATATGATGACGCAGCTCGACATCATGAACCCCGACCGCACGGCATCGTCCCACCTCTATCAGCCGGTCTGCGACGTCCTGCCGTTTGTGGGCGAAAAAGCCGGTGCCTCTCTCGACAGTCTCAACGTGACCGTCCCGGTGTCTGCCAATCAAGACACCATTTATGTGAACTTCTCCCATAAATAAAAGTGCTTCTGCCTTATGTCAAGTGAAATCAATGCTACCGCCGCGCCCGAAGAAGAAAAGAACAAGCTGGTGCGGGAAGTAGCCGACAAGAAATACGAATACGGCTTCACCACCGACGTAGAGACCGAAATCATCGGCCAAGGCCTCAACGAAGATGTCATCCGCCACATTTCGGCCAAGAAAAACGAGCCCGAATGGCTCTTGGAGTTTCGTCTGAAAGCCTATCGGCATTGGCTGACGCTCGAACAGCCCAAATGGGGCCACGTCAACCTGCCCGAGATTGACTACCAAGCCATCTCGTACTACGCCGATCCCACCACGGGCAAAAAGACCAACGAGTCGGGCGAAATTGACCCCGAACTCATGAAGACTTTCGACAAGCTCGGCATTCCCCTCCACGAGCGCATGGCCCTGGCCGGCGTGGCTGTCGATGCCGTGATGGACTCCGTCTCAGTGAAGACCACGTTCAAAGACAAGCTCAAAGAGAAAGGCATTGTCTTCTGTAGCATCAGTGAGGCTGTGATAGAAAACCCGGAGCTTGTGCGTAAGTATCTCGGCACCGTGGTGCCACACACCGACAACTACTTTGCGGCCCTCAACAGCGCCGTCTTTTCCGACGGTTCGTTTGTCTACATCCCGCGAGGCGTGCGCTGCCCCATGGAGTTGAGCACCTATTTCCGCATCAACGCCCGTGGCACCGGCCAGTTTGAGCGTACGCTCATCGTGTGTGACGATGGCGGCTACGTGTCGTATCTCGAAGGCTGCACGGCTCCTATGCGCGACGAAAACCAGCTCCACGCCGCCATCGTCGAGATTGTCGTAGGCGAAGAGGCCGAGGTGAAGTATTCCACCGTACAGAACTGGTATCCCGGCGACGAGCAGGGGCGTGGCGGTGTCTACAACCTCGTGACCAAGCGCGGCCAACTGCGTGGGCGTGACGCCAAACTCTCTTGGACGCAGGTCGAGACCGGCTCGGCCATCACCTGGAAATATCCCTCGTGCGTGCTGATGGGCGACGGGTCGCGGGCTGAGTTCTACAGTGTGGCCGTGACCAATCATTACCAAGAGGCCGACACCGGCACGAAGATGATACACATAGGCAAAAACACCAAGTCCACTATCATTTCAAAAGGCATCTCGGCCGGCCGTAGCCAGAACTCCTATCGCGGTCTGGTCAAGGTGGCGCCCAAGGCTGCGGGGGCCCGCAACCATTCCTCGTGCGACAGTCTGCTGCTCAGTGCCACCAGTGGCGCTCACACCTTCCCCTATATCGACGTGGCCAATCCCGATGCCATCGTCGAGCACGAAGCCACCACGTCGAAGATCTCAGAAGACCAGCTGTTTTATTGCCGTCAGCGTGGCATCCCTATGGAAGACGCCGTCGACCTCATCGTGGGCGGCTATGCCAAGGAGGTCATCAACAAGCTCCCCATGGAGTTTGCCGTCGAGGCACAGAAACTGCTGAGCGTTTCGCTCGAGGGCGCCGTGGGCTAAGCCTGGAGAGCCTGCAAATCAATCACAAAAAAAGAGACCTGCGTCTGTGGGAACATTCCCGACGCAGGTCTTTTTGTTATGCGGGTGGCCAAGTGGCTTGACCGGATTGGACTTATTTTTTGTTGACAGCCACCTTCTCGGTGTGTTGGCGCCATTTGTTTTGCATGGCCTTGGCTTTTGAGACGAACGAAACCTTGTCGCGCTTCGTAACGACCGACTTGCTGCCCTTGCCGTCTTCGCCCAGTTTGAGCCATTCGCTCATCGTGTGGTACTCGTCGGTTGTGACGTCGTAGAATTTTAAGGGCGGCAGTTCAAACTTGCTTTGGGCAGTGTGACCCTTTGAACTATTGCTGCTTTTCACCTGCTCCACTTCCACGCGCACAATGCCCGAGCTGACCATGTCAATTTCTTTGGCTGCGGCCATAGAGAGGTCTACGATGCCTCCGCGGCGGAAGGGGCCTCTGTCGGTCACTTTGACCACCACCTCACGGCCGTTTTTCGTGTTGCGCACTTTGAGCAGGGTGCCGAAGGGCAGGGTGCGGTGAGCGCAAGTGAGACTGTCGCGGTGGTAAATCTCGCCGCTGCTGGTGCGACGGCCATGAAACTGATTGCCATAATACGAGGCAATGCCTGTCTGCGTCTGTGCCGAGGCGGGCACAAAACTCATCGAGACAAGTGCGGTAAAGAGGGTGATGAAGATGGTTTTGAATGTCATTTTAATGGGTTTGGAGACAAAGGCCGCCGCACGTGGTGCGGTTGTCGACTTCTCTTATATATAAATAGGAGTGGCGAGAAGTCTGGGCGATGTGGGTTGGAGTCTTGACATCGCCTTGTGGCGCGGTTGACCGGCCGCCGGCCGTGGCTTGACTCCGTTTTTGCTTGGGCGGATGATAGTGTCAAGTTGAGGCCGCTTTGTGTGTTAGACGGTGCAAAGGTAGTCATTTTTCTGCACACGGACAACCCTTTTGTGTTTATAATCACCACTTTAACGTTTCGGCCGTTGACAAAACGCCACCTTACATTCGCGTTTTCTCGTTGCTTTTGCTGTTGTCTCGTGAAGGCGCAGAGGCGCGAGAATGTCCCTGTGCAGGGAGGTTGGCGGCGCATGGCCGTTTGACCGTAGCCGATGTCGGAACAGCAGAATGTGACCGAAAATTGCCGAGGTCTTTTATGGACGCTTCAGGCCGTTTTTTAACTTTTCCCGATGTGCTTTGCCTTCTTTCGCGGCTTATTGTCTTTTGGTCGTTTGACTTTTGGGGACTAACTTTGGTGTAGCACAAAAGAGAGGCAGTCCGTCTGAGGGCTGCTTTTTTCATTTTCAGGCGTTTACGGGGATAAGGACAGGATTTTCTGTCCCTATTCCAGGAGAAACTGGGCTAAGGACAGGCGCCTGCCTTCCTTATCACGCGACATATTAAGTCAATTTTTGTCACATTTCTCATAAGGCCTCCCTATGTTTTCTGCTTTATCTTGCTGATTATAAAACACATAAGCTCTTCCAGACCGTTTCTTGGCATTTTTTTGCCAAATTCTCGCCTTGTGTCAATAAATCTGAAGTTATGAAGATTAACCCCAAAATTTGTCACACAAGGCCCTGCAAAACAAACAATAGCCCGAGGTGTGATGATAAGCCTTGGCCACAGGTGTGAGACTGTCACAACAGTCGCCGGCAGGCATTTATAATTTAATAATTCTAAAATATCGGTTCTTTTTAGTCCTTATTGACAATTCAGATGCCACGCGTGCACGCCAAACGTGCTATTTTTGCATCGTTTCAGGCATGAACGTGAGGCCGGCAGTGAGTGCCGGCAAAGCGTCAGGCCAGTTATGGAGCGAGCGACGGAGACCGTTTCGACGCATTTTGAAACAAAGCCTTCTTCTCGCCGTGCTCACCAGCCTTAATCAACACACAAAAATGGAACTAGACAAGTTTGACCGTCAGCTCAGGCTGATGCTGCTTTTGGTGCAAAACCGCCGCCTCTCTGTCGACGAGATCAGTGAGCGGCTCGGGCTCAATCGCCGCTCGATTTACCGCTACCTTGAGAGTTTCCGAAAGCTGGGCTTCATCGTGCGCAAAGAGGGCTCACGCTACAGCATCGACCACGAGTCGCCGTTTTTCCAAAACATCAGCGACCGCATTCACTTCTCCACCGACGAGGCCATCACCATCAACCAAGTGCTTAACTCCGTGCTCGACAACTCGCCTCAGGTGCGCCATCTGCGGCAGAAGCTCTCGTCGCTCTACGACGTCGGCGTGCTCTCTACCTACGGCGTCGACGACCACTTGGCCCACAACATCTCCACGCTCCATCAGGCCATCGAGACCGAGTGTATGGTGGTGTTGAAGAACTACATCAGCCCCCACAGCGGCGACGTGCGCGACCGCATCGTCGAGCCCTATCTCTTTTGTGCCGAAAACACGGAAGTGCGCTGCTATGAGGTGTCGACGGGGATTAACAAAACATTCAAAATCGCGCGGGCTGAAAGCGTGGAAATCCTTGACCTGCTCTGGTCGCATAAAGACAAGCACGCGCCGTTTCATCGCGACCTGTTCCATTTCACCGGCGAGCAGCTCTTTCCCGTCAAGTTGAAACTCGGTGCCTTGGCCACAAGCCTCCTGCTCGAGGAGCATCCCGGCGCCGAAACCTCTCTGACTCTCCTCGACGACGGCCGCCATCTCTTTTCCACCGAGGTGTGCAGCTATAAAGGCATCGGCCGCTTTGTCATCGGCCTGTTTGACGACATTGAGATTACAGACAGTCCCGACTTTGAGGCTTATATCCGCAACCGCATTAAAGATTTAACAGAAAAATTCAATTTGTGACAATACGTGTCACAAACGGCCGGTTACTTTGCAGCATCAAACCATTAAAAAACCGACTGTTATGACACGCAAAAACCTTTCCGCCTCAGGCTACGCCACCCTTCAGCGCTCGGAGCGCTCGTTCAGCATCCGCTCACTCGTTCTCGTTTTGGAGTCGCTGGGATTTGTCAAGGCTTTGGCCGCCATCTATTCCAATCTGCTCGAAGAGACGGTCAGTCCGCGTCGCACCCTGCATTTCATCCATGCCCAGTTGGCCTGCATCATGCTGGTCTTGCCGATTGCTTGTCCGCTCCTCGTGCATGCGCTGCTGTTTGTATGGGCCGTGCTGGCAGTGAGAGGTTGCCGAAAGTCTTGACAAGGAAGCCGCCACCGGCTGCAACGTCAGTCATAAATAAGGAGGTCGGCACATAAACGCTTGATATGTCATCACATATCTTGGTTTATGTGCCGACCTCCTTTTGTGGTGTCAAGAGGGCGGCTCTTGGTGTCGTCTGTATGCTTTCACTCTCTTCTGAGAGTCAACCCCACTTCTCTTATGCCTTCGAGCGGGGTGCGTGTCATAAGGTGCCTCACGACGAAACGGCCGCTTGTGCCTGCCGGCAGGTTCATCTCGATGGGTTGGGTGGCATATTCCAACACCGAGACGCCACGGCCCACGTAGTCGCCTTGGTCTGAGGCAGTGACGATGCAGAGCGTGTCGACGGTGGTGTCGCGCAGGGCTTGCAGGGAGTCTTCCGATAGCGTCAAGTCACGCTCCACGGCCAAGAGCAATTCTTGGAAAGGATAGGGTCGCGCCACCTGCAAGCGCACGTGAACCGTCGCCACATAGCGGCCCGGCGTGGCGAGACTGTCCAAAGCCACCACGACCGTGTCGGTACGCTCCCAGCCCGTTTCGGGAAACGAGCGGAACGTGCTGACCGGCATTCGCTCATCGCAAGCCGCCAGCCCGAAGGCCACAACCAGCCCTACAGCAAAGACCGTGAGTGACTTGGCAAAACCCGTCATGACTGAGGCTGATTGTTGCGTTCGGCTTTGTCGCCGCCCGAAGGCTTGCGCTGTTTGCTGCCTCCGGTGCCGTTGTCGTTGTGTCCTTTGTCGCGGTTTTTGTTTTTACGATTGCCACCCCTCTTACGCTTCACCTTATCAAAGCGCGTAAGGTCGTCTTGTTCGGCCAAGTCGATGGGCTTGGCCGGCTTTTCGGGAGCGTTTTCGTCAAGCATAAGCGGTTTTTCGCCCGCCTTGTTGAGCGCGATAATCTCGTGGGCACGCGCAGCAGTGATAGTCGTGATGTTGGCAGCCAGGCGCTTGTCTGTGGAGTAGCTTACCATTCCGGCGAGGATGTCAGCTTTGAAATAATACCAGGTGCCGTCTGCCGTTTCAAGTGTGGCGTCGCGCGGCGGCAACTTGCGTGAAGCCTCCACATAGACGTCGGCCTCATAGTTGAGACAGCATTTCAGTTTGGCGCATTGGCCGGCCAGTTTTTGCGGATTGGGAGAGATGTCCTGGAAGCGGGCGGCCGCTGTCGAGACCGAGTTGAAGTTTTTCATCCAAGTGGCACAGCAGAGCTCTCGGCCGCAGGGACCGATGCCGCCGATGCGACCGGCCTCTTGTCGTGCGCCAATCTGTTTCATCTCGATGCGAACGTGGAAAGCCTCAGCCAAGACCTTGATGAGCTTGCGGAAATCCACGCGGCCGTCGGCTATGTAGTAGAAAATCGCCTTGCCGCCGTCGCCTTGGTACTCTACGTCGCCGATTTTCATGTCGAGTTGGAGGTCTTTGGCAATTTGTCGCGAGCGTATCATCGTGTCTTGCTCGAGCGCCTTGGCCTCTTCAAACTTCTCGAGGTCGGCGGGACGTGCCTTGCGATAGATGCGCTTGATGTCGGCGGCGGCTTTGGCGCCAGCCTTTTTGAGTTGCAGTGGCACGAGGCTGCCGGTGAGGGTGACCACACCTATGTCGTGGCCCGGCGTGGCTTCGACGGCCACCATATCGCCCTTTTCCAGCGGCAGATGGTTGTCGTTGCGGTAATATCCCTTACGGGTATTCTTGAATTGCACCTCAACCAAGTCGGTCGTGTCGGTATTGCCCGGCACGTCGGCCAGATAGTCGTAGGTGTTGAGTTGCTTGTCTTGGCGGCCGCAACCTTTGGCGCAAAAGCCTCTCAGCGGTCCGCCCAGGGTAAATTCCTTGTTCATGGGGTGTGGATAAATATGGCAAAGTCTGCTTCTCTCGCGAGCCGTGGCTCAACGGATGAGCAAGACGATGATTTTAATGGAAAGGTCAAAAAACACCATGCGCGCGTTGGTGTTCTGCACGATGTCTCTCCGGGCATCGTCAAACTCCTTCATCATAGGGATGACGTTGCGTTCATTGATAAACGGAGAAAATCGGGTGGCAAAGTCGGCCTCGCGTGGATTGAGGTAAGTGAGTTCGGGGCGGCGGAAATTGTAGATGAAGTTTTCTCGGAGCATACGCTGGCAATAGTCCAGAAAGTCCTTTTGGCGTTCACGTCCGCGCTCGGCCATTCGGTCGGTCCACTCGCTGAGGTCTTTAATCCTTCGGGCATAGCACAGTCGCATAAAGAGTACGAACATGTCGAAGTCTTGCGCGTCGTCGGCTGCTCCCTGCAACTCACGGCAGGCCTTGATATAGTTGCCACCGCTGCGGTGAGCCAGGTCGTGGGCCATTTCGGGCGACATACCGTGTTTCTGCTCCAAGGCCGTGGCCAGCGTGTCGGCGGGAATGGGCGGAAAGGCTATTTCTTGCGTGCGGCTCACTATTGTCGTGAGCAGGCGGTCGGGCTGTGCACTGATGAGGATAAACACCGTGCGCTCGGGCGGCTCTTCAAGCAGTTTGAGCAACTTGTTGGCTGTCTCCTCATTCATCAGTTCGGCTTGCCACACTATGACCACCTTATAGCCGCCCAGACTGGCTTTGAGGCTAATTTTGCCGGTGATATTTTCGGCCTCTTTGGTGAAGATGCCCGGCTGTTGGTTTTCGGTGTTGAGCGTTTCGCGCCAGCGCTCGGCCCCGAGATAGCGGCTTTCGGTTAAGGCTTCTCTCCACAAGGCCAGATATTGGTCGCTTAGCGGTGCGTCTGACTTGTTTTTGCGTTTCACCACCGGGAACACGAAGTGCAGGTCGGGATGGATGAATTTGCTGTTCAGATGGCAGCCGGGGCATGTGCCGCAGGCTTGACCGTTCACCGGGTGTTCACACAGCAAGGCTTCGGCCAGTGCCAATGCCATGGGGATTTGTCCGCGTCCCTCTTCGCCGGTGAAGAGCAGGGCGTGTGGCACCCGCTCTGTCTCGACCATGTGGGCGAGCAGTTGCTTGATGTGTGTTTGACCGATGATGGCGTTTTGGCTCATAGTGAAGTATGGTGTGGCGCTCAATAGATTTGGCGTGCAATTTCGGCAATGCTCTCCACGGCCGATACCGTGTAGAAATGGATGCTGGGCACGCCGTGCTGGATGAGTTCTTTGCATTGTGCCACGCCCCATTCGATGCCCAAGGCTTTGGCCTCTTCGTCGGTTTTGCATTTCACCGCCTCTTTGGCCAGGGCTTCGGGGAAATTACAGTGGAACGTTTTGGGCACGGTTTGCAACTGCGAGAGTTTGGCAAATGGTTTGATGCCCGGTATGATGGGCACATTGATGCCGGCGGCTTTGGCTTTGTTGACAAAGTTGAAATAGGCCTCGTTGTCATAGAAGAGTTGCGTCACGCCATATTCGGCGCCGTGGTCTATTTTGTGTTTGAACCACTCCAAGTCCATCTCTGCGTTGAGTGCCTCTTCGTGTTTTTCGGGATAGCAAGCCACGCCGTAGCTGAAGGGGCGTCCTTTCACTTTGATAGGTGTGCCGTCGAGGAAGAGGCCTTCATTGAACTGGTTGATTTGCTCCTGCAGGTCGGTGGTATGGGTGTGGCCTCCGGGAGTTGGTTTGAAATAGGCATCTTCTTTGGCTTTGTCGCCTCGCAGTATCAGCAGGTTTTCAATGCCGAGGAATTGCAGGTCGAGCAATAGGTATTCGGTTTCCTCGCGTGTAAATCCTGAGCAGAGGATATGTGGCACCACGGGGATGTGATATTCATTCTGAATGGCAGCTGCCACGGCCACGGTACCGGGTCGTCGGCGCAATCGTGAGCGTTGCATCAGCATATTCCGAGCGGTGGTTGGTGATGTTGATATATTGGGGATTGAAGTCTGCCAGCCGGTCGATGGTCTTTTTGAGGCCGTCGATGCCCGTGCCTTTGAGTGGCGGAAGCACCTCAAAAGAGAAGGCCGTCGTTTTGTTTTGTGTAATCAGTTCAGAGATAGTCATAGCGTTTGTCTCGTCTTTGTGTAAGCCTATAAATAGGCATTTTACAATTATTTATGCAAAGTTAGTGCAAGGCGAGTGGAATGGCAAATAAAACTTGTTTTAATTTGACATTCCCGAGCCGCAGCCTAACTTGCACGAAGTGAAAGTTAGTGCAAG
>SFFB01000046.1 GCA_004557035.1 Bacteroidales bacterium | reverse complement strand
CCCGAACAGAGAAGTTAAGCCCGGACGCGCCGATGGTACTGCGCAAGCGGGAGAGTAGGTCGCCGCCGCCCCTTTAAAAGAAGAAAACCTCTGATGGTCCTAAGACTTTCAGAGGTTTCTTTTTGTATATGGATAGTTACGATGCAATAGTATTATTGTTTTCGGGGAGTTATTTGCTTTTGTCAACGACCTTTTATGTCGGTATGTGTCCTTTTAAACCGGTGAATAGTGTGGCGGCCGCTTGCTGTGTTTACCGGCCAAGGCGAGTGTAAGTATGCTGATCTTAACGCTTTCTGCCTTCTTGAGTTCTTCGATGCACGACAAGAGCGTGGAGTTGGTAGTGACAACATCGTCTATCAATAGGACGTGTTTGCCGGCGATACGGCCGGTATCAACAAGCTTGAATGCGCCCGCCATATTCTCTTGTCGCTCTTCTTTGGTGAGTTTTGTCTGCGTCGGTGTGTCTTTGATGCGGATGAGTGCTTTTGTTTCTACTGGTATGCCGGTAATCTCAAATACGCCTTGACCTATGCGCTCACTCTGGTTGTAGCGTCTGCTCTTAAGCTTTTTATGGTAAAGTGGAACCGGCACTATGCAGTCTATCCCTTCAAAGAAATCCGTCTCTTCAAGATCTTTGGCCATAATCCTGCCAAACTGCACCCCGATGTCGTCGTGCCCGTTGTATTTGAGTTCGTATAGAAGCATACGGCTCCGGTCGTCTATGTCGTAATACATCAGTGCGTTGGCGCGTTCAATCTCCGCCACGCCCCAAAACAGGCGCTCCACTGTGTTGCCTTTGGCCCCTTTGAAATGGGTGAAGGGCAGGTTGGTAAAGCATACGCCGCACAGATTATCGGTGTCGCTATTGAGTTTGCGACCGCAGATGCAGCAATAGCGCGGATAAAGCACATCGGCCACCTCTTTGATAAGGCGGCCGATGCGTTGGGATAGTGTCTTTTTATATGGTGACATTACAGACGATTGTCGGGTCCGTCAGGAAAGATGACTTTAGGCTTGAAAGCCTGAGCCTCTTCGGGCGACATCTGGGCAAAACTCATAATGATGATTTCGTCGCCCACCTGGAACTTTCTCGCTGCGGCACCGTTGAGACAGATACAGCCCGAACCTTCCGGGCCGGTAATCACGTAAGTCTCGATGCGCTCGCCGTTGTTGTTGTTCACTACGTGCACGTGTTCGCCCTCAACAAGTCCGGCGGCTTTCATCAGGCCTTCATCAATGGTGATGCTGCCCATATAGTGCAGGTTGGCTTCAGTGACGGTGGCGCAGTGGATTTTTGATTTTAATATGCTGAGATACATTGTTGTTCGGTTTTATCCGCGATATTTCATATTGTCTATCAGTCTGACGGGGCGGCTACCGCAATACACCGTGATGCAACCGACCACGTAGTCGGTGTCGTCCCAAGTCTCGACGGGTTGCAGCGTGATGCCGTCAACAATCTGGAAATACTCCACTTCGAGACCGTCGATGGCATTGAGCCGGCCGACAACCATATCGTGAGTTTCGCTCACGCTGTGGTTTTGTGAAAAAGCCACGCTCTCAATGAGTGTGCGTGAGATATTGACGGCCGTAGCCTTTTCGGCTTCTGTGAGCAGGGTGTTACGGCTACTGAGTGCAAGTCCGCTCTCTTCGCGCACGATGGGACAGGGGCAAATCTCTACGTCGATGCCGAGACTCTTGACCATAGCCCTGACCACGGCGATCTGCTGAAAGTCTTTTTCACCGAAATAAGCACGCAGAGGCTTGACCATATAGAACAGCTTGCTCACAATCTGGCATACGCCGTTGAAATGGCCCGGCCGGCGCTCGCCTTCCATTACCGTGTCGATGGGCGGGAAGCTGAAACTCCTTGTGTCGGGTTCGGGATAAATCTCTTCGACTGAGGGTGCAAACACGATGTCGGCGCCCAGGCTTTCCAGCAGCTGGCAGTCGGCTTCGAGAGTGCGTGGATAGTTGGCCAGGTCGGTCTTGTCGTTGAATTGTGTGGGGTTGACAAAAACGCTGACCACGGTGATATCGTTTTCTTTGACGCTCCGGCTCACCAGCGAGGCGTGTCCGGCATGGAGAGCCCCCATTGTGGGCACGAGGCCAATGGCCTGACCGTTTTGACGGGCTGCGTCGAGGATTTTTTCAAGCTCTTTGACTGTGTTGACTGTCGTCATGATGTCTGTATTTTTCTTTCAGCCTGCAAAGTAACAGAATTATTGCCACATAGAGGCCTCCGGCGAGTCATTAAACGCCATTTTTTAACACACCATCCCTTTTGTGGCGCGTTTTGGCTTATGCTCTTGGCAAATCTGCCTGTCAGCAGGTTGTTTTGAGCTATTTCTCGTATTTGTTAGTTTTGGGCTTATTGTCTTCTTCGGCCAGCCGGAACAGTGGTATGTCTTCAAACTGATCGTGGAAGATGTTGCGGCGTTTCTCGCAGAAAGTTTGCCAGTGGTCGTGTCGGTTTTCCATCACGTCGTCGCCTTGTCGGTCGAGGGCCGAAAGCACCCGAGCCGCCGTCAGTCGGTGAATGTCGAGCGCCGGCAGGTAAGTGTCGGGTTCGTCTTTCTTGCTCCCGTCCACCTTCATCACGATGCCCGCCTTGGCCAGTTCATACATGGCGTCGGTCACCACTCTGAGGTGCACCTGTTCGGCCTCGGCCAGCTGCTCAAGGTTCATGGGCGCCTTGGCCTCGGCAAAACGCTTGCAGATGTGCCCCACCAGCCTCACACAGAGGCAGTCGCGGTCGAGGTGGCTCATGCTGACATCGTCTTTGCCGTGGTAGAAACTGCCGAGGTTTTGGTCGGCATAACTCAGCGCGCCGCCAAAAAGGATGACGGTCCAGCTCACTTGGCACATCAGCATGAAGAGCGGCAGAGCGGCAAACGACCCGTAGATGGCGTTGTAGCTCGTGAGCCACACCTGGGAGTGAATATAGAAGAACTGCAAGATCTGGAAGAGGATGCCAATGGGGATGCCGGCCGTAAGTGCCGAGCGCCAACGCACGCGGGTGTTGGGCATAAAGACATAGAGCGTGGTGAAAAACAGACAGCTCAGCAGGTAGGGCACAATCTGAATGACGACAACGGCTGCAGGGCGCAAGATGAACACGTCGGGAACGGCCGAGTTGGCGGCTGAATACAAGAAACCCATCAAACCGCTCGAGGCCAGCAGGAAAAACGGCAGCATAATGAACACCGCCGCATAGTCGGCAATCATCCGCGTGGGCGGACGCTGTTGGCGCACCTGCCACAGACTGTTGAAGGCTCCCTCGACCGAGTGAGTCAGTTTGAAGACCGTCCAAAGCAACAACACCAGACCGAAACCCAAGAACACACCGCCGCGTGCGTGCCCCAGATAATTCTGAACGAAGTCGGCCAGCGTCTCAGCAGCCTCGGGTTTGCCGGCAATGTTGTTTCTCACCCAGTCTTCGGCAAACTCTGCAAAGCCAAACCCTTTGGCAATGGCGAAAACCACGGCCAGCAGCGGCACCACGGCCAGCAGGGTGGAGTAGGTGAGTGCCGCGGCGCGATAGGTCATTCCCTCGCGTGCAAAAAGTTTATAGGCCACCAGCAGTCGGCGGGTGCAGGCCGTGACCACGGTGAGCAGCCGGCTGGTCGGCGTCTCCCAAAGTCCGCGCCGCAAGAAGCGCATGAGCAGGCCGATGTATATTTTTGTTTTCCTGATTAAAGACATGGCGGTAAGGCTTTTTAGATATGTGTTATCTTTTGCAAAGATAATGTGCAAAAGTCTGATTTAACAAATCTTGAGGTCTAAAAATGCGATGTGCCTGCAATAGCGCATGGGCCGGCACGGCCATCTCACGCTATGCTTTTGTCTTTTGCCGAGACTCGTTGTGGCGTTATCTTTGAGGTGAGAGAGAAGAAGAGACCCCATTTGAGGCCTCTTCTCTTGTGTTTCAACGTCTTACGGCGATAAGGCGAGTTTTTCCTGTCCCTATTCCCGTAAAAATTGTCCTTATTTCCGTCCGTCTTTTCTCCATACCAACTGCTGCCAAGTCGTTTTTGCCGGCCTACTGAGCCTGTTTCCGTTGGTTTGAAAAACAATCTCAAAATATTGGTCTTTATTTCGTCACACGCAACGCCTATGATTGAACATATGCCGTGGAACTTATGCAGTCGGTTGTGGCCACTTCGCCACCGTTTCTCGTTTTCAGTGTGCCGCGAGAGCCAATTTATGCGTATTTTTGCAGGCGTTATGTCCACGATGTCCATTCTTCTCATCTCCACCCTGCTGGTTTGGTTTGGTGTGTTGTGCCTGGTGTCACGGTTTTCGGGTCGTGAGGCCGACAACGACGCTTTCTTTCGTGCCGGAAGGCAGTCGCCGTGGTGGATGGTGGGTTTCGGTATGATTGGGGCCAGCATCTCGGGTGTATCATTCATTTCTGTGCCCGGCTGGGTGGCTTCTACCGGCATGACCTACCTGCAAATGTGTGCCGGCTTCTTTTTTGGCTATCTCGTCGTGGCGTTTGTGCTCTTGCCGCTCTATTATCGACTGCGCCTGACGAGCATCTACGCTTGGCTTGGCACACGTTTCGGCCGGCGTACGCGGCGCACCGGGGCCTTGTTTTTTATTCTCAGCAAACTCACGGGTGCGGCAGCCCGTCTTTATTTGGTTTGCCTCATCATCATGCACTTCATTTTGCCCGGCATTCCTGCAGACTCGACGGGCGGGATGTGGGCTTTTGTGTTGTTGTCGGTAGGTGTGATTGTCCTCATCTGGCTCTACACGCGCCGCAGCGGCATCAAGACCATCGTGCGCACCGACGCCTTGCAGACACTCTGCCTGCTGGTGGCCCTTGTCGTGATGATGGTGATGGCGGCCCAGCGGCTCGGTCTGGACTGCGGCGGCGTGGTGCAGATGGTGAGAGAGAGCGAAATGTCGCGCGTGTTTGACTGGGACCCTGCGAGCCGTCAGAACTTTTGGAAGCAATTCTTCAGCGGTGTGTTCATCGTCATAGTCATGACCGGGCTCGACCAAGACATGATGCAGAAAAACCTCACCTGTCGCAACCTGCGCGAGGCACAAAAAAACATGTGCCTCTATGGCGCATGTTTCCTTCCTGTCAATATGTTGTTGCTTGCCTTCGGCATTTTGCTCTATGCCCTGAGTGCGGCGAGTGGCGTGACCGCTGTTGGCGGCGACAGTCTGCTGCCCACTTTGGTGGGCGAGGGCGCGATGGGTGTGGCCGTGATCGTGCCGTTTACGATTGGCATTGTGGCGGCGGCTTTCTCGAGTGCCGACTCCGCCTTGACCGCCCTGACCACCACCACTTGCATCGACCTTCTCGCCATCGAAGACCGTCCACTCTCCGAGGCCGAAGCTCTGCGCATACGTCGCCGCGTCCATGTGGTGCTGGCTGTGGCGTTTGTGGGCTGTATGGCCGTGTTTAAGGCAGTGGGCGACCAGAGCCTCATCAATGCCATCTATGTCATGGCCTCTTACACCTATGGCCCGCTGCTGGGCCTTTACGCCTTCGGGCTTTTCACTCGCCGGAGGCTGACGTCGGAGCGCTGGGTGCCTGCCGTGTGCATTGCGGCCCCGGTGGTGTGTGGCGTTTTGGACTATGTGGCGCCGCGTCATTGGGGCTTCACGTTTGGCTATGAACTCTTGATGCTCAACGGGTTGCTGACCTTTGCCGGTTTGACATTATTGAGCCGGAAAGGGAAAACAACGGGAAACAGAACGGCCTAACCGTAGAGGAATTTTCCCTCAAGATAGGCCAGAAAAGCATTTTTGTAGATATCGCCAACCGGTATGATTTCGCCGCCTTCGAGGGTGATGCGCTGGCGGTTGTATTCTCTGATACAGAACAGGTTGATGAGATAAGAGCGGTGAACGCGCATGAACTGTGTGGCCGGCAGGTAGTTTTCGAGTCTTTTCATGCTGAGCAAGGCCGTGACGGGTTTGTGGTCGTCGCGGAAGTGGAAACGCAGATATTCGCTCATGCCCTCGACATAGCGGATGTTGTCTGTCTCCACGCGTATGGTCTTGTAGTCCGTCTTGAGGAAGATGGCTCCGTCGTCGACGGTAGATGGGCGCACCGCGGTGTCGGCCTGATGCAACAGGGCGTATTGCCGTTTCACTTTTTCGGCCGTCTGCTCAAAATCGTCCAGCCCGAAAGGTTTGAGCAGATAGTCCAAAGCATTGACCTTAAAGCCTTCGACCGCATATTGACTATAGGCCGTGGTGAAGACCACAATGGGCGGCGTGTCGAGCGAGCGGACGAAGTCCATTCCGTTGATGTCGGGCATTTGGATGTCTGTGAAAACAACGTCGATGCGCTCGTTGGCCAGCCATTTTCGGGCTTCGGCGGCGCTCTCGACGGCAGCTACGAGAGTGAGTCCTTCTGTCTTTTCGATGTAGGTCTTGAGTTGTTCCAAGGCCAGCGGTTCGTCGTCGATGGCTAAACAGTGTATCATGGCAATTGAGTTAAGATGTTTGTGTCGTGGAGACTTGGGGCCCGGCGTGGTTGAGGGGCAGGGTGAGTTGGACGAAGAAGTCGTTTTCGCCCGTCACGATGTCGAGCGTGTAGTCATTGTCGTAAATCAAGTCGAGACGCCGGCGCACATTGGCCAGTCCCACACCGCCCCGGTCTTTGGCCTCGCCGCAGGCCTGTGATTTGGCAGGCAGACTGTTGTGACAGGTGAAAATGATTTTTTGCAGTCCCGTGCGCAGGCTCACCTTGATGAACGACGGTTGGTCGTAAGACACGCCGTGCTTGAAGGCGTTTTCGACAAAACATATCAGCAGCAGAGGCGGCAGTGTGGCGGCCGGCAGATTGTCTTGCAGATTGACCGAGATGTCCACGCGCTTGCTGTAGCGCATTTTCATTAGTCCCATATAACTATTGATGAGCACCACCTCTTTCTGCAAGGCCACCATGTCGTTGTTGCCCTCATAGAGGATGTAGCGCATCATGTCTGAGAGCCGCCTGATGGCCTTCTTCGACCGTTCGGGATTGATGTCTACAAGCGCGTGGATATTGTTGAGCGTGTTCATGAAGAAGTGCGGATTGATTTGATATTTCAAATACCGCAGTTGGTCTTCGAGCGCACGCCTTCGGAGCTGTTCCATCTCTTTGGTCTTCTGCTCAGACTTTAGGTAAAACTTCACGCCCAGATTGAGGCCCATCACTAGAGCCGCGATGATGCCCAGCGCCACATCTGAGGCGCCGAAAGGCGGATGTGGCGGCTTGAAAAGCCCCCGGCCAAAGCGCGGAAAGTGCTTGATTTCTCTTGGTGATGCTTCTGTGTCGTTGGGCATGGCGCCCATCTCTACAGGCGGCGCTTCATGGTTAATCAACCCCTTGATTGTGAGGGGCGTCATCATTGTCACAAATAAAAAAAGCAGCGTGTAGAGCCATTTGTTGCGTTTCACCAAAAGCGGCACCAACAAATAGTTATGGAAAATAAAGACAACAAGGAAAACGCAGTTGATTTTTAATAAATAGACCAAATGTGGCCAGTCAAAGTGGTTTTCTCCAAAATGTTCTTGGTGGAAAAGACCTTCGGCCGCCGAAAGGAAAAAAGCCAGCGTCCAAATCAGACAATATATATAGGTCTCGCGACGCTTATATTGAGGATTGAGTTGTGACATCTGGCAAGGTTTGAAACAGTATTAGACGCGGACCGACAATAATCCATAGCAAATTTACGCCGTCTGTACATTTTCTCCAAAAATATTCAACCAAAAACGCGCTTTTGCCGCCGTATGGGACCCTCATAGGGACGATGGCGTCAGAGTGCACAAAAAAACGTGACAAGGAAGGGCACCGAGAAGTCTACAACACAACCGTGGAACACCGAGAGGGTGGTCCATCGTGTGCCGGAAAACTGCATAATGACAGGCAGCGACGTGTCGGCTGTCGTGGCTCCGCCCGAGGCAATCGGGGCGAAAGCACCAAAATACCGCACCAGCAAAGGCGCAAAAAGCAGGGTGAAAATTTCGCGCATAATGTTGGAAACCAGAGCTATGGTGCCCAACTCTGCTCCGCGCAGGTCGCCGATGAGCAGACTCGACAGCGAATAATAACCAAACCCCGATCCCACAGCCAGGCAGTCCGTCGGTACACGATGCACCAACAAGGCAGCCAGCAGACTGCCGGCCAAAGCGCCGACGATGGTGCACACCGGCAACCAAAGGCTCAGACGCGGCAGGGTGCGTATCTGGCGAAGCATGATCTTGTCGCCACCCACCGTCACTCCCACACAAAGCATCAGCAGGCAAAGGGCTGCAAAACTCACGTGGCCGATTACCGAAGGGTCGGACAGGGTCCCCCATCGTCCCACGGCAATCCCGACGACGAAACAGCATAATATGCCCAGTGTAGTCTTCATCTCAGTTCCTCCTTCCGGCGGCCTTTCTTTTCTCGCCTGCCCATCATCTTCCACAACAGCCACGCCGCCACCACACTCCCGCCGGTGGCCGCCAGCGTAATCACCACGGCATCCATCCCTATGGTGTTCCATGACGACATAATGCGCGCGTCGCCACCCACTTCTATGCCCAGCAAAAACAGCAAAAGGCCAATGAGCGGCAACACCCCGTGGCGTACCCACGCCAACCGTCGGCCGAACAAATAACCGAGGCCAACACCCAACAACATAATGAAGAAAACCGTTAACATAACCACAAAGTTACGCCGTAGCAGGCAAAGTCCAAATTAAAACAAGTTTTATTTGACTTCGTCTTCCTCCTCTTCTTCGAGATTATCGGCTGCGCTCGGCAGAACAATCAAACAAGTTTGTTGTTCTGCTCTCACTTGCACGATAATTCGCGCCTCGGCATAATTCAAGCAAGCTTGACTTCTGCTCTCGGCTTGACGTCGGTTGGTCTTTGCTCTCTCTTGCACTATCTTTTCATAAGATAGGCTGCGGCTCGGGCAAGCAAACAGTAAAAAACAGGTTTTTTATTTTGCTTACCGCTCACCTTGCACTATCTTTCACTTTATGCAAGATAGGCTTCGCTCGGCAAAGTCCAAATTAAAACAGGTTTTATTTGGTCTTTGCTCTCTCTTGCACTATCTTTGCACGCGCTTAAAGACAAAGCCTTATCATCAACAACAAACAACAAACATCTAAAACTAATTGATATTATGTATTGGACACTGGAATTAGCTTCTAAACTCGAAGATGCACCCTGGCCTGCCACCAAAGACGAACTCATTGACTATGCTATGCGCTCAGGCGCTCCAATGGAGGTGGTAGAAAACCTTCAGGAACTTGAAGACGAGGGCGAAGTCTATGAAACCATCGAAGGTGCAGTGTGTGTCGTGATGTTGATGCTGACCGCCGGTTTAGCATTTTGGGTCGGCTACGATTGTCTGCAAGGCAACGCCCATGTGCACAATGTCGCCTAAGTGGTAATCAACATCGTGCTTTTCGTCTGCCTCCTCATCAGCAACCGCAAAATCATCAAAGCCTATAAAGCCGATAAATAAATACAACCCCACAAAAAAGCAAAGCCGCGACGCTGCCGAACATCATTCGGGCGTCGCGGCTTTGTTATTTGAAGCATATTTGTATTTCTTTAGGTAGTGCTGTCTAATAAATCCCTTTTCTATATAAAATAGGCAATTACAGATATCACCATCATTTAGAATTATATCACCTTTTGATATTTCTTAGGCTGAATAACATCTGCAAAAGGCGAATATTCTCCAACTTTAGTTTGCGATTAGGGCATGTTTCAGTTATAATCTGTTTTGCAATGTCAAATTGAATACTCATAGGCTAAAGTTATTTATATCCAACATTTTGTTTCAATTTTGGGTTCAAGTCTATACTTTTTTGTGGAATAGGAAAAACTGTGGTATACCC
>SFFB01000017.1 GCA_004557035.1 Bacteroidales bacterium | reverse complement strand
CCCCTTGCCGCGCGGCGCTCCCCGACCGATGAGTTTTTTTATAAAAGGGCATCATAGGGAGAGAGGCCAATTCGTTGCGTTTCTATTTGGAATCTTCACCCGAGCCGCCGCCGAACTTGCGCCTCCCGCGAGAGTTAGTGCAAGGCGAGCGGCAATCAAAATAAAAAGTGAAATTTTTTATTTTGTTTGCCCGAGCCGCCCCTTTTGTCTTTTCTCCTTCTCCACTTTCCCCTTATCTTTGGTGTAAGCATAGAGGAGAATTCTCCTAAAAGAGCTTTTATTGTTGGCTTTTAGTGCTTTACGGGCATAAGGATAGAATTTTCCGGCCTTATGCCGCGAGCCGCCGGGTTAAGGACAGGAATTTTTTCAAGCCATTTTGGGTTTTGCAAGTCGTTTTACCGCCTCAAAAACCGCTTTTCGGCAGCGTGGGAAAATAATCTGCAAAAAAACAAGTGCTTTTTGGTCACGCTCAAGCCCCATTTTGAACAGCCGGCGTCGGACGGCACAAAAAAACACGGCGATGTGCTTTCGTTTGAATGGCACATCGCCGTGTGGCTTATGTGGTTGTTATCCTTTGGCGGGGAGATTACATCATGCCGCCCATGCCGCCCATGCCGGGGGCGCCCATCGGCATTTCGGGCTTGTCTTCTTTCTTGTCGCAGATGACACATTCGGTGGTCAGGAACATACCGGCCACGCTGGCGGCGTTTTCGAGGGCCACGCGGGTCACCTTGGCGGGGTCTACCACGCCGGCGGCGCGGAGGTCGCCGAAGGTCTCGGTCTTGGCGTTGTAGCCGAAGTTGCCTTTGCCTTCACGCACTTTGTCTACGATGACGGCACCTTCAACGCCGGCGTTGGCGCAGATCTGGCGCAAGGGTTCCTCGATGGCGCGGCGCACGATAGCGATGCCGGTGGTCTCGTCGGCGTTGTCGCCGGTGAGGCCTTCGAGGGCTTGCTGGGCACGGATGTAGGCCACGCCGCCACCCGTCACGATGCCTTCTTCAATGGCTGCACGAGTGGCACAGAGAGCGTCGTCGCAGCGGTCTTTCTTCTCTTTCTGTTCAGTCTCGCTGGCAGCACCCACTTCGAGCACGCATACGCCGCCTGAGAGTTTGGCCAGACGCTCTTGGAGTTTCTCCTTGTCGTAAGAGCTGGTGGTGTTGGCCATCTCGTTCTTGATCTGGTTGATGCGGTCTTGGATGTTCTCCTTGTTACCGGCGCCGTCCACGATGGTGGTGTTGTCTTTGGTCACGGTCACCTTGTCAGCCGAGCCGAGCATGTCGATGGTGGCCTGTTCGAGTTTCAGACCCTTTTCTTCGCTGATGACCACGCCGCCGGTGAGGATGGCGATGTCTTCGAGCATAGCTTTGCGGCGGTCGCCGAAGCCGGGAGCCTTGACGGCGCAAATCTTGAGCTGGGTGCGCAGGCGGTTGACCACGAGGGTGGTGAGGGCTTCACTGTCTACGTCTTCGGCGATGACGAGAAGCGGACGACCGCTCTGTACGGCGGGTTCGAGGATGGGCAGGAAGTCTTTGATGCTGGAGATTTTCTTATCGTAGATGAGGATGTAAGGCTTCTCCATGACGCACTGCATCTTCTCGGTCTCGGTGACGAAGTAGGGAGAGAGATAGCCGCGGTCAAACTGCATGCCTTCTACGGTCTTGAGCACGGTGTCGCGGCCTTTGGCGTCTTCGATGGTGATGACGCCGTTGACGCTCACGGCACGCATACCGTCGGCAATGAGTTTGCCGATTTCGGGGTCGTTGTTGGCAGAGATGGTGGCCACTTGTTCAATCTTGTCGTAGCTTTCTTCCACCTGTTCGGCCTGGCTCTTGATGTCTTCCACCACTTTGGCGACGGCTTTGTCTATGCCGCGTTTCACGTCGAGCGGATTGGCACCGGCTGCTACGTTTTTCATGCCTTCGGTGAGGATGGCCTGGGTGAGCACGGTGGCTGTGGTGGTGCCGTCGCCGGCGTCGTCACCGGTCTTGGAGGCTACGCTCTTGACGAGCTGGGCACCTGCGTTTTGGAAGGCGCAGTCCAGTTCGATTTCTTTGGCCACGCTCACGCCGTCTTTGGTGATGCGGGGAGCGCCAAACTTTTTGTCGATGACCACATTGCGGCCTTTGGGGCCGAGGGTTACTTTCACTGCATTGGCAAGCGCGTCTGCACCCTGGCGGAGCAGTTCGCGTGCGTCTACGTCGTATTTAATGTCTTTAGCCATGATATGCTGGAGTTTTTATTGTCGTTGTTTGATGTTATGGAAAAGTTTGCGAGGGTTTATCCCAACACGGCGAGCACGTCGCTCTGGCGCATGATGAGGTAGGTTTCGCCTTCGAGTTTCACTTCGGTGCCACTATATTTGCCGTAGAGCACATTGTCGCCCTCTTTGAGCACCATCTCTTCGTCTTTGGTGCCGTTGCCGGTGGCCATTACAGTGCCCTGAAGGGGTTTTTCTTTTGCGGTGTCGGGGATGATGATGCCGCCGACGGTTTTCTCTTCTGCGGGTGCGGGCTTCACAAGCACGCGGTCTGCCAATGGTTTGATGTTCATAGTGATAATAGTTTTATTGGTTTTGTTTTTTGTTTGATGACAATAAATAATGGGGCGCCTGGCGAGCCTTCGCTTACTCGTGCAGGCACTTGGCTGAGTGCCAAAACCGTGCCAAGCGGAACGCCTGAATACGAAAAAGCCTTTTTGTCAGTCTTTTCTGACAAAAAGGCAGAGTTGTCGTGGTATAGTTCGATGTTATTGCAGGGCATCGGCCTGGCCGATAGTGCGGTGCAGTTCTTCGTCGGAGGGGATGAAGTCTTGGAGGTCGCCGGCCAGGTAGCGGTCGTAGGCCGCCATGTCGATGAGGCCGTGGCCGGAGAGGTTGAAGAGCAACACCTTCTGCTCACCGGCTTCGCGGCATTTGAGTGCTTCACGCACAGTGGCGGCGATGGCGTGGCACGACTCGGGGGCAGGGACGATGCCTTCGCTGCGGGCAAAGAGCACACCGGCCTTGAACGACTCGTTTTGTCCGATGTCGGTGCCGCGGAGCAGACCGTCGTGGAGCAGTTGCGAGATAATCACACCGGCGCCATGATAGCGCAAACCGCCGGCATGGATATTGGCCGGCTGGAAATCGTGGCCGAGGGTGTACATCGGCAGCAGCGGTGTGTAGCCGCTCTCGTCGCCGAAGTCATATTCAAACTTACCGCGGGTGAGTTTGGGGCACGAAGCCGGTTCGGCGGCAATAAATTCAGTCTGACGCTCGCCGCTCAGGTTGTGACGCATAAAGGGGAAGGCAATGCCGCCAAAGTTGGAGCCGCCGCCGAAACAGGCAATCACCTTGTCGGGATATTCGCCGGCCATGGCCATCTGCTTTTCAGCCTCGAGGCCGATAATCGTCTGGTGCAGGGCCACGTGGTTGAGCACGGAGCCGAGGGCGTATTTACAGCCCGGAGTAGTCATGGCCAGTTCGATGGCCTCGCTGATGGCCGTGCCGAGCGAACCGTTGCAGAGCGGGTCGCGCGTGAGGATGTCTTTGCCTGCACGGGTCGACATGGAGGGGCTTGGCGTCACCTGTGCACCAAAGGCCTGCATCATTGAGCGGCGGTAGGGCTTCTGTTCGTAACTGATTTTCACCATATAAACGGCCAACTCGAGGCCGAAAACGCTACAGGCGTATGACAGCGCCGTGCCCCATTGTCCCGCACCCGTTTCGGTGGTGACGTTGGTGATGCCCTCTTTTTTGCAATAATAGGCCTGTGCCAGCGCCGAGTTGAGCTTGTGTGAGCCCACGGGGCTGACGCTTTCGTTCTTGAAATAAATATGTGCCGGCGTGTCGAGCGCTTTTTCCAGACCATAGGCGCGCACCAGCGGGGTGGGGCGGTAAAACTTGTACATATCTCTCACCTCGTCGGGAATGTCAATCCAGGCGTGCTCGGTGTCGAGTTCTTGCCGCGAACAGGCCTCGTTGAAGATGGGGAAAAGGTCTTCGGCCTTGAGCGGTTGTTTGGTCTTGGGGTTGAGCAGTGGCAACGGTTTGTTGGGCATATCGGCCTGAATGTTGTACCACTGTGAGGGGATGTCGCCCTCTTCGAGGAAGAAGCGTTTACGCTTGTCGTTCATATCGTCAAATTGTTTTGGTTTGCGAAGTATTATTGTATTTATGCTAAGATATTTGCAAAAATATCAACAATAATTCAATAATCGGCCATTTCTTGCGTAAAATTGCGTTTGAGGCGCTCGGCGAGATGGGCCACTGTGTGAAAAACGTTTACGTGGTTTTTGGGCGTCTCAAAAAATATTGCCCAATTTTTGTGGCGTTTAGTTGTCGTAGTTGGTAATGAGCAGGTGGGTGGTCTGTTTCTTGTTCCTGTTCATAAAACTCACCGCATACTCTTTGTCAAAGGCGCGGATATTGACGCCCTCTTGGTTGTAGAGTTGGAAGATAAAGTCTGTGTTTTTGATGATAAGCATCCATTTGGCTTTGCACTCGTGCAGGAGGTAGTTGGCCAGTCGCACCTGGTCGGCGGCGGTGAAGCGGTTTTGTGCATAAGTGCTGAACTCGCTGTCGTAAGGCGGGTCAAGAAAAACAAAATCATTGGCTTGAGGCCTGACTTGCGTCAAGAAATCTTCAAAATCCAAGTTGTAAAGCCGGGTGGCCTTGAAATGGTTTTGAAGAGCCTCTGTCTGATAATAGTCCAACTTTTTCGCCATCAGCTTACCATTATAGGCTATGCCGCCATAAGGCACGTTGAAGTCGCCTTTGTTGCTGTATCGGAACATACTACTGTAGGCATAATTGCGCAGAAAGAAAAATAAGGCGCAGCGTAATGGCCGGTCCGTCTCCTTCATCACATTATACAGATGCCGGTAGTTCATGTACAATGCACTTTTTATGGCGGTCTCGATATTGTCTTGGAGATCTTTTTCAGGCAACAAATGCCGGCTTTGTTCCAACTGGCGCATACGGGTCATCTTGCGCCACAGGTTTTTTTCAGTTTCAGCCACAAGCACACAGGGCAACGCCGCGAAGGCATCGGTCAGAAGTCCAATGATTTCGTTTTTGTTGTCGCGGCAAAAGGTCTGGATGAATTCTTTCAGTTGCTTGGCATCTATTTTGTCGTTTCTGAAGTCTTCATAAGTGGTGCGAAGAGACTCGTTCTGCGCCGCAAACGTTGTGGCGCGCCGCCAAGACAGGTCTATGTCGGTGGCATAATCGAAGAAGGCCTCTTCCATTGACGCGATATAACGGTACAGATCCATCAATTCCTCAGAGCGGTCATTGATGTGATAGGCATGGGCATTGATTCCCATAAAGACAGCCCCACCGCCCACAAATGGTTCAAAAAATCGCTCAAAGTTTGGCAGGTTGGGGATAATGTATTTCAGCTCTTTCTCTTTGCCGCCCGGCCATTTGATGATGGGCGAAAGGCCCGATGCCGGTGACAGTCGCGGTTGGATGCCGCCGGTTTCTGTCGGAGGTTGTGGCTGGTTGAAGAAATCCGCCAGTTGTCGTGCCGTGGCGCTATAAGTCGCTATGCCTTCATTAACGGCCGTCGTTTCATTTTCGTTGTTGGGTTGGTATGCTTTGGTCATAGGTGGTTTTTGTGCCGTTTTGTTCAGACAGAGATTAATGCGCTTGCGCGCCGCTTGGAAATAATCAGCGTCAAGTTCTATTCCGATAAAGCGGCGCCCTAAGTCCAGTGCCGCAACTCCTGTTGAACCCACACCCATAAAAGGGTCAAAAATGATGTCATTGCTGTTTGAGGCGATTTCAATGATTTTCTTTAAAATGGTAATCGGTTTCTGGGCAGGGTGTTTGGGGTTCTGCAATCTTTCAGGAGCCATACAGATGGGGCTCTGAATGAAGTTGTGCATTTCTGCTTGTGAGATGAAATTCCATGTATGCTTTTTGTTCCAACAAGTAAAAATCAACTCACAGCTATTAAGGAAGCCGGCTTTGAAAATCTTGGGAGCAGGATTGGTTTTGTGCCATACCATAAAGTTTGACGTATCAAACCGATGGTCCAAGCAATTATACCAACGCCCCAACTGATTGTAAGATGTGAAGATAAATAGATTACCGGTTGGCTTGAGAATACGGATAAAATCTTCTGCCCATTCTTCAGGGGTGAAGTCTATTCTGTCCCAAGCTGCAATGTCATTGTTCATTGCCGAACGGCCCGGCAGGGGAATGTTGCCAGTGGAATGAGATGCTAAATTATAAGGAGGGTCTGTAAGGATTAAGTCAATGGAGTTGTCAGGGATACGTTTGATGATATCCCTACTATCCGCGTTGATGACGCATTTTCTCCAATTTTCGCCTTTATTCCCCATCGCCTAAATAAGCCTCTTTTATGCAATCTAAAGCCTCGGTGATTTTATGCGAATTCTTTTGATATTCATCGAGTACTATGTCGTAACCGTTTTGCGATTTACAAATCAAGTTCCAGAAACTGCTACTGATGAGCAGTTCATCTTCTGCAAAAAATTGTCGTACTCGGCTTTGTTTCCATGGCTTGCCCTCGCCGTAGCGATTGTAAGCCGTGGCAAAACAAATCTTTATGTTGTCTTCGCTACCAAGCACATTGGCCAGTATGCAGTACTGCTCCAAGAGGGCTTCTTTCTCTGAACGTGCCTTTTTGTTATCTAAATCACCACCTATTTTTAGTTCGATTAAATAGTGCATACCGGTTTCCGGGTCTTTCAAGTAATAATCGCTTTCGTGGCGTTTGCTGTGCACTGACGAGGTGTTTTTATGACCGATGCCCGCATAGTCATTGACACTTGGCCTCCTATGATTGAGGCCTTTGGTATTTTTGTATGCTTCCAAGAGTTCTGCAATAAAATCAGTCTGCTCTTGATAGATGGGGCCTTCTATGTGCTGGCTCACCTCATAATTGAGTGAGGCGAGATTGATAGCCATCTTTTCAAGCATATTCCCAAGACTGCTGTCAAGCGAACGCGCCAAGGCTGAATAATATTGGATATCAGCCCCCAAGGCAGCAATGAAAACGTTATGGATTTTCATATTAATCGTCCCTTCTTCGTCATCCACTTCTTTCAGATGTCTATCAGAAAACCCGGAAGCGTAGCTTTCTACGGCTTGTCTGACCACAGCGCGAATGGCCCGCTCTTTGTTTACTGCGTCTGTCATATTTTAATTGGTTTGATAGATGCCAGTTGATTGTTTGTAATGCAAATATAAACAAAAATAATGGCCAAAACTGTTTACAGCCTTGACGGAGTAACCGTTTATAGGTTTCTTTGGGACTATCTTAGGAATACTTGCCGCCGCAATAGCCCCAAAACGAAACTTCCCGCCGGCCGGAAATCGGAGGCGGGAAGTTGTGTTTTGTGTCTTTAAGCCTGATGTGGCTGCAAGTGGATGAATTACTTGCGGAGGCCGAGGGCTTTGACGATGGCGCGGTAACGCTCGATGTCTTTGCGCTTGAGATAGTTGAGCAAAGCGCGGCGCTTACCTACCAGTTTCACGAGAGAGCGTTCAGTCGTATGATCTTTACGGTTGGCTCTCATGTGCTCCGTCAAATGGGCAATACGGTAGGAAAACAAAGCCACCTGGCTCTCAGCAGAACCGGTGTCTGAATTAGACGTTCCGTACTTGCCAAAGATCTCTTTCTTCTTTTCAGAATCTAAGTACATTGTGTATTGAATTAAGTGGGTTGTAATTGCTGCCAAAGCGGACTCTGGCGAGTTTAGCGGTGCAAAAGTACTGACTTCGTGTGAAATAGACAAGCCCGGGACTGTTTTATTTTTCTCTTTGACTGAAAAACAGCCTCTTCGGCCTATCGGGCCAGCCAGGGCAGGGGATTGATGTGGCTGGCGGTGGAGCCGCTGCGTTTGCGCAATTGGAAATGGAGCGTACAGCCGCCGCTACCGTCGCCGGCCACGGCACCGAGGGTTTGTCGGGTCTTGACGGCTTGTCCGTTGCGCACGGCGACGCTTGAGAGGTTGCTGTAAACGGAATAGTAGCTGCCGTGTCGCACGATGACCACGTATGTGCCGCCCACGTTGGCCACGGCGCTCACTTCGCCATCATAGACGCAGCGTGCCTGGGCGCCTGAGCGACCGGTGAGGTTGATGCCTTTGCTGTCGAGGCTTACGCCCGAGAGGCCTTCGACGCTGTATTGGCCATATCGTCCGGTGACGGCATAGCTACCGGTTATGGGGATGGGCAGTCGACCGCGGTTGGCGGCAAAGCCTGACGAAAGGGTGCGGTCGGTGGCGTCTTCTTCTTCGTAGCGCGGTTTAGACTTCGTCGGTGTGGCCGTTGATGTCTTTTTGCTTGTAGTGGTTTTGGTGGTTTTGGCGTTCTTTTTGCGTCTTGCCTCAGCCTCTTCGGCTTTGCGGCGTTTCTCTTCGGCGGCTTTGCGTCGGGCTTCTTCTTTCTTCCGTCGTGCTTCGGCGGCAGCGATTTCCTGCTTGATGAGGCGGTCGATAGAGGCGTTGAGGTTGGCGTATTTGCGTTTTTGCTGGGCAATGGTCGTGGTGAGTTGCGACTGCTTTTTGTTGAGTTCGCTGATGACGCCCTGTCGTTCTTTCTTCTTGGCTTCCAATCGTTTGTGCTCGCCTTGGGCTTCGCTGAGCAAGCCGTCTTTTTCTTTCTTGGCGGCGTGGACGGCCTCGCGTGCCTTGCTCACGGCCTCTTCTTTTTGTTTGATGGTTTCGGCCTGTGCGCGAAGATACTTGGAATAGTCAGAAGCGTAGCGCATGCGGCGATACATCTGTCTGAAGTTTTTGGCAGAGAGCACAAACATCCATTTGTTTTGCAGCAGGCGCTTGCGGTTGAGATAGAGCACGGCGCGGCGGTATTTTTGTTTGCAGGCCGTGAGTTCCTGTTCCAGTTTCTTGAGTTCGGCCTCTTTGGCGGTCAGGTCTTTGCCCAGGGCCTCCACTTCGTTTTGATAGTCGCCCACGATTTTGGTCTGGTCCACAATCTGTCCATCAATGACCGAGAGGTTTTTGAGTTGCGACTTGATGTCTTTCTTGGTATTTCTGAGCAGATTTTCAGAGTCGGCAATCTGTTTTTTCAGCGCCGTGCTCTCTTGCTTCATCTGTTTGATGCGTTTGCTGTTTTGTGCGTGTCCGCACCAAGGCAGGCACAACAGCAGCAGGGCGACGAGGGCTCTGCCGGCATAGTGGCGACGTATTGTGGGCGTGGGGTGTGGCATAATGGGTTGGAGGCTGTGAAATCAGAGACGGTTGAGCAGCGGACCGAGGATGTCGGCGGCACGGCGGCGTGTGTATTTGGCCGGCGGCGTGGTATGGGTGGTCCAGTCGGCATCGTTGTTGAGTTTGCTCAGCGTGATGTCGAGACGCAGCGGAGCTTCGAGGCCGGTCACACTACAGTTCATCTGTGTGGGAAAACGCTTGCCGCCCAGTTGCACCTCTTTGTCGTAGCGCCATTCAAACTGTCCCTTGTCGGCTGTGCTTTTCGACTGGATTTGGACGCGGCGCAGGCGAGCTCCTGAGGTTTGGGTGAGGAAGGCATATTCCAGTTTGGGTGCGTCGCGCAGGGTGAGCAGCGTGTGGTCGCCGGCGGCAGCGAGGCTGATGTGTGAGGCAAAATCTCCTTTGACGGTGGCCGGCGCAAACAGTTCGGCCCAAAAGAGCGCTTGAAGGCTTTTGAAGTCGAGGCCGGCCTGTCGGAGGAAATCCACGTCGGTATAGGCGGCTTCGATGTATTCTTTATGGTAGCGGTCGAGTAGGAGCACTTTGTCGGGCGAAAACTCCAGTCGGGCCACCTCAAAGCCCAGGAAAGTCATCGACAGGCGTATTACTTCGTCGCGTTTCATCGACAGGCTACCGCCCACGGAGATGTCTTTCGAGCCTTTGGCCACGGTCATCTTGATTTTGGCCGTGACGGCCTGGGCCGTTTGGTTGTTGGCGTTGACTTTGTTGACGTAGGCTTCCACCTTTTGTCTTTCGCTCATTTTGGCGTTTTGTCCGCTTGTCGCGTCGGTGGCTTTGTCGCCGGCCATTTTAGAGCCGTGGCAGGCCGTGAGGGTGAGGGCCAGACAGAGCAGGGCGAACTTCATCAAGTGTTTCATGTTTTCGGGGGCTTAAGTGGGTGTGGCGTCAGAGTCTTTTGCGGCGCACTTTGCGTTTCAGTGTTTCTTTCCGGTCGGCGTCGGTGGTGAGCGAGAGGGCTTTAATCCAGAATTGGAGCGCTTTCTTGTTTTGCTTCAGCCTGAAGAAAATGTCGCCGGCATGGTCGAAAATGCCGGCGTTCTCTTCCGTCTCGTCCAGGCCGTCGATGGCTTGTTCGATATATATGCTGGCGTTTTTATAGTCTTTTTGGATGTAGAGTATCCAGGCGTAAGTGTCGAGGTAGGTGGCGTTTTGCGGTTCGGCGTTGATGGTGCGTCGGCTCATGGCCTCGGCCTGTTCGAGCCGCTTGCCGTCGAGGGAGAGATAATAGGCGTAGTTGTTCAGACACGACACGTTGTCGGGGTCGTAGAGCAGGGATTGGTCGTAGGCCGCATAGGCCTCGTTTTTCTTTTTTTGTTCATAATAGAGATCGCCCAGTGTGGCATAGATGCCGGCAGCCAGATTGAGGTCGGTCTCGTCGTTGATGCGCTCTATGCCGGCTTCAAGATATTCCGTGCCCAGCGCTTCGTTGCCCAAGATGGCCTGTGCCAGTCCGGCATAATAATAATAGAGCGGTTCGTCAGGCTGATAAATCATGCCGTCGCGGCACACCTCGGCCACGCCTTCGGTGTCGTTAAGGCGCAACAGTATGTCGATCAGCATCATCCGGCCTCCTTCGAAGTCGGGCTCTATCTCAAGAGCCTGTTTGAGCACGGGAATAATTTTCTCCTCAGGCATGCCGATGGCCGACATATACGAGATGCAGAGCGTGGCCAGTTGGCGGTTTTCTTGCGGTTCTTGCAGGGCGTGCCTGAACAGGTAGAGCACCTCTGCACTGTCTTTGTCGGTCATCACGGCGTCCATGACGAAGCCCTGCATGGCTTCGACTTTGGCCTCCATCTGTTGGTTGGGGCTCAAGACCACGTCTTCGAGCAGTTCGCGATAGAGTGAGTCTTGGCCGGTACCTTTATAATAAGACAGCAAAGAGATTTGGGCCAGACTGTTGTCGGGCTCGGCCGTCAGCACGTCTTTGTAGACTGCCAGGGCCATATCGGGATAGCCGTTTTGGCGGTAGAGATCGCCCAGCAAGACGCGGTAGCGCAGTTCGTCGGGAAACTCCGCACACAGTTCTTCTATCGAAGCATAGGCATGCTCGTTGTCGCCCATTTCGGCGTAGAGGTTAAACTTCCCTATGCTCAACCTTTCCGAGCGGCCGTCTATGGCCTCAATGCGGTTAATGGTTTCGATGGCTCCGGCATAGTCGCCGGCTTCTTCCTGAATGCCCATGAGCGTGTAGAGTTTGCTGCTTGTGTGGGCGTTGGCGGTCAGTTGGGTGTACAATTCTATGGCTTCGGCATAGCGATTGCGGCCGGCCAGATAGTCGGCCAGGAATTCTTTGTAGTATGGCCTTTCGGGCATCGCCTTGATGGCTTTTCTGATTTGCGCCTCGCCTTCGGCCCGCATCACGGTGTCGGTCGAGCTGCTCACTATCAGTTTCATACGACCCAGTTCGTAGAGCGCCTCGGGCGCCTCAGGCTGTTCGGCCAGCGCCGCTTGCAGCAATTCGTATTGGGCATCGTAGTCGGCCAGGGCACACCTGCGGGAAGCTTCCAAGAAGAGCGCGTCAAATCGCTCGTTGCGCTGTTCGGTTTGCACCGAGGTAGAGGTGGCCTCAGAGGCATGGCCTTCTAGGGCGGTCGCCTGTTTTCCGCCACATGCCGCCAGGCCTATGGCCATGACCAAAAGCCACAGTCCGCCGACCGCGTGCCTGACACACAGCCGTCTCGTCGTAGCTTCACCAGAGCGAAGGCTTGTCAACAAAGACATTGTCCTTAACAATTTCATCAGAAGGTTGTCTAATCGTTTTTGGATGGCCGTCATTTGCCCGTGTGGCCGAAGCCGCCTGCGCCGCGTTCTGTCTCGTCGAGTTCGTCCACGGCTGTCCATTCCACGCGCTCGTGTCGCGCCACCACCATTTGGGCGATGCGCTCTCCGTCTTGCACCACAAAAGGCTCGTCAGAGAGATTGACCAGAATGACGCCAATCTCGCCGCGATAGTCCGCGTCGATGGTGCCCGGCGAATTAAGTACGCCGATGCCTTTCTTCAAGGCCAGACCCGATCGGGGGCGCACCTGAGCTTCAAAGCCGGGAGGCAGGGCAATGAAGAGCCCTGTAGGGATGAGTGCACGGCCCAGAGGCTGGAGCGTGACGGGAGCAGAGAGGTTGGCCCGCAGGTCCAGACCGGCGCTGAGCGGTGTGGCATATTCGGGGAGCGGATGATGGGAGTGGTTGATGACTTTCAGTTCCATATGTGTTGGTTGCAATTCCGGGCCGGTTGCTTGGGCCCTTACTTAACCGGCAAAATTACTCATTTATCACCACTTCGCTCCGGTTTTAACTAAAAATCGCAGCCCCGTCCTCCCTTTGCCTCCTTCGGGCGCGCCGTTTTGTCTTTTGCCTGCGGCGGAAAAGTGGGTAAATTGCGGCAAGAAGGAAAGAGGATGCGGCTCGGCGTCCTCTTTTTTTGTATTTCAGACCATTACGGGGATAGGCGGCGTCTTCCCTGTCCTTATGGCAGGAAAAACCGGCCTTATGCCAGCAAATTTTATCTCTATTTTCATTGACTTTTGAGTTTGTCGGAGGAGATTTGGGGCGGTTCGCGGCGGTTTTTTGCCGGCGCGGCGGATGGTGAAAAAGGTTTTCACGAAAAACAGTCGTAATCGGGTCAGAAACGGCCGGCTTTTTGAACAAATCGGCGAGCCGCTGGGGACAAACCGCGAGCCACGGCGGCGTCGGGCCACTTTTTCGAGGCGAAAAAGCGCCTACGCGCATAAATTGAGTTACTTTTGTAGCGATTTATATGCACTTGCCAATGAAATGGACAACGCTCATATCCGATAAGAGGTTTGGCAAAGAGACGGCCAAGCCGGCTTCGACCGAACAGCGCACCGATTTCCAGCGCGACTACGACCGACTCATCTTCTCGCCACCCTTTCGCCGGATGCAAAACAAGACACAGGTGTTTCCGCTGCCCGGGAGCATCTTCGTGCACAACCGTTTGACCCACAGCCTTGAGGTTTCGAGCGTGGGCCGGTCGCTGGGCGCCGACGTCTGTCGGGCTCTGACGCCGCGCCACCCCGAAGCCGCCATGGCCCTGCAAGCCACGCCGGCCATCGTCTCGGCCGCCTGCCTGGCCCACGATATGGGCAACCCGCCCTTTGGCCA
This sequence comes from Bacteroidales bacterium, assembly GCA_004557035.1. Lineage (GTDB taxonomy): Bacteria > Bacteroidota > Bacteroidia > Bacteroidales > Bacteroidaceae > Alloprevotella. The sequence continues at coordinate 24,261 of SFFB01000017.1, read as the reverse complement.
CAGCGGCGAGAAGGCCATCTGCAGTTTCTTCTCTGAAGGCCGCGGTGCCCGTCTGCGCGACTATGTCTCGCCCGAGGGCGAAAGGCTCTCTGAGGCCCTTTGGTCAGACATCACCCATTTCGACGGCAATGCCAACACCTTCCGCCTGCTCACCCATCAGTTCGCCGGGCGGCGTCCGGGCGGCTTTGTCATGACCTACGCCACACTGGCCGCCATCGTGAAATATCCCTATTCGTCCGCCCTCTCGCCCAAACCGGGCAAGTTCGGATTTTTTGAGACCGAAAAAGACGACTTCCTGCGCATAGCCGGCGCGCTTGGCATGCCCTGCACCGTGACACCGCAGGGCGTGAGTTGTGTGCGCCACCCGCTGGTTTATCTCGTTGAGGCCGCCGACGACATCTGCTATGAAATCATGGACGTGGAGGATGCCTTCAAGCTCCGTCTGCTATCGGCCGAAGAGACCATCAGTCTCTTCATGGACTTTTTCGATGAGCAGACGCAGCGCGACATCTTGGCGGCTTATCCGGCCACGACCGACAAGGGCGACCACATAGCCTACCTGCGCTCGTGTGTCATCAACGCGCTCGAGCGGGCTTGTGTCAAGGTTTTTGTGGATAACGAAGAAGCCCTGCTCGCCGGCACGTTTGAGGGTAGCCTTATCGGCCGACTGCCGTCGCCGCTGCGCGAGGCTTTCGACCGCGTGGGCCAACTGGCGCGGCGCCGCATCTATAATTGCAAGGAAGTGACCGACATCGACTTGGCCGGTTACCACATCATCTATACCCTGCTCGACCTCCTCACCGAGGCTGTCCTGGCCCCCGACAAGGCCTACAGCCGGCTGTTGCTCAATCAGGCCAGTCCGCAGTATGAGCTCACCCACCCGTCGCTGACGTGCCGCATCATGGGGGTGCTCGACTACATCTCGGGCATGACCGACGTTTTTGCGCTCGACCTTTATCGCAAAATCAACGGCCATTCCCTGCCCGGCGTCTGAGCCGCTGAAGAGCCACGCCAAGCCTCCCTTCCTGTCGCCTCCCAGTGGGCTCCCACCCCCTGTCACATCCTGCCCGTCCAGTCTTGTTCGCATGAAAACCGCCTCCTATCGACACATCTTCAAATACACCGGCATTTTTGGCGGTGTGCAGGCCCTGAATGTGTTGGTCTCGGTGGTGCGCAACAAACTTACAGCCTTTTTCATCGGCGCCGTCGGCATGGGCCTGGCCGACCTGCTCTCGCGCACGGTGACGCTTTTCTCCACCACCGCCGACCTGGGTATCCCCTTCAGCGGCGTGCGCCATCTCTCCGAACTTTATGAGCAGGGCGACCAACGCGCCATCCACCACTATGTCCGCCTCATCCGCTCGTGGATGCTCGGCTTGGCGCTGTTGGGCACCGCCGTCTGCGCGGTCTGTTCACCGCTTGTGAGCCGTCTGACCATAGGCGACTACAGCGCCACACTGACCTACGTGTGGGTGGCCCCGGCCATTGGCATGTCGGTGATATGGGCCGGCGAACTGGCCCTGCTGCGCGGCTTGAGGCAGTTGGGGCGCCTGGGGCGCGTGTCGGCATTCGGTGCCTTGGGCACACTGGCTGTGACGGCTCCGCTCTATGCTTGGTTGGACCTGGACGGCGTGGTGCCGGTCGTGGTCTTGACCATAGCCGTGCAGATGGCCATTGCGCTCTCTGCTTCCACAAGGCTCTGTCCCTACAGAATAACCCTCACCAAGTGGCGCTTTATCGGACAAGGCCGTCCGTTGCTCACCCTCGGTCTGGCCTATGTGGGAGCAGCCTTTCTCGGCGCTTTGGCCGAACTGGGCATACGTGCCTTCATCTCTCAGTCGGGCAGCCTGCAAGCTGTGGGCTTCTATTCGGCCGGTTTCACTCTGACGGCCAGTTATGCCCGCCTCATTTTCACGGCTATGGATGCCGACTATTACGCTCGTCTGGCTGTGGCGGTCAAAGACCAAGCGGCCATGAACGTGGCCGTCAACCGCCAAACCGACGTGCTCATGGTCTTGATGGTGCCGTTCCTAATAGCCTTTGCTCTTGGCCTGCCGTGGGTGGTGCGCCTGCTCTATACCGGCGAATTTCTCGCCGTGATGCCCATGACGCTCTGCGCGATGAGTTATATGTTTTTTAAGGCCCTGTTCAGTCCGGCGGCTTATCTGCCGTTGGCTTCGGGACATGCGCGCACCTATTTCCTGATGGAGGCCCTCTACGACCTGCCCTTTGTGGTCTTGGTCTGTCTGGGCTATCACTGGTACGGACTCGCCGGTGCCGGCATCGGGCTGGCCGTGAGCGGAGCCTACAATCTCGTGCTCGTGCTCGTGGTCTACCGTCGCCGATATGGCTTCCGGCCGGCACGTCCCACCATCTGGCGTGCCCTCGTCTGCGGCCTCTGGCTGGCTCTTGGCCTGACAGCCGCCTGGCAGAGCGAACCGGCCCTGCACTGGGGGCTGGGACTGACCGCCTTGGCGCTTTCTGCCATCACCTCCTGGCAATTGATGAAGAAGGCCAAGCGACAGCCTTCAGACCAACCTTAATCCTCCTTCATTCCTCCCGCATCAACCTATCTATCCATGATACACTGGCTACAAACCACCTTATTTGAGACCTCCGCCATACAGGCCGTCATCGTCATCTGCCTGATATGCGCCCTCGGCCTCTCGTTGGGCAAATGGCGCATCTGCGGCGTGAGCCTTGGCGTGACCTATGTGTTTTTTGTCGGCATTCTCGCCGGCGCACTGGGCCTTAAGCTCGACGCACAGATGTTGGGCTATGCCGAAAGTTTCGGCTTGATATTGTTTGTCTACATACTCGGCCTGCAGGTGGGGCCGGGATTTATGAGCACCTTCAAGCGAGGCGGCACCGAGCTCAACCTGCTCGGTCTGGGTGTCATCGTCATCGGTACGCTCATGGCCCTTGTCACGGTGTGGGCCGGTTGGTTGCCGCTGCCCGACATGATGGGCGTGCTTTGCGGCGCTACGACCAACACCCCCGCTCTTGGTGCGGCGCAGCAGACGTTCAAGCAAATGGGCGACGCCGGGGCAGGTGCCACGGCCGCTCTGGGTACGGCCGTGACCTATCCGCTGGGCATGGTGGGCGTCATCCTGGCCCTCATCATCATGCGAGGCTGGCTCATCAAGCGCGAAAAGCCCGGCAAGACCGACGCCGTAGACGAGCAGGCCTTCATCGCCTCTTTCCAAGTGTGCAACCCGGCCGTGTTTCATCAATCACTCAGCACCATCGCCCAACTCAGCGGCGGACTGAAGTTTGTCGTTTCCCGTCTTTGGCGCGACGGCAAGGTGATTTTGCCCACGTCTGAGACCGTGCTCGAGCAGAACGACCGCATCCTTGTCATCACTACGAAAAAAGACGTGCCGCAAATCACCGTCTTTTTCGGCCGCCGCGACGAGACCGACTGGAACCGCAAAAACATCGACTGGAACGCGCTCGACTCCAAACTCGTCTCGCAGCGCATCTTGATAACCCGACCCGAAATCAACGGCAAGCATCTCGGTTCGCTCCAGCTGCGGGCCCACTATGGCGTCAATGTGAGCCGCGTGCAACGCAGTGGCATTCAGCTGGTGGCCACCCCCGACCTCATCCTCCGTATGGGCGACCGCCTCACCGTCATCGGCGAGGCCGAAAGCATCAAGCATGTGGCCGACGAACTGGGCAACGCCGTGAGACATCTTGACGAGCCTAACATGGTGACCATCTTCATCGGCATCGTTTTGGGCCTGCTCTTGGGCTGCGTGCCGGTGGATTTGGGACTCTCCACGCCCGTCAGACTGGGTCTGGCCGGCGGTCCCATCATTATGGGCATACTCATCGGTGCCTACGGACCGCGTCTGCACATGGTGGCCTATACCACGACGAGTGCCAACCTTATGTTGCGTTCGCTCGGCCTCTCGATGTATCTGGCCTGCCTCGGGCTCGACGCCGGCACCAACTTTTTGGCCACAGTTATGCAACCTTCGGCCTGGGGCTGGATAGGTTTCGGCCTGCTCTTCACCATGTTGCCCGTCATCGTGATGAGCATCGTGGCCGTGAAGTTCTTGAACCAGCGTTTTGCCACCACGGCCGGCATGCTTTGTGGGGCCATGGCCAACCCCATCGCCTTGGACTATGTCAACTCCACCACCACCGACGGCAAGGCCTCTGTGGCCTATGCCACGGTCTATCCGCTCTCGATGTTCTTGCGCGTGATAATCGCCCAAATCATCGTGCTTTGCGCCGCCGGTTAGTGGGCGACGGAGGCATTTGTTGAACTGAAAGAAAAGTCCACAACCATTATGCTCAAACTTGTCATAGACGACAAAATCCCTTTCATACGCGGCGAGGCCGAACGCTTGGGGCGGGTGGTTTATCGGTCCGGCAAAGCCATTTCGGCTCAAGACGTGGTCGATGCCGACGCCTTGATTGTGCGCACGCGCACGTTGTGTAATCGACAGTTGCTCGAAGGCAGCCGTGTGAAGTTTATCGCCACGGCCACCATTGGTTATGATCATCTCGACGCCCCTTGGCTTGCTTCGGCCGGCATCGGGTGGTGCAACTGTCCGGGATGCAATGCCACGAGTGTGGCTCAATATGTGGAGAGTTGCCTGCTCTTGGCCGAGGCTGCAGGTTTCGTCTCCATTGGCCCCGACACCACCATCGGCATTGTCGGCGTGGGTCACGTGGGCTCGGCCGTAGCGCAGATGGCCCAACGTCTGGGACTGCGTCTCTTGCTCTGCGACCCGCCAAGACTCAAGGGCCGAGGAGGCGTAGCCGACGGTTCGCCGGCAGCAAGGGGACTGGTGCACACGCAATGTGGGGCCACACTCGACGAGGTGGCACGGCAGGCCGACATCATCACCCTTCACACACCTTTGACGCGACAGGGCGCTGACGCCACGTTCCACCTTTGCGACACGCGCTTCTTCGACCAACTGGCCCGTAGGCCCTTGTTGATCAACGCTGCGCGGGGAGAAGTGGTGGACACTGAGGCGGTCTTGAAGGCGTTGGAGAGAAAACAGATTGCGGCAGCCGCCATCGACACGTGGGAAAACGAGCCCGACATCAGTCCCGAGTTGTTGGAGTGTGCCTGGATGGCCACGCCACACATTGCCGGTTATTCGGCCGACGGCAAGGCCTTGGGCACAGAGATGGCGCTTAATGCCGTGGCCCGCCATTTCGGCATCGACAAGACGTTCCGCATCGTGCCGCCAAGCGTAGAGGCCGGCTTCAGGTATTTTAAAGAAGCCCCCGACCGTCTGGCCGACTGCCTGCCGGCTCTGGCTCTTTACGACCCTCGGAGCGACAGTTTGGCGCTCAAAGCCTCACCGGCTTCTTTCGAGCAGCTCAGAGGGAATTATCCCCTGCGTCGCGAAGTATTTTGATGCGACAAAACAAACAGACCGCCGGCAGGCAGTCTGTGCAGATGAAGGGCAGTTTGACACGTTCAGACGGCCTTTCGTTTGTCAGAAAAACCATTTCCGCCTGCATTTTAACCATTTGTGAAGTTCAGTATATAGGATTGAGAGTGACGAAAAAAACTCATTTTGAGGTCAAAAAGCCGATTTGAAGCGTTTTCAAGTGGTTCAAAGTTCACAAATTCACACTTTCCGCTTTTTGCCTTAGGGAAAATGATTCGGGGAATAAGGACAAAAATTACGGGCATAAGGACTGTATCGCCTGTCCCTATTCCCGTAACCGCCTGAAAATAGGATAAAAGAGACCCGGCAAGGGCCTCTCTTTTTTATCTTACTCGAAAGTTAACGTGTCGGCGGCAAGGGACAAAAGACAAAACAGTATGTCGGTTTTCGCAAAAAGGCATAAAAAAAGGGATACCTCTGTATCCCAACCTTGTTAACCTTAAATCTAATACTATGAAAAACACGATGCAAAATTACGCGGTATGGGGCGATTTGCAAGCATTTCGCGACAAAATATGAGATTTTAGGTTCATTTTTAACAGTGTGACGTATTTTTGTAAGCCGTAAATGACAAACTTTTATCGAAAGGCTCATCCAAACGCGTTGCATAGAGATGGTTCTTCACTGCTCTGCCACCCCGTTGGCAGCAGCCTCGGCTGCGGCAATTATCTCTTCGCGTGAAGACTTGTCGGCCGCGGTTTTGCGGCGTGTGCCACGGCGACGGTTGCGCGGCTTGGCCTGTTCGGCCTGGGGCTTATCGGTCTCGGCAGATGCTTTTTCGGGCGTCTGGGCAGGTGCAGCAACCTTTTGGGAAGCCTCTTTATCGGGGTTCTCTGCTTGAGCCTTTGGGGCAGGTGTGGCTTGGGCCGTTTTGGGTGCCGTTTTGCGGCGTGAGCGACCGGATGTGGACTTCTTGGCCTTAGCGTTTTCGGTTGAGGCTTCACTCACCTTGGCGTCGGCGTCGGAGATGGCCGGCAGAGCCACAATGGGTGCAGCCTCCATGGCTGTGCGCTCTTCTTTGGCATGAAAGACCGAGTCGGTGAGTGAGGCTTTGCGGCGCATGGCGAGCAAGGCGTCGCGTGCCGCCGCCTGTTGGCTCTCTTTCTTGTTGCGGCCTGTGCCCATACCCACCACGATGCTTTCGAGCACAATCTTGCTGCGGAAGACCTGTTCGCCACTCGTGGCTCCCTCGATGGGGTCGGCGTCTTGGAAGGTCCAGCGTATGCGGTTTTTTTGTGCCCACTCGATGAGTTTGCTCTTGAAGTTGACCTCTTTTTTCTCTACGCCCTCAAGGCTGAGCAGGTGGCCGAGGATGCGGTTTTCCACGAAAGCTTTGCAGCGGGCATAGCCGCGGTCGAGATAAATGGCGCCGATGAGGGCCTCAAAGGCATTGCCACCCACGTTGTTATGGTGAAGGTCGAGGTGCTTGTTGGTCTGTATGAGGCGGTTAAGGCCCATTTCGTCGGCCAGGCGGTTGAGCGAGGTGCGCTGTACGATTTTGCTGCGCAGATTGGTGAGGAAACCTTCGTGCTTGCGGGTGTAGCGATGATAGAGAATGTCGCTCACCACAGCCTCAAGCACGGCATCGCCCAAAAACTCCAGACGCTCGTTGTCGCCAATCTTGCCCGGCTGGCGGCGGCTCTGAGAGGAGACGAAACGCGACTTGTGCGAAAGGGCTTCACGATAGATGTCGATGTGGTGGGGATAGAAGCCCATGATGTCATAGAGCGCAGACGAGAGACCCTTGTCGCGACTGAATTGGTGTTTGACCTTATCAATAAGGTTTGAAATCATTGTTGCTTGAAAAGTAGGAGATAAAACAGAGAAGTGATGGAGGGAGGCTGCAAGGCATGCCGGCAGCATTGAGATGACGGATTGAACCGGCACTCAGGCGTCCCTCTTCCGGTGGCCTGCGTGACAAACAAGCCGGGATACATTAAAGTGCGGGCGGTCTGCACTTCCCGCAATCGCTTGCAGGAGACAGACCGTCCGCAGTGAGAGATGTATCCTATAAAGACATTGCTTAGTCTTGATACTTCTTGACAATGCAGCAGGCATTGTGACCACCAAAACCGAAGGTGTTGCTCAAGGCTGCACGAACGGGACGCTCTTGAGCCTTGTTGAAGGTGAAGTTGAGGTTGTAGTCGATGTTTTCATCGTTGTCGCCTTCTTCGTGGTTGATGGTGGGAGGAATGATGTCGTTCTTGACAGAGAGGGCGCAAACCATGGCTTCAACAGCGCCGGCGGCACCGAGGAGGTGACCGGTCATAGACTTGGTCGAGCTGATGTTGAGCTTGTAGGCGTGCTCGCCAAAGAGTTTGGTGATGGCTTTCACCTCAGAGATGTCACCCACGGGCGTCGAAGTGCCGTGAACGTTGATGTAGTCGATGTCTTCGGGCTGCATACCGGCATCTTCAAGCGCAGCGGTCATCACGAGATGAGCGCCGAGGCCCTCGGGATGGCTGGCGGTGATGTGGTGAGCATCGGCCGACATACCTACACCGGCCACTTCGCAATAGATCTTGGCGCCACGGGCCTTGGCGTGCTCCAATTCCTCGAGAATGAGGCAGGCAGCACCTTCGCCCATAACGAAACCGTCGCGGCTGGCGCTGAACGGACGAGAGGCGTGGGTGGGGTCGTCATTGCGGGTAGAGAGAGCGTGCATGGCGGTAAAGCCACCCACACCTGCGGGCCAGATGGCAGCCTCAGCACCACCGGTCACGATGGCGTCGGCCTTACCCAGGCGGATGAGGTTGAAGGCATCGGCAAAGGCATTCGTAGAAGAAGCACAAGCCGAAGTAGTCGTGTAGTTGGGGCCGTGGAAGCCGTATTTGATGGAAATCTCGCCGGCAGCGATGTCGGCAATCATCTTGGGAATGAAGAAGGGATTGTATTTCGGTCCCATCTCCTCGCCGGTCAGGGCATAGTTGCCGGCTTCTTCCTCAAAGGTGTGGATACCGCCGATACCTACGCCGAGCACGACGCCAATACGGTTTTTGTTGATTTTGTCCATGTCCATGGCGCTGTCGTTGACGGCTTCCATGGCGGCCACAAGAGCATACTGCTCGTAGAGGTCCATCTTGCGGGCCTCTTTGCGGTCGATATAGTCGGTTACCTTGAAATCTTTGACTTCGCAGGCGAACTGAGTCTTGAACTTAGACGCGTCGAAGTGCGTGATAGGACCGGCACCGCTGACGCCTTTCTTAAGGTTTTCCCAAGTCTCGGCTGCGGTTTTGCCCAGCGGCGTAAGCGCACCGATACCAGTGATAACCACTCGTTTTAATTCCATGTGTGTTGACTAATTGAAGTGTGAGAGGGAGTTTTGAGCCACTTTATCTGAAAAAGCCCAAAGAGGGGAGGACACAAATCCGTGGGACGTAGGCCGGCGCGAAGTTGTCGTCCTCCCCCCTTTGGGGGTAGTAGAGGGCTACTCTATTTATTTGGCGTGCTCTTCAATGTACTTGATGGCATCACCAACCGTAGAGATCTTCTCGGCCTGATCGTCGGGAATAGTCACCTTGAACTGCTTTTCAAACTCCATGATGAGCTCTACAGTGTCGAGAGAATCTGCACCGAGGTCGTTAGCAAAGCTTGCTTCGTTCTTTACTTCAGCTTCGTCTACGCTCAGCTTGTCTACGATGATTTCTTTTACTTTTGCTTCAATTTCAGACATAATGTTCTTGTTTTGAATTAATAGTTATTATTGTACAACTTGTGGGTGCAAAATTAGGCCTAATTCTTAATATATCCAAGACTTTTAGCAAGAAAGTGCATGTATTTTGCACAAACTGCGGTTTTGTGTGCTTGAATTAGGCTTTCAAACTGTCATTTGAGTTGCTTGATGAAGTAGGTGATGGTGGGGAAATGGTCGGAGTAGCCATTTTGCCAAACGGTGCCGTCGAATGAGCGGAGTGGGTAGCCTTTGCGCTTGCCGGAAGGATTGGTGAGGAAGTCGCGGTTGTAGATTTCGGTTTTCCAGAAGCGCAGGGTTTGGCCTGATTTGTCGGTGAGGAAATTGGCCGAGATGATTTGCTGGTCGTAGAGGCACCAGGTGTCTTGATAGCAGAGTGAGCCGATGCCTTTGTCGAATAGGGGCCAGGTGGCGTTGAAGTAGCCGCCGGGCTTGACGTCTTTTTGTCGGCGAGCAGCTCCTAACACTTCGGCGCAGCTTTCGTCTGAGGGATCGTCGTTGAGGTCGCCCACGATGATGACCTTATTGCGCGGGTCGGCGGCACAAACAGAGTCGGCAATGTGCTTGCAGATGGCAGCAGCGGCTGCGCGTGAGGGTTTGGACTTGTCGCCGCCATAGCGTGAAGGCCAGTGGTTGACGATGATGCTGACGGGTTCGCCTGCCATGATGCCGCTGACGAGCAGTTGGTCGCGCGAGCGGAAGTTGGGCTGGCCGGGCATCACAAAGGGGTAGGGATGACTCGACACCAACTTGAAAAGACGGGGATTGTAGAGCAAAGCCACGTCAATGCCGCGGCGGTCGGGCGAGGAGTAGTGCACGTATTTCAGGCCCATCTGTGCCAGTTCGGGACGGGCCACAAGGTCGGCCACGACGCGTTCATTCTCCAACTCTGAGATGCCAATCAAGGCCGGTCCGCCGGGGCAATTCTCGCGGGCCAGTCCGGAGATGACGCGAGCCATATTGGACAGTTTCTGCTCGTATTTGTCTTCGGTCCATTGGTAGGGGCCGGTGGGCAGAAACTCGTCGTCGCCGGGATTGTCCGGGTCGTCTTCGGTGTCGAAGAGGTTTTCAAGATTATAGAAAGCCACAGCCCACACGCCCATACGCTGGGCAGAGGCCGCTCCTATATATAATAATAGGAGCAGGGCGGATAAAAACAGTTTCTTTTTCATGACTAAAGAAAACGAAAGGCAGGCGGAGGCGAAAGCGCAAGGCTTGGTCGCGTCCGCCTGCCGTAGAGTATGGTAGATTAGCGTCTCGGCTTATTGTTTCTTGCCGGTGAGCTTGATGTCGTCAATGCGATAGCCGGCAGTGTTGGTCGAAGCCGTAGAGATGAACGATACCGTATTGACTCCGGCGGCCAGACCGGTGAGTTCCACCGTCTGATAAGTATTGGTCGTGGCAATGGCTGCATCGGGTACCGTCAGCATCGTACCGCCCCAAGACACGGCAATGGCGTTTTGGTTGCCGTCGGCATTGGCCGTAATCTTGTAGGTCAGTTTGAGGTCGGTATAGCCGGTGGTGTCGAAGCCTTCAATCTTCATCTCGGCGTCTTTGTTGGCGGCGAACCAAACGTGAGGATTGAGTGCAGAGGTCTGACGCACGCTGGCATTGCTGAAGCTCCAGCCGTTGGCGGCCATCACAGGATCGGTGAAGGTGAGGCCCGACGAACTGGTCCAGGTGTCGTAGGTGATGCTGGGCCAATAACCGTCGCTGCCTTTTGCCACGCTTTCGCCGAAAGTTTCTTCAAAGATGACGGTAGAGCCGTCGGCTTCCGAACCACCGCCTTCTTCTCCGCCACCTTCTTCACCGCCTTGGCCCGGCTCAATGCCGTCGAAGCCATAGACGTCGTTGATGCTGCGGATGGTGAGTTGCCAGTTGCCGTTGAAGCGGCCGAGGATGGCGATGACGTTTCCGGTGCCTACGGGCAGTTTGGTGGCGGCGAAGTCAGCATAGTTGCTGGTTCGCACGCTGATGGTGTTGCCAAAGGCGTCGGAGAGATCGCGAGTGCCGTAGCCGCTGGTTTCGGCGAAGTTGACTTTTCCGCCTTGGGTGAAATGAACGCCGGTGAGGCGCACCAGTGTGAACTTGTTGGCATCGGCAGCGTCGCTCAGGCGGCTGATGTTGTCAAACTCTTTGATGTCGATTTTGCTCTCATCGGCCCAGCCGTTGCAGTGTACGTGGGCCTTGAAGTCTTCGTAGGGTGTGCGGTAGAGATAACCAGAGGGGTGACCAATCTGCTGCTCATTGCCATAAACAGAGATGCAGAGACCCTTGAGGTCTACAAACACTTCCTGGCCGGCTGCGTAGTCGTTATAGACGCCGCTTTGGTCCACGAGCATCGTGATGCCGCCGGTTTCGTCTTGGATATAAATGCTCTTGAAAATGTTGCCCGAGCGGTCGTCGCCGGCAATGCGTGCCTTGAGGAAGAGGCTGTCTTCGATAGTGATGGCCTCGTTTGAGGTGGCTGCGGCATAGCGGGTGCGAAGTTCGGCCACGGTGATGACCTGAGCGTCCGCAGGCAGGCTGTAAGAAGGCTCGTTGAGCGGCGGCATGTCATAGTCGCGGTCGCAGGCTGTGAATACCATTGCCAACAACACCATAGGGAGGAGCAAAAGGTTATGAATACGTTTCATAATAGGAATGGCTTATTGTATGTGATTATTCGATTTCTTGTGTTCAGGAGATGATTAGAAGCGGTAGCTGACGTTGAGGAAGCAGTTGAAGCCCTGCATATAGAAGTATTTGGACTTGTAGAGCTCAGGCTTGTCCACACGTACACGGCCCTGTTCGTAACCACCGGTGCGCACGTCTTTATTGTTAAGGATGTTGTTGAAAGCGAGGTTGACGTTGATGGAGTTTTTACGGTTGAGGTAGAAGATTTTACCGATAGAGAGGTCTATGGTAAAGTCAGCGTCAAACTCTTCCTGGTGCGTCAGTGTCTGATAGGCTTCCCAGAGTTCGGGATTGTTGGGCGTGACGGCCGGGATGGTCGATGAGCCGCTGGTATAGCCGTTGTAGATGGAAGCGGTGCGACGCGAGGGAGCCACTTCTACGAAGTTGCGGCCGAAGCCGTTGATGTTGGCGCCGAGGAACCAGTAGTCGATGAAGTAGCGGATGCCAAACGTACCGGCCACCTGGGGCATACCGCCCACATAGACGCCTTTCATATAGACGCGCTCTTCTTCCTGCAAGGAATATTCGCCCACGTCTTTGCCGTTTTCGGTCGAATACTGTCCCATGGGATTGTTGGCGTAATAATATTCAGAGATGGTTCCGGCAAGGTCGAAGCTCCAGTGGCCGTCGAGCTTGTAGGTCAGGCCGAGTTCGACGCCGTGGTGCACCTTATTGACGCCGGTCATCACGTGGTTGACGAAGGTCACACCGTCATAATAGTAGCTGTTGCGCTCCAGCATATCGTAGAAGTTGGTCTGGAACACCGACACACGGCCTTGCAGTTTAGGCGTAGAGAAAATATAGCTGAGGTCGGCCGAGAAGAGGCGGAAGCTGGTCAGATTGTCTGGTGTGGCATCAGAGACGCGCGGTGAGATATAGGCATCGTTGACGAGTGGGGCCTGTGTGCCATAGGTGAGATTGGCCGTGAGGATGTGTCGGCCGTTGAATTTATAGGTGAGTCCGCCTTTGAGCATCATGTCGGTGAAGCTGTGATGGCGGCCGGGACCATAAGAGTTGTCCGGATTGTGGCCGTTGCGCATGGCACCGTCACGCCAGAAGTCGGTGTGGGTGAGTTGGAAACCGTAGTAAGCGTCCCAGTGGCCCACGCTGTATTCGTTGACGAGCCAGCCTTTGAGCGAATTGATGTTGATTTTGAAGTCGTAGCCGAAAATGCCGCCTTCATAGACGCGGCGGTTGGGGCGGTTGAGGTCGCTTTGTCGCTGGTCGTCTTGTCCGGGATAGTCTGTGTCGGCATATTTATCGATGTCGAGCACGTATTCTGCGCCGAGCAAGTCGTCTACGGTCTTGAACTGTCGCGAAACGGTGTTGCGGGCCACGATGCCGGCGTTGAGTTTGCTGTGTCGGCTGAGTCGAGCATTGATGGTGGCGTTGAAAGTCGTTTCATAAAGGTCGCTTCTGCGCTCTTCCACGAGATAGACAGCGTTGCCGTTGCCCATTCGTTTGTTTTGGGCATTGGCGGCATAGAGTGAAGCCCAGTCTATTTGAGTGAAGGCCGGGTCGCCCATACGCCAACGCTCGGCATAGGCCTCGGCAGCGTCAATGGCCGCCGTACTGTTATAATAAAGGAAGTAGGAAGGCAGATAGCGGTAGTAGTCGGGGCGCGGGTCGGCACCGTCAAACCAGTTGAGCGACGTGTTGCCGTAGCGGCCATAGTGGAAGGCCAGTCCGGAGTTGAGCGTCACGTTGGGTGTGATTTTCCACGTATAGCCCAGCACGGTGGTGGGATCGTAGGCCATCACTTGGCGGGCGTTGCGCTTTTTGCCGTTCTGGTAGCCCCAGTTGGGGTTATAGAGATTGTTGCCGGTGAGGTCGTAGACTTCTTGTAGCGTACCGGCCTGTTGCCCACGGCGTACGGGTGAGCCGAAGGTGGTCAGTGTGAGTTTGTGGTCGCCGCCTTGCCAGCGTTTTTCAAGCATTAAGGCGTAGGAAAAGTTGCGGTAGAATGTGCCGTCGATGACGCCTTCGTTGGAGTAGCGTCCACCCACCAGGGCCGAGAAGGCCCAGCCGCGTTTCGACAGTCCGGTGTGGTAGGAGAGCATAGCGCGCATCCAATAGTTGCGGTTGGTGTAGGTCACTGTGGCCTTACCGCCTCGGGCAAAGTCGCCGGCCTGCATACGGATGTTTTCTGCGCCGCCAATCGAACCGAAGGTGAAGGCGCCCGGGGCTGAATTGATCAGGTCGTCGCCGTTGCGGGTGAAGTCATTGATGGCACCAATGGAAGAGTAGTTGAACACGCCTCTCAGCTGGTCGTTAAAGGGTACGCCGTTGATGAGTGTCTGCTCAAAATGGCTTTCGTATCCACGGGTGCGGAAGCGCATGTTGGAGAGCTGATAGCCCATCTTGTTTTGGTAGACATCGTGCGAAGTGAGCACTTGCGTGTTGATGTCGTTCGACGATGAGTTGCTGCCATCTTCACCATCGGCGTCAAACTGCGAAGCGTCTATCACACCGATGAGTGAGAGGGCGTCGTCTGCGATGGAGTCGGTTTGGGCCGTCATCATGCAGGGGAAGAGCAACGCTCCGACGGGAATTAATGCTTTTTTTATCATATAAAGGAATGATGAAAGTGAAAAAACGCCGGAGACGGTGACTCTCATTAACCGAGAGGTGCCGTCTCAGGCGAATGGGGGAGGGGATTAGTCTTTGGTTCCCACGAGCTTGATGTTGTCAATGCGGTAGCCTGCGGTGTTGGCCGTAGACAACGACACGAACGACATCACTGTGGCACCGGGCGTGAGGCCGGTGATTTCCACGCTCTGGTAGGTGTTGGTGGTGGCGATGGCTTTGGCCGGCACGGCTATCGTGTCGCCGCCCCAGGTAAGCTTGATGGCGCTCTGGTCGCCTGCGGCATTGGCGGTGATGTCGTAGGTGAGTTTCAGGTTGGAATAGCCTGCGGTGGTGAAGCCTTCAATCTGCATTTCGCTGTCTTTGTTGGCGGCAAACCACACGTGGGGGTTAAGGGCTGACGTCTGACGCACGCTGGCGTTGCTGTAGCTCCAGCCGTTGGCAGTAACAAACGGGTCGCTGAAGGTGAGGCCAGACGAACTGGTCCATGTGTCGTAGGTGATGCTGGGCCAATAGTTGTCGCTGCCTTTGGATACGCTTTCGCCGAAGGTTTCCTCGAAGATGATCACTTCGGTGCCGGGTGTCACTTCGCCGCCGCCTTCTTCACCGCCGCCTTCTTCAGCGTCGCCGAGGTCCACGTTGATGGTGCCACCGGTTGTGGTGGTCCAGTCGGTGATGGTGGCCGTGCCGAACGACACATAGATGGTGCCGCCGCTGTTGGTCACGTTCACGGGGAAGTCAATGCTCTTGCCGGCTTCGAGTGCCGAAGCGGGCAGAGGCACGCTCACGGTCTTTTCAGCTACGGTGAGTTGAAGTTGGGCGTTGGTCAGTGAGGCCGGTACGAGAATGGCTTCGGCTTTTGTGCCGGCGGCATTCACCTGGAAGTTGACCGTACCCGTGGTCTGGGCCACGTTGAGTGTGCCGGTGGCCAAGTCAAACGTAGCGCTGGTGGGCACGCCGCTAACGGCAGCCTCGAGGCCCACTGTGGTGGGAATGGTGGCGTCGGCATTGATGGTCAGCACGACGTTGGCCAACTGGTGGCTGAAACCAAGGTTGACGGCACTGGTAGAGGCCGACACGCCGGTAGCGTTGTTGGAATAGAGCAAGTCGATGGCAGCCAGATTACTCTGATTGCTCACGTCGATGGGCAATATCGTACCGCTCACGTTGGCCGTGTAGGGATAGTAGGCCACGAAGTCGGCTGTGCCTTCTTCAGGATAATAGATGGCTTCGGCAGCCGAGGCGGCTGAGATGTTGCCGCGGTCGTCGGTGACGTATTGGCGGTTTTGCACGGCGGCGTCGGCCAGGGCCGTACCGTTTGTTTTCATATAGATGCCAATCTGGTCGCCCGAGGCCCAGGTAGTGCCTGAGGCTTTGTGCTTAGAGATGTAAGAGGTGAACTTCACTGCGCCACCGTTAACATCCCATGTCGAGTCATCGTCGAGACTTGAGCAGGCGGCAAGCGTCATCACGCCAAGGCCTGCGAGAAAAAGATGTTTAAGTTCCATGATTGAAATATGAATATGTCCTTTTTTTGAAAAAATGCGTGTGGTTTGCCTTTTCATTGCCATTTGCTGGCGTCATAGCTCGTCTTGTAAGTATCGCTGATGGTGGGGAAGAAGGTGAAGCCCGTCTGGCTTTCGAGTTCTTTCACCGTGAGTGCGGCGTCCATATAAGAGGAGCCTTTGTATGAGGCGTTGTTGAATTTGAAGGCGATGGTATAGGCTGTACCTGTCTGTCGGTCTATGCGGGCCAGCGCCTTGAAATAGTAAGCCGGTACGGCCACGTTGGCACCGTCGTTGTCGGTGGTGTAGCGGATGCTCGTAGAACCCACGGCTGACGGCATAGCACCCGTCACGACGTAAAGCGTGTCGATGTTTGACGACCAATTACGCAATTTACCTTCGAGCGTAGCCCAGATGTTTTGGTTGAGTGAGCCCACCTGTGGGGTCATATTGGTGAAATAAAACGTCTGCTGGTTGGCTTCGAGGTTCACCAGGCGGTCGGCACTCGGTATCTGATGGCCGCGGTCGTAGCCGTTGATGCCCTTGGTCATATTGGCCTGCAGCGAAGCGTCGATGGCAGGGTCGAAAGCCCATTCGTCAGTGCGGCTCACGTTGCTCTTGGTGTAGTAGTTGCAGAGCGGATAGGCCACCCAGTAGGCCATCTTCAGGTCGGTGTCGTAAAGCATGGAGTAGTTGCGCACCTGCTTCGAGCCGTCGGT
This sequence comes from Bacteroidales bacterium, assembly GCA_004557035.1. GTDB lineage: Bacteria > Bacteroidota > Bacteroidia > Bacteroidales > Bacteroidaceae > Alloprevotella. The sequence goes on along the minus strand of SFFB01000017.1, from coordinate 7,664 downwards.
GAAATAGTGGGTGATGTATTTGAGGTTTTGGGCCGAAAGTTCTTCGGCGGTGATGACCGGCGTCTCGGTCCATTTGGCATATTTCACCTCTTCGGTCTGTGTACCGCCCGAGTTGGTCAAGCGTACGGTGTAGGCCTTCACCTGTCCTTTCTCATAGGTCACGTTGTCGGCAATTGTTGCCTTCTTGCTCTTGCCGTCTGCCGTCGTGATGGTCACTTTGAGCGGCTGTGTGGCAGACTGCCCGGCGTTGGGGATGACAAAGGCCGTGGCGGTGGCGTTCTGTCCCGAGACCGTTACGGCCATAGTCACGTTGCCAGTGCCGCCGAGATTGGAGAAGGTGGCGTCGGCAAGGTGGAAGCTGGCCGTGGTGGGCGTTTCGTCGAGGCTGATAGATAGGCCTTCAAGGCTACTGCCGGTAGAGTTGACAAAGTTGAGTTGCACTTTGGCCAACTGGTGGGTGAAGTTCAGGCCCACGGGTGCGTTTTGTCGGCTCACACCTTTGGCATTGTCGGCATACATCAGGTCGATGGCCTCGGGGTTACTCTGGTCGTGAAGGTCTACGGCATAGATGCCGCCGGCCACGCTGGCAGAGTAGGGGTAGTAGGCCACGAAGTCCACTGCCGTCCCGTCTTTGGGATAGGCCAGAGCCGTGGTCTGTCCGGCAAAATAGCCGTTGCCTTCAGTCGTCACGTAGCAGGTGCCCTGTGGGGTGGTCTGCGCAGACTGGTCGAGCGTTTGTCCCGTCGGCATCATGTACACGCCAATCTGGTCGCCGGCCGTCCAGGCCGTGGCCGTGGCACGCTGCGTCGTGGCCGTGAAGGTCACAGTCTCGGGCGCGTCGTTTACGGCATAGTCGCCGTCGGCACTGCAAGCGGTGAGCGACAATGTCAGAGCGCTCACCATGAAAAAGTTTTTAATGGAATAAGTCATATATAATAATAAGGTGGTCTTGGGGACAGGATGTGGGCCAATGGAATGAACGAAATGACAGGCAGGTTGAAACCCACAAGTTCCCCTCGTTTTTTACTGGGAGCAAATATAGGTCATAAAAATTAAAAACTTGTTGCAAAATGCTCACAAAATAGTTTTTGGCTCAAAAAAACGCCTTTCGGGCGCACACGACCGCGGCCGGGCAAGGCATGAAATGATAAAAATGCGTAATTTTGCGGCGAAATAATTTATAGATTACACCCTTACGACTATGTCTCAGAAACCATCCATTCCAAAAGGCACGCGCGATTTCGGTCCACTTGAGATGGCCCGCCGCAACTATATATTCGACACCATTCGCCAGGTTTATGCCCGCTACGGCTTCCGTCAGATAGAGACGCCGGCTATGGAAAATCTCTCCACCCTTATGGGTAAATATGGCGAGGAGGGCGACAAGTTGCTCTTCAAAATACTCAATTCGGGCGATTTCCGCTCGTCGGTCACGGCCGAAGACTATGCCGCCGACTCAGCTGCCCGTTTGGCCGCCCGTTTTTGCGACCGCGGCTTGCGCTATGACCTCACCGTGCCCTTTGCCCGCTATGTGGTGCAGCATCGCGAAGAGCTGCAAATGCCTTTTAAGCGCTATCAGATACAGCCCGTTTGGCGTGCCGACCGTCCCCAAAAGGGCCGCTATCGCGAGTTTTATCAGTGTGATGCCGACACCGTCGGTTCCGACTCGCTGCTCTGCGAAGTGGAACTGATGCAGATGGTCGACGAAGTGTTCCGCCGTCTGGGCATTCGTGTGTGCATCAAAATCAACAACCGCAAAATTCTCACCGGCATTGCCCAAACGCTCGGGGCCGCCGACAAGATTGTAGACATCACCGTGGCCATCGACAAGCTCGACAAGATTGGGCTTGAAGGCGTCAATGCCGAGTTGCGCAGTGCCGGTCTGGCCGACGAGGCCATCAGTCGCCTGCAGCCCATCATTGCCCTTTCGGGCTCTAATGCCGACAAGCTCGAGACCATGCGCACGGTGCTGGCAGAGAGTGAAGAGGGCTTGAAAGGCATCGACGAAGTGGCCTTTGTGCTCGACAGTCTCCGCGGTGCCGACCTGACCAATGCCATTGAGTTTGACCTCACCCTGGCCCGTGGTCTCAACTACTACACCGGCTGCATTTTTGAGGTGAAAGCCCTCGACGTGGAGATAGGTAGCATCACCGGTGGCGGCCGCTACGACAATCTCACCGGCATTTTCGGCCTTCCGGGCTTGAGCGGTGTGGGCATTTCGTTTGGTGCCGACCGCATCTACGACGTGCTCGACCGTCTTTCGCTCTATCCCGACAATGCCCGCAGTGGTGCCGACCTGCTTTTCATCAACTTCGGAGCCGCCGAAGCCGCCCATTGCCTCGGTTTGGCCCGTCAGGCTCGTGCCGCCGGCATTGCCACCGAAGTCTATCCCGACAGTGCAAAAATGAAAAAGCAGATGGCCTATGCCAATGCCCTTGGCATTCCCTTTGTGGCTATGGTGGGCGAGACCGAGATGGCCGAAGGCCGTGTGTCGCTCAAAGATATGGCCACCGGCGAGCAGGCCTCGCTGACCATCGACGAGGTCATCGCCAAGATAAAAGGCTGAAAGTTTTTTGAGTTAAAGAGTCAAAGAGACAAAGAGTTTGAGCTGCGAAGTAAGCCCTTTCAAGGCTTTCTGGGCCGCACATAAATGACCAAAATCAAATTCCAATTTAGACCACCCTACCTTGCAGGGCTCTCTTCGTCTTAAATGTTATTGGCGTCACACGTCATCCCGGTTCTTGTTCACGCAATCCGAGGCGGTGCTGACGCCATTTTTATGCCTCTTTTTTGCAAGATAAAAAATATTTAATATTTTTGCGCTGAACTACTTACGATAACCAATCTAATCACTATGAACAAAAAAATCCGATTGTTTGCCAAGGGGATGTTCCTCCTTTTGGCAAGTGTGACGTCTACCGCCACGATGGCAGCCGGCACCCCGACGACTTCAGGAGGCGGCAAGGCTATGGCCGTTGCCGAAGAGAGCTCGACGGCCACAGGTATGCCCGAAGACGGTAAGACCTATTACCTTTATTGCGACAACGCCACCCAGCAGTTTTTCTACAACAACGGCGGTGCGCTGGCCGTGAGCAATGGCGTGACCAAAGATCCCTCGCTCTACACCTTCACCTGTACGGTGACGGCCGAGGGAAAGTATCAGTTCCAAAACGTCAGCAATAGCAAGTACTTTGGTTTCAAGGCCTTCAGTGCCTCCGCCTACAACTTAACCCTCTCAGATGGCGAGCCTTCGGGCGAGGCCGTACATATCTATTGCGATGCCGACAGTAAATATCTCGTGATGAAGGAAGACGGCGGCTTTGACCAGTCTACGAATGCCAACTACACCAAGACCGACAACAACATCTATTCGGCCAACTACATCTTCGTGGATGCCTCGACCTGCAACATCCTCTCGTTTTCAGGCAATGCCGCTTCAGGCGCTACCATCACATGGAACGGCGAGACCAAATCGCTGCCCTGCAGCTATCTTGTCATGCCCGGAACGACCGTGACCGACCCTCAGGTCACCTTGAACTATGACCCGGCCACTTTGACCTCGGCTACGCTGAAATATGAAGGTGTCTTCACCAGCGCAGGGGTTGAGACAACTCTGCCCGCAACGCTCGACGGCACGGCCAATGCTTCATACGAAATCCGCTTTATGCCCGATGTCTTCTCGTCTGCATACGGCGAGAAATGGGTGCGTGTGATCAATGCCCGCAAGCCGGCCTACGGCTTCACCCTGCCCGGCAACACTTCGGGACAGATTGCCACCAATACCGTGGACCCGTCTAATCTCGACCACCTCTGGTGTTTCGTGGGTGACTACAAGAGCTTCAAAATCTACAGCCACACCAGCGAGACCCAGGTCATCACTCACGACGGCACACCCGGCGGCGGCGAGGCCGTGAGCCTGCAAACCGCCAGCACCGGTAGCACCGCCCAGTCGTGGCAACTGGCCGACTACACCGCTTCTTCCTTTCCCGGCTATGCCATTGAGGCTTCGGGTAGCACGGCCAACATCGGACTCAATCCCCACGGTGGTGTACCCAACGACCTGAAATTCTACAGCAGCACCGACGGCGGCAGCACGTGGAACTTCCCCATCGTCGACACTGCCAAGCCCGTCAAGCTCAGCGCCAACGTCACCGGAACGGCGTTTGAAAACAACCCCGTGGCAGATATCAAGATTACCTCAGCCGGTTTCACGCTGACCTATCCCATCCGACAGACGGTCTCAAACCCCACGGGTAATCTTGATGAAATCCAGCTTTATCTCTTCAAAGACAAACCCTTCACCGCCTCTTCCTATACCTATCGCGGCTTCGACTGCGAGCAGTCTCTCAATGGCAATCCCGTAGCTTCGATGGCCAACCTCACATTGGAAGAAGGCCTCAGCCTTAATTTCAACTACACGGCCAACGAAGACCGCATCATCTTCACCTCCCCCGACGCCAAAGGCAAGCCCTATCGCATCCCGGCCATCACCACCGCCCTCAACGGCGACGTCATTGCCGTGGCCGACAACCGCCCCTGTGGCAGTGACATCGGCTTTGGCGAGGTGGATATTAAGGTCCGCATTTCTAAAGACAATGGCGCCACGTGGTCGACCGAGGCCTTCCTGGCCAACGGCGACGGCGATGAGTCGCGTATCACAGACAGTGACAACACCAACAACTACGCCTATGCCTATGGCGACGCTGCCATCGTGGCCGACCGTGAGAGCAACAAGGTGGTCGTGTTCTGTGTGGCCGGAAAGACCGTTTGCCACAACGGCAACTACATCCCCGACTCTGACTCAAGCAACCCCAACCGCGTGGCCAAAGTCGTGGGTACCTACAACGAAGCCACCGAAGCCTGGGAATGGACTGAACCCGTCGAAGTGACCGAAGCCTTCTACTCTCCCTTCGTCAGCGAGACCGACGGCGTGAAGACAGCCACCGTACAATCGCTCTTCATCGGCTCCGGCCGCATCATGCAGAGCCGCGTGGTCAAGAAAGGCGCCTACTACCGCCTCTATGCCGCCCTCTGGACCAAGAACAACGGCAACCGCGTGGTTTATTCAGACGACTTCGGCGACACCTGGAATGTGCTCGGCACCATCGCCGACCGTCCGGCTTCAAGCGGCGACGAGCCCAAATGCGAGGAGTTGCCCGACGGCACAGTCGTGCTCAGCAGCCGTAAAAGAGACGGACGCTACTTCAACCTCTTCACTTTCGCCTCAACCACCGGCGACGATGCCTACACCTCCGGCACTTGGGGCACTGTGGCCACCGGTATCAACAATTCAGACTCGGGCACCAACGGCGAAATCTATCTGCTCAAAGGCGTAATGGACCAAAAGACGGGTCTGAAGAAAGACGTGATGTTGCAGTCTGTGCCCCTCGGCAGCGGTCGCAACAATGTGTCAATCTGGTATAAGGAGATTGATTCCAACACCACCTATACGCCGGCTACCTTTGCCGCCGACTGGACTTTCGGTAAACAGGTGAGCTTCCGCGCTTCGGCCTATTCCACCCTCACTTGGCAAAACGACGGCCGCATTGGTTTCCTCTTTGAAGAAGAACCTGGCGGCTACTGCATCATCTATTGCCCCATCACAGTGGCCGAAGCCACAGGCGGTGCCTATGCGCTCTATGACAAAGCCGAGAGCGTGAACCTGGGCATTGCCGGTGCCAACGAGGTCCTGAGCAAGACCGGCCCGGGCTACCCCAAAGCCACCGCTGTCGCACGCGCCACCCTGCAGACGGCCATTGCCACGGCACAGAGCAGCACCTCCGACGACACCGACGCCACAATCAACACCCTTGCCGCCGCCGTGACCGCCTATAAGGCCACAACGGCCGACATCCAACTGCCCGAAGACGGCAAAGCCTACATCTTCGGCAACGTCACCAAGGCCGGAACCAAACGCTATCTCAAATATGAGGGCGAAGAAACCGGTATGACATATTCAGCCGCCACCGCCGCCGAGGCCACCGTCTTCGTGTGCCGCGACCTGGGCGAAGGCAAATACATCTTCGTCTGCAACGACGGCAAATACCTCATTTGGCGAGGCAGCACTGCCGGCGGTAACAGCGTGAAAGGCTATTGTGACTATTTCAACCAACCCTTCTCCACCACCATCCAAGTGACGACCACCGACCCCGACTCGGGCGAGAGCACTACGTCCGACGTCACCGAGACAGCTACAGATTGGCCCATCATTACCCTGGCCAAGATGACGGTAGGTGACCAAGTGAGTGCCACGCAAGAGGCGCTCTTCGGCTATCTCACCTTCCGTGCGCGTCGACTGGCCAATATCGGCAATCGCAACGAGTATGCCTATACCGTGGTGAAAACCGCCGGTACTTTCGACCAAGCTTCGGTGCCTTACTTCAACGAAAACTATACCTCGGCCATTCTTGTTGAAGAGGCCGAATACCCCAACAACATCAACCTGACGGTAGTGACCGAGCGCGACACCTATATTAAAGGAATCGAGGCCGGTAGCACCATTTGCACCTTCAGTGCGCCCTTCCCCACGGTGATACCTGCAGGCGCTCAGGCTTTTTATGCCACCGACACCGAGAATGGTGCCAAGATGAAAGCCATTACAGCCGCAGCCATTCCAGCCAACCAAGGCGTGGTGATGGTGAGTGAAGCTGGTTTCACCACCGGTGTGATGGTGCCCGTGACCACCGAAGAGGTGGCCGACCTCTCAAGCAATGTCTTTGCTCACACGGCTGGCGCCAGCCACGTGCTCGTGGAGGGCGACTATATCTTGGCCAATAGCACAGACGGCTTGGCCTTCTATAAAGGTCGCCCCGGCTCGACGCTGGGCATGAACCGCGCCTATATTCCCGCAGCCGTCTCCAGCGAGGCCGGCCGTGCCTTCACGCTCAACTTCGGCAGCGAGTCCACCGGAATAGACGCAGCCTTGAGCGGCGACGACGCCAATGGCGCTGCCCCGGTCTTCGACCTCACCGGTCGCCGCGTGAACACCCTGCGCCAAGGCCAGCTCTATATCAAAGGCGGTCAGAAGTTTATTGCCCGCTAACACGTTCCATTCACTTCAAACAGAAAGTAAAATGAAAAAGACATATCAACAGCCGGCATCTGCTTCCGTTCAGTTTTATGCCGAACACGACCTGCTTCTCACCAACTCGGCCGTGATTGGCACCAACGACTCGGCCGACTATGTAGCGCTCACCAATCGTCAAGGCTCGAGCTCCTATTGGGACGACGAACCATGTAATGAATAATCCTCAGGGGCTAATCCATACCCCATAACTCAACCGAGGCCAATGTTCCACCCGTGAGCGTTGGCCTCGGTATTTTATGTGTCCCATTCAAATCCCTATCACATCCCGTTTGTTTTTTGGCGGCCTCGCTACGGCCTGAAGGGCCATTCGTGGCCGCTCAAATACGGCATACTACAGAATACCGACGTAGATGAGCGACCAAGCAACGGCCTGAAGGGCCAACAAGACCCTAGCCCAGGGCAGAGGCGGCGCGAAGCGACGCCGGCACCCTGGGTAGACATGCCCATTAAATGCGCCCTGAAGGGGCAAAAGATTTAAAATGATTTGATTTTGAATATATAAATAAGGCTTTTGCCCTTACAGGGCGAACATTATCGCACAACTTTACCCAGGGTGCCGGTGCCACTATGTGTCACC
>SFFB01000001.1 GCA_004557035.1 Bacteroidales bacterium | reverse complement strand
AGCAGGAGATATTCATACAGCTCATAAGCCTTGCCGAGGCTGAAGAGCAACTCTTTTTGTGCCGTTTCTATTGTCTTGCCGTCGTTACGGTAGTAGGCATACACCAGCTGAACCACTTTCAGCCTAATCAATTCTCTGTTAATCATAAGTGTGTGTCGATGACTTGTGATTTGTAGACTGCAAATTTAGGAATAAATCAATGACTGACGGCATTTTTTCGCCGACAAAGATTGATTGGTCGGCTTTTTGCCGCCTCAAGTTGGCATTTGTCTCGCAAAATCAGAAAACGGCGCCGCCGGCGGATGATTGATTGGGCATAGGTCATTCGCGTGGTGATATGTATTATGCGAAAGGGTGGGAAGGTCAAAAGATGATGGGTCTTGGTGTGGAAATCTTGTCAAAAAGGCAGCCTTATACGCAGGATATTTAAAATTGAAATTCTGAATTTAATTATTGCGCGGCCCTGCAAGGCCTGTAGGGCCGTCACATCATAGCCCGGGTCGTTAGGCCTGGGTAGTGGATTATCCCTCTAATTTCCGGCCTGCAAGGTCGGTACATTACGGGAATGTACTATTGAAATAATAAATTGATAATTAGACGTTTGATGTGCCGACCTTACAGGCCGGAAATATCACGCACTTCGTATACCCGGGCCTAACGACCCGGGCTGATATGTGGCGCCCTTTCAGGGCTTGCAAGTTGGGCTTTCAGGGCCGCATTGATTTAATATAAACAATCCCAATATCTTTTTCAATTTTGAACGACCTACCTTAAACGGCCTTTCAGCCCGTGATTTACCGCTCTGACCTTCCTTCCCCTTCCCCAATCGCCCTCGTCGTCGGCCCTCGTCTTGTCCTCACCGTCCCAAAACCTCACCGTTCCGCCTCTGCCCCAATCTATCGAAAACGCTATTCCGGAGAATTTTTAACCATTCTTGAAGTTCAAATGTTGGGGCCGGGGATGACGAAAAAAGTTGTTTTTTCTTCAAAAAGCCGTCTGGCGCAGACGGAATGGCGGTAAAAAGTTCACAAATTCAAGATTTTCGCTCCTGTCCTAAGGACCGTTGGCCGCGCCATAAGGACAAAAATTACGGGCATAAGGACAGTTTTTCCTGTCCTTAGCCCCGTAACGGCCTGAAAGGCACAAAAAAAGAGGCCACAGGGGCCTCTCTCTTATTTCTTATCTCAAAGATAACGCCCGAAGGCGTTCCGACAAAAGACAATCGGACGGCCGACGACCTGTCATAGACCGCAGGCGGTGAGCATGGCGTCGCCCATTTGCTCCTGTTCGGCGCCGAGGGCCATGAAATGCATCACGGCCCGTTGGGCGGCAGCCGCCACCCGGCGGTCGGCCACGGCGGAGAGCTCGCTACGGGCCTGGTCCATCAGTTCGCGGGCATCGCGAGGCGCAGGCGTCATGCCGTTTTTGAAGAGTGCCGAAAAGAGCAGCCAGCCACAGAGACGGAACAGCCGCTCTTCGCGAGCCATCCACTCGAAGGCCTTGCCCGAGGCATAGGGCAGGCGGGAGAAGAGATGGGCTGTGGTGCACTCGGCCTCTTCTTCAAACTGCATCTGCTCCACCCAAAGGTCGGCCAGCTCGGCATCAAAAGCGTCGGTGGGCATCAGCATACCGGCCAGCAGCCGACACTCGCGGATGTTTTCTTTCCAGAGCGCGGCCGCGAGGTCGTAGTTGTGGGGCAGCGTGTCGGCCAGCTCTCTCAGACGGGGCAGTTCCACGCCGAAGTTGACCTTATAGGTGAGACCTTTCTCACGCATGGAGGCGCTCACGGGACCGTTCATCAGTCCGCGGCAAGCGCGCTTGATGGCAATGATTTGTTCGTTGGTTTCCATTGGCTTTAGCATAAAACCGTGCACTCAGAACACCTGAAAACGCAGGCCGAGGGCAAGGGTGAGTGTTTCAAAAAAAGAGACTTGTTTGTTGGGGATGGACGAGACGAGGTAGAGGTCGCTCATGCTCAGCTCGTAGTAGAAGGCCACTGAGCGGTTGAACTTGCGGTGGCGGCGCGGGATGTTGTAGCGCAGGCGCTGGCCCACGAAAAGGTTGTAGCGCACTTTGGTGTTGAATCCGTAATAGCCTTTGGTGTATTTTGAAGGGGCTTTCTCCCAAAAACCTTCGCCAAAGATGCAGTTGATGAAGGCACCGGCCGTGAGCGGTTCGACCGTCCACCGGTGACTTTTGAAGAGGCTCAGGTGCCAGGGTACGAAGCGCTGCTTCACGGTGAGCGTCTGGTGCATATCGTCGCCGTTGGCCTTGGGTACGAAGCCCCAGAGCACGTCGGTCTCCCACTGCTCGCGCCGACCGTAATACCAGCCGATGCTGATAGAGAAAGCACCGATGCCGCCGGCCACTTGAAAGCTCGTCTGGTTGGGAATAAGGTGGTTCCAACTGCGACGGAAGCGCTCCGTGCGGCGCATATAGGGCGTGACCGGTTCCGAACGGTCCGTCGAGCCGTGTATGTCGGCCGTGCAGGCGGGCAGGGTGTCGGGTTCTACGTCTACCGTGATGACGGAGTCTGACAGCGTCGGCGTGCCGGCTTCTGCTGCGTGGGTCTGACTGACGGCAAACCAGAGTGCAGACAGAGCGATGAGACTTTTAGTAATCAATGACTTCACGATGGTATCCTCCGTCTTTTTTCAGGGTGAAGATGAGATATTTCCGGCCTTTGGCTGCGCCGCATTGGTAATATTTGAAGCCGTCGCCGTAGGGCTCGATCACAGTGGTGGCGTGCTGATGGCCGCAGACGGCAAACTGCAGGTCGGGATAGGTTTGCATCTTTTCGTGAAACTGCGGCGCGATGTTGTTGTTGAATTGGTCTGAATACGGACAGGCGTGCATGGCCGCGATGGTGCGGCGTGTGGTCGATGGCAGTGCCTGAAGGTCGGCATTGATAAAGGCAAAGTCGGGAATGGGCACCGAGTAGTCGTGCTCGAGCGCGTTGGTGTCGAGACAGACAAAGTGGGTGTCGCCGGCGTCAAACGAGAAGTTGGGCGTGCCAAACATCGCCTGGAACACGCGCGGCCCGTTGGCCAGACAGTCGTGGTTGCCGATGAGGCAGACATAGGGCACGGCCAGACGCTCGAGTTCGTCGCGCATCCACTCAAACTCGCGCGTGGCACTGAAGTCGGTCAGGTCGCCGCAGTGAATGACAAAGTCAATTTCGGGTCGCGCGTTGATGCTGTTGACGGCGTCGTGGGTTTCGTCATACCAGCGCTGGGTGTCGGTGATGACGGCAAAGACGAGCGAGTCTCGCCCCCGGGTGGCGGTTTCGATACGCCCGATGTTGCGCGCGTTGATGTCTTTGGCCCCGCTGAAGCGCCCGTCGTAGGGATGATAGTCGAGCAGGTCGCAGCCGTTGAGGCCCGTCAGCACCGCAATAAGCAGGCAGAGGCGTAAGATAGGCAGGGTTTTCATTTTGAGGGGATTAAGGATGGTCGAGATAGGAGAGACCGGCAGCAGTCGTGGCCTCAAGGTGTCTGTGTTTAGTGAATTGTTTATATTTTTGCAGTCAAACTGAAGCAATCTATGAAACGGCGTTTCCCAAAGTCAGAAATGCGCGGCCTCTGTGCCGTTGTCGTCATCTTGTTGGTTACGGCGCTCTGCGTGGTGTGGTGGCAAGGGACGGCCGAGCGCGATGTGGTGCCTGCTATGTCCGACGCCGAGCGGTCGGCACTGGTCGATTTTGAGTCGCAGATGGCTGCCGACACCGCCGCCGGTCCGTCGTGGGCTTCTTCTGAGCCGTCATCGCGAGGCGAACTGTTTGCCTTCAATCCCAACACTGCCGACGCGTCCACCCTGCGCCGCTTGGGCTTGTCCGACCGTCAGATCAGCAATCTGATGAAATATCGCGCCGCCGGCGGTCGTTGGCGCAGCGCCGATGACTTTTCAAGACTCTATGGTCTCTCGGCGGCCGAGTTTGAGCGGCTCAGGCCTTACGTCGTCATTGCGCCGCTCGACGGGGAGGCTGTCAGCCGGACCGGTCGTGGCGAGGCGGCACCTCGGACCGACCGTCAGAGAGATTATGTCAAGGTGGAAAAGTTGCCGGCAGGCACAAAAGTCAATCTCGCCACCGCCGACACCACCCTGCTCAAACGAATTCCCGGCATAGGGAGCTGGTATGCCCGCAAGATTTGCCGCTATCGCGAGAGCCTGGGCGGCTTTGTCTCTCTGGCTCAACTCGCTGAGGTGGAGGGACTGCCCGAAGGCCTCGCCGAGTGGTTTGAGCCTATCCGACAGCCGCAGGTGAGGCAGCTCGACATCAACCATGCCACTTTCTCGCAGCTTGTGCGCCATCCCTATTTGTCTTATGAGCAGGTGAAGGCCGTCTTTGACTATCGACGGCAATACGGGACGCTGAAAAGCATGGACGAATTGCAGACCACGGGCCTGTTCACCGCTGCCGACGTGGCGCGGCTCCGGCCCTATGTGGTCTTTCGTTGAGGCTCACTCGCCGGTATGCGACACAGGCGGCTTGCGGTCGTGCACCAAATTTTTGTTGCCCACCTTCACCAGCGCCACGCCTATGAAAATCCAGATGAGTTCCCTGATGCGTGTGAAGAAGCCGGTGAAAACGCCCAGTCCGAGGCCGTCGCGATAGCCCAACACTTTGATGATGATGGCCAGACCGCCCTCGCGGGCACCCATCTGCATCGGGAAGAAAAATAACAGATTGCCCAGCAGCGACGAGAAGGCCAGAATGAGCACGGCGTCTACAAACGACACGGGTGTGCCGAAGGCCATGAGGATGAAATAAAATTCAAAAGAGTTGACCACGCGGCCCAGATATTCCATGAGCAACGAACCATAGAAGGCGCGCGGCTGGGTGTGGAGATAGGCTATGTTTTCGTCGATTTGGGCCATACTCTCCATGTTCTTGTCGTAGAATTTGCGGGCATAGCCTTTGACAAACGGGATGTAGAGCAAGATTTTGTAGAGTTTGACAATAAGCCCGTTTTTATAGCCCTTATAAAAGAAATAGAGTGCAAAAGCGAGCACGGCCACGAAGACGCCGCCACAAGCCCACAAGAAGCCGTCCATCTTATCAAAATAAAACACCACGAACAACACGGCCGCTGACGTCCAGAGGCAGATGTGGGAGAGAATGTGCATCATCGAATAGAGCACCACCGACGACATGGCCCGCGTCGTGCCGATGTGGGCCGCCAATTCCATCACGCGGTAGGGACCGCCGCCGAAGCCGAAGGGGGTGGTGTAGCTGAAGGCAAAGCCCGACACCGTGAGCTTGTAGGCATGACGGAAACGCAGGTGCTTGTCGTGCCGACCACTGTTGACGATGAGCTGAAAGGCCACGGCGTTGAAGGCATAGACAAAGATCCACACACCCACCACCAAGGGCAGATAGGCAATGGCCTGAGGCAGACGGTTGCGCAGGGCGTTCCAGTCTACGTCAAACGTGCAGAGCATCACCACTATCGCGCCGATGCCGAAAAGCAAAAAAAGATTTCTAAAGAGTGGTTTCATAAGTGTCGAGTCGTTGCGTCAGGTCGCGGCAAAGCCGCTCATGCTTGGCGCGCATATAGAAAAAGAGTACGTTCATTACCGTGATTTCAAACACGGGGTATATCCAGGGCTCGCCCACAAGGATGGCGATGTAGAGCACTATGGCCCGGGTGTTGAAGGTGAGGATATTGGCCCATTTCATCAAGGGCAGGCTGCCGGCGCGAAAGTCGTCGCGCAACTGTTGAGGCAGGGCCGAGGGGAAGCGTTGTTTCAGGGCCGAGTGGAAACGTTGGAAGGCCGGCGTCAATGCCTCTTGCGACTTGGTGTAATTGCGATAGAAAAAAAGGAAAAGCTTCCAGGCCCCGTCTTTCTTCCACGAAAGCGATTGAAACTCTTGGGTCAGTTTGCCTGAGTTGTCGAGTTCGCTGCCGCTCTCGCCTTTAAGGAAAAAGAGGTGGATGTTGCGATAGTAGTCGGCCAGTTGGCATTGTTTGCCGTGGCAGATGAAGCCTGCGAAGGCGCAGAGCAGCCATATCCAGATACCCCACACGGGCATGAGTCTGAGACAGATGGCGGCGTAGATGGCAAAAAACCACACGTCGCCGGCAAAGCCGTCGAGTATTCTGCCCCAGCGTGTCTTCTTGCCGGTCATGCGGGCCAGCTGGCCGTCGCAACTGTCGTAGAGGTTGGCCCATACGAGCAGGCCGATGCCGATGAGGCTGTAGGTGAGGCCTTCAAAATAAAACATGACACCGGCGGCAAGGCCCAAAAAGATGGACAGGATGGTCACCACGTTGGGGTGGACGCCGAAGGCGTTGAAGAAATTGGCCCACAAGAGACCCAGCGGGCGCGTGAAGTGAATGTCGAGCCACTCTTCGGTGTCCATCGACTTGTCAATCGTTTGACTGAGTCTCGCCCAAAATGCGTTGGGCTATGGCTTCGGCGGCCTCGGCACAGCAACGGGAAAAACTGGGCCAGTCGTTGAAATCGATGATCCAGGCCCGGCCGTCGCTGTCGATGATGCAGTCGCCGCCATATACGGTCAGGCCGCTCAGACGCGCCGCCTCGTCGGCCACGGCTTTGAGTCGGGCGGCATCAAAAGCGTAACCCGTTGGCGCGCCGTTATGACTCTCCAGTCCGAATTTGCTGAACGACAGACCGGCCGTGGGGTAGTAGTGATGGAAAAAGGCTGTGCCTTCGACGCCATAAAACTTCACCAGGTCGCCGGCCACGTGGGGGAAGATGAGCACGTCGTCGATGCCGCGAGCCTTGAAGTGGGCCAGTCTGTCGGCCACCTCGTCGCCGGTGGCGGCAAACTGCACGTCGGCAGCTTGTTGCGCACAGGCATCGCCGCGCTTGAGCCAATAGGCCTGGTCGGGCCGGGCGTTGACGGCGTCTATGCCGACACCGGCCACGACGGGCAACCCTTCGGCTACAAAACTTTCCGTGAGATGCCGGCGGCTGCCGGTGAGCAGGGCAAGGGGCGAATTGATGATGGGCAGCCCTTCGGCCTCCATTTGGGCCAGACGGCGGAGCGTCGCCGTGTCGCGTGCCATGCAGAAAGCGGCGTCGAAGGCCGTCGGCAAGGCGTCGTCTTCGCAGACGGTGGCCACCTGGTGACCCTCATGTCTCAGCCGCTCGGCCACGGCTTGCAGTATGGCGGCGTCGCGTGCCTCAGAGTTGGGCGAAAAGCGCGGCGACCGGCCTATTCCCACTATTCTCATGCTTCGCTCAAGAATTGTTCGGCCTTGACAATGTCTTCGGCGTGGTCCACGTCCATGATTTTTTTCATCGGCCAGGCTTTCAGTCGCCGGCCGTCGTCTACGAGGCCGCGCTGGAAGTTGCGCATACGGCTCTGTCCCTCGGCCATACAGCGCTGCAAGGTTTTGAGACAGGCCGGTCTTAAGGCGTAAATGCCGCCCGATACATAGCGCACGCCCTCGGCCGGTTGGTCGAGAAAGGCCGTGATGCCCAGCGCGTCGTCGGTGGCCACATAGAGGGGCTTCTCGTCGTCGACGAAGTCCGTCACCGCCATCAGGCCGTCGGCCTCAGAGGCTTTGAAGGCATCGATATAGTGGCGGAACTCGTCTTCCCTGAATATCGTGTCGACGGTAGTGAGACAGAAAGGCGCGTCGCCAAGGTCGCGGCTCAGTTCATAGAAACTGTGCATCGAACTCGGCGTGGTCTTCACCGTCAGCCGTATGGGAGCGCCTTCGCCGCGCTGCATGAGCGCCCTGACGTGGGCTTCGGTCTCAGGATGCAGGCGGTTGACGATGATGCAGATTTCTTCAGCCCCGTTTTCGTTGAAGATGCGGATGAGGCGGTCTATCATGGCTTCGCCGCCGAGGCGTACCAGCGGTTTGGGCGCGTTGATGCCCTCTTGGGCCAGGCGTGAGCCTTCGCCGGCGGCGATGATGGCAAATTTCATATGGTGGATGGAAAAAAGTGGGCCGCGGTGCGGCATGGTGGAGTCTGGTGTGTGGTTTATTCGCCGCCTTGGGGCTGTGTCTGGGGAGCAAAGCGTCCACGGCCGCTGTCTTCGCGGCGCTCGTGATAGAGTTTGGGCAAGGGGTTTTTATAGGCCTCGCGGTCGGCAATTCGGTTGCGGAAGAGGTCGATGGCGGCATAGACCGCTGCTCTGAAAGAGCCCTCTGAGGCGATGCCTTGTCCGGCAATGTCGAAGGCCGTGCCGTGGTCGGGTGAGGTGCGCACGAAGGGCAAACCGGCGGTGAAGTTGATGCCGTCGTCCATAGAGAGCGTCTTGAGCGGCGTGAGGCCCTGGTCATGATACATGGCGAGGATGGCGTCGAACTTGGTGTAGGCGCCAGAGCCAAAGAAACCGTCGGCAGGATAAGGCCCGAAGGCGCGTATGCCTTTGGCTGTGGCAGCGGCAATGGCCGGAGCGATGATGGTCTTCTCTTCTTCGCCCATGGTGCCGTCGTCGCCGTTGTGCGGGTTGAGTCCCAGCACGGCGATGCGCGGTGCCGGCACGAGGAAGTCGTGGCGCAGGCTTTCGCCCAGCAAGGTGATTTTCTCTTCAATCAGAGCCGGTGTCAACGTCCCCGCCACCTCGGCGAGCGAGAGATGGGTGGTGGCCAATGCCACGCGCATCATGCTGTTGGCCAAAATCATCAGCGGTTGTCCGCCGTTGCCCAGACGGTCGCAGAGATACTCTGTGTGTCCTGCGAAACGGAAATCGGCGCTCTGTATGGCGGCTTTGCAGATGGGGGCCGTGACGAGGGCGTCGATGGAGCCGTTTTTGAGGGCTTCGGTGGCGGCTTCGAGTGCCACGTAGGCTACGTGGCCGGCTTCGGGGTCGCTGTGGCCGAAGTTGGTGGTAAAGTCTTTGTCGTAGCAGTTCACCAGATTGAGGTGGTCGCGTTGGGCCTCTTCGGCCGAGTTGACGATGTGGAAGTTGGTTTCCAGTCCGAGCGCCTTGCGGTGATAGGCCGCAATCTTCGCACTTCCGAAGACCACCGGCAGGCAGAGGTCGAACATCGTCGGGTCGCTAAAGGCTTTCAGGATGAGTTCGAGGCCTACGCCGTTGGGGTCGCCTTGCGTGATACCGATTTTTATGAGCGTTTTGGGTGCGTGGCTGTGTTCAGTTTGCACCGTATTGTTTTGTTCCATGATATATAGGTTTGGATGAAGGGAATGCGTGTGTAAGATGCGTGTTATTGTTGGCCCGTCTTTTGGCTTTCTTGTCGGGCCGTCGAGAGCAGTCCGCAGGCTGCGAAGATGTCTTGTCCTCTTGAGGCTCTTATGGTTGTGAAGAGGCCGTGGGCGGTGAGATAATCTCTGAATCGTTCCATGCGTTTGTCGTCAACGCCGTGGAGTGGCGAATCGGGGATGTCGTGGAAGCGAATGAGGTTGATGCGGCAGTCCAGTTCGCCCAGCAGGCTGAGCAAGGCGTCGGCGTGGCGGATGGTGTCGTTCACGCCGTCGAAGAGGATATATTCAAACGAGAGTCGGCGTTGCTTGGGCGTCTGCGGGTTGCGCGGATGTTTGCGCCAACAGTCTTGTGTGGCCAACAGGGCGACCACGTCGGTGATGCTCCAGGCCCGTTCGGCCGGCATCAGTCGGGCCCTTTCGGCCGGTAGGGGATGGTGCAGGCTGATGGCCAGATGGCAGGCGCTCTCTGTGATGAAGCGGGGCAGACCCTTGGCCAGACCCACACTCGACACCGTGATGCGCTTCGGACTCCAGCCGTAGCCGTCGTCGGCCGTCAACCGCTCGGTGGCGCGAAGCACGGCCTCGAGGTTGTCCATAGGCTCACCCTGTCCCATAAACACGATGTTGGTCAGCGTGTCGCGCTCGGGCAGCGAATAAATCTGGTTGAGAATGTCGGCTGCCGTGAGTGAGGCCACGAAGCCCTGTCGGCCTGTCATGCAGAAGGCGCATCGCATCTTGCAACCCACCTGACACGACACGCAGAGCGTAGCCCTGTCGGCATCGGGGATATAGACCGTCTCCACGAAATGGCCGTCGGCGGTGGGGAAGAGGTATTTCACCGTGCCGTCTTGGCTTCTCATCTCGTCTATGGGCGGCATGGCGCCCACCTCATAGGTCTCGGCCAGTCGTGCACGGGCTGCCTTGGAGAGGTTGGTCATTTGGTCGATGCTTGTGGCGTGTTTGCGATAGAGCCAGTCGGCCATCTGTTTGCCTGTGAAGGCGGGCAGTCCGAGTCTTGTCGCCACGGCCTTGAGTTCGGCCGTGTTGAGGCCGAGCAGGCGCTGTTTGTTGTGGGATGATTGCTCCGTTGCGTTCATGGGCGGTGTTTTGGCTGCAAAATTACGCAAAAAACTCTGAAGCGGCGAATATTTTCCAAGACTGATGAATGGCTCTTGGGTGTAAGCGCAACCAAAAGCGGCTATCTCCCGAGTCAGGAGACAGCCGCTATAAGTGTTTGAAAAAACGTTCTGCTTATTCGCCCGGAGCGATGGCGCCGGAGGGGCAGACGTCGGCGCAAGTGCCGCAGTCTACGCATACAGAGGGGTCGATTGAATACTTTTCGCCTTCAGAGATGGCGCCACTGGGGCATTCACCGATGCAGGTGCCGCAGGCGATGCAGTCGTCGCTAATTACGTAAGCCATTGTGTGAGATGTTTTGAAGTTTGTGATTAAAAATGAAATGTCTTTGTCGTGACTCTGGGCCTTTTGGCGCCCTGAGTTTAGGCAAAGTTAGGATAACCCCCAATAACGACCAAGCGTTTTGCCCGCTTTTTTTGTTTTGCGTGAAAATTTGTTGGCCTTTTTTGTCGGTTTGTCGTGGTCGTGTCTTCCTTGTCCGGTGGTCTGAATGGCCTCTTCTTTGTTCCATAAAGGCTACGCCCTTGAAGTTGAGCCGGGTGGTGCGGTTGAAGTCGTTCTGACTGAGCCATTAGGGTAATAATTGCATTCTATAGGTTCTGTGGGATGGCGTCGTGCACGGTGCTCACTTCGTCGGGCGTAGCAAATAGAAAAGACCTGATGCTGCAGAGTTCAGTGCGGTAATCATCCGTTGGTCGCGGCTCTGCAGTGTGGAAAATGTCCCAAAATTACACTACGCCTTCCATAGCCAAAACGTCATTAACACAGAAAATACAATGATTTGTGTTATTGACTGATTTTTGTTTGTTTGACGTTGTCGGCGTGCGAAAAATGCCTGTCTTGTGGTCGAAAGAGACGATTTTTGTATTTGGGCATTTCGGCGTAGTCATAAAAAAACTAACTTTGCCTTGGAGGGATTGTGGCGTTTGCATCCCTATCTCCCGCCTAACCTGTCAATTCTTACGTTTTGTTTGAAACTTATGGAAGTTTCCGAGTCATTAGCCTATTATATGCGCGGAGCCATCACGGTGTTTTTCATCACCTGGATGGTCAATCTGTATCCCTTGCGCCGCCGCAACCGGATGATGTCGTGGCTTTTTGTCGTTACGGCCGCCCTCACTATTTTATTTTTCAAGGATGTGCTCCTGTTCAGTCCGGCTCTCCAAAGCCCTGAGATGGAGAACCTCTTCAGCCTTGCCGATTTGCTCTGCATCCCCATTGCAGGTGCCTTCTTCACCGAGGTGGCGCGGCCCGGTTGGGTCACTTGGCGCAAGTTGATAGTCACGACGTCGTGCCAAGCCGTCTTCATTCCCGTTTATCTGGCTGTGTGCTCCCCCTATGTCATGCTTGTGGCTTATATGGCCGCTTTCATCTTGGCTTTGCTCACGATAAGGCTGGTGGTCGTCTATGCCGTGCGCTATCAGCGCTATTTGGCCGACAATTATTCTTACGACGAGCATCTCAACGTGCGCTGGGTGGTCTATGCCGCCGCAGCCTATTTTTGCCTGTATCTGGTCTACTTCGCCGCCTTTGGCACGGGCTGGCTGAGCGAGGCGGCCTTTAACTTCTGCTTTATGGTGCTATGGTCGATGCTCTTCGGCTATTCACGTCGCCACCAGGTGCTTGCAGTGGTGGAGCAAAATTCCACCGAACTGGACGAAGCGGCCACGGCCTTGCCGGAAAAGGCCGACGAGACCGCCGCTGCCACCGCCGACCGGCAACAATCGGATGTCTATGAAGAAATTTGGCTCAAACTCGAAGCCTGCATGAAGGAGCAGAAACTTTTTCTGCAGTCGCGCATCACCATCAGCGACCTCGCCAATGTCATCGGCACCAACCGCACCTATCTTTCTGAAATCATCCATCTGCGCAAAGGCACATCGTTTTACGACTACATCAACGAATACCGTGTGGAAGAGGCCTGTCGGCTTATCGCCGCTGAGCCTCGTCGCCGCAATACACTCATCGAACTGGCCGAACGCAGTGGTTTCAACTCAGTCTCGTCGTTCAGCCGCTATTTCTTCAAAATCAAAGGGCAAAGCCCCAAGGCCTATCAGGCCGGCATTGCCGTCGACGATAATCCGGCCGAAGGCGAATAAACTGCTTGCAGCCTTTCGGCGTTTTCTCATTTTCCATGAAAACCATTTCCGTTCCCCTTTCCGCTTATCCGTTCATCGCCATGGCCGGATCGGCCTGCTGTGGCCTGTCGGCCAAGGCCCAATCGGCCGGCTCGCGGCCCAATGTCATTATGATAGTGGCCGACGATTTGGGCTACGGCGACCTCTCGTGCTATGGCGCCACTCGGGTGTCTACGCCCAGCACCGACAGTCTGGCCGCCCACGGTCTGCGCTTTACCGACGCCCATGCCTGTGCCTCAACCAGCACGCCCTCACGCTTTGGCCTGCTCACCGGGCTCTATCCTTTCCGCCAAAGCGGTACCGACGTGGCCGCAGGCAATGCCGGTATGATTATCCACCCCGACACCTACACCCTCGCCGACGTGTTTCAGACGGCCGGCTATGCCACCGCAGCCATCGGTAAGTGGCACTTGGGACTGGGTAGCCGTACGGCACGCCAAGACTGGAACGGCACACTCGACCAGTCGCCCGCCGACCTGGGTTTTGACTACCATTATATCATGGCCGCCACGGCCGACCGTGTGCCCTGTGTGTTCATAGAGCAAGGACAGATTGCCAATTTCGACCCCTCGGCACCCGTGGAGGTGAGCTATCAAAAAAACTTCGACGGCGAGCCCACCGGGCGCGACAACCCCGAACTACTCACCAAACTGCGCCCCAGCCACGGCCACGACCAGAGCATCGTCAACGGCATCTCGCGCATTGGCTATATGAAAGGTGGAGGCAAAGCCCTTTGGCGCGATGAAGACATAGCCGACTCTATCGCCAGTCACGCCATCAGTTTCATTGAGCAAGTAGGCAGCACCCCCTTCTTCATTTATCTCTGCACCAACGACGTGCACGTGCCCCGTATGCCACACGAGCGCTTCCACGGAAAAAGTCCGATGGGGCTGCGCGGCGAGGCCATCTTGCAGTTTGACGAGACCGTGCGCCAAGTGACCGACGCCCTGCGCCGCCTCGGCCTGGCCGACAACACCTTGATTATCTTGACCAGCGACAACGGTCCCGTGCTTGACGACGGCTATGACGACCGTGCCATAGAACTGGCCGCTTACCACCGCCCCGGAGGCACGTTCAGAGGCGGGAAATACAGTGCCTATGAGGCTGGCAGTGCCGTGCCCTTTATTGTTTGCGGTCCCGGGGTGAAGCATCCCGGCACTACGTCGGCGGCCTTGGTCTCCCAGATTGACGCCTTGCGCTCACTGGCTGCCTTGGTCGGCGTGGAAGTGCCCGACGACCGGGCCACTGACAGTCACGACGCCCTCTCCACATGGCTCGGACGCAACCAAAAATCGCGGCCTTATGCCGTCTCTATGGCGGCCAATCATAACCTCAGTCTGCGCACCGATCGCTGGAAATTCATTCCGCCCCACGCCGGTGGCCCAGTCATCACCTGGGGACCTGTTATCGAGACCGGCAACAGCCCCCAGCCCCAACTCTATGATATGCGCCGCGACCGCCAAGAGCAAACCAACGTGGCCAAAGACTACGGCCGCGTGGTGAAACAACTCTCGGAATGGCTCGAAAAGGTGAAGCGCGGCGAGTGAAGGCGAAACGTCCCACTCGGCCTGTTCACAGAAAAAACTCGAGGCCAGAAGCGGCCGCTTCAATAGTCTAAGACGATGGTCGCAGGCTTTGCGGTTGTACAAAAACAAGGTTGGTGTGTGACAAAAATCATCTGAGAAACTTTTGAAAACCATCGCCGATGTCGCAGAAGCGATGGTTTTCAACGCAAAAACGTCTTGCGACACCCGCGACGGCTTTTCAGACGTACGCCCATAAGGCCGCTCGCCGCTCGCATAAGGACAGTTTTCCTTGTCCTTATGATAGTAACATCCTGAATAACAATAAAAGAGGCCCCGTTAAGGGCCTCTTCTTCTTTTCTTACCTCAAAGGTAAGGCCAAACGGCCGGTCGGAAAAAGACAAAGGGAGCGGGAGATGGAAGTGGCACTTTGGCTTCCGTCGTTGTAGGCCGTGGCGTGCCGTCTCCGCCCGAGTCGTTCCGGCGCTATTTGATGTGTTCGCGTATCTTGGCCAGATAGTCGTTGAGTCCGGCCTCGTCTTTGCGGTCGATGATGTCGATGAGCGTACCGAGTTCGTTGCGGATTTTCTCCACCTGTCCCGACGTGCGCGGATTGAAGAGAATTTCTCGCAAGAGGCAGTCATCTTCGCCCAAAACCCCTTTGGCAATGGCCATGTGGCGCTTGAAGGTGGTGCCGGGGGCATCCTGGTGTTTCATCACGGCTGCAAAGACAAACGTCGAGACGAAAGGGATGCCCAGCGAGTAGGCCACGGTCTCGTCGTGCTCTTCAAAACTGTATTCGCAGATGTGCAGCCCGAGTCGGGTGTAGAGGTCTTTGAAGAAGATGCGACCCATGTAGTCGCCCTCGGTGATGATGATGGCGTTTTCGTTGGAGAGGGCGCCCAGATTGGCAAACGTGGGACCGAACATGGGGTGGGTGGAGACGTAGCGGTGACCGCAAGAGGCGTAGTATTCGTGCAGACCCGTCTTGACCGAGGCGATGTCGCTCAAGATGCAGTCGGAGGGCAGATGCGGCGTAATCTCGCGGAACACGTCGAGCGTGTATTTCAGCGTCACGGCGTTGATGACGAGTTCGGGCTTAAAGGCCTCAATCTCTTCGATGGTCGTGAGGCGCTCGGTGTTGTACATGAAGCGCAGGCGGCGCGGGTCGGCATCGTAGACAGCAGTGGTGTGGTCGAAACTAAGCAGGTCTACGAAAAACGAACCCATCTTGCCGGCGCCGAGGATGAGGATGCGCATAGTCCGGACGGTTTAGTCTTTGTTCATCACGTCAATCTGCTGACGCACGCTCTCTTCGTGGATGGCCTCGAAGACGGTCTTCATGAATTCAGAAGACATGCCGCAGAGCACACCCTGCGCACCGCGCTTGTCGATAATCTCAGAGTAGCGTCCGGTCTGCACGACGGCCATGCCGTGTTCGCGCTTGAACTGACCGATTTCGCGGCTGATGCGCATGCGCTTGGAGAGCTGTTCGATGAGGCTGTTGTCGATTTCGTCGATCTGGCGGCGGAGCATTTCAAGGCTCTCGGTGGTCTGCGTGTTGCTGCGGATGATGAGTTTGTCGAGGATGAAGTCGAGCACGTCGGGCGTCACCTGCTGTTTGGCATCGCTCCAGGCGGCGTCGGGGCAGCAGTGGCTCTCGATGATGAGGCCGTCGAAGCCGAGGTCCATGGCTTGCTGGCAAAGCGGAGCCACGAGTTCGCGTGCGCCACCTATGTGGCTGGGGTCGCAATAGATGGGCAGGTCGGGATAGCGGCGGTGCAGTTCGATGGGGATGTGCCACATGGGCAGGTTGCGGTAGAGTCGCTTGTCGTATGAAGAGAAGCCGCGGTGGATGACGCCGAGGCGGGTGATGCCGGCGCCATTGATGCGCTCCAGGCCGCCAATCCAGAGCTCAAGGTCGGGGTTGACGGGGTTTTTCACCAACACGGGGATGTCCACGCCTTTGAGCGAGTCGGCCAGTTCTTGCATGGCAAAGGGGTTGGCCACGGTTCGGGCACCAATCCAGAGTATGTCCATACCGGCTTCGAGCGCGGCCTCGACGTGTTTGGGCGTGGCCACTTCGGTGGCGATAAGCATACCCAGTTCTTGCTGTACGCGCTGCATCCAAGGCAGGCCCACCGTGCCGACGCCTTCAAAGCCTCCGGGCTTGGTGCGGGGTTTCCAGATGCCGGCGCGGAAGATCTTGATGCCTTTTTTAGCCAGACGGCCGGCGGTGTCCATCACTTGTTGTTCGGTCTCGGCCGAGCAAGGGCCTGAGATGATGACCGGGCGTTTCATTTCAACGCCGGGAAAATTGAGGGGAGTGAGTTCAAGTGCCATAATTATGCTTTGTTTTGGTGTTTTTATTTTGATGATTGAAATGCTTGACGGATGCGGCTGAGTGCTTCGGCGAGTTTTTCTTCCTTGGCACAGAGCGAGATGCGCACGTAGCGTTCGCCGTTTGAGCCGAAGATGAAGCCGGGCGTGATGAAGACGCGGGCCTCGTGGAGCACACGCTCGGTGAGCGTTTCGGCCGAGGGGAGGTCTTCGGGTATGCGGCCCCAGAGGAACATACCGACCTGGTCTTCGTCGTAGCGGCAGCCTATGGCCTCCATGATTTCGCCGGCCAACTTTCGGCGCCGGCTATAGACTTTGATGTTGGCCTCTTCGTGCCAAGCGTCGGAGTTGGCGTAGGCCGTGGCGGCGGCCAACTGCAAGGCGCGGAAGGTGCCGGAGTCGATGTTGCTTTTCACCTTGAGTATCCAAGACACAAACTCGGCGTTGGAGGCCAGCATACCCACACGCCAACCGGGCATGTTGTGGCTCTTGCTCATCGAGTTGAACTCTATGCAGCAGTCTTTGGCGCCGGGGATTTGCAGGATGCTCAGATGCTCACGGCCCAGGATGAAACTATAGGGGTTGTCGTTGACCACCACGATGCCGTGACGGCGGGCAAAGTCGACGAGACGTTCGTAGGTTTCTCGGCGGGCTGCGGCGCCTGTAGGCATGTTGGGGTAGTTCACCCACATGAGTTTCACGCCGTCCAGGTCCATCTTTTCCAGCGCTTCGAAGTCCGGTTGCCAATGATTTTCGGGCCGTAGGTCGTAGTTGACAATTTCGCAGCCCAATATCTTGGAGAGCGAGGTATAGGTGGGGTAGCCCGGATTAGGCACGAGCACCTTCTCTCCCGGATTGACAAAGGCCAGTGTGACGTGGAGAATGCCCTCTTTGGAGCCGATGAGCGGCTGTATCTCGCTTTTGGGGTCGAGGTCTACGCCAAACCAGCGCTTGTAGAAGCCGGCCATGGCCTCACGCAGCTGAGGGATGCCCGCGGTGGGCTGATAGCCGTGAGCGTCGGCCTTTTGGGCTTCACGGCAAAGCGTCTCGATGGTCTCCGGCGAGGGTGGCATGTCGGGGCTGCCTATGGCCAGAGAGATGATGTCTTTGCCTTCGGCGTTGAGGCGTGCCACCTCTTTGCCTTTTCTTGAAAAGTAATATTCCTGTACGCAAGAGAGGCGATCGGCAGGTCGGATGGCGGCGTTATTTTCCTTCATATTCTCCGAGTATTTTGAGTTCTTTGATGAGCGGCCTTACGGCATCGATGCTTTGGCGGTAGCGCAGGTAGTCGTCGAAACTGACGTCGATGTAGAAGAGATATTGCCATTCGCGGCCGATGATGGGCAGCGACTGGATTTTCGTAAGGTTGATTTTGTAGAAAGTAAAGATGCTCAGCACCTGTGAGAGCGAACCCTCTTCGTGTGGCAGGGTGAAGACAAGGCTGGCCTTGTTTGACTTGTTGAGGTCGCGCAGACGGTCGGCGTTCCAGGGGTCGCAGAGCACGAGGAAGCGTGTGTAGTTGTGCTTGTTGTCTTCGATGGATTTCTGGAGGATACGCAGCCCGTAGAGTTTGGCGGCTCCGGCGTGGCAGATGGCGGCGTGGCCTTTCAGGGTATTGCGGCTGATGTTTTCGGCTGCACCGGCGGTGTCTTCCACTTCGACCACCTTCAGGCGCGGATGCTTGTCGAGAAACTCCCGACACTGTGCCAGTGCCACGGGATGGGAGTTGACCTCAGTGAGGTCGGGCCAATCTTGTCCCGGCAGGCACATAATGCTGTGTTCGATGTGGAGCTTGTGCTCGCCGATGATGGTCATACCGCTGTCGCGCAAGAGTTCGTAGTTGTGGAGCAGGCTGCCGGCGATGGTGTTTTCGATGGCCATCATGCCGAGGCAGTTGTCGTCGGCCTTCATGGCATCGAAGAGCCCCTTGAACGTATCACAACAGACGGGCTCAACCTCTTCGCCGGCAAAATATTCGTGGGCGGCGATGTCGTGAAACGACCCTCTGATGCCTTGGATTGCTACTTTCATATTGATGATAAAAAGAAATCCCGCTCCTTAGGTTGAAGCGGGATTATGAATGAGGTGATTGCTTATTTGTTTTGGCACACAACGTCCCGCTTCGCTTATTCGGCAAAGTAAAAATAGGCGTAAAAGTAAAACGAGCGGTTCGTGAGCATAAGACTCTTGGGATGTGCTGTGTCGGCGCCGGTCGGCTGATGCTAAGCGTTAGGCCGTGGTGAGACGCCTTATTTGTAAGGTTTGTGCAGCAAAAGTAATACTATTTCGCTGAGTTAACAAAACTTTTTGCCGTTTTTTTGTTTTTGACATAAAAGAATGTCAGAAAAGCGGGCGGCTTTGTGTCGTTTTGGTCACCAAACGTTGTAGTGGATATTGCTTTGGTCAAATTTGTCTTTGGGTTGTGGGTCGCCTTTGGGATAGCCCACGGGGATGAGGTTGAAAGGTACGATGTTGTCGGGCAGGTTGAGGGCACTCTTGACGGCCTGCATGCGTTCTTCATAAGGATAGACGCCGGTCCAGACCGCACCAAGCCCCATCGACTCGGCCATCAGCAGAAGGTTTTCAGTAGCCGCCGAACAGTCAAGAGGCCAATTGCGCGACGGGTTCCCCTCTTTGTCGGTGACGCTCATATCGCCACAAACCACGATGGCGGCTTGGGCTTCGGGCAGCATCTTGGCAAAAGGCAGACTGTCGGCCAGAGCGGCAAGTGTCTCCCGTTCATTGATCACGACGAAACGCCACGGACGCATGTCGCGGCCGGTGGGGGCTGCCATGGCGGCACGCACGAGGGTGTCGAGCTGTTCTCGGCTGACGGGCCGGTCGGTGTAGCTTCTCACGCTCTTACGGCTCAATATGTTTTCCATCACGGTCTGTTTCGGTTCAATGCTTGACTGATTTTGCGAGACAAAGACCAGACGCACTAAAGCGGCTATGAGGGCAATGGCCAATACGAGGCACACAAATTTATATTTGTCAATCATCATGGCTGTGGTTTTAAAGATTGAGGAGAAGGGTTGGTGTGGGATGCAGATTGGTTGCCGTCGGCCTTAGACCCCATGTGATGTGAGCAGGATGGCTGTGCCTTTCGTCCGCCCTCAGACAGTTCGAGCAGTAAGCCGAGCGGACAGAGACTTCTGCACCACAAACGGGGGATGAACAAGCCGGCTACCACGAAGACCAAGGCCAAGACGATGACACCAATGCCAGCCGTGTGGAGCGAGAAGAGAGTAAAGGGCTCGTAGTCGAGAAGCCAGACTCCGGCGCCAAACCACAGGCAGGCCAGCAATGCCATCAAGACCACCATGCGTACCATACGCATCGCATTGAAAACCGATTGAGACACCTTGACCTTAGGCACGGGCAGCAACCAAGCCAGTTCTTGGAGGGCGCCATAGGGACACACCCAGTTGCAATAATAATGGCGTCGGCCCAGCATGGGCATCACGATGGCCACAAGCAAGACAATGACCAGCGGCAAGTAGAGCAACGGGTCGAGGCCGTGACTGATCCAGCCGCGGAGCAGCGACACCGAAAGCGTCTGGCCGGCCCAGAAGCCCAAGATGCCGACATTGAGCAACAACACCGCCACCCGCACGGCCTTGTGACGTTTGTCGCTCCAAGCAGCCATAGCGCCGAGCGCCAGAGCCACAACGACCACGAGCGTCAGGCCCCAGCGGATGCCGGGTTTGTCGCGGTCGGCCGTGAACGTGTCGGAACGTGCCGCCAGCGTGAGGCGCAGGGTCTCTTTGATGCCGTTGCTCGACATCGTGGCGCCGCTCAAGGCATCGAGTTTGGAGGGAATGATTTGTTCGAAAGTCTTGCCCACGACCTGCCGGAACAGATGGTCTTCGGCTTCGGCGTAATAGTCGGGCGTCTCGGCATTTTCTCCGGATGTCAGAGCCTTTAGCGTGTCGGCAGAGAAGAGCAGATAAAGCGGCGTGGTACCGGCAAAACCTGTCACCTTGGCGGCGTAGGGCTGTGTGGCTATGAGTAGGCCGATGTTGTCGCCTTCGGCCGATTTCACAAGCCACGAGGCCGAGTCGTTGGGTTGCAGACTGACGTCTTTAGCCAGTCCCAGACGGCCGATGGTCGCATTGTCCGGCAGCAGGGAGCGGTCGGTGAGATGGGCACTATTGAGGCCTGAGCCTATTTCCATGCCCAGCAGACGTCCTGTCCATACGACGGTGCCGGCCAGCAGCAGAAAGACGATGAGCAGGGATATGGCGTGTTCGAGCAGATTGATGAGTTTGTTCGTTTGAAGCATATAAACGGATGAGCGGAATGAGACGGGAGAAGACGAAATGGGTTAGGCTTCACGCAAAAAGTCGAAAGCCTCGTAGACGTCGTTTTGCGTGGCGTGGCAGTCGAGGGCAATATCGCCTACACCGTTGAGAAGGGTGAAGTTGATGACGCCGGCTTGATTTTTCTTGTCGTGGCGCATCAAGTCGTATAGGTGGTCGTAGGCCTTGCACTCGAAATCAAAGGTGCCGTAATAGTCGCGAATGAACTTGACGCATTGCCGCATCACGCTCTCGGGGAATTGGCGAAGCGTGCAACTCAGATAGAGTTCGCAGACCAATCCCCAAGCCACGGCATAACCGTGCAACACGGCCCTGTCTTGTTCGAGAGCCAGACTTTCAAGGGCGTGGCCGAAGGTATGACCTAGGTTGAGCGCCTTGCGCAAGCCATGCTCGTGGGGGTCAGCTTTGACGATGGCCTCTTTCACCTTAATGCTCTCGGCCACCATCTTTTGCAGGCGTGGCAGGTCGGGGTTGGCGAGGTCGAAGTCAAGATGTCGAGCCAGCAGGTCACCGCCGCTAAGCAGGGCGTGCTTGAGCATCTCGGCATAGCCCGAGCGGATGTTTTCGGCATCAAGAGTCTGGAGAAACTGCGTGTTGATGACGACGGCTTGGCTCTCATTGAACACGCCGATTTCGTTTTTCAGTCCTCCGAAGTTGATGCCGGTCTTCCCTCCCACGGCAGCGTCGACCATGGCCAACAGGGTGGTGGGAATGTTGATGAAGCGGATGCCGCGCTTGAAGGTGGAAGCGGCAAATCCGCCCAAATCGGTCACCATGCCGCCGCCAAGACAGACCATTAGACTGTGACGCGAACCGCCGCCATGGCCAAGTTGTTGCCACACGTATGCCAAAGTGTCGAGTGTCTTATGCGTGTCGGTGGCGCCAATGACGATGTGGACCGCCTCTTTCAGCGCCTCGCAACCGCTGAGCAGGGGCAGGCATTTCTCGTGAGTGGTGGTGTCGGTGAGTACAAAGAGTTTGTCGGCCTTCGTGTCGCAGAGTGCGGTGAGTTCGTCGCAGATGGAAGTCGACAAGATGATTTGTTGAGCCATGGTGTTTAGTCTTGTTCGTAGTCGATGATGGCCTGACGATAGGGTTCGGGGATGTCGGCCGAGGTTTGTGTTTTGAGAGAGAAGCAGACCATGACGGTGGCACACTGGCACACCACGTTGCCCGTCTTCTCATTGATGGCGCGTTGTTCGAGCGTAAAACTTTTCTGTCCCAGATGAGAGATTCGGGTTTCCACTACTATGGGATCGCCATAGAAGATGGGCGAAAAAAAGTCGGCGTTGATGTTGGCCACCACCGGCACGACATCGGCGTTGCGGTAGTTCACCTTGAGCACCTTCACGAGATAGTCTTCCTTGCCCAAATCATAAAAGGCGAAATAGGCGTTGTTGTTGACGTGGCCGTAGCGGTCTACGTCGTTGAAGCGTATCTGTATGGGCACACGGTGGCGGAAGTGTTTCAGTTCGTCGGCCACGTTGGGCTGGGGCTTACCTTGGGTTTCCATATTGACGGAGAGAGGAGGGTGAAAGATTAATTTAAAGATACAGACCCGGCAAAAGTGTCCACGCGGCGGTGGGCATTTTGTCGGGTCGGATAAATGGAGTGCCGCCGAGGCGGTTTTGGTTCAGAACTTTTTATTTGCTCATCGACATCGTGCCGGAGCCGACCATCTGACCGTCGACAAAGATGTAGGCCGAGTAGTTGCCGGCACTGAGGTATTCAGAGACGGCCACGTAGACGGTGACGTGCTGCTCCTCGCCCGTGTATTCAATGGTGCGGGCGGCAGAATAGTCGATGTTTTTGTTTTCGTAGTGGAAAGTTCCGCTGCGTCCCACCACGTCGTTTGTCGGTTTGAGCAGGCGGACGTAGACCGTGCGGTTGCCGGTCTTGGCCGTGACGTTGCGGGTGATGGTGAAGTTGATGGCAAATTTGGCCACGTCTTTGCTGCGTTTGGCGGCTTTGCCGTTGCTTTTGAGTGCACTGATGCTGATACCGGTGGCGTTGAGTTGTGAAGCCACGGCCACTTGGTCAGAGAGTTGGCTGTTGCGCTCGTTCACCTGACGGTTTTCTTGTCGGGTGCGCTCAGCTTCGGCGCGTGCCTCGTCGCGTTCGGTGGTGAGCGTGGCGTTGATTTGCTGGAGCGAGTCTACTTGGCGCACGTAGTCTCTCAAAACGGCACGCACGGTCTCCAATTCTTTTTTGAGTCGGAGGATTTCTGCGGCGCTTGTGGTCTTGAGGTTTTTCAACTCTTTGAGCAATTGTTCGGCTCGGCGTTGTTCGGCGTCGAGGCGGGCCACAAGTGAGTCGTCTTTGATGTCTTTTTTCATTTCGCCATATTGGGCTGCAAAGTCGGCATATTGGTTTTCCATCTCCTTGCGGTCCATTTCGGCCAACTGGCGAAGCTCTTCAAGCTCCTTGTCTTTGTCGCTTTCGCTCGACGAACTTCCACATCCGGCAAGCCCGGCGGCTGCCGTGAGGGTGATAAAGGCAAGGATAAATCGGAGAGTCAGTTTCTTCATTTTCGTTAGGTCTGATAAGGGTTAGTCAATAACGGTGTTCCAGCCGTGAACATCGGGCTCGATACCGTATTGGATGTTGCGCAGTTTGTGATAGAGTTTTTCAGAGACCGGTCCGGGTTTGCCGTCTTTGGCAATGACGTAGCTCTTGTGGTTCTCCATATCATCGATGCGGCCTATGGGACTGATGACGGCTGCCGTACCGCAAGCGCCGGCTTCTTCAAAGGTGGCCAGTTCTTCCTCGGGAATTTGGCGACACTCCACGGTCATACCCAGGTCTTTGGCCAGCTGCTGGAGGCTCTTGTTGGTGATGGAGGGCAGGATGGAGGTAGACTTCGGCGTGATGTATTTGCCGTCTTTGATACCGAAGAAGTTGGCGGCACCACACTCGTCTATGTATTTCTTCTCTTTAGCATCAAGATAAAACTCGCAAGAGTAGCCGGCGTCATGGGCCATCTTGTTGGCACGCAGACTGGCGGCGTAGTTTCCGCCCACCTTATAGATGCCCGTGCCAAGCGGCGCAGCGCGGTCAAATTCGCGTATGATGACGTAGTTGGTCGTAGCGAAACCGCCTTTGAAGTAAGGTCCGACGGGTGTGACGAAGATGAGGAAAAGGTATTCGTCGGCAGGGTGAACGCCCACCTGGGCACCGGTGCCGATGAGCAAGGGGCGCAGATAGAGCGCGGCGCCACTTTCGTAGGGCGGAATGAAGCGCTCGTTGAGCTTCACTACTTTCTTGGCCATCTCAATGAACAGTTCGGTGGGAACCTCAGGCATCAAGATGCCGCGGCAAGTGCTTTGCAGGCGCTCCGCGTTGTCTTTCAGTCGGAAAATACGGATTTTGCCGTCGGGGCATCTGAAGGCCTTCTGACCCTCAAAGGCTTCCTGGCCATAGTGCAGACAGGTGGCGGCCATATGAATATTGATAGTGTCTGACGAACAAACTTCGATTTCTCCCCATTTACCGTTGCGATAGGCGCAACGTACGTTGTAGTCGGTGGGCATATAGCCAAATGAAAGGTTGGCCCAGTCAATGTTGTTTTCCATTATCTGAATGTTTTGTTGTTTAGCTTGAAAGGTGACGGCAATGCTTTCGGATTGCTTATAATCTCTGCAAAAATACGCATAATCATTGGAAAAGGCTGCCAAAAAGTGATAAATATGCTTTTTGCGGCCTTTATGTGGTTATTCAAATACAAAAATCCCGAGCCGAAAGACGACCCGGGATTTTCTTATGTAAGTGGTCACGTCGAAGCGTGCGGTCAGGCCTGAGCGTAATCAGCCACGTCGGCCGGTGTCAGCGAGGTGATGAAACTGTAGTGCTTGGCCACGTCGGCTTCGGCATGGCGTGCATACACTTTCACGCTCTTGTCGAAGAGTTCGGCGTTGGCCGTGGCGTTGTGGAGCAAGAGGTGGAGCATGATGATATCGGCAGCCATTTCGACGAGGTGACGTGCACAGAGGTCGTGGTAGTTCTGGTCGGCAGCCTCTTTGACGCGGGCCACCACTTCCTCAAACTTGTTGGCCATTTCTACGGCCTTGGCGCTGATGGCGGCATAGTCGGCACTGACTTCTGCACCCTCAAACTCGCGCATCTGAGCCAGATAAGAGCCATTGGTGACATAGCGGATGGCAGCTACGACCTGGAGCTGCGTGGTGCCTTCATAGATAGACGTGATGCGGGCGTCGCGGTAGTAGCGCTGAATGGGATAATCCATCATAAAGCCTGAGCCGCCGTGTATCTGGAGGGAGTCGTATGTGTTTTGGTTGCAATACTCCGAGTTCATACCCTTGGCCAACGGTGTGAGCGAGTCAGCCAGTTTGGCATAAAGTTTCTGTTCTTTGCGCTCTTCGGGAGTGAGTTTGCGCTCACGGGCGATGTCGTCGAGTGCCTTGTAGATGTCCACGTAGCGTGCGCACTGATAGAGCAGGACGCGGCCGGCGTCGAGTTTGGCCTTCATGGTGGCGAGCATATCTTGCACGGCGGGGAACTCAATAATGGCTTTGCCAAACTGTTCACGGTCGCGGGCGTAGGCCAAACCTTCGTTGTAGGCAGCCTGTGAGATGCCCACACTCTGGGCGGCAATGCCGAGACGCGCACCGTTCATCAAGGCCATTACATATTTAATGAGACCAAGTTTGCGCTCGCCCACAAGTTCGGCTTTGGCGTTTTTGTAGACCAGTTCGCAGGTGGGCGAACCGTGTATGCCCAGCTTATTCTCGATGCGGCGCACGTTAACACCGCCGTCGCGCTTGTCGTAGATGAACATGGAGAGACCACGGCCGTCGGTGGTGCCTTCTTCAGAGCGTGCCAAGACGAGGTGGAGTTCGGCGTCGCCATTGGTGATGAAGCGCTTCACGCCGTTGAGTCGCCAGCAGTTTTCGGCTTCGTCGAAGGTGGCTTTGAGCATCACGCTCTGCAGGTCGCTGCCGGCGTCGGGCTCGGTGAGGTCCATCGACATTGTCTCGCCCTGGCAGATGCGGGGGATGAAGCGGCTGTGCTGGTCTTCGTCGCCAAACTCATAAAGCGTCTCGATGCAGTCTTGAAGGCTCCAGATGTTGCCAAAACCGGCATCGCTTGCAGCTACCAGTTCGGCGCACATCGTGTAGGGTGTGATGGGGAAATTGAGACCGCCATAGCGGCGCGGCATAGTCATGCCGTTGAGGCCGGCCTTAACCATGGCGTCGAGGTTACGGGCTGTGCCGGAAGCATAATTTACGCGGTCGCCGACGTGATGGGGACCTTCAAGGTCCACACCCTCAGCGTTGTCGGCAATGGTGTTGCCGGCCAGTTCGCCGGTGATGTCGAGCACGCGGTCAAAGTTGTCCATGGCATCGTCAAAGTCGAGCGGTGCGTAGTCGTAAGCGTCTTTGTCGCGGAAGTCGCGCTCTTTGAGTTCCACGATGCGCTTCATGAGCGGATGGTTAAGTTCAAACCTCAGCTCGGGGTGGTCTGTATAATTGTTGGCCATTGTCGTTTATTTGCTGTTTTCTTTGTAATACTTGATCATCTTGGGCACGACCTCTTCGACCGAACCTGTGATGACGTAGTCGGCAATCTGGTTGATGGGAGCTTCGGGGTCGGTATTGATAGAGATGACAATGCCGCTCTCTTTCATGCCGGCCACGTGCTGGATGGCACCGCTGATGCCGCAGGCAATGTAGACCTTCGGGCGCACGGTGACACCGGTCTGGCCAATCTGACGGTCGTGTTCGCAGAAGCCTGCATCGACGGCGGCGCGACTGGCGCCCACTTCGCCGTGAAGCTCTTCGGCCAGTTTGACAAGCAGGTCGAAGCCTTCTTTTGAACCAACGCCATAGCCGCCGGCCACCACGATGGGAGAGCCTTTAAGGTTGTTGCTGGCCTTTTCGACGTGACGCTCGATGACCTTAACCACATAGTCGGTCTCGGGCACATATTTGGCCACGTCTTCGTAGATGATTTCTCCATTATAATATTCGGCCACTTTCTCTGCCTTCATCACGCCCGAGCGCACTGTGGCCATCTGCGGCCGATTGTCGGGGTTGACGATGGTGGCCACGATGTTGCCGCCGAAAGCCGGACGGATCTGATAGAGCAGGCCTTCGTAGTGTTTGCCCGTCTTCTTGTCGTCATAGTCGCCAATCTCGAGGGCTGTGCAGTCGGCCGTGAGGCCACTGGTGAGCGAAGAAGAAACGCGCGGTCCGAGGTCGCGGCCTATGACCGTGGCGCCCATCAGGCAAATCTGCGGTTGCTCTTGTTTGAACAGGTTGACCAGAATGCTGGTGTGAGGCTTCGAGGTGTAGGGATAGAGACCTTCGGCGTCAAAAACGTGGAGTTTGTCCACGCCGTGAGCCAGAATGTCTTTTTCTACTTTTCCCGTGATGCCGCTGCCGGCGGCGATGGCTTCAAGCTGCACGCCGAGCTGGTTGGCCAGTTTGCGGCCTTTGGTGAGGAGTTCGTACGACACCTCTTCGACGGTTGTGCCGTCTATTTCGCAATATACAAATACGTTGTTCATTTCTTGAAAGTTGATTGCGTCGTTGTGTGTTAGTCCGGAAGTGAGTGACTCATCCGATGGTATGGCTCTCGAGCAGTTCTTTGATGAGGCCTTCCACGTCAGCGTCGGCACCGGTGAGGCGCTTGCTCTCTTTGGCTTTGAAGACGATGTTTTGCACGGCCTTCACCTTGGTGGGCGAGCCGGCCAGACCGCATTGGTTGAGGTCGCCGTCCACGTCTGCCACGCTCCATTGCGTCACGGTGAGATAGGGCTTACGCTCATATTCTTC
This sequence comes from Bacteroidales bacterium, assembly GCA_004557035.1. GTDB lineage: Bacteria > Bacteroidota > Bacteroidia > Bacteroidales > Bacteroidaceae > Alloprevotella. The sequence continues at coordinate 75,745 of SFFB01000001.1, read as the reverse complement.
GGCGTAGGGCAGACTGCCGTCGACGGGACGCTCCATGGGGGCAGATGCACGTTTGTATTTCATCACGAGTTTGGCGTTGCGCGGCCGGCAAGGGGCAGCGTTGCCGTTGACCGTAAGCAAAACGGGCATAGGCGCTGTGACGCGTTCGATGCCACCGTCGATGGTGCGTGTCACCGTAACGATGCCGTCTTTCACACTATCCACGCTTGTCACGTAAGTCACCTGGTTGATGTCGAGTTTCTGAGCCACTTGCGGACCCACTTGGGCCGTGTCGCCGTCAATGGCCTGGCGACCGCCAATGACGATGTCGGGCAGACCAATCTTACGGATGGCCATAGACAGGGCGTAGCTGGTGGCCAATGTGTCGGCTCCGGCAAAGGCGCGGTCGGTAAGCAGCACGCCGCCATCGGCGCCGCGATAGAGTCCTTCGCGGATGACGTCGGTGGCACGGGGAGGGCCCATCGTCAGGATGGTCACCGTGGAACCGGGATGCTCGTCCTTGAGGCGCAGGGCCTGTTCGAGCGCGTTGAGGTCTTCGGGATTGAAAATGGCGGGCAAAACGGCGCGATTTACCGTCCCTTCGGGAGTCATCGCGTCTTTACCCACGTTGCGCGTGTCGGGTACCTGCTTGGCAAGTACAACTATCTTCAGACTCATTTGTAATAATAATTATAAGGTGTATAGTATTAGTGTAAAACGAAAAATAAGCCTTGAGGGATAAGTCCCTCTTCCCGGCGAAGTTAGTGCAACTCAGCGAAAAGGCCAAAAATATTGACCGTTTTTTTCGGTCTTACGGCTATTCTTGAGCAAGTAAAATCTTTCAAAATAAGGACTTTACGCGCAGGAGTGGATAAGACAAAAGACGACCGACATCTTTGTCGGTCGTCTTGAAGTGTATATGAAGTGGTGGCGTTTAGTGCTTGCGGATGTAGTCGGCAATCCACGCGCCCACCTCTTTGGTGCCGTATTTGGCGCCGCCTTCAACCTGAATTTCGGGTGTGCGGACATTTTGGGCCAAACTGGCATCGACGGCTTCGCGGATGAGGGCGCCTTCGGCCGTCAAACCGAAATATTCAAACAGCATGGCTGCCGAGAGGATTTGGGCCAGGGGGTTGGCGATGTTAAGGCCTTTGGCTTGGGGCCATGAGCCGTGGATGGGTTCAAACACAGGCGTGCTCTCGCCGGTAGATGCCGAGGGCAGCAGACCCATAGAGCCTGTGATGCAAGAGCCCTCGTCGGTGAGGATGTCGCCAAAGGTATTCTCAGTCACCATGACGTCGAAATAGCGCGGTTCCTGTATCATACGCATGGCGGCATTATCCACATACATGAAGTCGGTCTCAATGTCGGGATGCTTGGCGGCAACCTCTTTGGCCACTTTGCGCCACAGACGGCTCGAAGCCAGGACGTTGGCCTTGTCCACTACAGTGACGTGTTTGCGGCGGCGGCCGGCATATTCGTAGGCCACTTCAAGGATGCGCTCCACCTCTTGGCGGGTGTAGGCGTTGGTGTCGTAAGCATAGTCGTCGCCTTCTTTTTTCTCGCCGAAATACATACCGCCGGTGAGCTCACGGATGCAGATGAAGTCGGCACCTTTGACGAGTTCGTCTTTGAGCGGAGATTTATGGACGAGGCAGTCGAAAGTCGTCACGGGACGGATGTTGGCAAAGAGACCGAGCTTCTTGCGCATGGCCAGCAGGCCTTGTTCGGGGCGCACTTTGGCGTTGGGATTGTTGTCGAACTTGGGGTCGCCCACCGACGAGAACAACACGGCGTCTGCCTCACGGCAAATGTTGAAGGTCTCTTCGGGGAAGGGGTCGCCCACGGCGTCGATGGCTGCGGCGCCGCAGAGGGCCGATGTGAAAGTGATATCGTGGCCGAAGCGCTCGGCAATGGCTTTCATCGCTTCTACGCCCTGCACGGATATTTCGGGACCGATGCCGTCGCCGGCCAACACTGCAATGTGGAGTTTCATATCTTGAATGTTTTGAGTTTGTTATTTGTCTTTCTTGCCAAAGATGGAGAAGTGCACATAGCGTTTGGGATGTGCCTTGAGGTCTATCATGAGCGAGTCGGCGTGGCGCAGTGTGCCGTTGAGGTTATCGTATACGCCGCGGTCGTTGAGGAAGAGGCCGAGCGTGTTGTCGCGGCTCTGCAGTTTGCAGCTCAGATAGTTGGTGGTCTGGTTGAGGTTGTCGGTGGTCTGTCTGAGTCCGGCCAGTGTGGCGTTGGCGTTGTCGACGGTGCCTTTGATGTCGGTCTGTGCCAGTTGGTCGCTCACGCTTTCCAAGTTCGAACCGATGCGGTTGGCTTTGGCCATCAGTCCGGGCACTTTGTCGTGCATCATCGTGTTGAGGGCGGCGGTGCTCTCTTTGAGATTGTTGGTGATTTCGGCCGTGTTGTGGAGCATTTCGGCCAATGCCGGGTCGGCGGTGAGGCGGTTGAGGTTGCCCATGATGGAGTCAAGTTTGGGCAAGAGGCTCTCCACAGCCGGAATCATGGCTTCAAGTTTGGTCATGGCGCCTTCGTGTATGCCGCCGGTGATGGTGTCGCCCACCGAGAGATTTTGCGTGGGGTTGGGGCCCAAGACGAGGCTCATCTTCACGCCGCCCATCAGTTCCGACTCCAGTTCGGCCGTGGTGCCGACGGGCACGTTCATAGACTTGTCCAGTTCGATACACACCACCACATTGTCCGTGCGGCTGTAGTCATACTTTATGTCGCGCACGATGCCCACGGGGTAGCCGTTGGCATAGACTGCATTCGACACGGCAAGCCCCTGGATGTTGTGGAACTTGACATAGTAGGTATTGGTCGAACTGAAAATATTGATGCCTTTAAGGAAGTTCAGTCCTATCCAGAGCAAAACGATGGCCACGATGGCCATCAGGGCAATTTTCACCTCTTTACTGATGCGTATCATAGTGTGTCTGCTGTGTGTGTCGGTTTGTAGAATGATTATTGGCGTTTGGCCAGTTTGATGGCCTCGGCCAGATTGATGCGTTCGCCGTCGAGGAATGCCACGATGAACGTGTCGGGAAATTTGGCGGCGATGTCGCGTTGGGTCTGCTTGATGTCGGCATAGCTCGTGGTGGCGCCGTAGGTGTATTTGTAAAGACCGTTTTCGCGGTATGAGGTGACGGGCGAGAGCGACTTAAACCGCTTGTCGCCGGCCTTGAGTGGTCCGTCGGTGGCAAAGAGTTGCACCTTGAAGACCGGTTTGCCGCTGCTCTTGGTTGCCGTCTTGGTCGTCGTGGGTTTAGGCTCTGTCTTGGTCGCCTGGTTTTCGGCCTTGCTCTCGACGTTTTCAGCCGGTCGGCTTTCGCTTTTGGGCGTTTCGGGCACTCTGAGGCCTTCGAGCTCAGCGTTGTCAATCTTGTCGGGGGCTATGAGGGGAGAAAAAGTGGCGGCGACGTTGCCGGCGTGTGTCTTGATGTATTTTTGTATGCCTGCGGCAATGCTGCGGGCCAAGGCCGACTGTCCGGCCGACGAGAGGAGGTAAGTCTCTTCTTCGGGCGTCGAGATGAAGCCCAACTCGGTCAACACGGCCGGCATCGAGGTCTTGCGCAACACAAGGAAACCCGCTTGGTGCACTCCCTTGTTCTGTCGGCCCGAACTGACGTATTGCTGCTGTATGGCCCGGGCTAGTTCCACGCTTTGCTTCATGTAGCGGTCTTGCATCAGTTCAAAGATGATGTAGCTCTCGGCCTTGTTGGGGTCGAAACCCTCGTAGGTCACCTTGTAGTCTTTTTCATACGTGATGACGGCGTTTTCGCGCTTGGCCACCTCAAGGTTGGCTGCCGCACGCGCCATACCGAGCGTATAGGTCTCGGCGCCGTAGGCGATGCGTCCTTTGGGCAGGGCGTTGGTGTGGATGGAAACGAAGAGATCGGCCTTGTTGCGGTTGGCGATGTCGGCTCGCGTCTGCAGGGGAATAAACACGTCAGTCTGGCGCGTATAGACAATGCGGATGTCGGGCGAGGAGGCCTTGAGCAGTCTACCTGTTTCGAGCGCCACGGCCAGGTTGATGTCTTTCTCCTTGCCACGACTGCCCACGGCTCCGGCATCGTGACCGCCGTGTCCGGCATCTATCACAATCGTGAAGCGGCGGCTGTCTTCGTCGTTGGCCAATGCCGAAACAGGCCAAGCCAAAAGGACGGCCCACAGCAAGAGAGCGATGTGGCGCAAAACACGACGCGACGAGCGCATGGTGGTGAAAGACATAGTGAAGGTTTTTGATTGACGCCGCAAAGGTAGGCAATTTTTTCAAAAAACGCCCGCCACGCTTTGGGTTTTAGCACGATACCGCTTATGTCTGAGGCTTAAACGCCGCCGTCGGTCCGTCGGTCTGTGCCGCCGGTCTCAGTTTCTCACCTCCCCAAAACCGTATGAATGCTTCCTCTTCTTGCCGTTCAAAACATAGGGGCAGAAGTGACACAATTAGTTCGATTTTTCTTGGAAATAGTTTTGAGGAGGCTTGATGAGCCGGGAAAAAGTGTCCGAAAAAGTTTTCCTGCAAAGCATCTTAGGTCCGGGCGCGCCTGTCATAAGCCCGGAATTTTCTGTCATAAGCCCCGTTTCCCCGCTCCCTATTCCCGTCAGTGCTTGAAAATAAGAGAAAGAGACCTGATTTGAGGCCTCTTTCCCTTTTCTTTGTCTCAAAGATAGCCCAAACTTGACATCACGAAAAAGACAAACGCCGCAAAATCGACGGATTGGGCCCGGCCCTTATATATATTATAGGAGTGAAGGCCGAAAACTGACACGGTGTCACCAAAACAAGCGAAGAATTTTACAAAAGAAAGAAAAATATTATAGAAAATGTCTTAATGATTAAAATATATGATGTAACTTTGCACTTGTAAAGCAAAACGAAAAGAAAGCTAAACAAAACTATACTCAGACTTATGGAAACAAAACCGATGAAAAAGAAATGGGTGATTATGTTTGCGCTGATGGCGATGGTGGCCATAGGCGGCATCTTTTGTCCCGAGCACGTGACACTGTGGGAGAGTGACGCCGCCGTTGACACGGCCGATGTGGCTTGGATGATTACGGCCACCATCTTCGTGCTGATGATGACGCCGGGCCTCTCGTTCTTCTACGGCGGTATGGTGGGCAAGAAAAACGTCATTTCCACCATCCTCCAGAGTTTCATTGCCATGGGACTGGTGAGCGTGCTATGGGTGGTCGTGGGTTTCAGTCTCTCTTTTGGCAGCGACATTGGCGGCGTGATTGGCGATCCGCGCACGTTTTTCATGTTCGACGGTGTGGGAGGCAAGACCGACCCGATGCTGGCCCCGACCATACCGCTGGCCCTTTTTGCCCTCTTCCAGATGAAATTTGCCATCATCACGCCCTCGCTCATTACCGGCTCGTTTGCCGAGCGCGTTAAGTTTTCGGCCTATTTGGTCTTTATGGCCTTCTTCTGCATCATTATCTATTGCCCTCTGGCCCATTGCACGTGGCATCCGGAGGGGCTTTTCAAGCAGTGGGGCGTAGTGGACTTTGCCGGTGGCATCGTGGTGCACGCCTCTTCGGGTGTGGCCGCTTTGGCCGGAGCCATCTTTTTGGGTCGGCGCAACCGGGCCATACGTTCAGACGCACCGGCCAATGTGCCTTATGTCATTCTCGGTGCCGCCATGCTTTGGCTTGGATGGTTCGGCTTTAATGCCGGTTCGTCCCTGCGTGCTGACTCCATCGCCGTCAAGGCATTCCTCAACACCAACACAGCTTGTGCCACGGCCATGCTCACTTGGCTCTTTTTCGACTGCTTGCGCGGCCGCAAAGCCTCGGCCATGGGCGCAGCAGTGGGTGCCGTGGTCGGTCTGGTGGCCATCACGCCGTCGGCCGGTTACGTCACGGTGGGACAGAGTTTCTTTATCGCCTTCGCCACCACTATTGTGTGTAATGTGGCCTGCCACCGCACCGAAAATTCCCAGCGCCTCGACGATACTCTCGACGTCTTTCCCACCCACGGCACAGGCGGCATCGTGGGCACCATCCTCACCGGCATTTTCATCCAGGAAGGTCTCATTTCGGGCACGGCCGAAGGCTGGAGCGTCTTTGGTTATCACCTGCTGGCCGTGGTCATTGTCTTTGCCTACACTTTTGCGATGAGCATGGCCCTCTATTGGCTCGTCAACAAGATGATACCGATGCGCGTGTCACACGAAAGTGAGCGGCTCGGTCTCGACGTAAGCCAGCATGGCGAGACCTACAACTTTGCAGACGCGCAGACCGAAGAGGTCGACGACTGACCAAGCCTACTGTACCTGTCTTCATACGCACACAGTCATAACCTCAAACAACACAAAAACGACATTAAACTAAGACTGGATTTGATAGGTAGGTGACGGGCGAGAGGTGAAACGTCTTCTCTTGAAGGCTTTCCCATCTCGCCCGTTTGGCGTATTTTTGCAGAAAAATTAATGACTATGACTGCCGACCCTAAACATATTCACATCGCCGACTATGTCTACGACCTCCCCGACGAGCGCATTGCCAAATACCCCAAGCCTGAGCGCGACACCTCTAAACTGCTGCTCTATCGCGACGGCGAGGTGGGCGAAGACGTCTTTTACAACCTCCCCGACTATCTGCCCGAGGGTGCCTTGGTGGTGATGAACAATACCAAGGTGATACGTGCGCGCCTGCATTTCCACAAAGCGACGGGCGCACTCATTGAGGTGTTTTGCCTCGAGCCTCACACGCCGGCCGACTATCAGGTCTCGTTTGCCACACGTGGCAGTGTGACGTGGACGTGTCTGATTGGCAACCTCAAAAAATGGAAAGAGGGCGTGCTGGAACGGCCGGTCGACGTGGGCGGCCACACCGTGATGCTACGGGCTGAAAGGCTGGGCGTATGTGGTACGGGGCACGAAGTGCGTTTCAGTTGGACTGACGAGAGCCTCACCTTCTCTGAAGTGCTTGAGGCTATTGGCGAACTCCCCATTCCGCCTTATCTCAACCGCGAGACAGAGGCCTCAGACCTGCAGACCTATCAGACGGTCTACTCCAAAGTGAAAGGTTCGGTGGCAGCCCCGACGGCCGGCCTTCATTTCACCAGTCGCGTCCTCGAGGCCCTGGCTGAGCGCGGCGTGGAACTGGACGAAGTGACTCTGCACGTCGGCGCCGGCACGTTCAAGCCCGTCAAATCCACAGAGATTGGCGGCCACGAGATGCACGCAGAGCAGATAGCCGTGAGCCGGCATACCATAGAGCGACTCATTGCCCATGGCGGTCAGTGTGTGGCCGTCGGCACCACCTCCGTCCGCACATTGGAGAGCCTATATTATATAGGAGTGGCCGTGCACGACAATCCCTCTCTCTCGCCAGACGATTTGCGCGTCACGCAATGGCAACCCTACGACTATGCCGCCGCCGTGGCCACGCCTCTGACCACTCTCGAAGCACTCAAGTCGCTTCTGGATTATATGCAGCGAGGCGACTTGCCGGTCATTCATGCTTCCACGCGCATCATCATCGCTCCCGGCTATCAGTTTCACATAGTCAAAACCCTCATCACCAATTTCCACCAGCCGGGCAGCACGTTGCTCTTGCTCGTTTCGGCTTTTGTGAAAGGCGACTGGCGGCGCATCTACGACTATGCCCTGAGCCACGATTTCCGTTTCCTCTCTTATGGCGACAGCTCCCTATTGAATTTTTGACATGAAAGACAACGACAAGGAACTTCTCCCTTTGACCGACGAGCAGGGACGCATCGTGGGCAAGGCCACGCGGGGCGAATGTCACGGCGGGTCTATGCTGTTGCATCCTGTCGTCCACCTGCACGTGTTCAATCCAGCGGGAGAGCTTTATCTTCAGAAACGTCCCGACTGGAAAGACATTCAGCCGGGGCGATGGGACACGGCCGTGGGTGGCCATGTGGATTGGGGCGAAAACATCGAAGCGGCGCTGCAACGAGAGGTGCGAGAAGAAATTGGTCTCACAGACTTCACGCCCACTTTCATCTGCCGTTACGTCTTTGAGAGCCGGCGAGAGCGCGAACTCGTCCACGTCTATCAGACCGTCACCGACCTGCCACTCTGCCCATCACCAGAGACGGCCGGTGGCCGGTATTTTTCGCGTGAAGAAATCCTATCGCTCATTGGCCACGACTACTTCACGCCCAATTTCGAGAGTGAGTGGCAACGCCTGTTTGGTGGAGAAGATTGACAAAGATAAAACAAAAAGCTACCGGCCTGAGTCTGTCAGAGCGGTAGCTTTTTTCTGTTCAAAAACCATAAGGGTTGAGCCGTCGGGCCTGGTCGTTCAGTCGGTTTTCAAGGTTTGAAAACTCGCCGTCTACCTTTTCGGCAATGGCCGGTTTGAGTTCCAAAGCCTTTTTGAGGTCTTCCATGGCCCCGGCTTCGTCTTTGAGCGTATGCTTGATGGCGCCACGCAGTTGGTAGGCCTCTGCAAAATCGGGCAGTTGGCCGATGGCCTCGTCAAGGGTCCCCAGCGCTTCGTCGGTGCGTGTGGCGGCAAGATGAGTCTTGGCCATTTGCAGAAAGGCTTCTCGGTAGAAGGGATTGAGCTCAAGAGCTTGAGTCAACGCTGTGACGGCCTCGTCATATTGCGCATTAGCCGTGAGAACCTTGCCGTGAAGCACAAAGTCTTCGTCGTCGGCCTCCTCACACCCGGCCAGCACGGCCGTGTCTTGAAGCGCCTCTCCGACAGAACCCATGTCAAGCAACACTTGTGCTCTCAGTCGGCGAGCCAGTCGAAAGCCTTCGGCCTGGGTGAGCGCCTGAGTGAGACGGGCAATGGCCATGATGTCATTGTGAAGGGCATGGGCGGCAATGGCCGAGAGATAGGCGGCGCGTGGTTCGTCTGCTTGGGCGGCAATCAACTTCTCTGCCGTGTCAAACATCGCCTCATACTGCCCCGTCCGGCCTTGAGCCCGTGCCAGGAGCAGAGCCGTCTCGACGTTGTCGGGCTGTGCCTCACAGAGCTTTTCCAGTATAGGTCGGGCTTTTTCAAAATCCTGCAAGGCGAGATAGGCTTCGGCCAGATAACCCTTCACCTGGAGATTGTCTGGGCAGAGTTCAAGGGCATTTTCAAAATAGGGCGCGGCCATAGCGGCCTCGCCCATTTTGAGTGCCCGCACGCCGTTGTCGCACAGGATGTTGAATTGCCGCTCGATGGTTTTCTGTTGTTCGGCTTCGGGAGACAACGTCTCCTTTTTGCCGAAGAGTTTGTCGAGCAGTCCCATAATTAACCGTAGATGATCTTGCCGCTCTCGTCCTCGTAGGGCGTCATGTCTTTGGCATACTGGTTCATGGCTCTGAGGCTCATACCCATACTCGAGAAACCGCCGTCGTGGAAGAGGTTCTGCATCGTGACTTTTTTGCAGAAGTCAGAGAAGAGCACCACGCAGTAGTTGGCACACTCTTCAGCGCTGGCATTGCCCAGAGGCGACATCTTGTTGGCGAAGTCCATCATGTTGTCGATGTCCTTGATACCCTTGCCGGCCGTGGTGGGCGTGGGCGACTGAGAGATGGTGTTGATACGTACGTTCTTTTCGCGGCCATAGATGTAGCCAAACGAGCGGGCAATGCTTTCGAGCATGCTCTTGGCATCGGCCATGTCATTATAGCCGAAGAAGGTGCGTTGCGAAGCCACATAGGTCAGGGCAACGACCGAGCCGCCTTCTGCAATGGCGTCTTGCTTCTTGGCCACTTGAAGCATCTTGTGGAAAGAGATGGCAGAGATATCGAGCGTCTTCTGGAGATAACCATAGTCCAGATCGTCGTATGTGCGGTGTTTGCGCACATTGGGGCTCATACCGATAGAGTGGAGCACAAAGTCTATCTTGCCGCCAAGTTTTTCAACGCTTTCCTTGAAAACCACCTCGAGGTCTTCCACGCTTGTGGCGTCGGCAGGGATAATCGGTGCGTTGAGTTTTTCAGAGAGTTCGTTAAGTTCACCCATGCGCAAGGCCATAGGCGTGTTGCTCAAAGTGATGATGGCGCCTTCTTCAACAGCTTTTTCAGCTACTTTCCAGGCGATGGACTCTGAGTTCAAAGCGCCGAAAATGATACCGCGCTTACCTTTCAACAAATTGTGGGTCATGTCTTTTTATTTTTGAAACTTAAAAACGGCGCAAAATTACTCATTTTGTGCAATACAGGCAAGCGTATGCCTAAAAAACTTGCAGCGCAACCCCACGAAGAGGTCGCGCTGCAAGGATATGTAGCGTTTGTCTTAGGCTTCGGCGTTAGGGCGCTCGATGTAGGCAATTACATCGCCTTTGGCCACGTGGCTACCCTGCTTGGCATTGATTTCCACAAGCTTACCACCGAGAGCGGCCGGCAGTTCGACAATCTGGCCGTGGGCATTCTCGATGTAGCAGAAAAAGTCGCCTTCGGTATATTCCTTGCCGATGAAAGGCTCAATGCCTTTGACACATTCGCCATCGCCACCGATTTCCCAGAGCACGATGCCGCCTTCGGGAGCCACAATGGCGTCGGCTTTGGCGTGCTTGAAGGCGGCTGCCTCTTCAGGGCTGATGCCTTGCGAAGCGCTCTTGTCTTTGGCGGCTTGCAGGTCGGCCAGGAAGCGTTTCTTGGCGGCACCGCTCTTATAGTCGCGATATTGTGTTTCGTGCATGGCAAACTCAAAGAGTTCTTCATCGTCCTCTCCGCGGTCCCAGCCGTTTTCTTCCATTTCCTTTTCAAAGCGGGCGAGGTCGTCGGGATAGTAGCTCTGCGGGTCGGCCGTGGTGAACTCGTAGCCTTTCTCTTTGGCCAGTTCCTTGATTTCGTCGGCCACTTCGCCGGGCAGTTTGCCGCTCTTGCCAAGTATCATACCCCAGATGCTGTCGTCCATCATCGTGTAGCGGGGCTTGCCCATCGACTCGGTGAGGAGGTTCATCAAGGCAATGTTCTTGACATATTGTGAGAAGGGGGTGACGAGGGGAGGATAACCCACGCGCGGCCAGACATAGGCCACTTCGTTGAAGAGCTTGACGAGCAGGGCGTCTTCAGAGAGCGGCTCTTTGCCTTCTTTGGCGCGGTTACTGTTGATGGCTGCCTGCACGCCTACGAGGTCGGCCATCATCGAACCCATCATACCGCCGGGCAGACCGCAACCCAAGAGGAGCGAACTCATCAGCTTGTTGGCGGGGTTCATGAAGTAGCCGAGGAAGTCGTCTATAAACTCCTGTGTGAGTTTGCGTGCTTCCATATAGGCGTCCATGTTGATTTCGGGCACATCGAAGCCATAGTGCTTGAGCATTGACTGCACCGAGATTACGTCGGGATGCACCTTACCCCAAGAGAGCGGCTCCATAGCCACGTCGATCACGTCGGCGCCGTTTTTACAAACCTCCAGAATGCTGGCCATCGACAAGCCCGGACCGCTGTGGCCGTGGTATTCGATGATGATTTCGGGATGTTTGTCTTTGATCATCTTGGTCAGTTTGCCCAGCATGGCAGGCTGTCCGATACCGGCCATGTCCTTGAGGCAGATTTCGGGCGCACCGGCCTCGATGAGCTGGTCGGCGATGCCGGCATAATATTCAGCGGTGTGGATGGGTGAGGTGGTGATGCAGAGGGTAGCCTGAGGTGTCATGCCGGCCTCGAGGGCGTATTTGATTGAAGGGATGATGTTGCGCACGTCGTTCAAACCGCAGAAGATGCGGGTGATGTCGACGCCCTGTGCATGTTTCACTTTATACATCAGGCGGCGCACGTCGGCTGGTACGGGGAACATACGCAGCGCGTTGAGGCCGCGGTCGAGCATGTGGGTCTTGATGCCCACTTCGTTGAAGGGTTTGGTGAAGGCGCGTACGGCCTGGTTGGGGTTTTCGCCATAGAGCAGGTTCACCTGTTCGAAGGCGCCACCGTTGGTTTCTACGCGGGCGAAGCAGCCCATCTTTATGATGACCGGAGCAATACGTTCGAGCTGGTCTTTGCGCGGTTGGAATTTGCCGCTACTCTGGAACATGTCGCGGTAGAGCAGGCTGAATTGGATTTTACGCTTTGCTGTCATAAATACGTGGTATGTTTAATGTGTCAGAGATAAATGCTGTTTTTCTCTTGCTCAAAATGTGAGGTTTTGAGCAATTATGCTGCAAAAGTAATACTTTTCTTTGTAATATTTATGTTTTGCTCCAATTTAGCTTATTTCGTTGGCCGGCTCTTTAGCTATTGGGTGAGTCGGAGGGCGAGGGGCGCGCAAGCAATCGTTTCAGAGGCTGGTCCGTGTCTTGGTGTGGATAAGGTCGCCCAAGTGTGTCCCGGCGAGTCGTGAACAGTCGATGTGGCCGCCAAGACTATGCCTCAAGATCACTTCATTCGCCACGGCTCACCATATACCTATATTATTATATAAAGAACAGAATGGTGATTTTTGTAGAAAAAACCGCAGCGCAACTGCGGATTTTTCGCCGTTTGTTGCGCATTTCGAAGATTTTTTTGCAAATTTGCGCCGAATAAGAATGAGATAGGCCGCAGAGGTTGTATGATTTGTTCAAGTCTGGCGGTGGCTATCCAATAATATAACTTATATGGCAATTTTTCTCAACAAAGTAGTTGGTGATTTTAGCAAGGGTACCGGCGAAAGCGATATTCTTTTTTCTAAAACGGTCAAGGCTGGCAAGCGTATTTATTATATCGATGTCAAGCAAGACCGCCACAACGAACTCTACATTTCTATCACAGAGAGCAAGAAAATCAAGGAAGGCACCGAAGAGGAGCGACCGATGTTTGAAAAACACAAGATTTTCCTTTATCGCGAAGACCTTGAAAACTTTATGAACGCTTTTGCCGACGCGGCACAATACACTTTCGACAATTGTCCGCGCCGCTCTTATGACTACTCGCGCCGCCAGACAGGCTATGTCGACAGTGAGCCGCAATATGGTCATCACACTGTTGCCGAAGAGCCTGAAGGCTATGCCCAATCGGCCAAGCCGGACCTCTCTGATTTGGTCTTCTAATCAGCAATCTATTTCCCGAAAATTCTCTGACCTCCCACGGGCGCAATAATTCGATTTGTGTCCGTGTGGAGGTCTTATTTCTTATATACCCAAATTGTTGCCTTTTTCCCAATCACACAGTCACACGCTTGTAACGCGTTGAGCGCGTGTGAGATGTGGTGATTGGACGCTCCAGTCACCTTCAGTCACACGGCGGGATGGCATTAAGGGTCTGCAAGCCCGTTCAGGGCTTGCAAGACGGGCCATACCGTTGGCGATTGGAGGTTGCCCAACTGTCGCCGTCAAATCATAAATGCCCTTTCTGTTATCTTGTCATTGCCAGCCCTCAAGCAAAAAACCGCCCGGACCAGTGTATGGTTCGGGCGGTTTGTGTGGCAGCCGGCGTGGCTGGTCCAGTCGTTTACGCCTGGAAGCGCTTGGAGGCGCGGAGCAGGTGGCGGGTCATCGATACCAATTCTTGCAACTCCTGCAAGGTGTTGAGATAGAGCAGGGCCACTTTGATGTTGCTGTCTTCGCGCTGTATGCGGTCTTGTTGCTTGTGGCGGATTTGCGAGATGTGCGCCTTGATGGCGTTGCCCTCAACGAGCAGTTCGTCGGAGTCGGTAAAGTTACCCGACACAATCATGTCGTGCGAGCGCGAGAGCAGTTTGTCCACGTCGTTGAGCACCGGACGCAGCTCTTCGCAGCTTTCGGGCGGCAGCGGATTGAAATTGTTGTCCACGTGTTCCATCACCGGTTCGAGCATACGCTTGAGCGAATAGATAATCTGCGTGGAGTTGTTGCAGCCCAAGTGGAACCAGGTGTTTTTCTCTACGGCCTGCATATAGTCAATCTTGCGCATACCGAGAATTTCCTTGCGACGATAGCGTTTCCACTTGTTTTTCATTTCGTCGATGGCATGGCCCACGTTGCGCAGGCTGCGCACGTCTTCGTTCATCAGTCCGGAGGTGATGCCGCTCAGGTTTTGGCGTGTGAAGTTGATGAGTTCGGCCTGAGTCTGCGTCACATGTTGTTTGAGCAGTTGCCAAGTCTCGCGCTTGTCGTGACAACGCACCAACTGGCGGAAGAGCGTGTCGACAGTGTCGGTTTCTTGTTTTTTCTTGAATTTGCGGTTGTTGTTGACCAATACCAACACGAGCACGCCGATGAGCAAAATCATTGAGAAGATGCCACCCACGTGGTTGAGCATGGCGATGGTGAAGCTCATGATGAAGGCTGCGCCGGCCGTGATGAACCAGCCGCCGATGACGGTGATGACGCCGGTGATGCGATAGACGGCAGTCTCACGTCCCCAAGCTTTGTCGGCCAAGCTCGTACCCATGGCTACCATAAAGGCCACATAGGTCGTTGAGAGCGGCAACTGGAGCGACGTACCCACCACGATGAGCAGGCCGGCCAGCACCAGATTGACCGAGGCACGCACCAAGTCGAAGGCCACACCTTCGTCGAGCTCGGCCTCGTCGGTGTTGAAACGTGTGCCCAGCCAGGCTTTGACGCCACGCGGCACAAAGCGGTTGACGGCCTGTGTGCCGTTGAGCACGCTACGCACAATCTTGCGGGCTATGCGTGAAGAACTGAACACTTCTTCGCCGTCGTCTTGGCGCGACAGGTTGACTGTGGTCTCCACCACCTTGTGGGCTTTTTTGGAGCGGAAGATGGCTATGGTCATAATGGCGCCGGCGGCGATGAGGAACAAGTGTTTCATGGGCAGTGTCGACGCACCCGCCAGCACCGTCATGTTATATCCTTCGGCATTGCTCGTGCCGTGATGGGCCGAAAAGTCGAGATACGACTCCAAGCCGGCCAGCGGCGTACCGATGAAGTTCACCAAGTCATTGCCCGCAAAGGCCATGGCCAACGAGAATGTGCCAAACAACACGATAACCTTGAAAATGTTGATATGGAGCAGGTGTAAGATTTCGGTCAAAACCGTGAACAGCACAAGTCCCACCAAGAGAATGGTCAGGTGGTTGGAGGCTACCCAGTCGGCCACGCCGAGCATTTTGAGCAGGTCTGAGCCTTTGAGGCCACTGACCAGCAGAAAGTAGAAAATAGCCGTCACACTGATGCCGCCAAACAGGGCGATGCTCCAGCGCAGGTGCTTCTTGTAGTTGAAAGTGAAGACGATGCGCGTAATCCACATCACCAACAGACCAAACACGAAGGCAATGGCCACCGACAGGAATATGGCAATGATGACCTGCAAAGCCTTGTCGGTGTTGATGAGCTGGTCGTAGGTGTAGCTCGAACCGATGATTTTGGACATGGCAATGGCCGAACTACCTCCCAACAGACCGAACACCATCGACACGGTGGTCGACGTGGGCATGCCAAGCGTGTTGAAAATGTCGAGCAGGATGATGTCGGTCGCCGCCACTGAGAGGAAAATGCACATCACGTCGTCAAGCGAATAGTATGAAGGCGTGAAAATGCCGTGTCGGGCAATGTCCATCATGCCGCTGCTGGTCGACGCACCCACAAAGATGCCTACGGCGGCCACGATGAGGATGGTGCGGAAACGGGCGGCTTTGGCGCCGACGGCTGGACTCAAAAAGTTCACGGCATCATTGGCCACACCAACAGACAAATCAAAGGTGGCCAAAATAAAAAGGAATATCAATATTCCAAGATAAATCAAGTCCATAGAGGGCTGTTTTTTTAGGCGTGTGAGGCTCAAAGCGGCAAAATCGAAACGGCAAACGCCGCGATTTTACCCACGATGTGAGCACCGGCCAAGCGTCGGCGGCCGACATCGCGTGGGCTTCATCACAAGTTGGGTTACTGACCGCAAAGTTAATTTAATCTTTCTTTTACGGGCCAATGTTACAGAGATATTTTCTAATATTTCTTAAAGGACTTGCCGACACGGCTGTTTTTGTAAGAATATAAAATATTGAAAATCAATAATAAATGCATATCCTTCCTTTCTCTCAATCTCGACTTGCCTCAAGAGAAGGCGTGGAGGGCTTTTGTTCAGAAATGCCGGTTGAGAGCGACGGCTGTTGGTATCTTTTAGGGGTTGGTCGGCGACTTTAGTATTTCGTAACAAGAAGCGGCATAAATCGCCAATAAACCTTAACGTTCTTCTCAACCTTCAGATAATCAATGCAATATGGCTCAATGCTAATCCCATGAGCCGATTTGTCGCCCTCAAAAATCGCCTCGACCGTCTCGGCATAAGGCCCGTTTTTCCCGGAATAGGTCCCGTAAAAACTGTCCTTATGCCCGTAACCGCCTGAATATCAAAAAGAGAAGCTCCATTAAAGCCTCTCTTCTCCTTTCCTACATCAAAGATAACCGCTCTGCCACCCACGGCCAAAAGACAGTTTCGCCGCCTTCGTTTCGACCATCCACCGGCCTCTCTGGCCGGGCCGGGAGCCTTGACCATTACTTGAAACGAAAGGCATAAACCACCTTAATTCAAGTCGCTTAAATGCTTTTTCTCCTCCAATCTTTCGTTTATTCCGCCGAATTGAAGTATTTTTGCATTTGGAAAACCCCAAAACAATGAGTATATTCAGTAAACTATTCAAAAAGAACAAAGCCAAAGACCAGGGCTGGCGCGTGGGCGGCATGGAAGACTTCATGACCCTCATCCGCGTCTACTATCAGGCTGTGATGGCTGCCAATCTCGGCATCAACAACATCGCCGCGCTGCCCGACCTCCGCGTCTTTAAGCATACCCTCCAAGTGCCCACGGTCAACAACAAACTGGGACTCGGAGAGAAAAACAAATGCAAAAAGATGCTCTCTGAAATCTATGGCATCTCAGACAACTTCTTCAAAGAGATTGACCAAAGTGTCAAGCGCAACTGCAAAAACATGCAGGCCGTGCAACCCTATTTCTATGCCTTCCAGGGCTTTTCGCAAGAGCTCATGATGCTCGTCGGCAACCTGATGAAGTGGAAATTCCGCGTGCCCGGCTTCATGAAAGGCGCCTTGCGCACCATGACCGAAAAGACCGTCAACGACATCCTCACCAAGGAAAACTGGAAAAAAGACGATGTGCGCAAAGCTTGCTATGCCATACGTCAATACCAGCAACGCTTGGGCTATAGCGGCAGCTGGATGGCCGAATATGTCTACAACGTCGTCATCCTGGCCAAGAAAGAGCCGAAGCCCAAAGACGTAGAGACAAAAAAATAAACGCCGGCAAGGCGCCACGTCAGCGCTCAGACTAAAGCCCACGACGCCAAGTAATAAGCCTAAAACGCCCTGACCATGACCAAAGAGGAAGAACAAAACCTGCAAGTCCTGCAGACAAGGGTGAGGCAACTCATCCTCGCCTATAAAGAGCAGCAACGGCAAAACGGCCGGCTCGAAAAGGAATTGCGCCTGTGCAAAGAGCAACTGCAACAGGCAGAGGAGTCGCGCCAACAGGCCGTCGCCCAATACGACAACCTCAAGGCCGCCAAAATCCTCGAAGTCTCGGGCGAAGACGTCAAAGCCACAAGAGCACGTCTGGCCAAACTCATCAAACTTGTCGATAAGTCCATAGCACGCCTCAACGTCTGACAACATCTAAACTGCTCTCCGCATGACCGCAGAAAAAAATAACAACGCCGACAAACTCAACATTCAGTTGATGATTGGCAACCAGATGCACCCCATCACCATCCGACGCGAACTGGAAGAGGTGTTCAGAAAAGCGGCAAAGAAAATCAACGACAAACTCAGCCGCTACCGCGAGTCATACCCCAACCTCAGCTACGAGAGATGTATGTCCATCACCCTGCTCGACTTTGCCGTCTATGCTCTGCAGGCCGAAAACAACGCCTCCACACAGCCATATGACGACGTGGTCAAGCGACTCACGGCCGAAATAGAGCAGACGCTCATGACAGAGCAGGCAGAAGGCGAAGACAAAGACTGACGCCACACGCCGTCACGGTTCAACAACCACAGACCTTAATCACACACCTATAATATATATACACACATCATGGAAACAGTCATAATGATCGTCGTCGGTGTCATCATCGGCACCGCGATTGGATTCGGCTTCTTCAGATACGTCCTCGGAAAAAAATACCAGCGCATCATCGACCATGCGCACAAGGAGGGCGAAGTCATCAAAGAGTCTAAACTGCTCGAGGTCAAAGAGAAATTCCTCAACAAAAAAGCCGAACTCGAGAAAGAAGCCAACCAGCGCAACCAGCGCATGTTGCAGCAGGAAAACAAACTCAAACAGCGCGAAATCACACTCAATCAGCGACAAGAGGAACTCGGTAAGAAGAAAAACGAACTCGACGCCGCACAAAACAAACTCAACTCGCAGGCACAACTCCTCACCGCCAAAGAGCAAGAACTTGAAAAACTCCAGCTCCAAGAGCGCGAAAAACTTGAAGAACTTAGCGGACTTTCGGCCGAAGAGGCAAAAAAACGACTCGTAGAGTCGCTCAAAGACGAAGCCCGCACCGACGCCCAGTCGTATATCAACGAAATCATGGACGACGCCAAGATGACGGCCAACAAAGAGGCCAAGCGCATCGTCATACAGACCATACAGCGTGTAGCCACCGAGACGGCCATCGAAAACTCTGTCACCGTTTTCCACATCGACAACGACGAAGTCAAAGGGCGTATCATTGGACGTGAAGGCCGTAACATCCGTGCACTCGAGGCCGCAACCGGGGTGGAGATTGTCGTTGACGACACGCCCGAGGCCATAGTCATCTCCGCCTTCGACCCCGTGCGCCGCGAAATCTGCCGCTTGGCGCTCCACCAACTCATTGCCGACGGACGCATCCATCCCGCACGCATTGAAGAGGTTGTGGCCAAGGTGAAAAAACAAATTGAGGAAGAAATCATCGAGACCGGCAAACGCACCACCATCGACCTGGGTATACACGGCTTGCACCCTGAGTTGGTGCGCATAGTCGGCAAGATGAAATACCGTTCATCCTACGGACAAAACCTTCTTCAGCACGCCCGCGAAACTGCCAACCTCTGCGCCATCATGGCCTCAGAGCTCGGCCTCAACCCCAAGAAGGCCAAACGCGCCGGCCTGCTCCACGACATCGGTAAGGTGCCCGACGAGGAGAGCGAACTGCCTCACGCACTCTACGGCGCCAAACTCGCCGAAAAATTCAAGGAAAAGCCCGAAATCTGCAACGCCATCGGTGCTCACCACGACGAGGTTGAGATGACTTCGCTGCTGGCACCCATCGTTCAGGTCTGCGACGCCATCTCCGGTGCACGACCCGGTGCACGCCGCGAAATTGTCGAAGCCTACATCAAGCGTCTCAACGACCTCGAAAACATAGCCATGAGCTATCCCGGCGTCACCAAGACCTACGCCATTCAGGCCGGACGCGAACTCCGCGTAATTGTCGGCGCCGACAAGGTAGACGACAAGCAGGTCGAAACACTCAGCGGAGAAATCGCACGCCGCATCCAAGACGAAATGACCTATCCCGGACAGGTCAAAATCACCGTCATCCGCGAGACACGCTCAGTCAGCTACGCCAAATAGGCGAGCCGACTCTTTCATACGACATCAAGAGGTGGTGCAGCAAAGGCTGCACCGCCTTCATCGTTTTTTGATAAGAAATAGATTTAAGCCGCAAAAAAATAGTATTTTTGCACCTGAAATTGGGATAATATGCGTCAATTAAAAATTAACAAGAGCATCACGAACCGCTCAAGCGCGGCTCTTGATAAGTATTTGGTGGAAATCGGACGTGAGGAACTCATCTCGACAGATGAGGAAGTGGAGCTTGCACAACGCATCCATAAAGGCGACCGCGAAGCGCTCGAAAAACTCACAAGAGCCAACCTGCGCTTTGTCGTATCCGTGGCCAAACAATACCAAAATCAGGGCCTCGCACTCAACGACCTCATCGACGAAGGTAACCTCGGACTCATCAAGGCTGCCAAGAAGTTTGACGAAACACGCGGATTTAAGTTTATCAGCTACGCCGTGTGGTGGATCAGACAAAGCATCCTGCAGGCCATCTCAGAGCAAAGCCGCATCGTCCGTATGCCTCTCAATCAAGTGGGCTTCCAGAGCAAACTCACTAAAGCCATCGTCAACTTCGAGCAGGAGTTTGAGCGTCGTCCCTCTGCACAAGAGTTGGCCGACATCCTCGAGACCGACATCAGCAAGGTGCAGGAGGCGCTCGGCACGAATGGCAAGAAAGTCTCGGTCGATGCCCCGTTCCAGGACGACGACTCCAACAGCCTCATTGATATTATGACCGACGAGAGTGCGCCGGGCACAGACAACCAGATGGAGAAAGAGTCGCTCGCCTCTGACCTCGAAGCTGCTCTCGCTACGCTCACCGACCGCGAACGTCAGGTGCTCAAAATGCTCTTCGGTATCGGACGAAACGAAATGACGGCTGAAGAAGTGGCCAACAGCCTCAACCTCACCCGTGAGCGCGTCCGCCAGATCAAAGAGCGTGCTCTCCGCCGCTTGCGTGAGGCTTCCAACATTAAAATCCTTATGAAGTATCTCGGCTAAATCCATTCCCGACACATCGGTCTTTAGCCCGACAACACATATCGCGCACATTCGCTGCCCTGAGAGCAGGCGGATGTGCGCGATGTCTTTTTCTATATTTATGGGCCGCAGCCTAAACGTTGAGTATCGGTATGATGCAGGGCGTGAGCAATGAGGTGAGAATGCCGTTGAGCGTCAGACCGAGACTGGCATAAGCGCCCTGAAGGCGACTACGGTCCATCGAGGTGGCTGTGCCTAAGGCGTGGGCGGCTGTGCCCATTGAAAGACCTTGGGCCACAGAGCCACGTACACGGGCAAATCCCATCGTCTTGTAGCCGCATACCGCACAAAACAGTCCGACGCAGACCACCACGGCGGCTGTAAGCGAAGGGATGCCGCCAATGCTGTCCGTCACCTCCATCGCTATGGGCGTCGTCACCGATTTAGGCGCCAGCGACAGGATGACCTCTCGCGAAGCACCCATCTCGTTGGCAATCCACACCACAGAGACAATCCCGACCACGCAACCCGCCAACTCGCAAAGCAGAATGGGGACCAGCTGGCGCTTGATGCGGCTCAGTTGCAGATACAAGGGGACACCGAGGGCCACCACCGCCGGACGAAGCCAAAACTCTATCATCTGGCCGCCCTTGTTGTAGATCTCGTAGCTGATGTCCATAGCCCAAAGAAATGTAATCACCGTGGCTATCGACACCAAGATAGGGTTCATCACCACCCAGCCTGTCTTGCGCCTCAACAGTTTGCCCAGAAAATAGGAGCCGAAAGTGAGGGCAATCAGGAAAAACTCATTGGAGAAATACGCCTTCATTGTGCACCTCCTTCCTCTTCTTCTTCGAAATCACTGTGAGTAGCCTTGCCATACAGTTGATGCACCCAGCCCGTCACGGCCAGCACCAGCACGGTCGAAACCACCGATGCCACTATGATAGGGAGCAACTCGGCTTTGATGAGCTTAAAGTGGCACATGATGGCCACGCCGGGCGGCACAAAGAAGAAGCCGATGTTGGCCACCAAAAAGTCGGCCAGTGTCTGCACCCACTCAAGGCGGATGGCGCGGAGTTGGAGCAAAAGGGTGAGAAGCAGCATCCCGATGATGCTGGAAGGCAATGGGATGCCGGTGAAAAAGATGAGCAGTTCGCCCAAAGCAAGACAGCCGAAAAGAATGGCCAGCTGGCGGATCATCATAGTCGTTTTGTGTTTAGTGAAATAATCTTGGTATGTGGCAAATGTCTCTCCGCAGATGTCGGGAGAGTCTGCAGAGAGACGACAATTCGTTTAATGATAGGCCGTTGCTATCTGTTGCGTGTCAGAATAACGATGACCACGGCGGGGATAATGAGGAAAAAGCCCAGGATGATGTTCCAAGTGATGGCCTCACCGAAAAATACGGCGCCCATAATCACAGCCGTCAGCGGCTCCATCGACCCGAGCACGGCCGTCATCGTCGAGCCGATGTTCTTTACCGAAATCACGAGGCTGAGGTTGGTCACGACGGTACAGAGCAGGCCAAGCAAAACGAGGTCGGCCGCCTGAGTTGGGGTGGTAATAAGCTGGAAACTCTCTTGTCTGAAAGCTTCGGCGCCAAATATCAGCGCTCCGAAGAAGACGATGTAAAACGTCAGTTTCAAGCCTTCCATATTGGCCACGCGCGACCTGTTGACGCGGATGAGATAGAGCGCGAAGCAGGCTGCCGAGATGAGTTCGAGCACCACACCTCTGAAAGCTACCTGGGAGCCTTCGGTGGGCCACGAGAGTACGGCTACGCCACCCACGGCCATAATTACGGCCATAATGGAGGCGGGACGTCGCGACTCATTATAATATAGCATCATCAAGACGGCGGTCAAGACGGGGTACATGAAATGCAGCGTCGTGGCCACGCCCGACGACATATACGGATAACCGGCCAGCAGGAACATGGCCGCACCGTCAGACAAGAAGGCCAGATACATCAGCGTCACAATCTCGCCGCGGCTTATGCGGAACGAGCGGCGCTTGATCAGCATCAAGACTGCCATAATCACCGAGGCAATCATAAAGCGGTAAAACAATATCGACATCGTCGACATGGCGTTGGGATTGTCCTGCCCCATCTCGCCACAAATCGGCAGAGTGAATGTGGGGATGAGACCATAAAACACGGCTGCGGTGAGACCGAAGATGAGACCGCGGGTGCCCGGTGAGTGCAAACCGCGCATCGCGCCGGGGGGAATGTGAAAAGCCATAGTAAAGTTTGAAAGGTTTGTTAGAAAAAATCGGAGTCTCCTGCCGGGCAGGACCTCCGATGTATGACGGACGGAAAATAATTCCGTTTTAAGGTTGACGTTTGATGATTTCTCTGAATATATCGGCCATAAGCGGCTGTACGGCATTGGCGGCACGCTGTACTTCCTCGTGGCTCACCTCCGGTATGTCGTCGCCCACGCCCATATCCGTAATCACGCTGATGCCAAACACACGCATGCCGCTGTGGCGGGCCACGATGACTTCGGGTACGGTGCTCATGCCCACGGCGTCGCCGCCAAAGGTGCGGAACATTCTGTATTCGGCCGGCGTCTCAAACGTGGGACCCTGAGTGGCGATATACACGCCCTCCTGCACCTTGATGCCTTTCTCCCGTGCAATTTCGCGCGCCTGGTCAAGGAAAGCCTTGTCATAGACCTGGTGCATGTCGGGGAAGCGAGGTCCTGTGGGGAAGTTGGGACCGTGGAGCGGATGCTCGGGCATAAAGTTGATGTGGTCGGTGATAAGCATCAGGTCGCCCACGCTAAACTTCGGGTTGAGGCCACCCGAGGCGTTGCTGACGAAAAGGTTCTGGATGCCCAGCTCATACATGACGCGGATGGGGAAAGTGACAGTCTTCATGTCGTAACCCTCATAATAATGAAACCTTCCCTCAAGCGCCATAATCTCTTTACCACCCAGGCGGCCAAACAGCAGGCGGCCGTGATGACCTTCGACGGTCGAGACCGGGAAATTAGGGATGTCTTGATAAGCAAAGGCGTCGATGACGTCAATCTCTTGGGCGAGTCGGCCCAGTCCGGTGCCGAGTATGATGGCCGTCAAGGGGCGGCTCTTGGTGTGGCAACGTATCCATTCGGCCGTGTTTTTAATCTTTTGAAGCATAGTCGGTGATGATATGGTTGAATTCATGATGATGATTGTCAATAAAACGCACCTCGATGGGTTGCACGTAGAGCCGGCGTCGAAGCCGTTGCGACAGTTTCGGGGCTTGGGCCAAAAAGCGGGCTGCGTCTTTCTCTGTGGTGAGGGCCAAGGCCTCTTTGCCGAGTGCCTCAAAGGCTTGGTTGAGTTGCTCAAGGTCTTGGTCTGAAAAGTGATGGTGGTCGGCAAAACGCCGGGGCTTCACTTCGGCCCCCTGGCTCTCGAGATGGGCATAAAGCGGCGCCGGACGGGCAATGCCGGTGATGGTCAGGACCGGCCGGTTCTTTAGACCGGGACAAGGCGTGGCCTCCTCGGGAAAGAGCGGATAGGGGCTGCCATAAACAAAAGTCGTGAAAAACACCTTTTGACCGGTCCGGGGCGACAACTTCTTGACAATTTGGGCCTGCTCGGCTTCAGAGAGTTGAGGCGGGCACTTGGTGACAATGATGATGTCTGCTCTTTTTGCCCCTCTTGCCGACTCCCGAAGTCGGCCGGCCGGCATGAGCCAGTCGTGGCAATAAAGCCGTGCAAAGTCGGTCAGCAGAATGTAGAGGCCGGCCTTGACGTGCCTGTGCTGGAAAGCGTCGTCAAGCACCACGACATCTGCCGGCGTGTCTTGCCGTAGTCGCTCAATACCACGGCATCTTTGTTCGTCTACGGCCACGATGCAGTCCGGCATCTTGTGTTTGATTTGAAAGGGTTCGTCGCCAATCTCTTCGGCCGTCGTCCCGCCCGTCGCCAGTCTGTAACCCTTTGTCTGCCGCCCGTAGCCACGGCTCAGCATCGCCGCGTTTCGGTCTTTGAGCAAGCGGATGAGGTACTCCGTATGCGGTGTTTTCCCCGTGCCTCCCACGGCCAGGTTGCCTACGGCGATGACCGGTACGTCAAACTGCCGCTCAGGCAGGATGCCTTTGTCGAAAAGCAGGTTACGCACACTCGTCACCGCGTCGTAGACCACGGCAAAGGGCCAGAGCAGACACATCGGACTCAGCATTGGCCTTAATGCAGTTGCGGTTCGAAGGGCATACGGGCCTGCAGGCAGTCGGTGCCTTTGAGTTTCAAGACGAAGCGGAGCGGTTGATAATATTGGCCTAAGGTAGTTCTGACCTCTCGTTCCATATAGTCGTCTTTATACTCGCCCATCAGTTGGTCGAGCCAGTTGGCAGGCGCGGGATAGTCTGCCAGGCGGTATTGTCTGATGTTGGCCTTCTTGGCCGCCACCTTGATGGCGTCGTCGAGCGTGCCGAGTTTGTCCACCAGTTTCAGGTTGAGCGCCTGTCGGCCGGTCCATACGCGGCCTTGGGCAATGCTGTCGGTATAGGCTGTGGTCAAGTGACGGCCGTCGGCCACGCGCTTGAGGAAGAGCCGGTAGCCGCGCTCCACGTATTGCTGCATCGCCTGACTTTCGGCGGCAGTGAACGGCCGGTCAATCACGCCGAAGTCAGAGGCTTCGTTGGTCTTGACCACGTCCACGTGCAGACCGAGCTTTTCCGTCATCAGACCGCTCAGGTCGGGCACCATACCAAAGATGCCGATGCTGCCGGTAAGGGTGGTCGGTTCGGCCACGATGAAGTCAGCGCCACAGGCTATGTAGTAGCCGCCTGAGGCAGCATAGCCGCCCATAGACACGACGACGGGTTTCTTTTTCTTGAGTTGCTCCACGGCGCGCCACATTTGTTCGGAGGCAAAGGCGCTACCGCCGCCTGAGTTGATGCGGAGCACCACGGCCTTGACGTTGTCGTCGTCGGCCAGGCGGTCAAGGTCTTTCACCACTTCCGGGCCAACGATGAGGTTACCGCCGCCCATCAGGCCGCCGCCTTCGGCGCCCACAATGTCGCCAAAGGCATAATAGATGGCAATCTCGCCGTCTTCGTCGCTTTCGTCTTCATAGCAGAGAGCCAGGTCGGCAGCTTCGACGAGGTTCAGACTTTCGCTTACGCGACTCTGCAGTCGGTCGCGCATTTCGTCTATATATGCCGTGCCGTCAACCAGTCCCTGCTTCACGTAGTCTTCCACGGCGGTAAAGGTGGCATAGCGGTCGGCAATGGCGTTGAGCGAGTCTACCGGAATGTTTCGCGACGCACTCACGTCTTTGCACACCACTGTCCATATGTCGTTGATGAAACTCTGCATCTGTTCGCGGTTGGCTTCGCTCATTTCGGTACCGGTGTAAGGCTCCACGGCGCTCTTGTATGTGCCCACGCGGAACACTTGCATCTTTACGCCGATTTTGTCGAGCAGTTCTTTATAAAACATCGGGGTGGCGGCAATGCCTCGCCAGTCTATCATGCCGCCGGGGTTAATGAAAATGCTGTCTGCCGTGCTGGCCACGTAGTAGGCCCCTTGTGTGTAGTTCTCGCCATAAGCCATCACGAATTTGCCGGTCTTTTTGAAATCGGTCAGTGCCTTACGGATTTCCTCGACCGAGGCAAAGTCGGCGCTCAGCAAGCCTGCCTCCACGTAGATGCCCTCGATGCGGTCGTCCTTGGCCGCCACCTTGATGGCCTTGAGAATATCGTTGAGCCCTTGGTTGTTTAATGCTTCCGAGTTGAAGAAGGCATCTAGCGGACTGGCCGTATAGCGCTCTTCGATCACACCGTTGAGATTGAGGTGCAAGACCGTACCCTGGGTGATGGTGGGCCGCTGGTCGGCCGAGGCCATCATAGAGAAAAGCATCACGAGGAACATCACAGAGGTGAACACCGAGACAATCAGCGAACCGACGATGACGGCCAGCACTTGTTTGAAGAAAGCTTTCATAAAAGGTATATCAGGAAAGAAAGAGGTTGAAGGTTTAGAGTTCGATTTCTACGGGGCAATGGTCTGAGCCCATTATGTCGGTATGGATTTTGGCGCTTTTCAGTTCCGGCACGAGCCGCTGCGAAACGAGGAAGTAGTCAATGCGCCACCCCACGTTCTTTTCGCGTGCGCGGAAACGGTATGACCACCACGAGTAAGCCCCTTCAAGGGTGGGGTAGAAGTGGCGGAAGGTGTCGCAAAAACCGGCCTCGAGCAGACGGCCGAAACTCTCGCGCTCTTCGTCGGTAAATCCGGCATTGCGGCGGTTAGTCTTGGGATTTTTGAGATCTATTTCCTGATGGGCCACGTTAAAGTCGCCGCAAACGATGACGGGTTTATGGCTGTCGAGTCTGCAGAGATAGTCTCTGAAGGCGGCGTCCCATTGCATGCGATAGTCAAGTCGGCGCAGCTCGTCTTGCGAGTTGGGCACGTAGACATTGACCAGATAAAACTGCTCCAATTCGAGCGTCACCACGCGTCCTTCCTTGTCGTGCTCGTCAAGGCCAATGCCCTGTGTCACGCTAAGCGGCGTGTGGCGCGTGAATATCGCGGTGCCCGAGTAGCCCTTTTTCTCTGCATAGTCCCAGTAGCTGCGATAGCCCTCAAACTGCAGGTCGATTTGGCCTTCTTGCAGTTTGGTTTCCTGCAGGCAGACAAAGTCGGCGTCGAGTGCGGCAAACGTTTCGCCAAAGCCTTTGCCGCAACAGGCACGCAGACCGTTGACATTCCAAGATATAAACTTCATAATGTTAATTTATAGCAAATAGATTAAGGCAAAAGTAGCTAAGTTGCGCCTAAAATCCAAAGCCTTTCAGCATTTTTTGATACCTTTGCCCTTGAATTAAAAACACATCTCCATAAATTCTCTTGATTTTTCATCCCGGGTGTGGAGTCGGGGCCGCTTTGGCGACGTGTGTCAATGCTTCTGCCCTCTTCCTGCCCTTGTCAAAAATGTCTGTAAAATGAAGTCTGCATATATTCGTCTCTTGTCTCTTTCGCTCGGCATGTGTGCGCTGACGTCGGCGGCCCAGTTCCGTTTCGACCAGGTGCGTCGTGAGATGGGCACTTTGCTTTGGAAAAATCCCGCTTCGGCTGTGTTTACGCTCACCAATACCGACACTGCCGCCGTGGTGATTGAGAGCGTGCGCCCCGACTGTGGATGCACCACAGTGGACTATCCACGCACGGCCATAGCCCCGGGACAGAAGGCCGACATCAAGGTGACGTTCGACGCCGCCCTATTGGGTCATTTCGAGAAAATAGTCGACATCTGCACCAACCGCGGCGACCGCCGTCTGACGGTGAGCGGCGACGTGGTGCTTGAGGTGAAAGAGCGTCCCGAACGCTATCCCTATCACATGGGCGACTTTTGTCTTGACGCCGACCAGGTGGAGTTTGACAACGTGCGCCGCGGAGACCATCCTGTCAAGGTCATTCGCGTTTACAATGCCGGCCGACAGACCATCACGCCCGAACTCATGCACCTGCCCAAGTATCTGAGCGTGGCCACCGAACCGGCTTCCATCCGCCCCGGTCGCACAGGGCGTATCCTCCTTCAGTTGGAGAGCGAACATCTGCGCAGCCTCGGGCTCACGCAGACCGAGGTGTTCCTCAGTCGCTTTAAGGGCGATCGTGTCGCGACCGACAACGCCATCACCATCTCGGCGACCCTGCTGCCCGAAACGGCGACTGCCACCGTCGCCACGGCTTCTTTTCCCCAGGCCACGCTTGACAGCACAGCCCTTTATATGGGCGATTTGGCCTTGAAAAAGGAACTCAAGCGCGAAGTTACGCTCACCAACACCGGCACCGCCACGCTCGAGGTGCTGGCCCTGCAAGTGTACAATCCCGGCCTGCAGGTGAGCCTGAACAAGTCTACGCTAAAGCCCGGTGAGTCTGCCAAAATCAAGATTAAGGCGCGCCGGTTTAAGGGCATCCGCAAGGGACGCCGTCGGGTGTTGCTCATCACCAACGACCCGGTGAGTCCCAAGATTGTCATCGACCTTTCCATCTCCAACGCCGGCTAACCGGCGGCTGCCGCGACCTGTCGGCGGCGGCGCTTTGTCGCTTTGGGCATAGTCTTTCGCTTTTGTCTTTTTTTCTATCACTTGCCTGCGTTATTTTTGACGTAGGATAAAAGAAAGAGGAGGCCGACGGCCTCTTTTTTTGTGCCTTTCGGCCCGTACGGGGATAAGGCGCGTTTTTCCTGTCCTTATGGCAGAAATTTCTGTCCTTATTCCCGTGGCGCCTTTCCCTAAGGTCGCCTTTTTTTCTTGCCTCAATCGGCCGCCGCGACTGCTCGGAGGCTTTCCGGAAAAGTATTTGGGCAAAATTGTGATGGGTTTTGTCACGGTCGACCCGCCTTTTCAAACCGTCGCGGATAGACCTTGTCTTTGCCGTGAGCCCACAAAAAACGCCCGTCTCATCGTTCGACGAGACGGGCGCCTGTATGGATGGCCGTGTGCCTTTTGGGCGACCGGCTGTTTAGTATCTCAAGATTTGTTTGTCGCGCAGACGGCTGTTGCGCGTAAGGTTGTTGTTGCGGCAGAGCACCTCCATTTTCACACCGAGCTTTTTGGCTACTTTGGTGAGCGTGTCGCCACGTTTCACCTGATAGAAGTGAGTGGCCTTGCCGCCATTTTGTGCCAACTGGCTGCGGCCGTCGTTGGCGACAGAGCCTTTGGTGCCCTTCTCGGGATTGTGGAAGACGAAATAGTCCGCCGTCACGTCTTGATTGGGAAAGTCGAAGAGCAGTTCGGGATTGATGGCCACGCCCAGCAGGCGGGTTTCAAAATGCAGGTGCGAGCCGAAAGAACGGCCCGTGTTGCCTCCCAAGCCGATGGGCTCGCCGGCCTTCACCTCCTGGTTGGCGGCCACGAGATGTTTGGACAGGTGACCGTAGATCGTTTCAAGGCCGTTGTCGTGACGCACCACGATGTAGTAGCCATAGCCACCGGCGTCGTAGTTGGCACAACGCACCTTGCCGTCGAAGGCAGAGACGATGGTGTCGCCCGTATAGACCTTGATGTCCAATCCCTTATGCTGGCGGCGGAAGGAAGGGCGATAGCCGAAACGGCTCGTCACCAGACGGCTCGGTGTAGGCATGGCAAAGCCGCGCAAATCTATGCGGAAACTGTCGGGCACTTCCGAGGCGGCATAGCAATGGGCCTTGTCGGTGTTCCAAGAGCTATACAGCTGGTCTACGGCGTTGTTGTCGTAGCGTGTCAATATGTAGCGTTGAAGCGAAACAGAGTCTACTGCTTTGAGTTTGCGGTCTATCGGAGCCTGGTTGGCAATAAGGTCTTGACCGAAGGCGGTGACGGTCGAAGCAGCCAAGAGCAAGCAACAAGCAGAACGCTTTATAAAAGATTTAAGATGCATCGGGATTGTGGTTTTTCGCCTGCAAAATTACAAAAACTTAAGGCTCCGACAAATTTTTCTAATGGATTAACACTCTTAAAAAAGTCAAAATGAGCCATTTGCCGCATCGAGTGGGTGTGGTGTGCCGTGAAGGAGTGAGGGCAAAGAGTCTGGGCAGATGTTGCCGGCTGTGCGCTTTTTGCGTAAATTTGCCGTTGGTTGTCAGACGCTTCCCATGAACGATTGTTTCGATTTCAAGCCCTTCCGGATTTATCACGACCGCTGCGCCATGCGGGTGGGCACCGACGGTGTCTTGCTTGGCGCGTGGTTTGAGGTGCCTGCCGGCAGCCGCGTGCTCGACGTGGGTGCAGGGTCGGGGCTCATCGCCATGATGGCCGCCATGCGCGGTGCCGGAGAAGTGGTGGGACTTGAAATTGATGCCGAGGCCGCCGCCCAGGCCCGCGACAATGTGGCCCTGGCCGCCGGTGTGTTGCCTTGTGGCGTCACGGTGGAGACAGCAGACGTATTGACCTATGCCACTCCGTCGCTTTTTGACGTCGTGGTGAGCAATCCGCCGTTTCACGTCGAGCAGACAGCCGCCCCCGACAAGCGCCGCGCACAAGCCCGGCAGGCCGACCTTTTGCCCTACGACCGGCTCATTGCCGCTGCGGCCCGACTGCTGCGAGACGGCGGTTCGTTTCAAGTGGTCTGGCCCTATGGCTCGGCTTCCGATTTCCTCATGGCCGCCTCGACAGCCGGCTTTTCGCTCCGTCGGCAAACGGTGGTGGTGACCAAGGACGGTGCGCGGCCCAAGCGAGTCTTGCTCCACCTGGTCAAGGCGCCCTATCTCGACACGATTCCCCGCCACGACACCCTCGTGCTCTTCGACGCCGACGGCCGCAAAACGCCGGAATATCAATCGCTCACGGGCGACTTCTATCTATAATTCCTCTCGACATTGGCTCCTTGCCATTCAGTTCTGATTAAAAATAATACCTACGATATGAAAACCATCTCACACCTCGCCGTCAGCCTCCTCACCGGCTTGTTTGTGGCGGCTTGCGGACAGCAAAACAATGCCCATCCCGACTGGTCTGAGGCCCGTACGGCCATGGAGGCCGAGGGTCAAGTCATTCTTGCCAAAGCGCGTGCCGCTCTGGCTCATCAGGATTTTGAGACAGCCCGCAGCGAAGTGGGGCAACTGCGCAACCGCTGCAAACTGGCCTACGACGCCCGCAATGCCGGCATCCTCTTGCTCGACTCCATAGAGATTGCCGATGCCCAAAGCCGTTTGGCCGAGGTGAACCGGCAACTTGATACGGCCGTGCCGCCATCTGACTCGTTGCATGCCTTGCAGGAAGAACTCACCATGAGGGTCAACTTCTTCAAACGTAAACTCGCCCACGACAAAGGCAAGCAATAGGCATCCTTCGTGCCGTTCAGTGAGATTTTCCCCTTGTCGCGACATTGCCGGGAGGCGTGTCGGTAGTCCTATATTATTATATGTATGTCTTTTGATTTTCAGTCTGCGCTCAACGAAGCACAATGGGAGGCCGTGGCCTATTGCGACGGTCCCTCACTCGTCATTGCCGGCGCCGGTTCCGGCAAGACGCGTGTGCTTACCTATAAGATAGCCTATCTCATCTCGCAGGGTATGATGCCGTGGCAAATCCTGGCACTCACTTTCACCAACAAGGCTGCACGCGAAATGAACGACCGCATTGCCAGCGTAGTGGGCGCAGAGGCTGCGCGCCAGGTGTGGTCGGGCACATTCCACAGCATCTTTGCCCGCATACTCCGCATAGAGTCTGCCTATACAGGTTATCCCTCCGACTTTACCATCTACGACGCCTCCGACAGTCTCAGCCTCGTAAAGTCCCTCATCAAGGAACAAGGACTTGACGATAAGGTCTATAAGCCCCGCCATATCGCTTCACTGATATCAGAAGCCAAAAATGCGTTGATACTTCCTGCTCAATACCAGTCCGACCCCGCCATTGCCCAGCGCGACCGCATTGCCAACGTCGCTATGGCCGGACGGCTCTATGAACTTTACAACCAGCGTCTTAAGGCGGCCAACGCGATGGACTTCGACGACTTGCTGCTACAGGCTTGGTTGCTCTTCGAACAGCATCCCGACGTGACGGCACGCTATCGCGAGCGCTTCCGTTATATCCTTATCGACGAATATCAAGACACCAATGCCGTGCAGCACCAGATAGTCCGCCAACTGGCAGCCACCGACGCCCGCGTCTGTGTGGTGGGCGACGACGCGCAGAGCATCTACTCGTTTCGTGGCGCACGCATCGACAACATTCTCGGCTTTCAGAGTCAATATCCTTCCACCCGCCTCATCAAACTGGAGCGCAACTACCGCTCCACGCAAACCATCGTCAACGCCGCCAACAGCCTCATCCGTCACAACAAGAGCCAGATACCCAAAGAGGTGTATAGTCAGCAGGAGCAGGGAGAGCGACTCAAGGTGTTCCAGACCTACAGCGAGAAGGACGAGAGTGCCAAGATAGCCGGCGAGGTCCATAGACTCCATGGTTGGGAAAGCATCCCCTACGACGACATCGCCTTGCTCTATCGCACCAATGCACAGAGCCGCTCGTTTGAAGAGACTTTCCGCACGATGGGGATACCTTACCGCATTTATGGCGGCCTTTCCTTTTACCAGCGCAAGGAGGTGAAAGACCTCATCGCCTATTTCCGCCTGGTCTGCAACCCTCACGACGAAGAGGCCTTTAAACGCATTATCAACTATCCGGCTCGTGGCATCGGTCAGACCACGTTGGGTAAAATCCAGGCGGCGGCCACGGCCTCGGGATTGTCACTCTGGCAAGTCTGCTCGGCACCCGACGATTTCGGCTTGGCTCTCAACAAAGGCACCAAGGCCAAACTGCAAGACTTCGTGGCACTGATGGTGAGCTTCAGAGAGCGACTGCACAGCGACAGCGGCTCTGTCTTGGCCGCAGAAATCATCCGCCGCAGCGGCATAGGCGCCGAGCTACAGGCAGACCTTAGCCCTGAAGGGGTCAGCCGGCGGGAAAACGTCGAGGAGTTGCTTAATGCGATCAAGGCCAACGAGGCCGAGGTCTATGAGGAAACCGGCAACGACCGCGTGCTCCTCACCGACTACCTCGCACAAGTAGCTCTGCTCACCGATGCCGACGAGAAAGAAGACACTACGCCGCGCGTGTCGCTCATGACGATACACGCAGCCAAGGGTCTGGAGTTTGACACGGTCTTCGTCACCGGACTCGAAGAAGACTTGTTCCCAAACGCCAACGCCAAACTCTATCCGCGCGAGATGGAAGAAGAACGCCGATTGTTTTACGTGGCCATCACGCGGGCCAAAAAGCGGTGTTATCTCTCCTACGCCACAAGCCGTTTCCGCTTCGGTAAACTGGAGTTTGGCCAGGTGAGTCCCTTTATCCGTGAGATTGATGCCCGCTATCTCGATCAAGGTCAGGCGCAGCCCTCCGGCCGTTTCTCGCAGCCGCCGTCGGCGTCCGGTTTTTCGTCCCGGCCTTCTTTCTTTTCGTCGAAGCCTTCTGTGCCGCAGCCGCCCAAGCCCACGATGCAGCGGGTGGCACCTGCGCCGGCCGGACCTTCGCTTCAGTCCAACGGTGCCCTTTCGGTGGGCATGCGGGTGGCGCATGAGCGTTTTGGAAAAGGCACCATCGAGGCGCTTGAAGGCACAGGCGACAGCGCCAAAGCCCGTGTGAACTTCGACAATGCCGGTAGCAAAAACCTCCTCCTCAAGTTCGCCCGGCTCACCGTCATCGGGTAACTATGCCAAACATCCCCGCCACTTCTGCAAGGCGCAGCGTGGCGGGGATGTCGTTTTTGGAGAAGACCGGGCCGGTTTATTTCTTTCCTTTCTCTATGCCGGCAATCAGTTGCTTGGCGTAGTCGGTGAGCAGGGATTGTATCTCCGCGTAGGGAATGGTGCAGTCGGGCATGCCCATGGCATAGCAGCAAATCTCATAGGCTTGGTATTGGAATTTCACGCCGTCTGGTTTGAGCGCAGGTGCTTGGGCGGGCAGCGTGAACTCATCGAAATCGCTCAGCGTGCACGACTGGTATTCGTCTTTGGCCAGCACGTGTTTCTGGATGAGTTTCAGCAGTTTGTCTTTGCCGTTGGGCAGGATGACGTCGTCTAAGGTGAGTTGTTTGCCCGTATTGGCGTCGAACGTGGCAATCATCTCTATCGGCATACCGTGGGCGCCGCCGGTGTAGACATAGCTTTCGCCCTCATAGGTGATAAACGTGGGATAGTGGCACTCTAAGTCAATTTCCATTTTGCAGGTGTAGGGCGGCATTTGATATTCTTCGTTGGCGAAGTCGGCTTGGACCTGGTCGCCCTCGGCTATGAACGCTTTGGCCGAAGCCTTGATGGCTTCAATCGGGTCGTTGAGGTCGGTGGCCTTCGTGTTGCATTGTTTCAGCAGGTAAAGGCGTATGGCGTCCACCACCTTGGGATTGCCGCTTATGGGATAGTCCATCTCCAGCTCGTAGCGCGACTTCTGTCCCATTTCCACTTTGAGTTTTTTTGTGGCAAAGTCTTGGCCGGCGGCAGCCACCGTTTCTTGCGTTTGAGTCAGTGTGGAGTCTTGGGCGGTGTCTTTTTCGCTTTTTTCAGACTTGCAGGAACTTGCGGCGCCGGCAATGACGACAGCGGCGGCAATAAGAAGCAGTTTTTTCATAATGGATATGAGCGGTTTTGAGGTTAATGGGCAATGCCTTGTCCTTATGACAGGCCAAAGTTAGCCAAAGCCGCCGGATGCGCAGTGGTGTTGAGCCTTAAAAAAGAGTAAAACAGCTTTTTGTCATATAGATAAAAAAGAAGCCACCTTCTTGTGTGAAAGTGGCTTCCCTTTTGGTGATTCGCTTGGGGTTCGAACCCAAGACCCCAACATTAAAAGTGTTGTGCTCTACCAGCTGAGCTAGCGAATCAAACCGTTATTGCTGTTAAGCGAGTGCAAAGATAGCGGTTTCGCCGGTATCTGCCAAGTGTTTCGCCGCTTTTTTTGCTTTTGCCGTTGAATTTTTGTCTCAACCGGACCGGGCTGACGAGGCAGTCGGTCAATAGCCGGTGTTTTTCTGCCATTCGGGCGTGTCCCATCGTCCGTGGGTAAAGTCGGGGATGGGCGTGGGCTGGCTGCCGGCCGCGGCCGAGAGGGCCGTGAGCGGGCTGAGGCTGGACCATTCAGCGGCGTCGTACACGTCGATGTCGAGCGGCAGACCGTGGCGGAGGCAGTGGATGAGCCGTGCGTCCATTGCGTAGTTCATTTCGTTAGGCACTCCCATGGCGTGGCCCTCTTCCCAGAGTTGTGCGGCGTGGCCCGAGGTGAACTGTCTGGCATAGGCGAGCGCCTTGTCGCCGACGAGGGTGTCACCCGTTTGGGGTGTGAAAATCGTGGGTTGCGGATACTTCTGCATGAAACCCTTCGTGCCGCAAACGGTTTGCAGGCGGTTGTAGGGGCGCTGCGTCGACACGTCGAGTTGCAGCATGATGGTGGCGCCTTTGGCCGTGTGGATGAGTGTGGTGTTAAGCGGCGGCGTGAGGTTGTCGTTGTCCTTGTGGGTGTTGGACATTGACACGAGATACTGCATGCGGTCGCCTCGGTGCAGGCCTATGAGATGGGCTATGGGACCTAAGGCATGGGTGGGGTAGGGATTGGCCCCGTGTCGCAGCAGACTGCGTTGCATCCAGCTGGGCTCTATCGGTCGGCCTTCTTCGTCGCGCTGGTCGGTGAGGTGGTGTATGTAGGCCCCTTCGAGGTGGGTGAGTCGGCCCAGTTGGCCTTGGCGGTAGATTTCGAGGGTGGCCAGTGCGAAACGGTCATAGCAGCAGTTTTCGGTCATGAAGCAATGCCGTCGGGTGGCCTCGGCGGTTTCGACGAGCAGATGGCACTCTTCGATGGTCGTGGCTGCCGGCACCTCCACGGCCACGTGCTTGCCCTGTCGCATGGCCTCTACGGCCATAGGCGTGTGGGTGTGCCAGTCGGTGCAGATATAGACCAGGTCGATGTCGTCTCGCCGGCAGGCCTCTCTCCATCCGTCTTCGCCACATAGCAGTTGGGCTTGGGGCCGTCCTGTCCGCGTCAGTTCTTCGTTGGCCACCATCAGGCGCTCTTCGTCGAGGTCGGCCATCAGGCGTATCTCTGCGCCACGGATGAAGGCATAGCGGCGCAGCGTTTTGAGGCCTCTGCCGCCCAGACCGATGAGGGCGATGCGCACGAGAGGAATAGGTTCACAGCGCAATTGGAAGACGTCTTTCATGGACAGAAGGGGTTAAGGTGTGAAGGTGAAGGCGGTTGGGCCGCCTTAAAATGCACCGGCGGGTGTATCGTCCGTTTTGGTGATACACCCGCCGTATGAATAAGGCTTTTATTTTACTTCTTCTGTGATTTACCGTAACGGCTCATGAACTTGTCTACGCGGCCGGCGGTGTCGACGAGCTTGGACTTACCGGTGTAGAAGGGGTGAGACGAGCTTGAGATTTCGAGTTTCACTACGGGGTAGGTCTCGCCTTCAAATTCTACGGTGTCATTGGTTTTGCAGGTAGAGCGAGAGAGGAACATGTCGCCGTTGCTCATGTCTTTGAATACGACGGGACGATAGTTCTCGGGATGAATGCCTTTTTTCATTGTTGCTATGTCTTTTTAGTGATTTCTAATGGATTGCGTTGTTGGTAAACTGGTTGTTTCGTGCAATGGGATTGAAACGGCGGCAAAGTTACGTTTTTCTCTCTAAAAGGCAAAGGTTTAGTGGCTTAAAATTTTTCGTCGCTGGCTGCCGTAGCCGTTTTTTTGCTCGGTCGTGAAGGAACGTAAGTCTTGCGGAATGCGGGTCTGCCATTTTTTGTCTTTTGGTTTCCCGCCTTTTGGGCTTATCTTCGAGGTAGGATAAAAGAAGAGGAGGCCTTTCGGGGCCTCCTCTTTGTATTTCAGGCGTTTACGGGGCTAAGGACAGGAATTTCTGGCATAAGGACAGGAATTTCTGCGATACTGACCGTTTTTCGTCGCCGCCGTTTCGTTTTATTTTTATGCCATTCAGCCAGATTTTCCTGCCGTGAAGCTGTTTCCGTCCGTATTGGATGTTAAAAGATGTGGCATTGCGTCACGCCCGACCGGCGGTTTTGTCTGTCCCTGCCTTAACACGTGGCGGCCATGGCGCGCTCGATGCGCTCGATGAAGTCGTCGGCTTGGGCGATGGTGAGGCAGAGGGGCGGCAAAAGACGGAGGATGTTGGTCGAGGCCGTGCCGGTGAAGACGTGTTCCTCTTTCACGAGATGCGTCCTCAGGGCCTTGATGGGTTGGGCGTATTCGATGCCGATCATCAAGCCTTCGCCGCGCACGTCGGTGATGGCGGGATGGCTTTCGGCCAAGGCACGGAGACGTTTCAAAAGATGTTCACCCACACGGGCGGCATTGTCGATGAGCTGTTCGCCCTCGATGACGTCGAGCACGGCGATGGCTGCCGCGCAGGCCAGGTGGTTGCCGCCGAAGGTGGTGCCGAGTTGGCCGTAGACGGCCTGGCATTTGGGCGAAATCAAGACGCCGCCCATCGGGAAACCGTTGCCGATGCCTTTGGCCACGCTGATGAGGTCGGGACGAACGCCCAGGTGCTGGTGGGCAAAGAAGCGGCCGCTGCGGCCATAGCCACACTGTATTTCGTCACAGATGAGCACGGTGCCGTTAGCGTCGCAGGCCTTGCGCAGACCCTGCATGAACTCAGCCGTGGCCATGCGGATGCCGCCTACGCCTTGGATACATTCCACGATGACGGCTGCCACGTCGCCTTTGTCGATCTCGGTTTTGAAGGCGTCAAGGTCGTTGAGCGGCAAAAAGGTGACGTGTCCGTTTTGATTGATGGGCGCCACGATTTTGGGGTTGTCGGTGGCTTCGACGGCCAGTGAGGTGCGGCCGTGGAAAGCATGGCCGGCGGCTAGGACGCGGCTGCGGCCCGTGTGAAACGAGGCCAGCTTCAGTGCATTCTCATTGGCTTCGGCGCCCGAGTTGATGAGGAAAAGGGCATAGTCTTCATAACCGCAGGCCTTGCCGAGTCGCTCGGCCAGACGTACTTGCAGACTGTTTTCCACCGAGTTGGAATAGAAGCCCAACGTGGCGGCCTGTTGGCTGATGGCTTCCACATAGTGCGGATGGCAATGGCCAATGCTGATGACGGCATGGCCGCCGTAGAGATCGAGATATTCGGTGCCGTGGGTATCCCAGACGTGGCAACCGAGACCTTTGGCAATTTCGATGTCAAAGAGGGGATAGACGGGATAAAGTTGCATGTGAGGTTGTTGAGGCAGGCCGGTCGGCCTGTGTGGGGAGTGATGATTTCTGAAATAATCGGTCAGAAGCCGAGCGGTTTGAGGCGCAGGCCTGTGGTCTCTTCAAGACCGAACATGAGGTTCATGTTTTGTACGGCCTGGCCCGAAGCGCCTTTGAGCAGGTTGTCGATGCAAGCCGTGACCAGCAGCTTGTCGTCGTGGCGCTCGGTGTGGATGATGCACTTATTGGTGTTGACCACCTGCTTCATGTCTATGCTCCGGCCCACGTAGTGCGTGAAGGGCGCTTCGCTGTAGAAGTCGGTGTAGATGGCGGCAATCTCCTCTTCCGAACGGTCGCAGCGCACCACCTCGGTGGCAAAGATGCCTCGGGGGAAATCGCCGCGGTAGGGGATGAAGTCGAGGCGGCCGTCAAATTCAGGCTGTAGGTGCTTGATGGATTGCAGGATTTCGGGCACGTGCTGGTGGTTGAACGCCTTATAAATGCTCATGTTGCCCGACCGCCACGAGAAGTGTGTGGTGGCAGAGGGCTTCACGCCGGCCCCGGTCGAGCCGGTGATGGCATTGACCGAGATGTCGCCGTCAAGCAGTCCGGCCTTGGCCAGCGGCAGCAGACCGAGTTGGATGCAGGTGGCAAAACAGCCGGGGTTGGCCACATGGCGTGCGCCGACTATGCGTGTGCGGTTGAGTTCGGGCAGACCATAGACGTAGTCGTTGTCTTCGGCTTCTAAGCGGAAGTCTTGAGCCAGGTCGATGATGCGCACGTCGGCCGGCACGTAATGCTCGGCGAGGAAACTCGTGCTTTTGCCGTGGCCGAAGCAGAAGAAGAGCACGTCCACCTCTTCAATGGGCAACTGGTCGGTGAAGCGGAGGTCCGTTTCGCCATAAAGGCCCTCGTGGACATCGGCAATGTAATTGCCGGCATTACTCTCGCTGTGTATGAAAACGATTTCGGCTTCGGGGTGATTAAGCAAAATGCGACAGAGTTCGCCTGCGGTGTAGCCTGCACCGCCTACAATACCTATTTTAATCATATCGGGAGTTTGGTGAAAAGACGCCGCGTGCACTTGAAAGCACGCGGCCGGTGGTGAAAACCGTCTTGGAGTGTCAGAATTCGTCGGGGTGGTTGGCGTAATAGACGCGCAGCGGTGTAGACAAGACTTTGATGAAGCCCTTGGCGTCTTCGGCGGTCCAGCCCTTCTGGGTCTCGCCATATTCGCCAAACTTCGTCTTCACGAGGTCGTTGACAGAGTCCACGCCCACGGTCGAGAAACTCAGCGGACGCAACTCGAGAATGGCCGTGCCACTGACGTGCTGTTGTGAGCTTTCGAGCATGGCCTCGATGTCGCGCATCACGGGTTCGAGATACTGGCTCTCGTGCAGGAACATGCCATACCAGTTGGCCACTTGGTCTTTCCAGTATTGCTGCCACTTGGAGAGCGTGTATTTCTCGAGGAAGCGGTGAGCGGCGATGATAAGGGCAGGAGCGGCAGCCTCAAATCCCACACGGCCTTTGATGCCGATGATGGTGTCGCCCACGTGCATGTCGCGACCGATGCCATAGGCGGCACCTATTTCCTCCACCTTGCAGATGGCGGCAATAGGGTCGTCAAAAATTTCGCCGTTGACAGCCTTGAGCTGGCCCTTTTCAAAGGTGAGTCGCAACTCTTCGCTGCCCTCTTTTTTCACTTGCTTGAGATAGGCCGTCTCGGGCAGACCCTGGCGGGAGTCAAGGATTTCGCCGCCACAGATGCTTGTGCCCCAGATGCCCACGTTGTAGCTGTATTTGAGCTTGGTGAAATCGGCCTTGAAACCGTGGGCGTTGAGATAGTCCACCTCTTCCTGTCGTGAGAGATTGCCGTCGCGGGTGAGCGTGATGATTTCCATGTCAGGACACATCACGAGGAAAGTCATGTCGAAGCGCACCTGGTCGTTGCCGGCGCCGGTTGAGCCGTGGGCAATGGCGTGGGCACCAATCTCGCGGGCATAGCGGGCAATGGCCATACCTTGGAAAATGCGCTCAGACGACACAGAGATGGGATAGACATTATTGCGCAACACGTTGCCATAGATCATGAAGCGCAGGCTCTTGTCGTAGTATTCGCGGGTCACGTCGAGCGTCACGTATTTCGTGGCGCCGAGCTTGTAGGCATTCTCTTCGTTGGTCTTGAGTTGCTCGGCGCTGAAGCCGCCGGTGTTGGCGCAGGCCGCATACACTTCATAGCCTTTCTCGCGAGCGAGATACATCACGGTATAGGAGGTGTCCAAGCCGCCGCTGAAGGCGACCACTACTTTTTTCTTTTCCATTGTTCAGTCTGTTTTGGGGAGTTTGAAGTTTTTGTGTATGAAATCAGGCCTGAGGCTCGTTTTTCTTGATGAAGTCAATAACGTCTTGCGGCACTTCGACGGGCAGCGGACGGTCGGGGTGGCGTGCAGGGTCGAAGAGCATGCCGGTGCAGACGCAATATTTGCGACCCGTGCGGGCCAAGACGTCACAGTTGATGCAGCAGGGATGTTCCGGCGTGCCGCAGCCTTTCCAATATTCGTCGTCTTGAGTGAGTTCGGCAAACGGCACCGGCACATAGCCCAGCGAGGTGTTGATGCGCATCACGGCTCCCGAGCTTGTGAGTCCGAAAATCTTGGCGTTGGGCCAGCGCAGACGCGACAGCGAGAAGGCCAGGCGCTTGATGCGGGTGGCCAGATGGTGGCCGCGGAACTTGGGCACTACGATCAGACCCGAGTTGGCCACATAGTGTTTGTTTTCCCAGCTTTCGATGTAGCAGAAACCGGCAAATTCCTCGCCATAGAGAGCGATGATGGCTTTGCGCTCTTTCATCTTGGTGGCCACATATTCGTGTGTGCGCGAGGCGATACCCGAACCGCGCACTTTGGCTGCGTCGGTGATGGTTTGGAGAATGGTGTCTACATATTTTTCGTGTGAGGCATCTGCCACGATGACTTTAATTCCGTCGTTGTATTCTTCCATTGTGTTGTGGGTGTGTTGATTTGCAGATTGTGTATGGCTATGTTTTCAGAGCATCACGCTCTTGATGGCCGGTATGACCGTGGCGAGGTCGTCGATGAGGCTTTGCCGCTCAGTGCCCTCGGCCATGATGATGAGCACGGTGTCGTCGCCGGCGATGGTGCCTATGATGGTGGGCAGGCTGCGGGCGTCGATGTCGGAGGCCAAGCCGCCGGCATAGCCCGGACGGGTGTGGACTACGGCCAGATTGCCCGAGAAGTCTATCGACTCAAAGCCCGAGGCGCGCAGATAGTCTGACATGGTCGAGGGCGACGTTTTGCGCTGATAGTGAGGGTGATCGGGGAGGATGTAGCGATAACCCTCGGGGATGGGCACTTTAACGGCCTTGATCTTGCGCAGGTCGCGTGAGAGGGTGGCCTGCGTCACGTCAAAACCGTGTCGCGACAACTCGCGCAGTATGCTCTCCTGACTGCCTGCTTCGCCGCGCGACAAAATGATGCGGAGCGTCTCGAGGCGGTCAAATCTTTGTTTCATAAATGCTGTCGGTTATAATTATGCGACAAAATTACGACTTTTTGCGTGAATATGCAATGAAATGCTCATTTTTATGCATAAAATCTGCATTTATGTGAGGCTGGGTCGTTTTGTGCCGATTGGCCGAGAGACTGTGTGAGCGTTTGCGGCCTCCCTTTCCTATTTATATACGCGTATGCGCGCGAGGGGCGACATTGGGTCTGTGAGGGATGCAAAAGAGCGGCAACCGGTGTGGTGACCGATTACCGCTCTCTGTCGGAAAGAGGCGACTCGAACGCCCGACCCCTACGTCCCGAACGTAGTGCGCTACCAACTGCGCTACTTTCCGTACTTGCGGTGCAAAGTTAAGGCTTTTCGTTGAAATCTAAAACGTTTTATGGCTTTTTTTATTCCTCGTGCCGTTTATCGCGACCGTTTGCGCTCATGTCGTGTGCTGGCGGTTTGTGCATAAATGGCGGTGGGGAGTGACAAAATGACTTCAAAAAATGTGGTGGATTATTGAAAAGACGGGCATCAAGCCATATCCAAAAGCCCTAAAGCGGCCTTTTCGTCTCAATATGGCGCCTGGTGTTTGCGCCCATAAGGACAGAAATTTCTCGAATAAGCCCCGCAATTTCTCTCCTATGGCAGTAAGATACTGAGAGTCAGTCAAAAATGTCCTGTTAAGGCTCTCCTCCTCTATGCTTATTCCAAAGATAATGGTAATCGTAGCAGGAACAAAAGACACTAAGGCGCGGCACCCACAAGCCGCAACTAAGGGATTGAAACGTAAAGATGGGGTGAACTCAAATAGTGTTGACCTTGCCGGACAGGTTTTATTGTCATTTTGTCGCCGAAGGCAGGTTAACTCCGGACTATTGAATAACGGTTTTGTATACCGTCTGTGAGGCCGCTCAATATGTGACTTCTTCTTGTCACTATGCCGTGAAATCGTCACATTTATCCGAGAAACCGTCCAATTGTTTCGCGACAGCCGATAAATCTATTTAATAGATTTATCGTAAATATGTAAAGCGCAAATAGCAAAACGGTAGGCATAAACCTCACCGGCATTGACAACGTGGCTACGGCTGCTGAAGACGCCAAGGTGGTTGATCTCTCTGGTCGTCGCGTGAACAAGACCACCAAGGGTAGCCTCTACATCAGCGGTGGCAAAGTGTTTATCGCTCAGTAATCGCTCCTATTCATCACTCAAAAAATTAAAAACGTCATGAAGAAATATATCCAACCCGCAGCTACGAAGTTCGATCTCAATATGGAGCGCGTCATCGCCACGTCAAACTTTGACGTGCCCGTAGACGGCGACACCACCATTGGTGCCGGCGGCTCTTACACCAGCCGCGACGAGTTCCCCTGGCAACCCGGCGATGAAGAATAATCGCAGAAACGCCATAAACCATCCAACTCCCGAGCTCTGCTCAGCCCCTCTGAGGCGACAGAGCCCGGGAGTTTTTTTGTGTCTTGGCGGCAAAAGAGTGTGATTGGCGTGACCGGCTGCTCCAATCACCATAAAAAGCACACCGTCAACGACTTGCAGGGCCGTGACGGTGTGATTGGGAAAAAGGCAAACTTTTGGGTATAAGGGAATGACCAGTTTTTGCCTGTTTTTTGAGACGATTTTACTGTTTCAAAAAACCTTACATACCCACCTGCTTGAGCTTGAAGCCCGGCATGATGCGGCTGCGGTCTACGTGGCCGCGTATGCCGTCGATGCTGCCTTTGGCCGTGTATTGCCACATAATGTAGTCGCGACCGTCAGAGAGTATGGGTTGCTCGTCTTGGTATTTCGCCATCATCCAGTGGTATGACTTGAACTGTCCGCAGAGGTGGCGGTTGTAGAAATTCTGGTAGGTGTAGAGCAGGGGCTTTTTGCCAAAATGACGCTCCACAAGGCGAATGAGCTCTTTGAGATCGGCAATGAACTGGGCGTCGCTCACCGTGCCGCGCGTCTCGATGTCGATGATGGGCACGAGGTCTTGCTCTTCGATTTTGATGTTGGCCTTGATGTTTTCAAACTGCACCTGAGGCGCCACGTTGGGACGGTAGAAGTGGTAACTGCCCACGCTCAGTCCGGCCTCGCGGGCCTCGCGCAGGTTGCGCTCGTAGGTGTCGTCTACATAGGTGGCTCCCTCGGTGGCCTTGAGATAGGCGTAAGAGATGTTGGCACTCTTCACCACACGCTGCCAGTCGATGACGCCCTGATAGTGGGACACGTCGATGCCCTCGCGGTATTTGGTGTTGATGAAGCCGGCCTTGTGGGTATGGGCCGCCTCGGGTGTCACCGCCCGTCGCTCTTTGGCAGCCTTGGCCGCCATAGCATCAGGCTCGACGAGTTCGGGAGTGCCGTTGGCATTCTTACGCTTGTCTTTTTTGCGTGCCATGGCGTCGGCAGACGGGAGACAGATGAGCAAGACAAGCAGCAAGAGACAACGGGCCGTGAACGAGCCGCTGTATGGCCGGCCGGCCGTCGGGCAGAACCTATGAAAGTGGCAATGTGGCTGAGGATGGGACATGGGATGAGGCTGAAGAGGGTGAGGGGATGAGACGGAAGAGAGGCGTGCCGGGAAGAGACTCCGGCGGCAGATTATTTCAGACCAAAATGGTCGTCGGGGTAGAGTGTGTTCCACCACAGCGGTTGGTCTTTGAGCCAATGGGCAAACCAAGCAAAGATGACGTTTTGCCAAGCCAGACGCTTGTTGTAGTCGGTGATGACGTGGTTTTCGCCGTCAATCTGCACATAGCTCACGGGTTTGCCCTGTATGCGCAAGGCGGTGAACATTTGTTGGCTCTCGGTGGTGGGTACGTTGGTGTCGGCCGTGCCGTGGAGCAGGAGTATGGGGGTCTTGATCTTGTCGGAGTTGAAGAGCGGCGACTGCTTCACGTAGAGGTCGGGATTGTTCCAAGGATAACTGCCGTATTGTGCCGTCTCGCCATAGGTATATCCCCAGTAGCCACCGCCCCAGTAGCTGGCGATGTTGGAGATGCCGGCGTGTGAGATGGCAGCGGCAAAGAGGTCGGTGCGTGTCTGCAGATATTGCGTCATGAAACCGCCGTATGAAGCGCCCATGCAGCCAATCTTCTTGTCGTTGATAAAAGGATGGGCGGCGACGAAAGCCTTGGTGCCCTCGATGATGTCGTCGGCCGACTCCTGGCCCCACGTGTTGACGTGACGGGCGGCAAACTCCTG
Source organism: Bacteroidales bacterium (assembly GCA_004557035.1). Classification (GTDB taxonomy): domain Bacteria; phylum Bacteroidota; class Bacteroidia; order Bacteroidales; family Bacteroidaceae; genus Alloprevotella. The sequence continues at coordinate 30,998 of SFFB01000001.1, read as the reverse complement.
GCCATAGCCTATGGCACCGCTGGGCTCGCACACATAGACCACATAGCCCTGAGCCGCCAACACCTGGAAGGGATATTGGAACTCGAGCATCTTGGGCGTAGGCGTGCAACCACCATAATAATAGACGATGAGCGGATAGCGCTTGGTGGCGTCGAAATCGGGCGGAAGGAAATAGAAACCATGGATGCTGTCGCCACGTGAAGCCTTGAAGGTCCAGTCGTGACAAGAGCCCAACTTCACGTCGGCCATAAGGCGGTCGAAGTCTATGTCGCCAATGCGACGGGCCGAAGGCCGCTCAGAGCCGAGTGTGCTGACAAACATTTCGCGGGCACGCTCACCCGTCTGTCCGAAATAGACCGCCGTGGGCGTCTTGCGCTGGCCCTCGGCGATGGTGAAGCCCTGCATATAGCTCACAGGCAGACTGAAACGTGTCACCTTGCGGGTGGAGGGATTGAGGCGGAAAAGCGTTTGGTCGCAGCCGTCGGTGGCACTGAAATAGATTTGTCCGTCGCCTTTTGACCAAACGACTTTTTCGACAGAAGGTGCAAAACTGCACAGCAAAGGTTCGGTGAGGCCCGTTCCGCGGTCGAAGAGGAAGAGGCGATAGTCAAAGCCGTTGGGGTGTTGGTCTTGTGCCACCTCAGAGCCTATGCCCTCAAACGCAGCCGGTGAGGCCTTGATGAGCAGCTGCTTGGCGTCGGGCGAGTATTTCACCCCGGCAATAAAGACCGTGTCGCGGAGCAGTGTGTCGATTTTGCCTGTCGTGACATCGTATTCATAGACCGACGTGCGGTCGAAGGGGTGGAGCGAGGGGTCAAGATAAGACGAAGAGAAAAGCACCCGCCTACTGTCGGCCGAGATGTCGGCAAGCCAGGCCGAGTTGGGGCCGAAATTGAGTGTCTGTTCGCGTCCTGTCTTGAGGTCGTAGACCGACAAGGCATTGCGTGAACGCCAACCCGGCATGCGGTCGTCGGGATTGTAGAGGCGCTTGAGTCCGGCCACGTTTTCTTTGGGTTGCTCTTGTCCACGACTGAAAACGATGTAGCTGCCGTCGGGCGAGAGCGTGAAGTGTTGCACCGGCAGGTGTGAGGCAAAGACCGTCTCGCTGCCGCTTTGCGGGTCGTAGGCAATGAGGTCCCAGCCATCTTCGGCCTCGCGAGTGATGTAGGCGATGTCTTTGGTCGGGTCCCATGTGAGCGATTGGTAGGCGTCCCAGCGACGGACGATGCGCTGAGTGGCCGTCTCGGTGAGCACTGTACGGAACACGTTTTTGCCGGAGTGTTGCTTGTCGTAATAAGACGTGACGAGATAGCGGCCGGAAGGCGAGAGCGACACATTATAATAATGGGCGCCGTGAAGCATCAGGTCCATCGTGTAGAACTGCTTGTCGCCGGCAGCGACAGAAAGACCCTCGAGGCTCTTGCCAGTGAGGTAGACATTAAAAGAGTCGCGGACAGCAGGCTCAGAGAGCGACACGATGGTGAGTGTCTTGCGGCCGGGCGTGAACGAGAGCGACTTGTCGTCTTGGGGTTTGTTGTCAACAAAAAGTTTGTAGTCTTTGATGCCGTCGATGTGAAGGTCGGCCTTGACAAACTGGTTGGCATCGAGAGCGAAGCGTATGGCATTCAATGTGAAGCGGCCGGCTGTGGTGTCGGCCTGAAGTATGGCGTCTTTGGCAATGGTGCCGCTGAATGCCGCATCGTTGAAACGGACGCGTGTGTTGTTTTCCAGCAGTTTTTTTGTGTCGAATGCCTTGCCGCTGAGGTCGACGCTATCGGCCGAGAGCGGTCGGCTGACGCTATAAGGGATGATTTGGCGGGCTGTCTGGATGGTGAGCGTGTCGGCGTTGGCCGGAGTTGGGGCAGCCACCAACGCACAGGCAGAGAGAACAAGAGATAAGGTCATGTCGGTAGGTTTGTGTGGATGGGATGGATAGGGTAGGGATGGCCTTGCGTTCAACGCAGGTTTTGGAAATCTTTTTTGCGGAGTTTGAAAGAGTTGGTGAGGTATTTGTCGCGCACCACCTGGTTTTCGGCCAGTTCTTCGGGCGTGCCCTGAAAGAGGATGCGGCCTTCAAAAAGCAGGTAGGCCCGGTCGGTGATGCAGAGTGTCTCTTCGACGTTGTGGTCGGTGATGAGGATGCCTATGTTTTTGTCTTTCAACTTCCAGACAATATATTGGATGTCTTCGACGGCTATGGGGTCGACGCCGGCAAAGGGTTCGTCGAGCATGATGAATTTGGGTGAAATGGCCAGACAGCGGGCAATCTCCGTGCGTCGGCGCTCACCGCCTGAGAGACGGTCGCCATTGTTCTTGCGCACCTTTTCCAGACGAAACTCCTTGATGAGGCTCTCGAGCATGTCGCGTTGCTCCTCCTTGGACTTGCCCGTCATTTCAAGCACCGAGGCGATGTTGTCTTCGACACTCATTTTGCGGAACACGGAGGCCTCTTGTGCCAGATAGCCTATGCCGGCCCGGGCCCTTTTGTAGACGGGATATTTGGTAATCTCTTTGTCGTCGAGAAAGATTTTGCCGCCATTGGGCACGACGAGGCCGGTGGTCATGTAAAAAGACGTGGTCTTGCCGGCGCCGTTGGGTCCCAGCAGTCCGACAATCTCGCCTTGCTTGACGTCGAACGACACGCCGTTGACCACGGTGCGTTTACCGTAGCGCTTGACCAGCCCCTCTGTGCGGAGCATCTGGCGCTCAGGCTGTATAATCTCTTCTGTGGCGTTGGTGTCCATAAATGTTGAGGCTATGTGAGGTTATTTTGATTTGATTGCAGAATGAAGTAGGCCGCGTCTCACCGGTTGGCCCACGGCGAGCCAGACACCGAGAATGATGGCCGTGCCACCGAGAATAATCATCGGCGTGAGCGGTTCGCCGAGAAAGATGGCCGAGAAGAGACAGGTGGTCAGCGGATTGAGGTAGATGTAGTTGGCCGATACGACGGCGCCGAGCTGTTGGGCCACCTTGTTCCACACAAAATAGCAGGCGAGCGAGGCGATGAGGCCCAAGAAGAGCAGATTGCCCCATACGATGGGCTGGGTGATGGCTTGGCTCACTTCGGAGATGATGACCGGATAGCCATGAGCGTCGCTGAAGAGACTCAGCAGCGGTTCGCCAATCAAAGCCGCCAGCAGACCGTAGCCGAAGACCTTCCGGGTGAGCAGCGCTGTGCCGTATTTGTCGGCCAATGGCTTGACTACATGCTGATAGACCGCCCAAAGCGCTGCAGCCATAAGAGCCAGTCCGCCGCCGAACAACAGGTGGTTGCCGCCTTGGCCGTCGCCGCGACTCACCACAAGCACCACTCCGCCAAGCGCTATGGCCATGCCCCACCAGAGCCGTCGGGTGAGACCCTGTTTATGAGGAGTGAAGAGTGCGCCTAAGGCAGTAAACAGTGGAGCCAGGCAGACGATGAGCGAGATGATGCCGGCAGGGGCGCACTTAAGGGCCGTGTTTTCGGTGATGAAATAGAGATAGCCGCCGGTGAGACCCGCCACCATCATGATGGCTTCGTCGCGCCACGAGCGGCAAAATAGGCGCCGATGGGAGAAGACCAGCATACCGGCATAGGCCATGGCAAAGCGCCAAACGAAGATGCTCGTCGGTGAGAGACCCGCCTGGAGCAACAACTTCGTAGACACGAAAGTCGTGCCCCAAATGCAGATGGTGATGAAGGCCAGAAGGTGGTACATTCGCCGCACTGCTTTAGAGCCCTTGGGCTTTGGCCTCGTCCCAGATGGCATCCATTTCGGCCAAAGTCATGGTGGAGAGGTCGCGGCCCTGCTTGATGGTTTTCGACTCCAGATAGTTGAAGCGACGAATGAACTTGCGGTTGGTCTTTTCAAGTGCATTGTCGGGGTTAATCTTATAGAGTCTGGCGGCGTTGATAAGGCTGAAAAGGACGTCGCCAAACTCGGCCTCACTCTTTTCGCGGTCGCCCCGGGCTGCTTCGGCTTCAAACTCGGCGATTTCTTCTTTCACCTTGTCCCACACCTGTTCACGCTCTTCCCAGTCGAAGCCCACGTTGCGCGCCTTGTCTTGTATGCGGTAGGCTTTGATGAGCGAGGGCAGGGCATCGGGTACGCCGGAGAGTACGGTCTTGTTGCCGTCTTTTTCGCGCTGCTTGAGTTGTTCCCACTGTTCGCTCACGGCCTGTGGCGTAGTGACGTCGGAAGGCTGCTCGGCATCTTGGGGCGGGAAGACGTGGGGATGGCGGAAGATGAGTTTGTCGCAGAGTTTATGGCACACGTCGGCGATGTCGAATTGCTCTTTTTCAGACCCTATTTTGGCGTAGAAACACACGTGGAGCAATACGTCGCCAAGTTCTTTGCAGATGTCGTGGGCATCGTCTTTAATGAGCGCATCACAGAGTTCGTAGGTCTCTTCGATAGTGTTGGGCCGAAGGCTTTCGTTGGTCTGTTTGCGGTCCCACGGACATTTCACCCGGAGTTCGTCGAGCACGTCGAGCAGACGTCCGAAGGCTTCGAGTTTCTCTTCTCTTGTATGCATGGATGGTTGTTTTCAGGATTATATCCGCAAAGTTACTTTAATCTAACGAATTAAGCGAGTGCAGAAGAGACGTAGTGTGTGAAACAATGCCAAAAAGTAGTGTCAAAGTGATCAGAAGAACAGTACAATGTGTGATTGGGCTTGTCAGGTTACCGCTTATTGCCGTCGTGACTCTAGGGTGCCTTCACGTAGGAACATAAAAAAGGAATGTGCCCAAAGACTTAGGCACATTCCCCATCAAAATCTTCTTTGTTTATGAAATTCAAGCGACGCTTAGAAGTTGAAGAGTACGCCGAACGACAGATCTTCAGTGCTGCAGCTGAATTTGAAGCCTTTGTCGCCGTATTTCACAGGGTTCTCCATACCGGCACTGGCACCAAAGTCGTCGTTGTCTCTGTAGCCGAGGAAGCCCATATGGGCGATGAAGTCGATGTTTTTGCAGAGAGAGACTTTGAGACCGGGTTTCAAACCTACCTGCCATGCGTTGTAGGCATCGGAGCTGGGGCCGTCACCCACTTTGGCTTTGAACGTGACGAAGTCAAGACCACCGTCAACGAAGAAAGACACAGCGCCGAACTTGCAAGCGGTGTAGCGGGCATAGGGATTGATTTCGAAGGCGTTCACCTTGATGCTATTGGCATAGTTGTGAGCATAGCCAATGCCGAGACCGGCAGCCCATTTGTCGCTGATGTTGTAACCAACCTCAGGCTGGATGCTGAAGTGGCTCTTGTTGTCTTCCCAATTGCGGCTGAGGCTTACAGAACCACCAGCATAGAACTGTGCACTTGCGGTAATGCCCATAACGGCGAGAACCATTGAAAGAATAAGTTTTTTCATACTCAATAGATTTTTTTGAGTTAAACATATTGATCTTAACAGCGGCAAAGGTAAAGCAACAGTATGAAAGAAGAAAAAACTAAAAGAAGTTTTTTAGTTTTCAAGGAGAAAAAGAACAAAATGAGCGCCTTTTTGTAAAGCCCACTTGCAATTTCAGAGCCAAAAGTCGCCGCCTCGCCACGTGGTGAAGGGCAGTTCGCGCTCAAGATGATAATAATTGTAACGTTTGCTACCGTCGGCCGTTTGCCAGACTTCGACAACCTGGTTTTTCAACACTTCGCCGCCCGGCAAATGAAGGCGCGATACGGCGAAGCGCTCAGTGAGTCGATCGGTTGGCATAGGCAGCAGATGATGGAGATGGGTGAAAGAGCGTGGCCGAATGGTTTATTTGAAATGCGGCCTTGTGTGGTTGAGAGAGTCGGCCCTGAGGAGGCTATCGCGTATGCGTTGGTTGGCCGTGAGGGGTGGTGTGGGCACTTGAAGGGCAGAGTCCGGGCGCAATGGCACTTCGCCAGGCTGCGTGGGGGTGCCTTTCGAGTGGATGCGCAAAAGGCTGATGCCGCTTAGGTAGAGGATGCGCGGCCGTTTGGACCATTCCGTGTTTTGATAGAAAAAGCCACAGATGGTCTCAATGGGTTTGTCGGCAATCGTCACAGACGTCTGCTGACGGCCAGAGCCATAGATGGCCAACTGTCCAGTTTGCGACGTGCCGTCTTTATATTTGATGGTGAGCAGGGCGGTGCCTGAGCGTTGTCCTTCCTTATAAAACCATTCGGAAATAAATTGCAGACGCAGTTGGTCGCCGGCGTGGAACGACGTGTCGGCCTGGAGCTGGAATGAGAAGTGGGTGTTGGCTTGCGACGAAAGCATCACCTGGCGCGCTTCTTGCCAGATATCGGTGGTGTCGGCGGAAGCATCTTGTGAGAAGGCCATACCGTCGGCCGGTGTGGGCAGATTGCCCAATTCGCCCGCCATACGCTCGTTGAGGCGCTTATAGATGTCGAGCAACGTTTCGGGATGGGCCGAGAACCATTCGAGAGAGCGCTCAAAGTCTGCTTGTTTGAGGCCGTGTTTGGCCAGGGCCGCCTGTGTGTAATAGTGGGCGTTGAGCCGGGTCTCTTTGGTTTTGGTTTGCTGTTCGGCTTCGGCCTGTGTGCCCAACTCAATGGCGAGGTGATAGTCGTAGAGCACGGCTTCCATCTCGCTGTCAGAGAGAATGCCTTCGGGCCTGTCGCTTTGGCAGGCCGTGAGCGTGGCGACCAGCATAAGTGTCGTCGCTATGAGTCGGGCTATGGTTTTCATGCAGAAGGCGTCAAGCGCGTTTGAAAAGATAGTCGATGGAGAGGTAGTGGCGGTAGAAGATGACCAGCGCTATGCCGCCGCAACTGATGGCTGCATCGGCAAAGTTGAAGACAGCACCGAAAAAGACGTTGCCGCCTACGAGTGGCATCCAGTCGGGCCAGGTGAAGAGGGGGAAGTAGAACATATCGACCACCCGACCGGTGAGAAAACCGCCATAGCCTTCGCCGAAAGCCGTGAAGTGGGCCACTTGGTCCAAACTCCTGCCGCTTTCGCTGAAGATGAGGCCATAGAAGAAATTGTCTATGATGTTGCCGGCTGCCCCTGCCACCACAGCAGCCCAACTCACCAGCAAACCCCACGGTGCCCGTTTCTTGATGATGTTGAAAAGAGCGTAGGCAAAAAAAGCCACGGCCACGATGCGGAAGAGTGAGAGTGCCATTGTGCCGACATATTCCATGCCAAACGCCATACCTTTGTTTTCGGTGAAGCAAATGCGGCACCAGTCGGTCACCTCAATCTGCTCGCCGAGGGCCATATTGGTCTTGACGGCAATCTTGATGATTTGGTCGACGATGAGGATGAGGGCCACGATGGCAATGGCCGTAAGCGTTCGGTTGCGGTGGTTGGTGGTGAGAGACATAATCGGAACTTTGGCACGAGGCCATACGGAAGACACCGGGTTGAAACGCCCGGTGTCTGTGCCTTGTTATTTCTTTTGTGTCAGTTTGGCTTCGATGCTGAGCGTGGCGTGGGGAACGGCCCGGAGGCGTTCTTTGGGAATGAGTTTGCCAGTGACGCGGCAGATGCCATAGGTTTTGTTCTCAATGCGTACGAGTGCGGCTTTGAGGCCTTGGATGAACTTCTGCTGGCGTGCGGCCATGTTGGTGAGTTCTTCTTTGGTCTGTGTCATTGAGCCTTCCTCAAGCACTTTGTAGGTGGGCATGGTGTCGTCCACGCCGTTGCCGTCTTTGCCCGTCAAGGTGTCCATGATTTGCTGATACTCTCTCTGGGCGAGTTCAATTTTGGCGTTGATGAGTTGCTTGAACTCTTCAAGCTCTTCGTCAGAGTAGCGATTTTTTTCAGACATGATAGATGAGATTATAAGGTAGTGGTTATTGATTTGGTCTTTAATGATTAGGCTTTCAAGATGTCAGCGCCCACCTGGAAGTCTTCAAAGTCGAGGCTTTGGCCGCTTGTGGTGGGACCGAAAGTGAATTCGTCGGCCAGCACCTGACCACAGATGTAGTCGGCATAGTCTCCGGCTGCCTCCTGAAGGAGAGTGTTGGGTTCGATCCGCACCTTGATGTGGTCGGTGATTTCAAAACCGGCGGCTTTGCGGTAGGCCTGGATGCGCTTCACGATTTCGCGAGCCATGCCTTCGCGCTTGAGCGCTTCGGTGATTTCGAGGTCGAGGGCCACGGTCAATGAGCCGTCGGTGGCAACGGTCCAGCCGGGGATGTCTTCGCTCACAATTTCCACGTCGTCGCGCTCAATGGTGAGCTGTTGGCCTTCCACTTCAATCCGGATGGAGCCTGCGCTTTCGAGGGTGGCGATGTCGGTTTGCGGCAATGCCGTCACGACGGCGGCTACGGCTTTCATGAGTTTTCCGAATTTCTTGCCCATGACGCGGAAATTACATTTCACCTTCTTCTCCAGCATGTCGCCTTCGACAAACTCAAGGCACTTGACGTTGACCTCGTCGAGGATGAGGCTGCTCATGGCCTCGATGTCGCTGCGCAGGTTGGCGTCGGTGGCAGGTATGCAGATGCGTTGCAGCGGTTGGCGCACGATGACGTGTTCTTTCTTGCGAAGCGAAAGCACCATAGAGGTGACTTTTTGTGCCAGTTCCATGCGCTGTTCGAGCGCGGAGTCGATTTGGTTTTCGTCGGCCACGGGGAATTGCGCCAGGTGAACGCTTTCGGCCGTTTCGCCGGCGGCGTCGCGCAGGTCGCGATAGAGACGGTCGGCATAGAAGGGAGCGATGGGCGCCATGAGTTTCGACACCGTCAGCAGGCAGCTGAAGAGCGTCTGATAGGCGCTGAGCTTGTCTTCGTTCATCTCGCCGGCCCAGAAGCGACTGCGGCAGAGGCGCACGTACCAGTTGGAGAGATTGTCGACCACGAAAGTGCTGATCATACGTCCGGCACGGGTGGGCTCATAATCTTCGTAGGCGGCGGTCACATCTTTGACGAGTGTGCCGAGCTCGGAGAGAATCCAGCGGTCGATTTGCGGCCGTTTGTCGAAGTCCACTTGCGGCGCTTTGCCGTCGAAGCCGTCTACGTTGGCATACATGGCAAAGAACGAATAGGTCTGGAAGAGTTTGCCGAAGAAGGCGCGAGCCACTTCCTGTACGCCCTCTTCGTCGAACTTGAGGTTGTCCCAAGGCGCGGAGTTGGTAATCATATACCAGCGCAGGGGGTCGCTGCCGTATTTCTTGATGGCGCCGAAAGGCTCAACGGCATTGCCCAGACGCTTAGACATTTTATTGCCGTTTTTGTCGAGCACCAGACCGTTTGAGATGACGGCCTTGAAGGCCACCGTGTCAAACACCATCGTGGCGATGGCGTGGAGGGTGAAGAACCAGCCACGCGTCTGGTCTACGCCTTCGGCGATGAAGTCGGCGGGATAGACCGTGCGGCCGTCGAGTTGGTCTTTGTTTTCAAAAGGATAATGGATCTGGGCATAGGGCATGGCGCCGGAGTCGAACCACACGTCGATGAGGTCTGTCTCGCGGTGCATGGGACGACCTGAAGGCGACACGAGCACGATGCGGTCCACGTAGGGGCGGTGCAGGTCTATGCGGTCGTAGTTTGCTTTAGAATAGTCGCCAGGAATGAAGCCGTTGTCTTTGAGCGGATTGCTCTCCATGAAGCCGGCCTTGACGCTGCGCTCGATTTCGTTGTAGAGCTCTTCGACAGAGGCTATGCACACTTCTTCGCGCGTCTCTTCGTTGCGCCAGATGGGTAGGGGAGTGCCCCAGTATCTTGAACGGCTGAGGTTCCAGTCGTTGAGGTTTTCGAGCCATTTGCCGAAGCGGCCCGTACCGGTGCTTTCGGGTTTCCAGCGGATGGTTTTGTTGAGGGCAATCATTTGCTCCTTCATGGCCGTGGAGCGAATGAACCAGCTGTCGAGCGGGTAATAGAGCACCGGCTTGTCGGTGCGCCAGCAATGGGGATAGTTGTGCACGTGCTTTTCGATTTTGAAAGCCGTGCCGGCCTGTTTCATCTCCATGCAGAGCACGATGTTGAGGTCTTCGGCCTTGGCGGCTGCGGCCTCGTCGTATTTCCCGTCTTTGTTGAATTCGGGTGCGTAGGCATTTTTCACGTAGTCGCCGGCGTGGGTATAGGCCTCGGCGTTGACCAGATGACTCACAAAAGCCTCGTCGCACTCTTCAAGCAGATAGTATTTGCCGGTGAGGTCGACCATCGGGCGGGTTTCGCCGCGGCGCGTCACCATGAAGAGTGAGGGTATGCCGGCAGCTTTGGCCACTTTGGCGTCGTCGGCACCAAAGGTCGGAGCGATGTGGACGATGCCCGTACCGTCTTCGGTGGTCACGTAGTCGCCGGGAATGACACGGAAGGCCAGTGAGGAAAGGTCGGCAAAGGTGTCGCCGGCGGCCTTGAAACATTTTTCGGGATGGGCGGCCACGAAGTCGTTGACAAAGGCAGCGGCTGTGTCGCCTGCCTTCTCGGTGGGTTTCACCCAAGGCATGAGTTGCTCATAGTGAAGGCCCACGAGTTCGGTGCCTTTCCATCGGCCCACAATCTGCCAGGGGATGATTTTGTCGCCGGGTTTGTAGTCTTCGAGACTTCGGTCTTGTCCCTCAGCCTTGAGATAGGCGCTGAGACGAGCCTCGGCGAGCACGGCCGTCATAGGTTGGCCGTTGTAGGGATTGAACGTGCGCACGGCCACATAGTCGATAGCCGGACCCACACAGAGCGCCGTGTTGGAGGGAAGGGTCCAGGGCGTGGTGGTCCAGGCCAAGAAACAAGGTTCGCCCCATCCCGTCATCTCGGCCTTGGGGTCGGTGATGCGGAACTGAGCCGTCACAGTAGTGTCTTTGACGTCGCGATAGCAGCCCGGCTGGTTGAGTTCGTGGCTCGACAGGCCCGTGCCGGCGGCAGGACTGTAGGGCTGGATGGTATAGCCCTTATAGAGCAGGCCTTTCTTGTAGAGTTGGGCCAGCAGCCACCAGAGCGTTTCGATGTAGGAGTTTTCGTAGGTGATGTACGGGTGTTCCATATCCACCCAGTATCCCATAAGGTGCGAGAGGTCTGTCCACTCTTGTGTGAACTTCATCACGTTCTTGCGGCAGCGGTCGTTATAGTCCTCGATACTGATGGAGCGTCCGATGTCTTCTTTGGTGATGCCCAGTTCTTTCTCCACGCCCAACTCGACGGGGAGACCGTGGGTATCCCAGCCGGCTTTGCGTTTCACCTGAAAGCCCTGCATCGTTTTGTAGCGGCAAAACACGTCCTTGATGGTACGTGCCATGACGTGGTGAATGCCCGGATGTCCGTTGGCCGAGGGAGGACCCTCGAAAAATACAAACGAGGGGCAGCCCTCGCGGCTTGTGATGCTTTTATGGAAGAGGTCTTCCTTGTCCCAGTCTTTCAGGATTTGTTCGTTCACCTCAAAGAGGTTCAATCCGTTACGCTCGGTAAATTTCATGTCTTTCGGTTTGTCGGGAGTCTCTGGCCGCTCAATTTGTCGGCATTGAGACGAGTGTTTATTTGGGCTGCAAATTTAGCGAAAAAGGTGGGAAAAACCTTGCGTTGTCTCTCAAAAAACGGGATAGGCCGCAAGAGGGCACGTGAAAACGGTTGAGATTGCCCTATGTCGGAGCGAGTCTTGTCTCTTTGACTCTGTGACTTTTCACCTCTTCGACTCATATATATTATATGTACGTGCGCGAAATGGTGGTCGTTTTGTCTTTTGGCGAAGTGCCGTTTTGGCGTTATCTTTGTGAAAAGGAGAAGAGAGGCCGCCCATTGCGGCCTCTCTTTTTGCTATTCCGGCGCTTACGGGAAGAAGGCGAGTTTTTTCTGTCCTTATGCCAGGAAAAATCGGGCTAAGGACAGACCTCTCCTTCGTCTTGTCTCAGGAAAATGACGTGACTCTTTCTCGACTTCTAATGGCTTTCAGAAGGGTTGACGTGCTTTATTGCTTTGATAAACAGGTAGATATAAGTTTTGAAACGTATTGTTTTATGGTTTTTAACCCAATCTCGATGTTTATTCAATAATTCCTAAAAATCGTGTAAAAGTATAGCAACGTGTCACGTGCCACCCGCACGGATGAATAAAACCGCAGCAGCCGCCTAAAAGACTCCTGTAGACGCTTTGGTGCACTTTGACAGACGCGAATTTGGTCAAATTGAGCAAAATACGTATTTTTGCAATAATATAGGTATGTTCTACGCTTTACAAGAGTGGTGCCCCGGTGATGAGACCGGCGGCGGCCGACCTGTACAAGCATAAATCTACCGACAATCATCATCCCTTCATCAGATACAACTACACCGAAGATGGCCAGAATAAAAAGACTTTCAAAACCAAGACTGCACAGAGAAGGCACCACCATCCTGCAATGGGGATTGCTCGGCTTGCTGCTTGTCAACGGACTCTTATTTTTTCTCTTGCGCGAAGTGACGCTCATCCCGTTTTATGTCGTGCTGGCCATCACCCTGCCGCTCTACCTCACGGCCGTGAACTTCTTCAGATGCCCTATCCGCCTGTTCAACGAAGAGACGGAAAACACCGTGGTGGCCGCGGCCGACGGAAAAATTGTGGTAATTGAGGAAGTCGACGAAAACGAAGTGTTTCACGACCGCCGCATTATGGTGTCGATATTCATGTCGGTGACCAACGTACACGCCAACTGGTTTCCCGTGGAGGGTGTGGTGAAGAAAGCCATTCACCACAACGGCAATTTCCATAAAGCCTGGTTGCCCAAGGCCAGCACCGAAAACGAACGCTCCACCATTGTCATTGAAACACCGGCCGGACAAGAGGTGCTGGTGCGCCAGGTGGCTGGTGCCGTAGCGCGTCGCATCGTGACCTACGCCCAAGAAGGCGATGAGTGCTTTATCGACGAGCATCTCGGCTTTATCAAGTTCGGCTCGCGCGTTGACGTCTATCTGCCGCTCGACACTGAAGTTCTCGCCAGTCTTGGGCAGCGCACCGTGGGCAACCAGACCATCATTGCCCGCCTGAGTGGAAAAAAAGCATAAGGGCACGTTTCAAATGAAAAAACATATCCCTAACAGCATCACCTGCTGCAACCTCATCTGCGGTTGCATTGCGGCCTATTTTGCCTTGCAGCCCGTCGCTCGCTACGACTTGGCCCTCTATTTCATCGTGGGTGGTGCGGTGTTTGACTTCTTCGACGGATTTGCAGCCCGACTGCTGGGCGTGTCTTCGCCCATTGGCAAAGAACTTGACTCGCTGGCCGACGACATCACCTTCGGACTGGCACCGGCCGCCATCGTATTTTCGCTCTTGCGAGAGACACTGCCTGTGGTGGTCGACGCCACTACGGCTTCTTGGTTGCCCTTCGTGGCCTTCTTGATTGCCGCCTTCTCGGCCCTCCGCCTGGCCAAATTCAACCTCGACGAGCGACAGACCACCTCGTTTATTGGTCTGCCCACTCCGGCCAATGCCCTCTTTTGGGCGGCCCTTGCCGTGGGCGCGCACGACTGGATGACGACGACGGACTATGCCGCATGGATTATCTTAGCAGCCATTCCCCTCTCTTGCTGGGTATTGGTGGCCGAAATCCCAATGTTTGCACTCAAATTCAAAAACTTTTCGATAAAAGACAACGCGCTGCGCTATGGCTTCATAGCATTGAGCGCACTGATGATTGCCCTGCTTGGCCTCACCGCCCTTTCACTCATCATCGTGATTTATATTCTCTTGTCGGTGACGGTGGGCAGAAAGACACACTAACACAGACTTAACGCCCCACAAATTATGCACTTGCTCGGATGTTTGGGAATTCTGATATTCGGATTTCTCTTTATGTTTATTATGCTCGGCATCAGAGTCATCACAGAAATCGTAGACAGCATCATCGCCCTTTTCACCGGCCGCAAGCCTCAGCGCTCACGCCGTTTTGGCGCGCCGGGCGGATTTGGCACACAACAAAACCATACCAAGAGTCAAACGCGCAGCGACTCCACACGTCAAAACAAACGCAGCGCCGGCGGCAAGTTTTTCGGGAAAGACGAAGGAGAATATGTGGACTTTGAAGAGATTAGAGACTGAGCGTCTGAAAGACAAAAAGACTATGAGATGAAGAGTGCTCCTTCAGGCCGTGCTTGGCTGCATATTGTCTCTTTGTCTTTTAATCTCTTTGTGTTTTTGTCTTTTAATAGTAACTTTGCAGCCGCTTAAACGACAAACAATTATCAGATTACAGATACAATGATTAAATCACAAGACATCAAAAAAGGCACTTGCATCCGTCTGGACGGCAAGCTCTACTTCTGCATCGACTTTCTTCACGTTAAACCCGGTAAGGGCAACACCATCATGCGCACCACACTGAAGGACGTGGTGTCGGGCCGTGTGCTCGAGCGCCGCTTCAACATCGGCGAAGCTCTTGAGGATGTTCGCGTGGAGCGTCGTCCGTTCCAGTATTCTTATGCTGAGGGCGATCAATATCACTTCCTCAACCAAGAGACTTGGGACGACGTGGTAATTGGCAAGGAACTCATCACCGGCGTGGACTATATGAAAGAAGGCGACGTGGTGGAAGTGGTAAGCGATGCCTCTACCGAAACCATCCTCTACGCTGAGATGCCCGTCAAGACACGTCTCAAGATTACCTATACCGAACCGGGCCTCAAGGGCGACACCGCCACCAACACGCTCAAGCCCGCCACCCTCGAGACTGGCGCCCAGGTGCGTGTGCCTCTCTTCATCAACGAAGGCGAAATCATCGAGGTGGACACTCGCGACGGCTCATACGTCAACCGCGTTAAGGCCTAATCCAAGCTATCAAACAACCCCATCCATAAACAAAGGCTTCCCTCATCAAGGGGAAGCCTTTGTTGTTTATGACTGAGGGAGCCGCAGGCTTATTTAGCCTTTTGGGCTTCCTCTATGAGCATCTCGGCCGAACGGGAACCACGCACGGTGTTGAGCACCTGCCCCTCGGGATTGAGAAAAAGCATAGTGGGATAGGCCTTCACTTCATATTGTTTGGCCAGCGCCGGACCTTCGCCCTGTTCCATGTCTATCTTGATGCAGACAAAGTGTTTGTTGAAATACTCGCCCACGTCGGCACGGGTAAAGACTTTCGTGGCCATCACGCGGCAAGGGCCGCACCAGCTGGTGTAGCAGTCGAGAAAGACGTTTTTGCCCTCCCCTTTGGCCTGGGCCAAAGCTTCGGCAAACGAGCCGCCGAAAAACTCAATACCATTTCCCTCGGCTCCCATTCCGGCCACGAGGCTGCGCAGACTCTCACCCACACGGCGGCCACGCTCACGCTCGGCTGCAGCGGTGAGATAGGTGGCCAAGAGTTTCTTCTCTTCGGGCTTTAGATTGAGAAAGTTGAAAGTCAGTTCAATGTTGGCCCGCACGCTGTAATATTTGTCGAGATAGCGCCCATAAGCATCGAGATAGTTGACCAAGGCCACATACTTCTCCTGTCCGCGATAGTCGGCAATCTGGCAGAGTATCATGGTGGCGCAGGTGTCGGGCATACCGAAGGTCTGGATTTCTTCCCGTATCTTTTGCACATCGGCGGCATCGTAGGGTTTGTCGCCACAAGCATAGCTCATCAGACGCGGCGTGAGGAACGACTCAAATTTGTCGGTGACGGTCAAGGGCTCGAGCTCTTTGAGGAAATCGGCCTTGTGGGTCATCAGGTAGTGATAAAACTCGCTGTCGCGCGACTTGAAGAGGCTGGTGAAAACCCAATTTTTCTGCTTGGTAAACTCTACCATCGGCATATCCTTGATGTATTCGGCAGCTGCTTTATTATACATATCTTGGTCTTTGGCCAGTTGGGCGGCAACGACAATGTTATAGAGGTCTTCTTTGCTGTATTGCCCTGTGGCGTAGATTGCCCTCGTTCCCTTGAGCGACGTCTTGGGGCTAAGTGCACGTGCCACCCAATCTTTGAACTCCGGCAGAGCGTGGCCACGATTGATGCGATGAATGACCTCACCCTCGGCGTCGAGCACCAGATAGCAGGCATAACTCTTCACCCCATAACGCTCGGCCAGAGCTTTGCCCTCGTCGGTCTGCATATTGATACGAAGGCAAACGAAGTTTTGGTTGAGATAGTGGGCAAAGTCGGGATTTGAGAAGACGTATTGGTCCATACCGACACAAGGGCGCGTCCAAGAGGCATAGCAGTTGAAGAAAATGGGTTTGCCGGTCTGTTTGGCTTGTTTGAGCGCTTCGTCGAAAGAAGTGAGGTCTTGGACCAGCGAGACTCTGGCTGTGTCGCCAAAATAGAGTTTGGTGTCTTGGGCAGAGAGGCCGGCGTTGCCTATCAGCCACAACAGGAGCACAACGAGAGGGAGGCTCCGCATTACATTAAAAAGACGTGTTTTCATATAAGTAGGCAAAAAAACAGGTTGCCTGTGCGGGCGGTAATGCTACCGGCACGGCAACCTGTGGTGGGTTGGTTATCTTCACTCGGCATCACGCACCAAGCGGACGCTGTACATGATGTTGCGGTATTTATTGTCGAGACGGCTGGTACCGCGCCAGATGGCATTCTTATAGATAGCAAACTGGCGGATGATGGCTGTTTCGTAGACAACGGTAATCTTGTTGGTCGAACCGTCTTCGTTGACATTGTCTTCGTCGTCTTCTTCTTGACTATAAGAGCTCTTGTCGGACGTCCAGAAATAAGCGCAGTCGCCCTTGTTGATGAAGAGGTCGGCATTGGTGCGTTGATAGCCTTGGCAACCACTCATGACCACATCGAAACCTACGCTGCCGCCCTTGGCCATAGGATAGCCCAGACCATAGCCGCGCCAGGCGTTGAGTTGGCTGCTCTCGGCCGGCGACATTCCCAAGGCCGTTTCGAGTTTCTGCCAGTCGGCATCAGTAGGTACACGCCAGCCTCCTTCTTCGGGAACGGCTTTGGCAGCGCCTTCATAAGAATAAAGGTAGCCGTTATCTGCAACGTAACCGCCGTTTGAGGCTTCGGCCTTGTCGCGGTGGGTGATGGGTATTTGTGCCTTTTCGGCAATGATGCGGTCAATGTAATCTTGGCGCTGAGCCTGACGTTCGGCCTCGAGTTTGACAATCAAGACGTCGTAGAAGGCTTTATAATAGGCCATAGTCTCAGTAAAGCGTGTTTGGCCGTAGGGGATATAGAAGTTGCTTAGGAACATACCCAGCAAGGCATTGGATACGCCGGCCTCTGTCTGCCAGTCGTGGTTGGGGTCGTTGACCACCGACATATAGATTTCGGCATATTTCTCGTCTGATATAATGACGGTGATGTTGGTGGTGTCTACGGCAATGTCTTCGGGTTTGATGTCTTGCTTCTCTCCCCACGTGATGCAGCCGTCGGCAGCGCCACCGGGAAGGAAATAGGCCAGGTTTTCGGCCATCCAGATCTGATTGCCTACGCGAATGCAGCGATAAACGTGGCCATCGCGCGCATCAACAAAGTCAGGGGCTTCGGAGATTTGTGAGGTGTTGAGCGCAAACTCATCGTCGTCGGAGCAAGCGGACAAGGCACAGACGGCCATCAACGAAAGGAATATATTACGCCATTTCATAAGGTTGGTTTTCATTGGTTTGTTTGATTAGAAATCAAGATTGATACCCAGTTCGCCCGTGATGTAGTCGGCAAGGATTTGGTATTTTTTCTTGACCATCGTTGAGCCACCGTAGCGGGCCATGAATTCGGTCTCGCCCAACTGGAGCATTTGGGTCACATAATAGTTGAGGTCTTGAGAGATGTTGGCCGGGCTCATCAGGTGTGACGACTGGTTGTTGTAGGACGTGTCGCCGCAAATGAAGCCAAATTTGCCGATTTGGGCAAAGGTGAGTGCACGCTCTGCTTCAAAGGCCGCAAGCGAGTAAACACCCGACGACCAGCCGTTTTCGACATACTCATCTCCCATTTCGGGATCGTAGAGCTCTTCTGGATGCCACCACGAACCGGTATGAGGTACGCCCCATACACAGCCCAGACCGCCATTCGAACCGCTGACCACCCAAGGGCGTCCATAGAGTTTGTCGCGGCTGGATACGGCACCGAAGCGAGCAACGAGTTCTTCGTTGAGCGTGACTTTGGACAAAACCATATCGCGCAGAATGTTGGTAGCTCGCTCTTGCTTGCCGGCATTGTCGAGGTCTTGAAGCTGACTGACCACCAAGGCACGGAAATTGGTGTGATATTCCGGTTTGGTCGTGGCGCCACCTCGGGTGATGTAGAGCGTGTCTACGAGCAAGAGGCAGAAGGGGCGCATCTTCTCGGTCGTCATCGAGAGATAGGTGCGGGCGAAGTCAAGTGCGCCAAGTTGCTGGTCTTCAGTAGTGAGATAGTCAAACTTGTAGTTCACACTGTTTTTGTCGTGCGATTGGAAACCCCAGTTGAGGTCGATGGTCTCTGTGGTGTAGACATCGTTGCCTTGCAGGTCTTTACCGGTCACACGTGTGGCAATGGTATCATTGAAATAGACCGGCACGCCAAACTCCTGGAAGAGTTCATAGCGCTCGTGCTGCACCAGATTGTCGGGATCGTCTACAATCTGTGCGTATGGCGAAGTGAAGTCGATGCTATTGGTCAGTTCGTCTTCATCGCTACATGCCATGAGCAAGCCGATGAGCGGCAACACCATTAGTATTTTGATGAATTTGTTCATAACGTCTGTGATTAAATGCTTTTCGTTGAAAAGTGCTTTTGGGTTGTCAACAGAGGTTTAATTAGCCTCATCGTTTCCCTCTTCCGGTTCGTCGGGATTGGGTGTCTCAGGGAAGCCACCCTCGCCTTCTTCCTCTTCGGGTTCGTCGGTCTCTTGGTCTTCAAGCGGTGTGCGGACGTCACGGGGATTGGTGGTGAGCGAACCGTCTTCGAAGAAGTTGACTACCGACTTGGGCAGGGCAAACGTGTAGGACTTGTCGCCCGGAGGTAATACCAACGTGCGGGTGTACATATAACCCACGCCATCGCCTACCACATTGTAGGCGTGCACGAGTGTCTTGGTGTATGGGTATTCGGCATTGGCGGCATAGCGGCGCAGGTCAAACCAGCGATGGCCCTCAAAGCAGAGTTCTTTGCGGCGCTCTGTGCGGATTTCGTCGACCAGTTCGTTGCCGGTATAGGCCAAGTCGACATAGCCATCAATGCGCTGTTTGCGGAACTCGTTGAGCAGATTCATGGCCTCGCCGTCGCGGTGGAGCATGGCTAAAGCCTCAGCCCGGTTGAGCCATGCTTCAGACATACGCAGGGTGAAACAGTCTGAGATGTGGGCTCGGAGGGAGTTGCCGCGTTCGTATTTATAGGCCAGTTGGATACTGTCGTTGTCTACGACGGAACCCTCGTCGTTGTAGTAGGTGGCAAAGAAGCAGCTCTTGCGACGGTCGTTGTCGGAGAAGAGGTCATACAGTTCTTTGGTCACGCAGAAGTCGCCGGGTCGGGCCGTAAAGGTGGTCAGGCAGCTCAGATTGTTTGAGCCTTGAGAGAAAATTACTTCTTGGTTTTCGTCGGTCAAGAAGGGCACGTCGCTTTGGAAAGACGAGATGGGTGCCAGATAAAAATTCTCGCTTTCCATCACCGCCTTGGCTTTCTGCTCTGCAAGGTCCCATTTCTGCATATAGAGATAGACGCGGCTGAGCAACAGTTGTACGGCTTCGAGTGAAGCACGGTGGAGAAGGTGGTCAGGATTTTGCGGGCTACGGGTGAGATAGTCTTCGGCTGTGGTGAGGTCACGTCGGGGTTGAGCTTGAGCGGCACGCAGGGTTTGTTGTAGCAGGTCTGTGGGTCGTAGACATCGCCATAGAGATTGGCCAAAGTGAAATAAAACTGTGCACGAAGGAAGTGGGCTTCACCCTGTACGCGATAGAATGTGGCCTCGTCGGTTTCGGTACTGTGGGGCAGGTCTTGGATTTCATACAAGATGACATTGGTCACGTTGATGTGTTCATAAAGTTTGTCCCATGTGCCGGCGTCGTCTCTGATAAGCGAACCGTCGCTGTTGGTGCCCACTTCTTGTTGCCAACCAAAGTAGCCGTAGAGACTTTCGACGGCTTGAAGCCAAGCCTTAGAGACTACGTTTGACTCGCCCTGGCCTTCAACCACTCGGTCACGGCCAGTGTTGACATCGTCGTCGAGCACATTGAAGAAGCCGCCTACATTGCCCACAGAAGGTCCGTCGGCAATGGCTACGCTTTGCAGATAGCCCGAACCTAATATCACTTCATCGAAATGACTCACCTCTTTAGCCACAATCTGGTCTTGAGAATAGGCGCTCAAGAAGTCGTCGCAACCGCTCAAGGCCACGGTGGCTGCCAGAAGTGAAGGAATAAATATCTTTTTCATTGATACGTGTCTTATATATTATAGGAGTGTGGAAATCTTCAGAAAGATGTTTGCGTCAGAACGAGATGTTCAGACCCAAGGTGTAGGCCGGACGGTCAGAGAGGTTGACCGAGGCGAAACCAGCTTGAGTTGGCGACTGACCGTTGAGCTTGCTTGAAGCCAAAGTGAATACGTTGGTCACGGAGAAGTCCAGACGGAGCGACTTGATGGGCGTCTTGCGGAGCAACGACTGGGCGAAGTTGTAAGAGAGCGAAAGATTGCTCAGCTTGAGATAGTCGCCCGACACGACGCGAAGGTCAGACAGGTCATACATATTCCACACATTGCCGGCAAAGGGCTGGATGTTGTCAATCTTGGCAGCGAGACCTCTCGACCAGTGTTGTGCATATTGCGAATAGAGCGGATCGCTCGGCGAGAGTAGCACGGGGATGTTGGTATAGGCTTCGTCGCCGGGATTACGCCAGCGGTTGTTGAACTCATAGCGCACGTTTTTGTCGGATGAGACACCGCTGAGCACGGGTGTGTAGAGTTTGAAGAGTCTCACTTTAGAGCCCACACGATAGTTGAAGTTGGCACGCAGAGAGAGTTGTTTCCAAGTGAGCGTGGCGTAGAGGTTGCCGGTGAATTTCGGGTCGCGGTTGCCGCTCTCCACCATCACGCGCTGCACCACCTGGCCGAGCGACAGGCCGGAGAGCAAATGCTGGCGGTCTTGATAGTCGTCAAACATGGGCACACCGGTCTGGGGATTGAGACCGAGGAATTCATAAGAATAGAATGTGCCGATGGCCTTGCCGTCGATGACGGCCGTACCGTTGAGGTAGTTGTCGATGGTGAAGTTCTCGTTGGTACCCGAGGCCACCTTATTCGTGGCCCAAGAGTAGGTCGTGGATAGATAGAGTTGCCAGTCTTTGGTCTTGATGGGGTAGCCGCTCACCTGGAACGAGAAACCGTGGTTGTCGAGCGTTCCTTTGTTCATATAGATGGAGCGGATACCGTTGATGGTCGAGACGTCGGTTGCGGCAATGGCGTCGGTGGTGTGTCGCCACCAGAAGTCGATAGAGAAGTTCAGGCGGCTCTCAAACATACCGATTTCCGTACCCACGTTGAAGTCGCTTGTTTTTTCCCACTTCAAGTCAGGGTTGGGCAGCGACGACACGTAAGAGACGTTTTCGCCATAATAGGTATCGAGAGTGCCGAGGCGTACGAGCAGGTCGGGCGTCTGGCCATCGAGCATATTGCCCGTGTAGCCGTATGACATGCGCAGACGCCAGCGGTCGATGAAAAAGTTTTTGTCGGCTTCATCCGTGTATGCGCTATAGGGATCGCCCCAAAACGTGTTGCGGATGTTCCAGCTGCCCGATACCGTCCAGACGGGATTGAACTTCTCGTTGCTGCGGCTGCCGAAACGGTTTGAGGCGTCAAAACGGCCAGTCAGTCCGAGCGTGAGCAGGTCGTGATAGGTATAGGAGGTGCTGAGGTAGGCACTCAGGGTGTTGGTCTTGCCTTTGGTCAGTGTGCGGTGTCCTTCGGCCAGCCAGCTTTGGTACAGGGGGAAGGCGGCAAGGTCTTCGGCTGTCATCGACATATATTTCATACCTCTGTCTTTGAAATAGCCGCGAGTCTGGTCGCTTACGCCCGTAGTCCGGCTCATATCCACCTCATAACCGGCAGTGGCATTGATGAGGTGGAGCTGGTTGGGAGTGCGATAGTGCAAGTTGGCCTGGAGTCGGGCAATGAGGCTTTCACTGATAGTGTTGGTGGTGTTGTACACGCCGCCGTAGGGCAGTTCGCAAAGTCCGCTTTGGCCCTCTACGGGTTTGTCTGCGGCCTCACCATTTTTAAGAATGGCCACATAGTTGGTGTTTTCGCCGAACCACACAGCCTGAAGCGTCGAACTGCGACTGTAAGAGGCGGCAGCCGTGAAGTCGGCAATCGTTCCGACACGATAGTTCAGGTCGCCGTTCACGCTCATAGTGTTACCGTCATACTCGCTCGACGAATTGTTCATCTCGTTGATGATGTTGTAGTTGTAGAGACGCGACTGCTTTTGGCTGTTGCCCACAGAGTAGCCGTGGCGCTGGTAATAATAGAGTGAGCCGTCGGGATTGTAAACCGGCAGAGCACGGGTGGTTTCGTAGGCGTAGGTCATGGGCGAAACCTCGCTTGGCAGGTGGTTTTTCTTCTGTACGTTACCGTTCACACGGATGTTGGCTCTGAAGTTTTTGGCCAGGTTGGTCATCATGTTCATCGAGAGCGTGTAGCGGTCCACATGCTGCGTCTTGATGACGTCGTTTTGCCGCGAATAGCCCACCGAGGCATAATAGCGTGTGGCTTCGCTACCGCCCGAGATAGAGAGCGAGTGTTGGGTGGTGATGGCATTTTCTGTGAGCAGGTCAAACCAGTCGGTGTTGACCGTCTCGTAACGCTGCACCTCGCTGAGGAAGGTGTTGTAGTCGGTCTGCCCGGTCTGATAGCGGTAGTATGCGCCTTCGTAACCCACCATCGGCATATTTTGTGGGAACACATAGTGCAGGTCGGTGAGGTCCTTACCAAACTGCACACGCTCCTGCGAGTTCATCAGTTTGATGTTTTTGTCTGAATAATGCGGCCTGCGGGTGATGGTGGTTTGGTTTGAATATCTCACAGTGGGTTTGCCCACTTGGCCTTTCTTCGTCGTCACCACGATGACACCGTTTGAGGCCCTCACACCATAGATGGCCGTGGCGGCGGCGTCGCGCAACACGTCAATGCGGTCGATGTCTTCGGGGTTGATACCCGAGATGGCATTACCCACATAGTTGATATAGTCCGGGTCGTTGAGCTGGTCGGTGCTGACGTTGACGGGGTCTTGGAGCACAAAGCCGTCGAGCACCCAGAGTGGCTCACGGTTGCCTATGATGGTGGATGTACCGCGCACACGCACACGACCGGTGGCACCGGCTTCGCCTGAGTTGTTGGTGAAGACAAGGTCGGGGATGCGGCCTTCGAGTGCCATGTCTATGGTGGTCATATTGGGCATGAGGATGTCGTCCATCTTAACCGAGGTGATGGCTGCCGTATTGTTGCGCGGGTCAATCTTGTGATAACCGTTGGTGATGACGGCCTCGCCCAGCAGGTTGTCTGACGTGGTCAGCATCACGTCGCGTTGCAGGGGGCGGTTGCCTTCGGGCAAGTCGATTGTGCGGGTTTTCATACCCATATAAGAGACTTGCAACTGTGTTTTGGCCGAGCCCACTTGTAGGCTGTACTGACCGTTGACGTTGGTGATGCTACCGCGTTTTTGTCCTTTAATGCGGACGTGAGCGCCAATGAGCGGATTGCCGGAGTCGTCGGTGACCACACCGGTCACCAGTCGTTTCCCGGTTTGATTGGGTGCTTGCGCACTGGTCTTCTGTCCGGTCGTTTGGGCGTGAAGCGCTGCAGGAAGCGGTGTCAACGCGAAAGCGGCCAACAGGGCGGCAGAGACCCACGACCTGCGCCAAGTCGAGCGTTTAGTCATAGGAATGCCGTGAGATTGGAGTTGCTGTTGTTTCATGTGAATACCCTTAAAATCGCCAACGGGACGCCTCTTCGTGTTTGGGACTAAACACTAAACGATGCGTACCAATTGGAAAAATAACGCCACAAATGTAGGAGAATATGCCAAAACGACCAACAAAAATTAAGATAATCTTTTCGTTATGTTAAATATCGACGTTTTGATACTGGAATGCGTCAACAGACGTCACTAAGATAGCCGCAAAAAGTTCTTTGTGGCATTTGGTCGTATTCCCGTCTGCCTCTGCCTCATTATGGCCGCCTCACATGATTGGTTAGCTTTATTCTTGGCTGAGGCGCCCGTTGTGGTGACGTTTGCAAAATCGGCTTGACATTGGCCGTTAATAAGGTTTATCATCGGGCTGGTTATGTTATTTTTCATAAATAAAAGGTTCATTTGGCTGTGATTTTTACATATCTTCGAATGTGTAAACCTATCACATCATTATCTATGACCACACACTCCACAAACCGGCCCGACGAGGGCTATATGCAGAAAAAGTTCGACGGCCCTACCAAACGCTTCTGCCAGACGCTCGACCTTAAAGACGACCCAGACCTCATTGCTGACTATTGCCGGCTCCACGAGGAGGGGCATGTTTGGCAAGAAATCCTCGAAGGCATCCGTAGTGTGGGCATCCTTGAAATGGAAATCTACCTGCTCGGCACGCGCCTCTTTATGATTGTCGAGACGCCGACAGACTTCGACTGGCAAGCGGCCATGGCCCGCCTCGCCACCCTGCCTCGCCAAGCTGAATGGGAAGCCCTAACGGCACGGTTTCAGCAGGCCTCGGCAGACGCCGCTTCGGCAGAAAAGTGGCAGTTGATGCAGCGCATTTTCCATCTTTATTGATGGCATCCATTAAGGGTCGGAAGGCCTTGTGGACAACAAATCAGCCGACATTAAAATCTTATTTCTCTTGACATGACAAGCAGCGGCGGCTGTGCAACCAACCAATATATGTTTCACCCTCTAAAACACCACGATTATGAAACAAACTATGCCTCTCCTGCCTTACGCTCACGCAGCGCTCGCTCCGGCAATGAGCCAAGAGACCATTGACTATCACTATGGCCGTCATTTGCAGACTTATGTGGATAATCTCAACCGCCTCGTCAAGGGCACACTCTATGAAGACATGGAACTTGAAGAAATGGTCTGCAAGGCTTCCGGCCCTGTTTTCAACAATGCGGCACAGACGTGGAACCACACCTTCTTTTTCGAGGCTTTGACGCCAACGCCCAAAGAGATAGGCTCAGACCTCGGTGCATCGCTCACGAGCCGTTTCGGTTCGCTCGGAGAGTTCAAGCAACAGTTCATCGCCGCAGCCACGTCACTGTTCGGATCGGGCTGGACTTGGCTGGTCGAAAATGCCGACGGTTCGCTCGACATCGTGAACACTTCGGGTGCCGGCAATCCGATGACCGAAGGCAAGCGTCCGCTTCTCGTGGTCGACGTGTGGGAACACGCTTACTATATTGACTATCGCAACCGCCGCGCCGACTATCTTGAAGCGATCTGGGGGCTGATAGATTGGGATGTGGTGGCCTGCCGGTTGAGTGGCACCTGCTCAGACTATTATCTCTGACACTCCGAACCAACACTCCTATAATATAAATATGGGTATATCCGCGACAGCGTCGTTGATATACCCATATTGGTTATGTCTTTTTCGTCTCTTTCTTAGTCTTTCTTGACAAAGATTTCAGAGAATACGTCCATCGACTCCGGATGCTCTTCGACGAAGGTGTCGATGTGGCGCATACGTTTCTCTTCGAGGATTTCGTCGACGGCTATGAGGATGCCGGTCTCTTCCACCTCGCCAAATTCATGGTTGATGGCGGTGCCGAACACGCGCATCGTCGGGCTCAGACCCATATAAGCGTTAACAAGGGGCGGGATGTTATAACCCAGTTTGCGCACCTCGGTGTTGAGGATGAAGTAGTCTTCTTTAAAGGTCTTGCCGGTGAAGAGCGCGTCGAGCTGGTCTCTGACGGTCTGGATGACAAGGGGATGTTCGGGCCAGACGAGACGGTCTTTGTCGCCGAAATGTTTTTCGAGGAAATAGAGTATCATGTCTCTGGCCTGCGGATTGAACGAGGGATACATCGTCATCTTGCCAAAGAAATATTTCAACCCGGGAATGACCACCGTGAGTGCGCCCAAGCCGTCCCAAAGATTGTCAAGGGCAAAGAGACTCTTGCTCAGACGGCGGGTGCTTTGGTATTCGAGGGTGACGAAAGAGCGGCCCAGTTCGACTGTGTCGCGCATATAGTCGTGGATGAACGTGTCGGAAAACTTGAACATGTGTCCCGTGGCCAGTCGCGGTTGTCCGTTGTCGTCGAGCTCTATTTCATTGCCCGGCAAAAAGCGGTATCCGCCCAAAATCTCTTCATCGTCCGGGCACCACACGATGAGTTGATAATAGGGGTGCTCACACGTGTCGAACTCGTCGAGGTCGAGTGCCAGACCGGTGCCTCCGCCGGCAGCTCTGAAGGCAATCTCCCTGAGGCGGCCTATCTCACGCACCACGTTGGGCGCTTGTTGATAGGTCACGATGTAAATCTCGTTGTTGCTCTTGTTGGTCGAGCGCAGACGGCGCTCGGGAGTCAATTCGGCCTTAAGCAGTTCCCGGCTGACGGGGCTGATGATTTCTTCCATTTTTGATGTGTGGGGCAGAATTTGTTTGCGGTGTTAATGAGCCTTCCGGTGGGGATGTCGACGGAGCGGGCGGTTGGCGGTATCAGAGTTGGTAGACTTGGTCTTGAACGTAGGCGGCCCACTCGAGGGGACGTCGCGACTTGTCGAAGGTTTGCCAAGGAATAGGTTTGCCGATTTTCACCACGAATGTCTTGTGGCGGTTGCGGAACATTTCGTCGACAAGATAGAGCATGGCAATGTTGAATTTGATGCCGAGGGCCTTGCTGATGTTGGCCAGCCGGTAGAAGCGGTTGGAGTTGCGGCCGCTGAAATGAATGGGCACAATGTCACGCTGTGTCTCCACGCTCTTGGTGATGAAGGTCTTGTTCCACGGCAGGTCGCGGATGACGCCATGGCGGCGACGCGAACACAGGCCGGCGGGGAACATGATGATGTGATTGTCGCTATTGAAACCGGCCTCGACCATCTCGGGGAAGCGGCGGCTCTGAGCACCCATTTTGTTGATGGGGATGCAAAGGGGTGCCAGCCCGTGGAGGTTCATCAAGAGGTCGTTGACCAGATATTTCACCTTGCCGTCGTAGTGACCGCCAAGAATGGCACCGAGCGCCACGCCATCTTGACCGCCCAGGGGGTGGTTGCTCACGAACGTGAACCGACGGCCGTCGGCATCTGAAGGCAGGTTTTCAAGACCCTCGATTTCGAGTTTCATGTCAAGAAATTCCACGCAGTCGTTGAGCCAGGGCACACCCTGTTTGTCGCCTTCGTGCTCGAGAAATTCATTGATCTCGTCTTGATGGATGATGCGTTTAAGCCAATTGATGATGAAGCGGGGCACACGGCGCTTTTTGCCGCTTGCCTTGCCACGCACGATGGCTTCGATGTCTATCTTGAAGATTTTGTTGCTGTCCATAATTGGTAAGGCCGAGCCAAGCGGCACTGTTTCAGATGCTCTATTTTTAAGCAAAAAATCTGTGCAAAAATACAAAAAAATCGGGTTGGAATAGAGATTAGTCCTCTTTTTAATGACGAAGCCCATATTATTGGTATTTTGAAGAACGCTCGCCATTGGCCTCTACGGCTTAGACTCCAACATTCTCTTCGCCAATCCCTTCTTTCCTATATATACCCAAAGTTTGCCCTTTTTCCCAATCACACAATCACGCCCTTGTATCTTTTTGAATTTTAATTGCTTGCTGTGATTGAACGCTTCGGTCACCTCCAATCACGAGGTAGGCTGTGACAATGAGAGCGAAGTTGGCGATATGATGCAAAGAAAACCGGTTTTCATATATCAGACTCTTTTGAGACAAAAAAAGTCAAATGGCGTCTACGCAAGCCCTGAAGGGGTGGAACATTTCCGCCCAATTGACGAAGTCAATGAGGCGGAAATGCTAAGCACCAAGAGGTTGAGCGGCCAAGCAAGCCCCGAAGGGGCGAAACATTTTAGCCCGGGTCGTTAGGCCCGGGTATGGGGTGCTCCTCTAATCTCCGGCCTGTAAGGTCGGCACAATACAGGAATGGATAATTAAAGATGGCATATTGATAACGGTACGCTTGGGGTGCCGACCTTACAGGCCGGACTATACAGGAATACACAAAGCCCAGGCCTAACGACCTGGGCTGATATGTTTCGCCCTTTCAGGGCTTGTGACCGTAAAGACTCTTTGTCTCTTATGGTATCACATACGCTCGTGGAACGAACGAGAGATGACCTCGAGCTGGTGCTCACGAGAGAGCTTGATGAAGTTCACTGCGTAACCGCTCACACGGATGGTCAGCTGCGGGTATTTCTCGGGGTGCTCCATGGCGTCCTCAAGCATTTCGCGGTTGAGCACGTTCACGTTGAGGTGGTGGGCACCCTTGGTGAAGTAGCCGTCCATCATGGTCACGAGGTTCTCAACGCGCTCCTCGGGGGTGGGACCGAGCGACTTGGGCACGATGGAGAAGGTGTTTGAAATACCGTCCTGCGAGTCGCGGTAACGCAGTTTCGACACGCTCGAGAGCGAAGCGATGGCACCATTCTTGTCTCGGCCGTGCATGGGGTTTGCACCCGGAGCGAAAGCCACACCTTTGGCGCGTCCGTCGGGAGTGGCACCGGTCTTCTTGCCATACATCACGTTGGACGTGATGGTGAGCAGAGAGAGGGTGGGGCGGGCGTTCTTGTAGACGGGCAGCTTCTTGAGCTCTTCGGTGAAGAAGTAGACGAGGTCTACGCCGAGGTGGTCTACACGGTCGTCGTTGTTGCCGAAGCAGGGGAATTCACCCTCGATGTCGAAGGCCTCGGTCAAGCCGATGTCATTGCGACGGGCAGTCACCTTGGCATATTTGATGGCCGAGAGAGAGTCAAGGGCAATAGACAGACCGGCGGCGCCATAGGCGATGTTGATGCGCGGGTTGGTGTCTACGAAGGCCATTTGGGCTTTCTCGTAGTAGTATTTGTCGTGCATGTAGTGGATGATGTTCATAGCCTCGTTATAGACACGGGCAATCTCGGTGAGCACCATCTTGTAGTTTCTCATTACCTCCTCAAAGTTGAGCACGTCGCCGCTCAAAACGGGGATGCCTTCCACCATCACCGTACCGGTGTTTTCGCAACGACCGCCGTTGATGGCGAGCAAGAGGGCTTTGGCCAAGTTGCAACGGGCGCCGAAGAACTGGATTTGGCGGCCTATGTCTTGGAAAGACACGCAGCAGGCAATGCCGTAGTCGTCGCTGTGGCGCACTTCGCGCATCAGTTCGTCGTTTTCATACTGGATGGAGCTGGTGTCTACCGAAACCTTGGCACAGAAAGCCTTGAAGCCTTCGGGCAGTTCGGGGCTCCACAGCACGGTGAGGTTGGGCTCGGGCGAGGGACCGAGGTTGTAGAGCGTCTGGAGGAAACGGAACGAAGTCTTCGTCACCTTCGTGCGACCGTCGTTGAAGCGACCGCCGATAGACTCGGTCACCCACGTGGGGTCGCCGGCAAAGATTTCGTTGTAAGAACCCATACGCAGGTGGCGCACCATACGGAGTTTGATGACGAACTGGTCGATGAGCTCCTGAGCGAAGGTCTCGTCGATGAGGCCGTGCTTGAGGTCGTGCTCAATGTAGATGTCGAGGAATGAAGAGACGTTACCAAGCGACATGGCGGCGCCGTCCTGCTCTTTGACAGCGGCGAGGTAGGCCATATAGACCCACTGCACAGCCTCTTGTGCGGTCTGTGCCGGACGGCTCAGATCGAGACCGTAAATGGTGCCGAGCACCTTGATCTCGTTGAGGGCCTTGATCTGCTCTGCCACCTCTTCGCGCAGACGGATGCGCTCGTCGGTCATCGGGCCGGTCAGGTTTTTGAAGTCTTCTTTCTTGGCTTCGATGAGGCGGTCGATGCCGTAGAGAGCCAGACGGCGGTAGTCACCGATGATACGGCCGCGGGCGTAGTTGTCGGGCAGACCCGTGAGGAAGCCCAGTGAGCGGAAACGGCGAATTTCTTCAGTATAGACGTCAAATACGCCGTCATTGTGGGTCTTGCGATAGTGGGTGAAGATGTCTTTCACCTTCGGGCTAACCTCGGCGCCGTTTTCGGCACAAGCTTTCTCCACTACCTTGATGCCACCGAAAGGCTTGATGGCGCGGCGGAGCAGTTCGTCGGTCTGCAGACCCACGATGAGCTCATTGTCTTTGTCGATATAGCCCGCTGCGTGAGACGAAATCGTCGATACGGTGTTGGGGTCGAAAGAGCGCACGCCGCCATTGGCACGCTCCTCTTCGAGAGCCTTGAGGCAGACACTCCAAACGCTCAGAGTGCGCTCCGTAGGGCCAACGAGGAAAGAAGCGTCGCCCTCGTAAGGCGTGATATTTTTACGAACGAAGTCGGTGACGTCAATCTTGTTGTTCCAAGAACCTGTGGTAAAGTTTGCGTACAAATCCATAGGATGATAGATTTAAATATGGGGTTAGAAAATATTGTTTTGAAACCTCGTGCCGAAAACGCTCGGCCTCAAACACTTTCGAAGCCACCTGTGAACGCTTTCTGCCAAGCGGGTGCAAAGATACAAATTTTGAATCTTTCCACCTAATATAACTACTTAATTTTTAGAGGGAAAACGGCCAATAGTCGTGGCGTTTTCGTGTTTTGGAATGTCGGGTTGGCAACTGCACACTTATTGCGTTGTATGCGCAAAGTCTTTCCGTCGTGGCTGTCCTTCTGCTTTTGTCTTTTTCTCTCAACCCATAAGTTTTTATCTTCAAGATGAGAAAAAGGGAGTGGCTCGGCGGCTGCTCCCTCTTTGATTTTATGCACATTCTCAGTAGATTAGTGCAATACTGCGATAGGGACAGTTTTTCCTGTCCTAAGGCTGGGAATGACTGTCCTTATTCCCGTAATTTCTTTCCCTGATGCCATCCATTTTTCTCCCCGTTTCCCGTTTTTCATCCCCTCATTTTCTCATTTCGCCGTCGCTGCGCGTTTGGAATGTTAAAGTTTGTATATGCGCGTCAAAGAGCGCCCCGACGTTTAAACAAGCGCCCAATTTCCTCGCTCGGCTGAAGATTCCAAATAGAAACGCAACGAATTGGCCTCTCTCCCTATGATGCCCTTTTATAAAAAAACTCATCGGTCGGGGAGCGCCGCGCGGCAAGGGGC
>SFFB01000045.1 GCA_004557035.1 Bacteroidales bacterium | reverse complement strand
AAGGGCAACGAAGGCCAGGCGCCACATCTCTCTCGACTCGGTACGGGCGCTTGGGAGAAGATGAAAGAGCGGACGAAGAAAAAGATAAAAGACATCGCCCGCGACCTTATCCGCCTCTACGCCAACCGTAAAGAAGCCGAGGGTTTCGCTTTCAGCCACGACTCGTTTATGCAACACGAACTTGAGGCCGGCTTTGCCTATGAAGACACCCCCGACCAGTTGCGCGTCACCGCCGAGGTGAAGGCCGACATGGAAAGCCGGCGTCCCATGGACCGCTTGGTGTGTGGCGACGTAGGCTTTGGCAAGACCGAAATCGCTGTGCGCGCCGCCCTCAAAGCCGCAGCCGACAACAAGCAAGTAGCCGTGCTTGTTCCTACGACCGTCTTGGCACTTCAACACTACCACACTTTTGCATCGCGGCTTAAAGACTTTCCCGTCAAGGTAGATTATCTGAGCCGCGCCCGTACGTCTGCGCAGACCAGACAAATATTAAAGGAGTTGGCCGAAGGACAAATCAACATTCTCATCGGCACCCACAAACTCATCGGAGCTTCGGTGAAATGGCACGACCTGGGCTTGCTCATCATAGACGAGGAACAAAAGTTTGGGGTCGCCGTCAAAGAAAAGTTGCGCACCCTCAAGACCAATATCGACACGCTCACGATGTCGGCCACGCCAATTCCGCGCACCCTCCAGTTTTCTCTTATGGGCGCCCGCGACCTTTCTGTCATCCAGACACCGCCGCCCAATCGTCGGCCCATACAGACCGAAGTGCACCCCTTTAGCCACGAAGTGATTGCCGACGCTGTGAACTTTGAAATGAGCCGAAACGGGCAGGTCTACATCGTGACCAACCGCATTTCGGCCCTGACCAACCTTCAACACCTCGTAGAGCAATACGTGCCAGATGCCCGTGTGGCGACGGGACACGGCCAGATGGCACCGAGCCAATTGGAGCAAATCATCACGGGCTTTATTAACTACGACTATGACGTATTGATATCGACCACCATCGTAGAGAACGGCATCGACATCCCCAACGCCAACACCATCATCATAGACGGCGCCCACCACTTCGGCCTCTCCGACTTACACCAGATGCGTGGCCGCGTGGGGCGCAGTAGCCGCAAAGCTTTTTGCTATCTGTTGGCACCGCCCCTGTCTCTCTTGCCCGACGACTCTCGCCGCCGGCTCGAGGCGTTGGAAAACTTCAGCGATTTGGGCTCGGGCATACACATTGCCATGCAAGACCTCGACATTCGCGGGGCCGGCAACCTGCTGGGCGCCGAGCAAAGCGGCTTCATCGCCGACCTGGGCTACGAGACCTATCAGAAGATTTTGGCCCAAGCCGTGGCCGAACTGAAAAACGACGAGTTTGCCAGCCTTTATGCCGACAGTGAGCAACAGACGGGTATCCCGGCGGGCGACTTCTTTGTAGATGAATGCAACATCGAGTGTGACTATCGCGCCTTCTTCCCCGAGACCTACGTGCCCGGAGCCTCAGAGCGCATGATGCTCTACCGCGAACTCGACGCCATTTCCACCGACACGGCGCTCGAGGCCTTCCGCACACGACTCGTAGACCGCTTCGGTCCCGTGCCGTCCGAGGGCGAAGCCTTGTTGCGCATCGTCCCGCTGCGCCGACTTGGCCGCAAAGCCGGAGCGCAACGCATGACGCTGGGCAAGAGCCGTATGACGCTCTATTTCGTGGGCGACACCGACAGCCCCTTCTATGGTAGCGACACCTTCGGGCGCATCATCGACTATGCCACACACAACTACCGCCGCTGCCGGCTTGACGAAAAAAACGGCAAACGCCGCATGACCATCACCGGCGTCAACTCCGTGGAACAGGCCTTGCAGACCATGCAGGTGATGTTGGGGGTAGAAAATTGACACTGTAACCGAAAATAATCGTAAATTTGCAGCCGAAAAAGCCGACTAAGGCCGGCTGCTTTTTCTTTTATTGTCACACATTGCAAATCAAACACATCAAACACTTATTATATTATGGAGAAAACCATCCGCCTGGAACTTAACCAGACTACCCCTTTCATTAAAGATTCGGCCCTTGAGGCTCTCCGTCCGGCCGCCGACAAGGCCGCCCAAGCCTTGGCAGACAATACCTGTCCCGGCAACGACTTTCTCGGCTGGCTCCACCTGCCCTCTTCCATCACGCCCGAACTGCTTGCAGAAATAAAGGCAACCGCTGCCACGCTGCGCGAAAAATGCGACACCGTAGTGGTGGCCGGCATCGGTGGCAGTTATCTCGGCGCCCGTGCCGTGATTGAAGCCCTCTCAGACAGTTTTGCAGCCCTCAAAGCCACGGCAGGCAATCCGCTCGTGCTTTATGCCGGCAACAACATTGGCGAAGACTATCTCTCAGAACTTTGCACATTCCTCAAAAACCGCCGTTTCGGCATCATCAACATATCCAAGAGCGGTACCACCACCGAGACCGCACTGGCTTTCCGCCTGCTGCGCACACTCTGTGAGGAGACCCGTGGCAAGGAAACGGCGCGCGAAGTCATCGTGGCCATTACCGACGCCAAGAAAGGTGCTGCCCGCGTCATGGCCGATAAAGAAGGTTACCGCAGTTTCATCATCCCCGACAACGTAGGCGGCCGCTTCTCTGTGCTCACCCCCGTGGGTCTGCTGCCCATCGCCGTGGCCGGCTTCGACATCGACGCCCTCGTGGCCGGTGCCGTAGCCATGGAGAAAGCCACTGCAACCGACGTGCCTTTCTCTCAAAACATCGCCAAGCAGTATGCCGTGGTGCGCAACGCCCTCTACCAAGACGGCAAGAAGATTGAAATCCTCTCCAACTTCCAACCCAAACTCCACTACATGAACGAGTGGTGGAAACAGCTCTACGGCGAGAGCGAAGGCAAAGATGGCAAAGCCATCTTCCCTGCCGCCGTCGACCTCACCACAGACCTTCACTCTATGGGTCAATGGATACAGGAAGGCGAGCGCACCATCTTTGAAACGGTCATCTCTGTGGAACAACCGAGCCACGAACTGCACGTTCCGGCCGACGAAGAAAACCTCGACGGACTCAACTTCCTCGCCGGCAAGCGCGTGGACGAGGTCAACAAAATGGCCGAACTCGGTACGCGCCTGGCCCACGTTGACGGCGGCGTGCCCTGTCTGCGTCTCGTGATGCCGGCCCTCAACGAATACCACCTAGGCGAACTCATCTACTTCTTCGAGCACGCCTGCGGCATCAGCGGTCTCATCCTCGACGTCAACCCCTTCAACCAGCCCGGTGTGGAGGCTTATAAGAAAAATATGTTTGCCCTGCTCGACAAGCCCGGCTACGAAGCCGAGAGCCAGGCCATAAAAGCTCGTCTCGGCAAATAAGTCCACGTTTGACAATGCTTAATCAAAACCCTACGCCAATGGCCGAGCACATCGTCTCGGCCATTGCGCAATACGACCAAGTGCACGGCCGGAGCCACTTCGCCCCGAGAGCCGTGCTCTTTGATATGGACGGCGTGCTCTTCGACTCTATGCCGCATCACGCCACCTCTTGGGCGGCCGTCTGCACCCGTTTTGGCTTGAAGATGAGTCCCGAAGAGGCCTATCTGCACGAGGGACGCACCGGCGCCGCCACCATCAACATCCTCATGCAACGCTATCACGGCCGCGAAGCCACTGCCGACGAAATACGCGACATCTATGCCGCCAAGTGTGAAGCCTTCAACGCCTGTCCCGAAGCCGTGCGCATGCCGGGAGCCTACGAGGTGACCCGCCGGGCCGTGGCCGAGGGACTGAAGATTGGCGTGGTGACGGGCAGCGGACAAAAATCGCTGCTCGACCGTCTGACGGCAGGTTTCCCCGGCTGCTTCACGCCCGACCGTATCGTGTCGAGCGCCGACGTGACCCACGGCAAACCCCATCCCGAACCTTATCTGCGCGGACTGGACAAGATGGGCGTCGAAGCCCATGAGGCCATCGTGGTGGAGAATGCCCCTCTCGGCATCCGGGCCGCCGTGGCGGCAGGCATTTTCACCATCGCCGTCAACACGGGACCGCTCCCCGACGAGGTGCTCCTGGCCGAACGGCCCAACCTGCTCTATCACAGCATGTCCCAACTGGCCGACTCGCCCATTTTTGCCTATCGCGGCTCAGCGGAGGACGGAACCGCGATGTTTGAAAAGGCGGATTGAAAGTGACGCCACAAAAAGTTTTTTTCACACAAAACTTTCTGCCGCAACGAGATGGCAGACACGAGGGCAGGAAATAAGCCCAAAAGTCACGCCAAAACGCTTTTGAAACGTCAAAAACAGGGGAAACAAAAACGGGCATAAGGACAGTTTTTTCTGGAATAGGGACAGAAAATCCCGTCCTTAGCCCCGCAACTCTCTCAAACAGAGCGGAGAAGGCCAAATCGGCCTTCTCCGCTTATTTCTTACCTCAAAGTTAAGGCCGAAAGGCGTAAAACAAAAAGACAACACAGAGTCGAGACGGCTCCGAAGGTCCGGGTGCGGCTTCTGCCTATCGTCCCGTTTTTTTCGTCCGTGGCACTTTTTCCGGCCCCTCCCACATTTCTTGGCCTAAAAAATCGCGTTTGTCAAAATTATCGTACCTTTGCCTTCACAACCTTATGTCGATACGGCTACATTTATGACACTAACGGCCCTCGTGCCGTCAGACCTTTACCAATGAAAAACACGCAAAAGAAAACACCAGCCTATCACGCCAAAGTCAAAGCCGACAAAGCCGACAAAATCTATGTCGACATCCTTGCCCGTCTCATCGAAGGCAAACGCTATCGCGACCCCAACTATTCGGCCGCTCAGTTGGCCGCCGACCTCGGTACGGACAAACGCTATCTCGCCGCCGCCATCGCATTGGGCTCGGGCGATAACTACAACACCTTGGTCAACGGATTTCGTCTGCGCGACGCCTGCAAGATGTTACGGAGCGCGCACTATGCCAATATGACGGCCGAAGAAATCGGCCTTATGGCAGGCTTTTCGTCGCGACAGGCTTTTTATCTGGCTTTTAAGAAAGCCTACGACACCACTCCTCGGCAATACCGGCTGACCGGCACCGACGCCAAAACGGTTTGACGCCCACAGACAACGAAACCATAAGTCAATGAGCGGCCTTGCCGTACAGCCCCAAACCACAATGGGCAGCTGCAGAAGCCTGCTCGGGGCACCCTTCGGCATAATGCCCCCGAAAGACTTATTGCTCCAATAATTTTCCCCACTTTATGCTCTCACAAAAAGAAAGAAACGACATAGCCCGACTGGTGCGCCGCCAAGTGGTTCCGGCCATGGGTTGCACCGAACCCATCTGTGTGGCCTTGGCCGTAAGCAAGGCCCGCGAATTACTCTCGCAGACGCCCTGCAGCGTAGACATACGTCTGAGTGCCAATATTTTGAAAAACGCCATGGGCGTGGGCATTCCGGGCACGGGTATGGTGGGACTCCCCATTGCCGTGGCCCTGGGCGTCTTGGTGGGACGGTCGGAATATGGACTGGAATGTCTGCGCGACTGTCGCCCCGAAGACGTGGAACGCGGCAAGGCCTTCGTCCACTCAGGCGCCATCTCCATCACCCTGGCCGCCGACGCCCCGAGCAAACTCTATGTGGAGGCCGAACTCAAAACGGCCGACGGGCACAAGGCTCTGGCCGTGATTGCCTGCGAACATACGCATTTCGTCAGACTCGAAAGAGACGGACAGCCACTCTGCGACACGCCCGTGGCCACCGGCACCGACGGCGAGGCTAAAGAAGGCGACGATCCGCAACTCTCCTTGAAAAAGGTGTTTGACTATGCCACCACTGCACCGCTTGACGAAATCAGTTTCATAGACGAGGCCCGGAGACTTAACGACGCCGCCGCACGGCAGTCGCTTGAAGGCAACTACGGCCACCGTCTGGGCAAAGCCTTGTCGCGGCCGCTGGGACGCGGCATTATGGGCGAAAGCATCTTTTCCCACATACTCTCCAGCACGGCGCTGGCCTGCGACGCCCGTATGGCAGGGGCCATGATACCGGTGATGAGCAATTCAGGCTCGGGCAACCAAGGCATCTGTGCCACCAACCCCGTGGTGGTGTTTGCGCGCGAGAACCACAACACGCAGGAAGAACTCACGCGTGCGCTCATGCTCAGCCACCTCACGGCCATCTATATCAAACAACATCTCGGCACCCTCTCGGCGCTGTGTGGATGTGTGGTGGCTGCCACCGGCTCAAGTTGCGGCATCACGCTGCTTATGGGCGGCGGATATGCCGAAGTGTCGGCAGC
Organism: Bacteroidales bacterium; assembly: GCA_004557035.1. GTDB lineage: Bacteria > Bacteroidota > Bacteroidia > Bacteroidales > Bacteroidaceae > Alloprevotella. The sequence goes on along the minus strand of SFFB01000045.1, from coordinate 3,838 downwards.
AGTAAAAAATATGATAGCCAATCTCACCGGTATGATTTGCGACGGCGCCAAGCCAAGTTGTGCGCTCAAACTCACTACCGGCGTGAGCACGGCCGTACTCTCGGCCATGCTGGCCATGCAGGGCGAGTGTGTCTCCGCCGTGGAGGGCATCATCGACGACGATGTGGACCGCAGCATCCGTAACCTCGTCTCCATCGGCGCCGACGCCATGAACGAGACCGACCGTCTCGTGCTCGACATTATGACTCACAAAGGAAAAAACCAATAATCCAATACAGCATCAAAATGAAGAAAACCTTAGTTTCCCTTTCAATTCTGGCGCTCGGCGGCCTCAGCGGCTCTGTTAGCGCTCAGGTAGTGGACATCTCGCCGCGGCCTCACAACATCACGTGGGGCGCCGAGGCTTTTGCAAGTCCCGACTCTTATGTGCTCACCGGCGGCGAAACGGCCGATGCCGACGCCGTGGCCCTGCTGGGCGACAACCTGACCATTGGCACTACCGGCGTCAGCATCACCATAGGTGAGCGCGGCGATGCAGCCGTGAGCAGCGTCGAGAGCCTCATCCCCAACAAGGCCCAAGGCTATTATCTGAGCGTCAGCCCAGAGGGTGTGGTCATTGCCGGTAACGACTCTGTCGGCACCTACTATGGCGTGCAGACGTTCTTGCGCATCGCCGCTCAGCCGCAAGTGATGTCGGCCACGGTGACCGACTGGCCCGACGTGCTCGAGCGTGGCGCCATCGAAGGTTTCTATGGCAACCCTTGGAGCACTACCGACCGCAAACGCCAGTTCCAGTTCTACGGCCGCAACAAAATGAACATCTATGTCTACGGTCCTAAAGACGACCCCTACCACCGTGCACGCTGGCGCGAGCCCTACCCTGCCGCCGAACTGGCCGTCATTAAGGAACTCGTGGCCGAGGCCGCCAAAAACAAGGTTCAGTTTGTCTGGGCCATCCACCCGGGCAACGACATCCAGTGGACCAACGCCGACAGCCTCAACGTGGTGAACAAACTCGAGAAAATGTATGACGCCGGTGTGCGTACCTTTGCCGTCTTCTTCGACGACATCTACGGTGAAGGCGAAAAGGCCGACAAGCAGGCCGGACTGCTCAACTTCATCACCGACGAGTTTGTCAAAAAACACAACGACGTGGCACCGCTCATCATGTGCCCGACACAATACAACCGCAGCTGGACCAGCGGCACCTACCTCACTACGCTCGGCTCGCAAATGTATCCCGAAGTGCGCATCATGTGGACCGGCAACAGCGTGGTCGATATGATCAACAAGAGCGATATGGACTGGATCAACGCCCAGATTGGCCGCAACGCTTTCATCTGGCTCAACTATCCCGTCACCGACTATTGCAGCTCTCACCTGCTTATGGGCCGCACCTACGGCAACGACCTTAACATCGCCGAGCAGCTCAGCGGTTTTGCCTCCAACCCTATGGAATATGCCGAAGCCTCAAAGGTGTCGCTCTTCAGCATTGCCGACTACACATGGAACATGGCCGAATATGACGACGCCGCCTCGTGGGAACTGGCTATGAAGGAATTGATGCCCACACACACTTGGGCTTTCCGCACCTTCTGCGAGCACAACGTGGACCTCGGTGTCACCACCCACGGTCTGCGCCGCGAAGGCGAGTCTGCCGCCTTCCGCGTGGCACTGGCCAAATACGAAGCCGCCAAAGCCGAGGGATACAACGCCCAAGCCGTGGCCGACATGAAGGCAGAGTTTGACACCATCCTCATGGCCGCCAACGAACTGCTCACGGCCACCGACGAACCAGAAATGATGGGCGAAATCACACCGTGGGTACAGGTGATGAAATACATCGGCGAGCGCGGACAGCTCGTCATGAACCTTCACACCTTCCTCGCTAACGAAGACCCTGAGAACTTTATCGCCACCTATCTCATGATTGACTCGCTCCAGACGCTGCAGAAGGACGTGGTTTCGCGCGACTTCCCAGGCTCGATTGTGCACCCTCACCCCGTGGTGGGCGCTCAGTATGTGGAGCCTTTCCTTAAGTCTGAACTCAACCAGCTTGTCAGCGACTACAAGAGCCGCTTTGACTATCGCCTTGACGTCTTCCCTGCCGTGGTGCTCGACGATGGCGCTTATTTCATCAAATACAACAACCGCTGGCTCACCAACACTTCCGACGGCAACACAGGTGGCTACCCCATCTTCAAGACTACGGTGGACGACGTCAAGCCCCAGCGCCAAGTGTGGAACATCAAACAAGACGCCGAGACAAGTCGCTACAAAATCACCAACGCACAAGACGGCCGCTACATCAACGAGAACGGTGTCTTTACAGTGAGTGACAATACCAACCCCTACGACCCGGCTTGGCACTCCTATAATATCTATCGCCTCAACAACCGTTATGCCATCCAAAACGCAGGCAGCGCTGGCAACGCCTATTGGACGGCCTCGAACATCCAAATCAGCAAAGGCTCCAACACGACCTACAATCCCTCAAACTTTATCTTCGAAATCCAGCCCACAGACGAAGAAAAGACTTATCCTGTGATTGAAGCCGACAAAACCTACTGCATCACCGTGGGCGACCTCGCTCTCACCAACACCGCCATTCAAGGCTCAGGCGGCTACCCGCAATTCAAGGCCAAGAAGGCTACCGACAGCACCAAGTCGCAAGAGTGGATCATTACCGTCGATGCCACCTCCAAGCGCTATAAGATTGTTTCGGCTGCCGATAGCCGCTACATCAACGAGAAGGGTGAGTTTGGCACCAACAGTTACCTCGCTTCTTGGAACACCTACGAACTCGACGAAGTAGGCGGCCTGTTTGCCATCCGCAACGGCGGCGATGCCGGCACCAACTTCTGGACCGTCAGCAGCAACCGCATCGGCAAGACAGGCACAGAGCGCGCAGAGAGCTACCTCTTCACCATCTCGCTCTCGCCCCGCTCCACGGGCATCGGTGAAACCGTCGGCAACGCCGTGCTCACCTACACCGTGACCGACAACGCCATCCGCGTGAACGGTGCCACCGGTCTGCAAGAGCTTCGTCTCGTCGACCTCCAGGGCCGCGCAGTCCGCTCATCCCGCGGTCTTGACGTCATCTCCACCGCCGGCCTCGACCACGGCCAGTATGTGCTCGTCATCAAAGGCAACGGCTGGCAGCAGGCCACACAAGTAATGTTCTGACGCCCATCCGTCATTCCCCTCTAAACATCATTGCCCCGCCTTGAAACTACAAGGCGGGGCAATGTTGTTATTTTAACGTGAGTTCGATGAATATACTTTAGAATAAAGTAAGCTGTCTGTCATTTGAACTATCCACGGTCTGTACTCTTATTGTCGGTTTCTTTGGGAAGTAGCAGTAGGCAGCTATGCCTCCCAGAAGGTTGACTACGAAATCATCAAAGTTTCTATGTCTTGAATGCTCAACTTGCGCAATATTCTTCAGCTCGTCATTCACAGTCTCAATGATAGCCCTCTTCCTGAGAAGCAGTTTGTCGGACACGGACATCAAAGCCCCCTTCATGTTACTTTTGAGTTTCGTGATAAGTTGTATGCCATCCACAAAAAGTCTTTCGAAAAGGTGCTTGCCAATGTACCCTTTGTCACCGACGAACTTTCCATATATGAATTCGACAAAAGCTTTATATTCAAGAGGTTTCCGATCATACACATCACATGGTTTTATCATAAAATTGAGCAATTCTCCCTTCTCGTTGCATATCAGGTGGAGTTTGAATCCAAAGAACCAGCCCATGGAGCATTTGCCTCTTTGTGCGATTCCCGTAAAAGTCTTGTGAATATGGATCCTCTGATTCTTGCATACTCGCAGAGGGGT
>SFFB01000016.1 GCA_004557035.1 Bacteroidales bacterium | reverse complement strand
TGCAAGTGTCGTATAAATGGATTGATGTCAAGAAATGGTCTGCTTATTCTTCGCTGGGAGGTGCTCTGCATATACCTATATATAGTAAAGCCAACGAAAGGTATGTTGTAGGAGATACCACACCATATACGAACGATTGGCATTTCACACTCCCGCTGCAATGGAGCATTGGCACAAGTATTGGAGTGCAATATCAGTTCGCTCCTAAGTGGGGCGTCTACATTGAACCTTCGTTCAACTGGTATGTGCCGAACGGCAGCTCTATCCATACTATTTGGACTGAGCATCCGTTCTCTTTCACAATACCTTTCGGCGTTAGGTTTACATGGTAATGCTCTCGTCATGCAGTCTTTTGAACTTTTGTCGCCTCTTATTGATAGAAGCACAAAAGTTTCTGAAAACGAAATGTACAAGACAACAGATTACCTGCGCAATGGGGTGCTATACCTCAACAATCTCCTTCGTCCTCAACATAAGAAACTGAGCACGTTGATGATTTATTCCACGACAAAATGTCAATCGCGCTGCAAGCATTGCTCTATTTGGCAAAAGCCAGAAGAGCATTTGTCGTTGCGTGACATTCAGAAGATTATGGCAAGCCGCTGTGTTACCAAAAATACGGTTGTGGGCTTGGAAGGTGGAGAGTTTATTCTTCATCCTGAATCCACAGCCATCATGGAGTGGTTCATGTGCCATCACCCCAACTACACCCTGTTATCTAATTGCCTCAATCCACAAAAGGTTATTGACGCTGTGCGTAGATACAATCCCCGGCATTTGTATGTGTCGTTGGATGGCGACAGAGATACATACAAGGCAATGAGAGGATGTAATGGTCATGACAAGGTGATAGAGGTGGTTGAGGCCTTGAAAGATGAGATTCCCATTTCTTTGATGTTCTGCCTCTCTCCATGGAACACCTTCAAGGATATGGGCTATGTGATTGGTGTGGCGAGGAAATATAAGGTAGATGTACGCATCGGCATTTATGGCACGATGGACTTCTTCAACACCACGGCCGATTTGCTTCGCACAGATAAGACAAACTACTTACAGAGTATTCCAGGCAATATTCATGAGACGGAAGAAAATTTTGATTTTGTAGCATTGTATGAGGAGTGGAGAAACGGCCATCTGAAACTGCGGTGTCAAAGCATATTCAGCGAACTGGTCATTCATTCTAATGGGGATGTGCCGTTGTGCCAAAACTTGGGTGTGAAACTCGGCAACATACACAAGCACTCTTTGGATGAGATATTCAATTCTCGCCAAACAGCCCATGTACAATGCCAATATTCCAAGAACTGCAACGCCTGCTGGATTAACTTCCATCGTAAGTATGAAATCATCTTGTTGCGCAACTTCGAAAAAGTCGTCCCCAAGAAGATGATAGAATGGTTCTACGGCAAATATCAATGGACAAGCAATGAGAATGACACCTACAAACAATACATGAAACGGATTATCAGAAGATGAGATATACAAAGCAATTAATTGACCGCTACAAGCGTTTCCGAAACACAAGTCTTTTAAGACACGACTATCATGGAAAGTATGCTTTCGTCGGTATAGGCAATCATAGCATGAACAATCTTTATCCAGTGCTTGCCTTCCTGCATGTGCCCTTAAAGTATGTTTGCTGTAAGTCTGCTGACAAACTGCCTTTAATCGAGCAAGCTTATGCTGGTGTGCATGCCACTACTTCCTTACAGGAAATACTGGCAGACGAAGAAGTGAAAGGCGTATTTGTCTCAACTGCTCCACAAGCGCATTTTGCAATAGCCACAGAAGTGCTGAAGAGCGGCAAGGCACTGTTTATCGAAAAGCCACCCTGCCAAAGTTTGGACGAGTTGGCGCAACTGTTGGAATTGCAAAAGGCGCATGGTGCTATTGTGGAGGTGGGGTTACAGAAGCGGAACTCGCCTATCATGCGTGTCTTGAAAAAGGAGTTGAAAAAGAGCAAAGCCTCTGTATGCTATAACCTTAAATATCTTACAGGTGCCTATCCAGAAGGCAATGCCTTGCTCAACCTCTTTATCCACCCATTAGATTGCATAACCTATCTGTTTGGTGAGGCTCAAGTGAAATATGCGAAAAGCTCGGGTGGCCATACCTTGATGCTTATTCTTGAGCATCGTTGTGCCACAGGCATGCTGGAACTGTCAACGGGCTATTCTTGGAATGACGCAAAAGAACATTGGACGATCAATACAGTCAGGGGCATTTACGAGATAGACCAATTCGACAATTTGACCTTTCAACCCAAGCCACAAATCATAATGGGCATCCCAACGGAAAAAGTGTTTCCGTGCGGAAAGACTACCGTCAGTCTGCTTGAAAGGAATAACTTTGTACCTTTGCAGGAGAATAACCAAATTGTGTCCCAAGGCTATTACAATACGATAAAGGGTTTTGTAGATGCCGTGGAGGGGAAGAAAATGCGAGAGCTATCTTCATTGGAACATCTAACTCACACCTACTCTTTGATAGAGAATATACGAACATTTATATAAAATGGAAGAATTATGAAAACAACACTATTCGGATGTGTCTTATCAGTACTCATGTTGGCCTCTTGCTCGTCTGAACAAAACGTAACAGAGCCTGTGAGACTAAGCGACATCGTTAATACTGGGTGTACAAGATTTTTCTCTGCAAAAGAGAGTCGACCTGAGTATTACAGACGTGAAATGGAAAAGAAGCCCCAAGTGTCTATTTCCGTTGATAAGAATGGGGTGGCAACCTTCAAGTTTACAGACCTTGAAGCAAATTGCATTGTGCATGAATTCCGTCCGTCTGTAAAAGCTAATGACGGGGAAATCGCCATAGTGTTGACACCGTATACTCTGGACCCGACAATAGAAGCCGATTGTTATTGCAGATACGATGTAAGTTTCAAACTCAGCAATGTGGTATCAGGCAAATACTGCATGAAGATTTATGAGTCGGATTATTATGGCAAATACGACATCGCACATCCATCTTATGAAGGCTTAGTTTTATTTGCGCCAAACAAGACTTTTGAATTTGACCTTTAACGATTAAAGTCCCATCCGCATATATACTATATGTCGATGGGACTTGTTGTTTTGATTATATGGTTGCTGAATATCACAGAGCATCATTGCGTAAACACACCTAACTCAAACAGTTTGTTTACGCATTGTTTACGCAGAAACTAAAAACAGCGGCCTACGCCGAAGCGTAAGTCGCTGTAATAGAAGTGTGGACCAGCTAGGGCTTGAACCTAGGACCTCCAGATTATGAGTCTGTTGCTCTAACCAACTGAGCTACAAGTCCGATGCAGACTGCCATTTGAGGCATTGCGCTGCAAATTTAGGTATTTTGGCGGAAATGACAAAATACGGGTGGCGTTTTTGCATAGGGTTCTTCTCCGTGGCAGCATTGAGGGAGCAAGGGTAGCCTCTAATCTGATGCAAAAAGGTTTCAACCCAAATTGGAAGACAGACACTCCCGTGGATGATATTCAGGAATGGAGCGGTAATGCAAAGTAGAGGACACATTCATGGAAGATCCACGTACAACTGGATTCTTTTCCAATGATCCCAAGCTTTAGTTGAGAGTTTTACCCCATTGGGAAATTTGTACATTGTACGATGGCATCCTTCGTCATAACCAATGAATATGCCGCCGGCTTTCTCTATTTCTGACGTAAATTTATTGAAGTCTGCATTCATCATCGCCGTTGATGAGTAGGGTTTAGTAAGCCATTCCAGAGTCATCCTGTCGGCGTCGTATGCGTTCCTGTGTCCATGTTCATAAATCCTTACCTCAAATAGTGTGCAAAAAATCTCAGTTACCGGGTTAGATACCTGAATCCATTTAAGGCTATTTATCTGATCGCTTTTATAGTTATCGCTTTTATAGTAATAGCCATTATGACTACAATAGGCTTTTATTTCGGCCAAATTGGAAGTTCTGAAGTCAAATGGTAAGCCAATCAGATTAGCATACATAATAGCAAAATCATCTGCCGTTTTCACATGCTTGATTACTATCGGTTTTGAGTCCGTAGAAGATGACGGCCCGGACTGCGATTGCCTTGAGTCGCTTCTCGAACTGTTGGACTGAGACTCGGAAGGCAGTTTTTTCCTGGAACCTCGACGGATATGCTTTTTCCCATCGAGTGTGATGGTGTTGTTGTCGATGATTTCGATTGTCTCGCGTGACACTTTGCCGTCCGGCAGGATGGTCACTAATGTATGGGCGTCTGGCACACTCCAGGTGAAATTGCCCAATGATTCTTCAGCGAGAAAGATGGACATCATGAGAGAGCCTGTGCCATCGGCATTATATTTGACCCAGAATGGTTGGATTTCACCTTCTTCGTACCATTCGCCTACGAGTATTTGCCTGACGTCGCTTATAGGGCGAGGAAAAACGTTTATGCTAATCAAAATTGCAGCGAGAGTGGTCAATATCTTTTTCATAGTATATCGGATTTTGTTTGACTTCAGAGGGGACGTGTGAATTAAACTAAGGGTTCAGAAGGAGTCTGCTAAAGTTGTTCCCTATTGTTTCGCTCCTGTATGCTTGGCGAGTGGTTGGTTCTGTATGTATAAAAAGAATTCTTTATGCCGGCACATTATATTGTCATTTCCCTATGGTCAGCCCGGTGGCGGTAGCGACGATGCGGTAGGTTTTGCCGCGGCGGGTGGGGAAGGTGAGGCGATCGTCACCATAGCGCACGGTGCAGGTTTCGCCAGACAGGGAACGGATGTGGGCCTCGGCGAGACGGCCTTTTTGCCAGAAGAGACTGACCTCAAAGTTGCCGCGGGCACGCAGACCACTAATGTGGCCGTCGGCCCAGGCGTCGGGGAGGGCAGGAAGGAGGTCGATGAGGCCGGCATGGCTTTGCAGTAACATCTCGGTCACACCGGCGGTGCCGCCCAAGTTTCCGTCGATTTGGAAGGGTGGATGCATATCCCAAAGGTTGTCGGCGGTGCCGTTTTTCAGCAGATTACCGTAGAGCAGATAGGAGTGGTTGCCGTCGTGCAGGCGTGCCCATTGGTTGAGTTTCCAGCCCATGCTCCAACCGGTGGCGCCGTCGCCGCGATGAGTGAGCACCACGCGAGAGGCCTCGGCCAGCTCGGGAGTGGTGAGCGGAGAGATGGACGTGCCGGGGTGCAAGCCAAAGAGGTGGTTGACGTGGCGATGGTTGTCGTTGGGGTCGTCAATGTCGCGGCTCCATTCGAGCAGTTGGCCGTAGCGGCCAATCTTGTAAGGCACAATGCCGTTCAGCACCTTCTGCCAGCCGGCGGCTTCAAGGCTGTCTACGCCCAACACTTGGGCAGAGGCTATGGCTTCGCCTAAAATCTCACGGGCCACGGCGTGGGTGAAAGTGGTGCCTTCGTCAATGGGGCCGTGTTCGGGCGAGGTGCTCGGTGCGGCCGTGTAGCTGCCGTCGGGACGGTGCCAAAGGAAGTCTTCTGTAAACTCGGCACAACCCTTGATAAGTGGGTAAGCCACTCGGCGCAGGTAGGCTTCATCGTGTGTGAAGGCGTAGTATTCCCAAAGATGGGTGGCCAGCCAAGAGGCCGCCATCGGGTTGTAGTTCCAACTCATATCCATCCCCTCAAGTGGGGCGGTGAAGCCGAAAATATTGGCCGAGATGCCGGCGGCCCATCCTCGGGCGCCCCAATAGGCTTTTGCCGTGGCGCGGCCGGGCTTCTCCAGCAGGCGGATGAAGTCCGTCAGCGGCTGGGTGCACTCAGCCAGGTTGGTGGTCAGGGCTGGCCAATAGTTCATCTGCAGGTTAATGTTGTTGTGGTAGTCCACTCGCCAAGGGCCGTCTACGTTGTTGTGCCAGATGCCTTGCAGGTTGGCCGGCAGGTTGCCGGGGCGAGACGAGGCAATGAGCAAGTAGCGGCCAAACTGGAAATAGAGCGTCTCAAGGGCGGGATCAGCCTCCCCCTCGCGGTAGCGCTTGAGGCGTTCGCCAGTGGGTAGCGCGGCATTGGGCGAAGGTTTGTCGAGGGTGAAGTCCACACGGCTGAATAGCGCGGCATAGTCGGCATAATGGCGCTTCAGCAAGCTCTTGTAGCTGCGGCGTGCGGCTGCGTCGAGATTGGCCCCGGTAGTCTTGACGGGGTCTGTGCCGACGTAGGCTTTAGGGTCTGTAAAGTCGGGGGCGTAGTTGGGACGATAATCGGTGTCGGCCGTGAGCAAAAACATCACTTCGTCGGCCTCTTTCACCACAATGGTGCCGTCTTCATAGTGCACTGTTCCGCCTTTGGCCACAGCCTTGATGCGCACGGCATATTGCATACCGTTGTTGTCGAGTCGGGCCGTATAGAGCAGACCATCGCGGCCGTCGGGTGTGAACTGGTCTTCGCTCAGCGGGTTGGGGGAGTAGGTGAGGCGAAGGTTTTGGCTGCGACGAGCAGAGCCTTTGAAGCGCACCACCATCACGCTGTCTGGATAAGACACAAAGGCGTGGCGTTGGTAGAAACAACCGCCGGCCTTGAAACTCACCGAGGCCACGGCCGAGTCCACCGAGAGGGCGCGGCGATAGCCTTGAATGGCGTTTTCGTCAATACCGGTCTCGATGAGCAGTTCGCCCAGGGTGGTGAAGCTACCGAAACGGAACTCGGGTTCGCCCGTAGATTCGTAGGGCACGGTGCTGTTGAAGTTGAGGTAGGTGAGTTGGGAGGCTTTGTCGTAGTATCCTTCAGCGAACGCTCGGCGTATTTCCGGCAACAGATGGGCACTTTGTTTGTTCATGTCCCAATAGTGTGCCGCTCCTTCGGCAGTGCCTTTCTTCTCTCCCACACCTGTGCCGGGGCCGCCGCGCCACAGGGTCTTCTCGTTGAGGGTGATGCGCTCGGTGGCTACCGACCCCATCACGTTGGCACCAATGCTGCCGTTGCCGATGGGTAGCGACAGTCGTTCCCATTCGGGGTCGCCGTTGGCCGCGCCTTCGCCGGCATTGATGGGCTTGTTGCCATCGGTGTAGCGTTCGGGATGTCCGCCATACCAAACCGATTTGCCGCGTAACGTAGTGGGTTGGTCAAACCACACCACGTTTTGGGCGTTCATAGTCACGAGGGCCGAGGCCGAAAAGGCTATGCCGGCCATAATGTGTTTGAGAAAAGCCATAATGTCTGTGTTTTTCATGGAGCGCAGCGTTTCATCGTGCGCAAAAATGATGTGGGAAAATGGAGCAGGCTTAGGCATAGAAACCGGCCGATGTTCTGCTTATTGCTCAAAAGCTTCGTTGATGCGACGGGCCACCTCGGCCATCTCTTCCGGAGTGAGTTTGAGCTTGGCTTTGCGGAAGTCCATGTCGCCTTCGCTGTTGAGCGGAATGAGGTGGATGTGGGCGTGAGGCACTTCCAATCCCAGCACAGCCATACCCACTTTCGTGCAAGGGTAAGCCTGCTTGATGGCGGCGGCCACACGTTTGGCAAAAATGGTCATGGCGGCCAGTTGGTCGTCGGGCAGGTCAAAGAGGTAGTCCACTTCTTGTTTGGGCACCACCAGCGTGTGGCCCACGGCTACGGGGTTGATGTCAAGGAAAGCGTAGAAGGCTTCGTTTTCGGCGCATTTATAAGAAGGGATTTCGCCGGCAATGATTTTGGAGAAGATGGTCATAGGGATGATATTTTGGGCCAACAAAAAAGGCACAGCCCCAGAGTCTGCGGGGTATGTGCCTCGTTTGTGAAAATTAGTCGATGCTGATGTTGAGAATTTCGAGCTGAATGGTGCCTTGCGGTATCTTGACGTCCACCACGTCGCCTATGCGCTTACCGAGCAGGCCTTGAGCAATGGGCGTGGTCGAAGAGATTTTGCCCTCTTTGAGGTTGGCTTCGCTTTCGCTCACAATGGTGTATTTCATCACCATTCCGTTTTTCACGTTTTTCATCTGCACGGTCGAGAGTATCTGAACCACGTCGTTTTGCAGTTTCGAGGTGTCGATGATTTTGGCCTCGGCGATGGCGGCCTTGAGGTTGTTGATTTTCATCTCGAGCATGGCCTGGGCCTCTTTGGCAGCGTCGTATTCGCTGTTTTCAGAGAGGTCGCCTTTGTCGCGTGCCTCGGCGATGGCGGCCGAAGCGGCGGGGCGCTCCACAGATTCCATGTGTCGTAACTGGGCTACCATTTTGTCGTAGCCTTCTTGTGTCATGTAAGCCATAATGATATAAAGCTGTTTTTTTGATGAAGGCCGCCGGGGTATGTGATGAGGCATTGTGGCTCTGCATCGCGTGGCTCAAGACGCGACGACGTTTTTTTTCAGCCCCGATGGCGGCATTGAATGTGTTTTGAGTTGTTGAGACGAAAATAAAAAACTGAAAGAACTCCGCTCGAAGTGAAGTGGAGCTCTTTCGGATATATTTTATATATGTCTCTTGACTGACTGTGTGTTTTCAAAGGCAAATTTACACCTTATTTCCGTACTTCCAAAATTTTCATCATTTATTTGCCTCTCTTCGCGGTCTTTGGCCGGTTTTGCGGCTCCTGAGACCTCCAAAAGTCGTACGGATGTAAAAGGTCGGGTAAAACTGTGCAACTCTGCATACGCCTGCGTAAAACTGAGAAAATCAGGGGCCTGCGCGTGTAGGGTTCTCCTCCTCAACTCTGCACCAACCCTCCACGACCCCTCATTGCCGCCTCCCGACAACAAGAAAAGGAGCCGTCGTGCCGGGCTGGGCAGATGGGCTCCTTTGTCTTTTTGTCAGTCCCGCCGGACCGATGAGGAAATGAGAGAACCGAGACCTTGACGTCTGTGACCTGTTGTAGGTGTCGGTTTGTGTGTTTTAATAAGCAAGTGACTGGTTCACTATGGCGTCTGCCGCGTTTCGGTCAGACTGGATATTTAGGCTATTGTAATGCGTTTTTGGGTCTCTCGGTTTGTGCCGGCGTGAGGCGGCCCACCTCTGAGATGAAAGAGTCAGACATCATACCGGTGAGGTTGATGAGGTTGAAGTGTCTGCCTTCTCCTTTGTTGATTACGAGTAGTTCCACAATCGTACGGCCTTTGCGACGGGTGTAGATGATGGCGTTGTCGTTTTCTTTGTAGAGTTTATAGCGCCGGTTGTTGCGCAGGGCCAACTGGTTGGCTTTTTCCTGTAGGAGAATGCGCTCTGTGGCCGTTTCACCTCCGCTGACAATGCGGATGCTTTTGAGCTGTTTGATGAGACGGAGGGTTTCGGCGTTTTCCTCGACCGACTCCAGTCGCATGATGCGTTCCATCATTTTGGGACTGATGGTCTTCTGTGTCAGTGCGTAGGTCTTGCCGTAGAGGGCAACGAAGCGCGAAGCGAAGTCGTCGGATTTTTGTGCCGTTGCGCCGACGAGGGTGAAGGTCAGCAACAAGGCGATGAGCAGGCGCTTCATGGCTTCAGGTTGTTCAGTGTGTTGGCGTCGATAGCCAGCGAGTCGCCGGTCATGTTGCTCATTTCGGCCGAGGCGCCGAGAGCGTCGTGCAGGGCCTGGAAGCTGTCGTCGATGGTTTCGAGGGCGTCGGTGGGATTTTCATACGAGTCGGCATACGAGTTGGCGTCGTAGTCCCATCCTTCGGGCATGTTGGCCTGACGGTTGAAAATGTAGGAGGCTGCCGAGCCCACAAAAGCCAGACCGACGATGCAAGCCGCTGCGTGCATCAACGGGCGCAGGCGCTTGTAGAGCGACAGTTGGCCGATGCTCACCACCTTGACCGGCCGCTCTTGCTTTTCCACGATGGCCAGGAGGCGTTCGTCGAAGTCGGCTCCCGGTGCTTGTGTCTGTGCTTCGGCCTGTTCATACACGAACAAGTCGCGGTAGCCGGCCAATTCGGCCGGGATGTGGCTTTGGCTGAAAAACGACCGGAGTATGGCTTCCTCTTCGGTAGTCGTTTCGCAAAGCCAGTAGCGTTGCAGGAGTTGTTCGATGTATTTGTAGTCCATTAGACGGTGTTTTTTGTCAGTTGTTGTTTGAGGCTTTGTCTTGCTCTGAAGATAAGCACTTTGACGTTGGCCTCGGTTTGTTCCATGATGTCGGCTATTTCTTTGTAGCTTTTGCCTTCGATGTCGCGCAATTGCAGGGCGGTGCGTGGATTGGGCGGCAGGCTGTCAAAGATTTGTTTCACTCGCTCGAGCCGTTCTCGCTCTTCGAGTTGTTCGTCGGGCTGTGGCGAACTGTCGGGGGCGTCTGTCGGGTTGTCGTCAATGCCGATGACCTGGTGGTTGGCGGCTTTGATGTGGTCGAGCGAAAGGTTTCGGCACACGGTGAGCACATAGGATTCAATCGATTTCACTCCGGCCAGTTCTTTGCGGCGTTCCCAAGCCTTGAGCAGGGTGTCTTGCGTGATGTCTTCGGCTTCTTCGCGGTTGAGCGTGATACGCAGAGCCAACCGGAAGACCTTGTCTTTCAGTGGCAATAGGTCGTATCTGAAGTCGATTGTTTTCATGCGCTCTATTATTAAGACGATTGAACTGGCAGAAAGTTACAAATAAATCGCACTTTTTTCAAACAAAATGTGTCTTTTGTGTGGTTTCGCCCTCCTTAAGGCTTCACGAGAGCCCGTCTGAAGGCGCCTTTCCTTGCCTGCTTCGTTCAAAACAGCCCTTAATCAGTGACGTCTTTACACATCTTTTATATATAGACTGCCCAAGGTTCTATTTTTGTTAAATGGCAGACGAAACGCCCTTGATGTCTTTGGGCGTGTTTTTAATCTTTTGTGAATGAGCGTGATAGCGTGAATACTTACCTCGGGGCTTATTCAAATAATCATTTTGAGCAACTTCAAAACGACTGAAAGCCGACTTTTTCTTCGTTAAAGGCCATTCGGTTTTTCCTCCGATAGGCGCAGTTTTTCCTGCCATAAGGACAGAAATTTCTGCGATACTTCCAGTTAAGGTCCTGATAAACAAAAAAAGAGGCTCAAATGGCCTCTCTTTCTTCTATCCTACGTCAAAGATAATGCTTCCGGCTGCCGGGACAAAAGACAAAACATGAAAAGAGAACTGCCGCCCCATGTGAGGAGGCGGCAGTGTGGGCTATATGACGCCGTCGTCGGCCCGGGGACTTCTGGCTGCGGTGCCAGATGGGGCCATCGGTGGCTAAGGTTGTCTGTCGTTTAGTTGGTGTGGTGTTGGTTAATGGACGGTCCTTGGCTGCTGCATCATGGCATTGCAATCTTTAAGAGCTCAGCTCATCTGAAGGTTGCCATTAGGCTTTGCCGGGGTTGACGTAACTATACAAAACAGCTCGCTTCGCTGCTTTTAATTATCCTAAACCAATCAATAGTCAGTTTGTTCTTTATTTGCTTACCTTATCCTTTAAATCCCAAAAGCAGCGGGAGCGAGCTGTAAGTGACGCAAAGATATAAAGCACCTGTGCGTCATGGTGTTAAAGATGTTGCAAAAACCATAAATCTCGCGCATTTGCAACATTTTTACCCTATTTCTGCAACATAATTACAAGTTTTGGACCGATATGAGTCAAAAAATCTCTGTGCTTTGAGACTATTTTGTCGTTAAGGAGTGTACCATTCGCCGCCGTCATCGTCGGTTTCGGTTGGCTGGTCGTCGCTCTTGCCGGGCTCGTCGGGGGTATATTCATCCTCATAGCGCTGCTCGATGGGCAGGTCTTGCTCGTCGAGGGGTAATGTGGGATTGAGCTTGAGCGGTGCAAAAGTGCGGTCGTAGAAGGCGGCGTAGTCGTCAAAGCTGTAGGTCGTGCCCAGCAGGGCGAGATTGCTTTCCGAGATAATCACCACGCGCAACAGACCGCCATATTGGGCCGGACGTATGGCTTGGGCCAAGTCCTGCACGTACAGATGGGCCTCATCATAAGAGTTGAAACCGCCAATGCGTATCTGCGACAGACCGTCTTCTTCTTGCGTAGAAAGGGTGAAGTTGCGCACCATATATCCGCCGAAGTTGAAATGGGCTACGTCATAGAGCAATTGCCCCGAGCGGATGCTGTCTGTCGGGAAGGCCATCAGGCATACAAACGGCACATCGCGGTCTGCGCTCAAGGCTTTCACTTTACCGGCCTCGTCGACGGCGGCATTCGACAGCGCCGTACGGCGGGCCCAGAGCGAACCTATGTCGTAGCCGACCGTTCCCGGTCGGCGGCCGCTCTCGAGTCCCTTGACCAACATGCCGGCAGGCTCGCTCACCTCATTGTCGGGGTAGTTCTTCACCAGTTCCTTCAGTTCGGCGCAGACACTGTCTATCGGCGCCGTCTGCAGGCGGCTCAGGGCGTGTACAAAGATAAACTTCGGTCGGTTGGCTCCGGTGCCGAAACGATTGGAGGAGAGGGCAAAGTTGCGCTCCACCTCGGCATCGTTGTGCGCCATCCAAGCCTCGTAAGTCGCTTTATAAAGAGAGTCTTCAATGGCCGCCCCATAGCGCGCATTATATTCATAGTCAGGGTCGTTGATGGTGCGGCTCGTCGGGCTTTCGGGGTATTCTGTGGCCATCAAGTGGCGGTAATGGTCGGCCTCGGTGGCTTTTTGCCATCGTGAATAAAGCAGGAAAAGTTGATAGAGCACGTCTTCGCGTCGCTCAAATTGCGGGTAGTCGCGCTCCAGTCGCGTCAGCGTGCGTGCGGCCAGCGGGAAGTCCTCGAGTTGGTCTTTTTCGATGACGCCTGCCTCATAGAGCGCATCTTGTATGATAGTGTGACAGGCGGCCTTGGCCTCTTCGCTGAAGGGGATTTGTGCCATATAGTAGGCACGCTTGTGCGGGTCGTCGGCTTCTTCTTGGGTCTTTTTCTCTTCGGGTGAAAGACTGGCAGAGTCGGTGGCCTCTTCGGTCTGCTCTTCAGTGTTGTCGTCTTCACTGTCGTTGTCGGTTGAGGCCAGTACAGTACGGTTGGAGCGGCGCCAGTTGTCCTCGTTTTTCCTTCGTCCCCACGACTTTTGGAAGGCCTCTTTGCCCTGCGCCACCATCATAGGATTGTAAAAAAACCAAGTCTTGGCGTCTTGATTGTCAGTAGTGGGTTTGTTGGTGGCATTGTTGCCGCCACCGCCTGCCGCTTTGGCGGCGTCGGCCACAGAGTCGGCACGGGCGCGGCGCTCGGCCTCTTCTTTTTTCTTCAGCATCTCGATGACGCGGTCAATGGCTGCGTTGCGCTCGTCGTCGCTCATCACTGACAGTGCCAATAGGCTGTCTTGCAGGTGAATGGCCGACGTGTGAGGCACAAGGCGGTCGAGCACCTTCGAGCGGCGGCTGATGTCTTCGTAGCCTTGGTAGGTTTTGTCTATCATACCGATGGCTTCACCGTAGCACGCTTGGGCTTTGTCGTATTCGGCACGCTCCCAATAGAGTTCGCCGAGGCGCAACAGCAAGATGCCTTTTTCGATGCCGCTTTTCTTGCTTTTAGCCCGTCCCTGCTCGTAGGCAGAGATGGCGGCAAGCGTGTCGGCATCCATCAGATAGACATTGCCCATCGCGTAATACACCTGGTCGAGGAAGTCCTTATTGTTGGCCGAGCGGGCCATACGCTTGAGTTTGGCCACGGCCTTTTTGCCGCCTTTGCCGGGGGCGGACACTTCGGTCTGTTTGATGCGGGCGCTGAACGCCATAGGATAGGGAGGCGACTGTCGCAGGCTCTTTTGATAGGCCTTATAGGCGGCCGCGTCGTGACCGAGTTCGGTTTCCACCTGCCCTAAGAGAAAATACAGACGGGCCTTTTGCAGTTTGCGCTTCTCCTTGCGTGCCGTCTGCCTCAAATAGGGCAAGGCTTCTTGCAAACGGCCCTGTCGCAAGAGCAAGTCGGCCGTGGTGGCGTCTTTCTCTTTGCGCAGGCGTGGGGCCAAAGAGTCGTTTTTCAAGCGGCCGAGGGCGTCTTCTGCATCATAATACCAGTTTTCTTGCGCGTAACTTCGGGCCAGCCAGATGCGGGCCTCTGCCACCACCTCGGGTTCGGCGGCATAGTGGCGGGTGATGTAAGAGAAGGTTGAGGCTGCCTCGAGGAAGTCGCCCTTTTGGAATTGTGCCCGGCCCATAAGCAGCCAAGCGTTTTTTAGGAAGGGGTTAAATTCCTTGCGGCTCAGATAGGTCTTCATCTTGGGCGAGCGGCGTTTGTCAGCCTTCACCTGTGGTCGGCGTTTGATGGAGTGCAGTTGGATGGCTTTCTCGCATTTCGTGATGGTCGTTTCAAACTGCCCTTTGCCGGTCAGACGTGACTGTTCGTTGCCCACAAGAAAAACGGGAATGCGTGTCGTGAAGTTGTCGTTGTGGCTTTTCTCTTTTTCGCTAAGCCCTGTCTTGTAGGCCTCGTTGCCGTTGAAATAGGTGTTATAGCGGGCCGTGAAGCTGTG
Source organism: Bacteroidales bacterium (assembly GCA_004557035.1). Classification (GTDB taxonomy): domain Bacteria; phylum Bacteroidota; class Bacteroidia; order Bacteroidales; family Bacteroidaceae; genus Alloprevotella. Next base: position 27,097 of record SFFB01000016.1, on the reverse strand, counting down.
CCAGAAACGCGTGCCTGCCGTGTTTTTCTTGGTCGAGCAGCCGCACATCGTCATGCAGAGCACAACGACGCAAGCCGTAAAGAAAGAGTAGGGCAGCTGGCGGTGTTTCACGAGAGAGGGAAGATTAGAGATGGTGTGGAGAAGGCGTGTGGCCGTCTTGGCCGGATGCTTTCCCGTATTTATTAAAACGCAGACAAAGGGCTTTTATTGCTCTGCACAAAAAATAGAGCGTAATGGCGCTTAAGATAATCGCCGCGCCGCTGGGTACGCCGATAAGGGCCGACAGCCACAGACCGCAGAGGCAACCGGCGTAGCCAAAGACGGCCGAGAGCAGGATGATGCCGCGAAAAGTCCGCGCAAAGAGCGACGCCGTCATCTGAGGCACAGAGAGTAGTGAGATGACGAGCACGATGCCCACGGTGTGCAGACAGCCCACTATGGCCAAGGCCGTGAGAGCCGTGAGCACTATCTCGACAAACCGCACCGGTAGGCGGCGCGTCTGTGCAAAGTCGCGGTCGTAGGCCACGGCAATGATGACCCGCATGAAACAGGCAAAAAACAAACCGGTCACCACGGCGAGCAGACTGAGATAGACCAAATCGTCGCGGCTCACGGCGAGCACATCGCCGAAGAGATAGGCCGGCAGGTCGGTCATAAACCCCGGCGTGAGATAGGCAAAGAGAATGCCCACACTCATACCCAGCGTCCATATCATCGCTATGGCCGAGTCTTCTCTGACGCGCCGACGGGTAAGTGCCTCTATGCCAAGCCCGGACAGCAGAGCGAAAGCCGCGGCGCCCCATAGCGGAGAAAATCCGAAGTAGGCGCCAATGCCCACGCCGCCCAATGCCGCATGGGCCATGCCGCCGCCGGCAATCACCATGCGGCGGGTCACGATGTAGGTGCCTATCATGGCGCAGATGATGCAGCAGAGCAGGCTCCCTACGAGGGCATGTTGGAAAAACGTATAGTGTAGCATGGGGTTCTGAAAAGGTTGGGGCTGATCATTGGCGGCGTTCGCCCACAATCATCAACACTTCGTCTTTCACTTCGTCAGGCAGCGTGACGCCGCGCAGGGTGAGTGAGCGCACCCAGCCGGCCACTTCTTCGCCGCGCATCGTGTAGAGCACGTCGCGAAACTGTTCGGCTTCTTCCGGAGTGTATTGGTCGGAACTTTTGCCGGCAAAGCGGTCGAGCTCTTCGTCGTCATAATATTCCACCTCCTTGCTCACGGCGGCGAGCAGACTTTCTTTCTCGCACACTTCGTGCTGACCGCAACAGCCCTCCTGCCTTGCCTTTTGTATGTCGGGCACCGGCTCACCGCGGCGTTTATACCACCACCCACGGACCAAGCCGGCGATGAGGGCAAAAAGCGCGAGGGCAATGAGACTGATAAGGAGCGGAGTCATGGTGGAGATGAAAGAAGGGAGTGGAAGATTTAGGCTTTTTCAATGGTGGCACCCACGCGCTCCAGGTCGGCCCAGAAGGCGGGGTAAGACTTGCTCACCACCTCTGGATGGGCGATGGCGAGTCCGGGGAAACGGTAGGCGCAGGGCGCGAAAGCCATGGCCATGCGGTGGTCGGCGTATGTGGCGATGGGGGTTGAGGCTTGGGCGGTTTGTGCTCTGAGTTTAGCCTTGACAAGAGCCGCTGTGGCGGGCGTCAGCGTCATACTCTCGTTGTCGGCTGCCACTTCCACGCCCAGTTTCCGCAGTTCGGTCTGCAGGGCCACTATGCGGTCGGTCTCTTTAATCTTCAGACTTTTCAGTCCGTTGAAGTGAAACGCCACGCCCATCATTGCACACGTCGCCACGACCGTCTGTGCCAGGTCGGGGCAATGGGTGAAGTCGAAGTCAAGGCTTTCGACAGCTGCTGTCTTGGTGAGCACGGCTCCTTCGTCCGTAAACGTGGTCTTGACACCTAACGGAATGAAAATTTGACTGATGCAACTGTCACCCTGCAGGCTTTTGGCGCGAAGGCCTTTAAGGCAAATGCAAGCCTCGGAGTCGTCGCTGAGCGCTACCATCTCATACCAGTACGACGCCGCGCTCCAGTCTGGCTCCACCGTCCATTCTGTGGGGCGGTAGCCGCCGGCTGCCACGCGTATGGCTTGTCCCTCGGCCGTCCAGTCAGCCTGAGCGCCATAGGCTTTCATAATGGCCAGCGTCATGTCGATATAGGGTCGCGAGGCAATCTCTCCTTCGAGTGTGAGCGTGAGGCCTTCGGTCATAGTGGGGGCTATCATCAGCAGGGCTGAGATGTATTGCGAACTCACCGACGCCGGGATGGTCGTGTGGCCACCTTTGAGCGGATGACCTTTGACGCGCAGCGGCGGAAATCCCTCAGTGCCTTCATAAGTGATGTCGGCACCCAGGCTTCGCAGGGCATCAACAAGCAGGCCTATGGGGCGTTCCAGCATACGCGGCGAACCTGTCAGGACGTGCTCTCCCGGTGTGCAGGCAAAGAGCGCCGTGCCAAAGCGCATGGCTGTACCGGCCGCACCGATGTCGATGATGGCCGGTCGATGGGCAATGGCCGCTTGGAGCGCGTGGGTGTCGTCGCAGTCGGAGAGACCCTGGGGCTGTGTGCCGCCTGTCAGGGCCGAGATGGTCAGCGCCCGCGCCGAGATGCTCTTCGACGTGGGCAGGCTGATGGTGCCTTGCAGACGGGCGGGCAGGTTGATATGGATGAGAGATGGAGAAGTCATACAGTGGGTGTTTAGCCTTTTGTCGTGGCGTCGGCGTTTAGTTTTTTGATGATGTCTTCGGCGCAGCGGTCGGGCGCTCCGGGTTGTCCGATTTTCGTTTCCAGTTCAGCGTAACCGGCCAATACGGCTTCGCGTCGGCTGCCACCGGGCAAGATTTCTGCCAGTCCCTCGCGGAGGGTTCGGGGCGTCATGTTGCCGGCCACCAGTTCGCGCACCGCCTCTCGGCCACAAATCAGATTGACGAGCGAGACAAACGGCACGTGGAGCAACCATTTGCGAAGCAGTGACACCAGTGGTCCGGCAGCCACGTGGTAGCACACCACCTGTGGCACCCCGAAGAGTGCCGTCTCGAGCGTGGCGGTGCCGCTGGTCACCATGGCGGTTTCGGCCTCTGAGAGTATGCGCCACGTCTCTCCACATACGATGTCGGCGTCAGTGGGTGCCACGCCGCCTTGGCGGAGCACTTCTTCATAGAGCGAAAGCGGCACCGACGGCGCTGCGGCCACCACCAAATGCAGGCGCGGCTGGTCGGGGTTAGCGGCCTGTCGCTCTTGGTCAACGGCCCGTGCCGCCTTGACCATACGCGAGAGGTTGTCTTTGATTTCTTGTTGGCGCGAGCCCGGCAGCAGTGCCACCAGTCCCCGGCGGGGTGAGCGGCGGGGATGCGCCTGAAGGTATTCGGCGATTTCGTCTCGCGTCGGGTTGCCTACGTAAGTAGCCTTCAGCCCGTGCTTTTTGACGAAAAAGTCCGTTTCAAAGGGCAAGATGAGATAGAGATGGTTCACGTCGCGGCGCAGAGCCTTGACGCGATGCTCTTTCCAGGCCCAGACTTTGGGGGCAATATAATAGTAGACCGGACAAAGGGCTTTGCGCGTCACGTGTCGCGCCATCTTCATGTTGAACCCCGGATAGTCCACCAAAATCACGGCATCGGGTCGCCAAGTCTCAATCTCGCGGCGACACTCCACCATGCCGCGCAAGATGGTGCGCAGGTGGCAGATGACAGGGATAAACCCCATAAAGGCCAGGGTGCTGAAATGGCGAAACCGCCCGTCGCTCACGGCCGACATCTCGTCGCCGCCGATGAAGCGGAACTCGGCTTGGGCGTCTTTGGCCTTGAGGGCTTTCATTAGTCGGGCGGCATGGAGGTCGCCGCTGGCTTCGCCGGCAATCAAGAAATATTTCATGGCAGTGGGGTGGGGGAAGAAGAAAGTTTTGGAGCCTCAAACACTCCTATAATATATACGCGCACGCGCGCGGGAGGCTTTTCGCTGGTCAGAGCAGTGAGCGCATCACGTCTATGAGGCCGTAGGCCGTGACGTCGAGCGTGGTCGGCGTGATGGCCACGTAGCCGTGGGCCAAGGCCCAGCGGTCGGTGTCTTCGGCCTCCGGTTCGAGCTCTTCACATTCGCCGCCCAGCCAAAAATACTCGCCGCCGTGAGGATGCTTGCAAGCCACAATCTCGTTGACCCAACGGCTGTGGGCCATACGGCAAACTTTCACGCCATTGTAGTGGCCGCCGTCGGGGAAGTTGATGTTAAGGCAAGTCATAGCCGGCATGCCCATAGCGATGGCCTTGAAAGTGAGGTCGACCAGATAGGGCGCCATTGGCGTGAAGTCGGCATCGTGACGTATGTTGCAGAGCGAGAAGGCCACGCTGGGATAACCCTGCAAACCGCCCTCGATGGCCACACCCATTGTGCCCGAATAGTGGGCGTTGACCGACGAGTTGTCGCCGTGGTTGATGCCACCGATGATGAGGTCGGGCCGCCGCTTGATGAAGCGGTTGAGCGCCATCTTGATGCAGTCGGCCGGTGTGCCGCTGGCACTGTAACGGGTGAGCCCGTCGCTCTCTTCCACCTTGCGGTAGCGCAGTGGGTCGCGCGAGGTTATCGACATAGACATCCCTGAGCGCGGCCCGTCGGGAGCCACCACGAGCAAGTCGGCGTGAGGCCGTAGCGTTTCGACGAGAAAATTGAGTCCCGGAGCAGAGATGCCGTCGTCGTTTGAAATGAGAATATAGGGTTTTTCCATAGAGTCTGAATGAGGCGTGAGCCGGCGTTGAAGCCTTGAGCCACTATAGAGAGCAAAATTACTAAAAATATCGCCGCAGTCAAAAACTCCACGGCCCAAGCTGAGCGTCCGAGGCCCTTTTTGTCTTTTGGCCGCGTGGCTTTGGGGAGGTATATTTGTGAAAAGGAAATACAATGCAGGCCCTTCGGGGCTTTTTTTGTGACTTTCCGGCCGCTACGGGCATAAGGACAGTTTTTCTTGGCATAAGGACAGAAAATCCGCGCCCTATTCCGGGCCGTTTCAAAGCCTATGAGCGGAACGATTATTGGCCATTCACGCAACTTTTAGCCTAATGGAAGAGGTTTTTTAATATATAAAGTATTGTTTATCAATAGAATAAGAAGGTTTTGATCTATCCATTTAAATTCTTTGACAGTTTGCGGTGTTTTTGTGAAATAGTCCCAATGATTTTGAAAAACACTGAGAGGCCGTCATCCCCGACCCGCCTTCTTGAACAAAACGCCACCGTCTCAGCGCCACTGATATCCGGCGGCCGTAGGGGCAGTAAGGCCGACAGACATAGCGCCCAAAGCCCCTCAGACTGCGGCAGGCGCGAGAAAACACCGGCCTGTTGGCGCGCTGTGTACGAAAAATAATTGCTAACTTTGCCCCACGCCTTAGACACTCTTGCGAAGTGGCGCGTTTCCGATAGGGCGCGGCTACTCAAACACAGTGCAGAGAACAGGCAAGGGGAGGAATGACTCACGAATCCGGTCGGCGACCACATCCGTGCCTTCCAAACCTTTCATCAACAGACTTCTATGGGAAAAATCATTGCAATTGCCAACCAGAAAGGCGGTGTGGGAAAAACCACCACGGCCATCAACCTTGCCGCGTCGCTCGCCACACTTGAAAAGAGGGTGCTCGTGATTGATGCCGACCCCCAAGCCAACGCTTCGTCGGGCCTCGGCGTAGACATCAACCACACCGACCGCTCCATCTATGACTGCCTCGTGGGCCGATGCGACGTCAAAGAAGCCGTCTACACCACCGACACGCTCCACCTCGACATCGTGCCTTCGCACATCGACCTCGTGGGTGCCGAAGTGGAGATGCTCAACCTCCCTCAGAGAGAGTATATCCTCAAGAATATGCTTGCCTCGGTGGCCGACGATTACGACTATACGCTCATTGACTGCTCGCCGTCGCTCGGACTCATCACCGTGGCCTCGCTCACAGCCGCTGGTTCGGTCATCATACCCGTACAGTGCGAATACTTTGCCCTTGAGGGCATCAGCAAGTTGCTCGGCACCATCAAACTCATCAAGAAAAAACTCAATCCCGCGCTCGAAATCGAAGGCTTCTTGCTCACGATGTACGACTCGCGCCTGAAGCTCGCCAACCAAATCTACGACGAGGTGAAAAGGCACTTCCAGGAGCTGGTCTTCAAGAACGTCATCCAGCGCAACGTCAAACTCTCGGAAGCCCCCAGCCACGGCCTGCCTGCCATACTCTACGACGCCACCTCGACAGGCGCCAAAAACTATCTGGCACTGGCACGAGAGATCATCAACAAAAACTAAGCCCGCAGCCCTATGACCGGAAAATCCAAAATGCCCGCCCTCGGTCGCGGTCTCGATGCGCTCATCTCTTCTGAAGAACCCCTCATCGGTGGCTCTACGTCGGTGGGCGAGATTGATATTGACCGCATCGACGCCAACCCCAACCAGCCTCGCCGCGAATTTGACGACGTGGCCCTCGGCGAGTTGGCCGAGAGCATCAAACAGATAGGCATCATCCAGCCCATCACGCTGAGAGAAATGCCCGGCGGCCGCTATCAGATCATTGCCGGCGAGCGGCGCTGGCGTGCCGGACAGCGTGCCGGACTCAAGACCATACCGGCCTATATCCGCTCGGCCGACGACGAGAACATGATGCAGATGGCCTTGGTCGAAAACATACAACGCGAAGACCTCAACGCCATCGAAATAGCCCTGGCCTATAAAAACCTCATCGACGTGTGTCATCTCACGCAAGAGCAACTCGCCGAGCGCGTAGGCAAGAAACGCGCCACGATTGCCAACTTCCTGCGTCTGCTCAAACTGCCGGCACAGGTGCAGGTGGCGCTTAAAAACCGCGAGGTGGACAACGGCCATGCCCGCGCCTTGCTCTCGCTCGACAAACCCTCTGAGCAGGTGAAACTCTTCAGAGAAATCAAGGCCAAAGGCTATTCCGTGCGCCAGGTGGAAGAACTCGTCAGTGCCATGAAGCAGGCCGCTGCCGACGAAGATCCTTCAGACAAAGACAAACCCGACGCGGGCCGCGTCAAACTCCCCGAAGAGTACAAGATGCTCACTTCCAAACTCTCCGAATTCTTTAAGACCAAAGTGCAAATGACGCGCTCGGCACGCGGCAAAGGCAAAATATCCATCACGTTCGACTCTGACGACGAACTCGAAAGACTCGTGGCGCTCCTCGATGAAATCAGACATTGACACACGAGCCGCCCGCGCGGCCAACAAATGGACCAAACGCTGCCTGGCCTTGGTGGCGTGGTTGCTCGTTCCGGTATGGGCCGTGGCTGCCACCAGTCAGAGGGCATCGTGTGCCTTCGATTGGCCACAGAATGGCCTGTCGATGACAATACAGACCGACTCGGCCACGACCGACAGCGTGATGCCGCTTGCCGTGACCGACACGCTGATGGCCAAAGTCGACGTAGACACCATCCAGCTACGGCAGACCGAGAAAGAGATGAAAGCCCAAAAGCCCGTACGCTTTGTGCCCGACCCCAAAAGGGCACTTTGGCTCTCGCTCGTCTTGCCCGGTGCCGGCCAAATCTATAACCGCAAATATTGGAAACTGCCCATCATCTACGGCGGATTTCTCGGTTGCACCTACGCCTTTATGTGGAACAGCCAGATGTATCGCGACTATTCGCAGGCCTATCTCGACATCATGGACGACGACCCCAACACGAAGAGCTACCTCGACATGTTGCCGCCCCGATATGATATCACCGGCCGCGAAGAGCAGTTCAAGAGCCTCTTCAAACGCAAGAAAGACTACTACCGCCGCTACCGCGACCTGAGCGCCTTCTGCTTCGTCGGCGTCTACTTGCTCTCGGTCATCGACGCCTATGTCGACGCCCAACTCTCTGAGTTCGACATCACGCCCGACCTCACTATGCGCCTGGCGCCTGCTGTCATCAACCCACCGCAAGGCACACTTTCCACACGCGGGCAGGGCGCCTATGGCGTGGGGTGCAGTCTGAGCTTCTGACCAAGGGCAGAGCCTTACCACAAAACTCCCATCGTATGAAATCTTTAAGATATATCTTCTCACTCACCTTGGCCGCCCTGGCCACCACCACGGGCGCCCAAAACAACGACGACGCCAATCTGCCCGAACTGACCCACTCCGTCGGATACCTGCAGGCAGAGACTGCGTCGCCCGTTGCCGTTGACACCACAAAGACCACCGACGACGTCTACCGCGAGCGACTCAAACGCCTGCCCACGGTCATCGATATGCCCTATAACCAAGTGGTCAGAGACTACATCGAGCAATACACCGGCCGCCTCAGTCCGTCTGTGTCGTATATGCTCGGTCAGGGGCAGTTCTATATTCCGCTCTTTGAAGAAGCACTCGATCTCGAGGGCCTGCCGCTCGAACTGAAATATCTGCCCGTCATCGAGTCGGGTCTTGATCCCAGTGCCGTGAGCCGTGCCGGAGCCGTCGGTCTCTGGCAGTTTATGCTGCCCACAGCCCGCAAGTATGACCTCACGGTCAACAGCCTCGTCGACGAGCGGCGCGACCCGGTCAAGTCCACGCGTGCTGCAGCGCGCTATCTGAGCGACCTTTACAACACCTACGGCAACTGGATGCTCGCCCTGGCCGCTTATAATTGTGGCCCCACCAATGTGAACAAAGCCATTCGCCGGGCCGATGGTATCAAAGACTATTGGACCATTTATCCCTACCTGCCCCAGGAGACGCGTGGCTATGTGCCTGCTTTCATCGCGGCCAACTACGTGATGAACTATTATTGCCAGCACAGCATTCAGCCACAAGAAGCTACCCTGCCGGCCGAGACCGACACCATCATGGTGGAGCGCAATCTCCACGTGGGGCAAATCGCCGCCCTTACAGGCGTTGACAGCGCGCAAATACGCTTGCTCAATCCCCAATACCTCACCGACATCATTCCCGGCGGCCGTCCCGAACCTTGTGCTCTGCGCCTGCCGGCCGACAAGACACTCGCCCTGCTCGAACTCGGCGACAGCGTCTACAACTACAAAGCCGACGTTTATCTGGCCAGCGTGCCCAAGGCCGTCCCGGCAAAGGCAGACACACGAGTGGCCCAGCGAACCACGACCAAAACCAACAGCCGTCAGGCCAGCAACAATGCCAAACGCCAGGCTCGGCAAAGCAAAAACGCCAAGAAAACCAAGGGCAAAGGCTCTTCCGTGACCATCAAATCGGGAGACTCGCTCTATGAATTGGCTCGCCGTCACAACACCACCGTGGAAAAAATCAAGAAACTCAACTCCATGAAGAGCAATATGATAAAGCCCGGACAAAAAATCCGTGTGAAATAGCAGACAGCCGGCTCTGCCGCCAACATCCACCTCATTAAAAGCCGAAGCAACTATGACCGACAAAGACCACAAAACCAATATTGAAGAGTTAACGGGTGAGGCAAAAGACGAGGCCATGATTTCGGCCGCGTTCAACCATCTCATAGAAACCTATCTCAACTCCAATCACCGTCGCAAGGTAGACGTCATCACCAAGGCTTTTAATTTTGCCAAGCAAGCCCACAAAGGCGTGAGGCGACTCTCGGGCGAACCTTACATCCTCCACCCCATAGCCGTGGCACAAATTGTGTGCGGCGAAATAGGACTTGGGTCTACGTCTATCTGTGCCGCCCTGCTTCACGACGTTGAAGAAGATACCGACTATACCAACGAAGACCTGGCCAACCTCTTCGGCGACAAGGTGGCCGCCATCGTGGAAGGCTTGACCAAAATTTCGGGAGGCATCTTCGGCGAACAGGCTTCGCTCCAGGCAGAGACGTTCAAGAAGCTGCTGCTCACCATGAGCGACGACATCCGCGTCATTCTTATTAAAATCGCCGACCGCTTGCACAATATGCGCACGCTCTCGAGCATGCTGCCGCGCAAACAATACAAAATCGCAAGCGAAACCATCTATATCTTCGCCCCCATTGCCGACCGTCTCGGCTTGGGTAAGATCAAGACCGAACTCGAGAACCTCAGTTTCAAGTATGAGCATCCTGAAGACTATGCCGAGGTGACCAAACGACTTGAGGAGACCGCCCCGGAGCGTGAGAATATCTTTACAGACTTCACCAAACCCATTGCCGAGGCACTCGACAACTTGGGCGTGAGCTACCAGATAAAGGCACGCGTCAAAAGTCCCTATTCTATCTGGCACAAGATGCAGAAGAAGCACGTTACCTTTGAGGAAGTCTACGACATTCTGGCGTGCCGCATCATCTTCTCCCCATCCGATCGCTCTGCAGAGATAGACGAAAGCTATCGCATCTATGGCGCCCTCACCAAGATCTACACTCCCCATCCCACACGCTTCAGAGACTGGCTCTCGGCACCTAAAGCCAACGGCTATCAGGCCCTACACAATACCTTTATGAGCCGCCAGGGCAAATGGATTGAAGTGCAGATACGGTCTGACCGTATGGACGACATTGCCGAGCAAGGTTTTGCAGCCCACTGGAAATATAAAGACAAAGACGCCCCCTATGACGAAGGCGAGCTCGATCGCTGGCTCAGTTCCATAAGAGAAATACTCGACGACCCGCAACCCGACACCCTCGACCTGCTCGACACCATCAAACTCGGACTCTATGTGGGCGAAATCCTCGTCTTCACGCCAAAAGGTGAAATCAAGAAGATGCCCGCCGGTTCTACTGTGCTCGACTTCGCTTTTGCCATTCATTCTTTCATGGGTACCCACTGCTTTGGTGCGAAAGTCAACCACCAGCTTGTACCCCTCAACCACCAGCTCGGCAGCGGCGACCAGGTGGAGATTATCACTATCGAAACACAAAACGTCAAGGCAGAGTGGCTCGACTTTGTTACCACCGCCAAGGCACGCAACAAGATACAGGCCTATCTGCGCAAGGCACGCAAAGAAAATGTCAAGCGCGGCGAAGCCATTCTGACTGACTTTGCCAAGCAAAACGACCTTGAGGCCGATGTCAAGATGACGGATAGTCTGGCCCGACTCCACGGACTGAATTCGCGTGAAGACTTGTGCGTGGCTTTGGCCGAAGGACACTTCACCTTGGGCAGTGCCGACATTGACCAGATACGTGGCACCCACCGCCAGAGTAGCGGTTGGAGACGCTACATACCTTTCCCCATTGGCCGAAAGTCTACACCATCCACTCCCGAACCCGCCCAAAACACACCTGCCGCAGCCACAACCGAGGTCGTAGACAACAAGACCTTTGCCCGAAACCTCAACAAAAAGAAAACCCTTGTACTCGACGACGAAACCCTTTCGCGTTGCGTCATTGCCCCTTGTTGCCGTCCCATCCCCGGCGACGACATCCTCGGCTACATCAATCCCAAAGGTCAGATAGAGATACACCTGCGCAGTTGTCCTACGGCTATGAAGCACAAGACACGCCACGGCGACGACATCATAGCCTGCAGCTGGAACGTACATCCCGGTGCTCCCTCATTCGTTTGTCGCCTGCGTATTAAAGGCGTGGACAGCAAGGGCGTGCTGTATGCCATAGCCGATGCCTTGCATACTGACCTCGAGTGTCAGATTAACCGCATCACCATTGAGACTCACGACGGCATTTTCAACGGTACGCTCGATGTTACCGTGTCTGGCACCGACGACGTTGAGCGGATATGCAAGACGCTCAAAGAGATAAAGAACGTCACCCATGCTGTGCGCATCGAGCCGGGAGCAAAACTGTAAGACTATGCGTAATAAAATCATCTATATCTTGCTGGTATGCCTCATCACAACCTTTGTGATGGCCGACTATGTGCCCGGTGGTCATGCCTTGGCAGCTTGTGTGACGCCACCGGTGGCGCTTTTCGCCGGCTTGGTCTTTGCCTTGGGCTTAGGTGAGGCTTATCCGCGTTTCAACAAACTGATGTCGAAATATCTGCTGCAATACAGCGTGGTGGGCTTAGGCTTTGGCATGAACCTGCACAGTGCCATCAAGTCCGGCAGTGACGGCATGCTCTTTACCATCGCCTCAGTGGCCGGCACGCTGGCCATTGGCGTCTGGTTGGGCATAAAGGTGTTTAAGGCCGAACGCGACACCTCCTACCTCATCAGTTCCGGCACGGCCATTTGTGGCGGTTCGGCCATTGCTGCTGTAGGCCCTGTGATGCGCGCCAAAGACTGTGATATGTCTGTGGCTCTCGCCACGGTTTTTGTGCTTAATGCCATTGCCCTTTTCATCTTCCCGCCAATGGGCCACAGTCTTGGTCTCTCGCCACACCAGTTCGGCACGTGGTCGGCCATAGCCATCCACGACACCAGTTCTGTGGTCGGTGCAGCCCAGGCCTATGGCGAAGAAGCCCTTGAGATAGCCACGACCATCAAACTGACGCGTGCGCTCTGGATTGTGCCTTTGACGCTCTTCACAGCCTGGTTTTTCAAGGCCAAGGGCCGCCGGTTTAGTGTGCCTCTCTTTATTATCTTCTTTATCGTGGCCCTTGTGGTCAACACCTATTTTATTGAAGGCACCTCCCTGCAGCCTGTTGGTGAAGCCGTCAATGGGTTGGCACGCAAATGTCTGACGATAACGATGTTCTTCATAGGTGCCGCCTTGTCTCGTGCCACGCTCCGCCGTGTCGGTCTGCGGCCTATGCTGCTTGGCATTGCCCTTTGGGTCATCATTAGTGGCGCCTCGTTGGCCTACATCCTGTTGGCCGTGGACTAATCCCTTTTTCAGCAACCATTATCTACCTATATATTATATATGAGTCTAACCAAGACGACCAGTGAAGTCAAACACCTGAGCCGCCCGGCCGACGAGGTGTATGCCCGCCTGTCTGACCTCAGAAACCTTGAGGCCCTGAAGACGAAGTTTGAAGACCCCGAGGCCCGTGCCAAGTTGGCCGAGCGAGTGCCTGCCGACAAGGTGGAGCAGATTGGCGAATATGTCAAGACGATGACCTTTACAGAAGACACCGTCACCATTCAGTCACCCGTCGGAGAGATTGCCCTGCGCATCATTGAGCGTGAGTCGGATTGCATCAAAATGGCCGGCGAGGGCGCACCTATTGAGTTGTATGTCTGGATACAGATTTTGCCCGAAGGCGAAGGTTCCAAGATGCGAGTGACCGTAGGCGCAGAAGTCAATTTCTTTATGAAAGCCATGATTTCAAAGCCTTTGGGTCAAACGGCCGAGGGATTGGCCAGCATCATCGCCGCATCTGTCGACGGCGGAGCCGCATCGCAGGGTTTTACGATTTAACCTACCAACAACAGACTTAACTATCGAAACACCTTTATAATGAATACCACACAAAACGATACGCTTGGCGGCGCTAAACTCTGGCAGAAGACCACCGTTGTGGCTGAAGAAATAGACCGTTTCACGGTGGGCAACGACCGGGTGCTCGACCTGATGCTTGCGCCTTACGACGTGATGGGCTCGATGGCTCATGTCACTATGTTGGCCTCAGTCGGTCTGCTCACAGAGGCCGAGCGCGACATCTTGTTGGCTGCTTTGAAGGATATTTATGCCACCACGCAAAGCGGCGACTTCGTCATCGAAGACGGCATTGAGGATGTGCACTCACAAGTGGAATTGATGCTCACGCGGCAATTGGGCGATGTGGGTAAAAAGATACACAGCGGCCGTTCGCGCAACGACCAGGTGCTTGTGGACCTTAAACTCTTCACCCGCGACCGTATCCGCGAGGTGGCCGAGGCCGTTCGCACGCTTTTTGAAGCCTTGCAATCGCAGAGCGAGCAATATAAAAACGTGTTGATGCCCGGTTACACGCATCTGCAGGTGGCTATGCCGTCGAGTTTCGGCCTGTGGTTCGGAGCCTATGCCGAGAGTTTGGCCGACGACCTCGTCTTGCTCGAAGCTGCCTACCGCACCACCAACCGCAATCCCTTGGGCTCGGCTGCCGGCTATGGCTCTTCGTTTCCCCTCGATCGAGAGATGACCACCCGGCTCCTGGGCTTCGACTCAATGGACTATAACGTGGTGTATGCCCAGATGGGGCGCGGCAAGAATGAGCGTAACGTCGCCTTCGCTTTGGCCGGCATAGCTGGCACCGTGGCCAAGATGGCCTTTGATGCCTGTATGTTCAGTTCGCAAAACTTTGCTTTCATCAAGTTGCCCGACGAGTGCACCACCGGCTCAAGCATTATGCCGCACAAGAAAAACCCCGACGTGTTTGAGCTCATCCGTGCCCGTTGCAACAAGTTGCAGGCGCTGCCTACGCAGATCACGCTCATCATCAACAATTTGCCTTGTGGTTATTTCCGCGACTTGCAAGAAATCAAAGAGGTCTTTCTGCCTGCCTTCGACCAGTTGCTCCAGTGTCTGCGTATGGCCACCTACATCATTCAGCGCATAAAGGTGAACGAACACATCCTGGACAATCCTTGCTACGATGCCATGTTCTCTGTCGAGGAAGTCAATCGCTTGGCCACGGCAGGCATGCCTTTCCGCGACGCCTATAAGAAAGTGGGACTTGACATAGAGAAAGGCTGTTTCACTCCCGACAAAAACATTCATCACACCCACGCCGGCAGCATCGGCAACCTTTGCAACGACCGCGTGGCGGCACTGATGGAAGCCACCTATAGACGTTTCGGTTTCGAAAAGGTGGCTCAGGCCGAGCAGGAGTTGTTGAAATAAAGTCACGAAGCCCAAACATCAACGCCTCAACGCGACGAAAAGGATAGAAACGATGAAACTCAGGACGGTCATTATGAGTGTCATTGCTATGTTGGCATTCGTGTCGTGTGGCGATACGGATGTGGATGGCTTTTATGCTGCCGGGCGCGCTTGGTTGAAGTATGACCGCGTCTTCACCGCCGCTCCGCTTCATTCGGCTTTAAGCAATCCCGGCATGTTCTGCTCCATAGAGGTCTCCAACGGCTGTTTCGTCTTTAAAGGCAGCGACGGCCAGACCTGTCCGTCCGACCCGTTAACGGAACTAGACAATCGCGTACGGCCGAAGTATGTCGCCGGCTTTGTGGTGGGTATTCCAGCCGTGCCCGATATGCAGACCGGCAGCGCCCCCGTGGCCTATGATTTGGCCTGTCCCAATTGTAATGCCGACAATGCCTTGACCCGCCGCCTCTCTTTCGCCACAACCACCACGATGAACTGCTCGCGTTGCCACCGGACCTACGACTTGAACAACGGTGGCCACGTCTCGTCTGAAGCCGGTGGCCGAAAGATGTTGCGCTATCACATCACCTACAACGCTGCCTTGGGCATCGTGCAGATAACCAATCCTTAAGCATCATGACCAACATTCGCGATATTGATTCTTCGCCTTTGGGCCTTTTGGTGACCAAGGCCTTTACGGCCGCCGTGGCCGCCGGATGGCAGATTTTGGACGTCTACGACGCCGGAGAAGCCGGATGGGAGGTGACCCACAAGGCCGACAACTCTCCCCTCACTTTGGCCGACCGCCGGGCTCACGAGGTGATTGTGCGGTGTTTGGCCTCCACCGATATCTATATATTGAGTGAAGAAGGCAGCCACGCCCCCTATGCCGAGCGTTGCCGCCACGAGCGCCTGTGGGTGGTCGACCCGCTCGACGGCACCAAAGAGTTTATCCGCCGCACAGACGAGTTCACCGTCAACATTGCTCTGGTCGAAGCCGGCCGGCCGCTCTTTGGCGTAGTCTTTGCGCCGGCCACGGGCGTGATGTTTGTGGGCGGTGCAGCCTTAGGCGGCGCCTGGACGGCCACATTTCTGACCGATGCCCTTCAGCCCGACTTTGCCACGTTCCAGCTGTTGGCTCGCCCTCTGCCTTTGCCTGCGAGGGTCATCAAGCGCTCTGCCGAGAAGGTCGTGGTGGCTTCGCGTTCCCATCTCTCTCCCGAGACCGAGCAGTTCGTCGAAGACTATCGCCGTCGTTATGGCGCGGTGCGTCTGGTCTCAGCCGGCAGTTCGCTCAAACTGTGTCTGGTGGCCTCAGGCGAAGCCGACGTCTATCCGCGTTTGGCCCCCACGATGGAGTGGGACACAGCCGCCGGTCAGGCTGTGGCCGAAGGCGCCGGTGCCCGAGTCTTGGCTTATCCCGAAGGTACGCCGCTGACCTACAACAAACCCGACCTGCACAATCCGTGGTTTGTTGTCGACAGAGTGCAATGATTTAAGTGGCATAGCTACGACTGAATGCTCTTCGTTGCACTCATCCCGACTTTTCAAAGCCGCTTATCAGCCGCTTCCATACCCATCAACCTTACTAAAACCCAGTCTTTCCCCTCCCGAACTATGTCGTTTGATTGTCTCATCGTCATTGTGGTTTTGGTCATTGCCATAGGTGCCCTCATCCGTGAGTGTATGCGCCCGGGGCTTATTCTGCTCACGGCCTCCATCGTTTTCATGTGTTTAGGCATACTCACACCGAAAGAAATGCTTGAGGGCTTTTCCAATAAAGGGATGATCACCGTCGGCCTGCTCTTTTTGGTGAGTGAAGGCGTGAGGCGGTCGGGCCTGCTGGGCGGTCTCATAGAGCGGCTGTTGCCTCAGGGACAGGCCGGTGTGCGGCGTGTCCATCTGCGCATGTTGCCGGCCGTGTCTTTCATCTCGGCTTTTCTCAACAACACCCCCGTCGTGGTCATCTTTGCCCCTATGATCAAGCGCTGGGCCGAGCGTCACGGACAGGCCGCCACCAAATTTCTCATCCCCCTCTCTTATGCCACCATCTTGGGCGGTATGTGTACCCTCATCGGCACCAGCACCAACCTCGTGGTCAACGGCATGGTGGTGGAGTCGGGCTTTGAAGGCTTCTCTATGTTTGAGTTGGGCAAGGTGGGATTGATTATCGCCGTGGTTGGTCTGCTTTACATCACGTTTGTCTCGCCATTGCTGTTGCCTCAAGACCGTGCTGACCGTCAGGCCGAAGAACTCTCGCTCGAGCAAGAAGCCGGCGGCAAGTTGCGGCGGGTGGAGGTGGTGCTTGGCGCCCGCTTCCCGGCCATTGGCAAGAAGGTGCGCGATTTTGATTTTCCTAAGAAATACGGCGCCATGCTGGTTGAGATACGCCGTGCCGGTCAGACCTTTATCATGCACGATATGCGTTCGGAGCGCTTCCGTGAGGGCGACACCCTTGTCTTGTTGGCCGACCAAGCCTTCATGAGCAACTGGGGCGACTCGTCGTTTTTTCTTATGGTCTCGGCTTCCGAGGGCGAAGGAGCCTCGTTGGGGCGTTTCAAAGCCTGGCTGGCCGTGGGGCTGGTGGTCTTGATGGTGGCCGGTGCCACGATAGGCGAATTGCCCTCGGTCAAGGCCGCTTTGGGCTCGTTCAGGCTCGACATGTTTTTCTTTGTCTGCATCACCACCGCCTTGATGGCCGTCACCGGCATCTTTCCGGCACGCAAATACACCAAGTTTGTCTCTTGGGACATCCTCGTCACTATTGCCGCCGCCTTTGCCGTGAGCAAGGCCATGCAAAACTCAGGCATGGCCGACGCTGTGGCCGGTTGGGCCGTAGGGCTCACCGACAGCCTCGGTCCCACGGCTTTGCTCGTGGTGGTCTACGTCATCACCAATCTCTTCACTGAGTTGATGACCAATAATGCCGCCGCGGCTTTGGCCTTCCCCATATCCCTCTCCATGGCCCAGGCGTTGGGTGCCAGTCCCATGCCTTTTTTCGTGACCATCTGCATAGCCGCCTCGGCCAGTTTCTCCACGCCTATTGGCTATCAGACCAATCTCATCGTGCAAGGCGTTGGCGGCTATCGCTTTGCCGACTTTGTGCGCGTGGGCCTGCCGCTCAACCTCATCTGCTTGCTGCTCACGGCCCTGTTTGTTCCCCTCATCTGGCCCTTCTTCCCTCTGTAGAGATAAAGAGTCAAAAAAACAAAGGGACAAAGAGACGAAAAGTCAAAAAGTCAACGAGATTATGAGCGGCTAAGCGCGGGCTGAAGGCCCAACAAGACCATAGCCCAGGGCAGAGGCGGCACGTAGTGACGCCGGCACCCTGGGTAAAGACATTACCGAAAATGCGCCCTGTAAGGGCAAAAGCATGATTAAAGTATGAGTATGGTTGCGTTACAGTCAATAAATCTTTTGCCCTTACAGGGCGAACATTATCGGCCACACCCACCCAGGGTGCCGTTCGCTACGCTCACTCTGCCCTGGGCTATGGTCTTCTGCCCTTTCAGGGCGTACTTGGCCGCTCAAATTCTCTTAGACTCTTTGCCCCTCAAAAAAAACTATTCATTATGACCAATGGACGTTTGCTATGGGTAGACGATGAAATCGAACTGTTGCGCGGTCACATCGTCTTCCTTGAAAAAAAAGGCTACGACGTGCAGACCTGTGTCAGCGGCGCCGATGCCATTGAGACGTGTCGGCAAAACAAGTTCGACCTCATCCTGCTCGACGAGAATATGCCCGGTCTGAGCGGCCTCGAAACCCTCTCGGCCATCAAAGACATCACGCCCTCCGTGCCCGTGGTGATGGTCACCAAAAACGAGGCCGAAGACCTTATGGACCAAGCCATCGGCTCGCAGATTGCCGACTACCTGCTCAAGCCCGTCAATCCCCACCAGATACTCCTCACGCTGAAGAAAAACATCCACGTCGAGGCCATTCGGTCAGAGACTGCCGGCACGGCATACCGCCGCGAGTTTATGCAGATAGACAGCCTCATCAGTCAGGGGCTCGATGCCGAAGGCTGGATGTCGCTCTACAAAAAACTTGTGCGCTGGGAGTTTGAACTCTCCGATGCGCCCGAGGCAATGAGTGAGATGCTGCGCAGCCAGTGGCATGATGCCGACAAGGCTTTTGCCGCCTTTGTGGCCCGCCACTATGAGGAATGGGTGGCCGCAGCTCCCGGCGAGCGTCCACTGCTCAGCCCCGATGTCATTTCCCGGCGGGTGTTCCCAAGTCTCAGAGCCGGACGGGAAGTGGTGCTGATGGTTTTCGACAATCTGCGCTTCGACCAATGGCGCGTGTTGAGCGAAGAACTCTCCACCGACTTCGACATCGACGAGTCGCTCGGTATGAGCATCCTGCCCACGGCTACGGGCTATGCCCGCAATGCAATTTTTGCCGGACTCATGCCGGCGATGATCAAGAAGATGTATCCCGACTATTGGGTGGAAGAAGAAGAGGAAGAAGGCAAAAACCTGCACGAAGAAGACCTGCTGCGCGAGCAAATGGCCCGCTACCGTCGCCGTGAGGCCTTCACCTATCGCAAAATCAACGACTCACAGGGTGCCGAGCGCCTGCTTAAAGAATTCCATGCCTTCATCGCCACGCCGCTGAGCGTCTTGGTGGTCAACTTCATCGACATCCTGTCCCACGCCCGCACCGACTCCCGCATGGTGCGCGAACTCTTCTCTGACGAAGCCGCCTACCGCAGCATCACGCGCTCGTGGTTTCGCCACACAGCCATTCGCGAACTCTTCCAGCGCCTCGCCACTCTCGACCGCGACATCATCATCACCACCGACCACGGCAGCGTGCGCGCCACCACGCCGGTCAAGGTCGTGGGCGACCGTCACGTCAACACCAACCTGCGCTACAAGGTGGGCAAAAACCTCAGCTACAATCCCCGTGAAGTCTTCGAAGCACGCCGGCCCGACCTCATCGGACTGCCGGCACCGTCGCTCTCTTCGGCCTACATTTTTGCCACCAGCGACAGCTTTTTTGCCTATCCCAACAACTACAACCACTACGTCAGCTACTATCGCGACACCTTCCAGCACGGCGGCATCTCTATGGAAGAAATGCTCGTTCCCGTCTGTACCCTCCGCTCCAAGTCCCATACGCGAGAGAGTTAAATCCGTCTGCATCACATTCCTTTAGTCACCTTCTGAATATGTCTGAAAACATCTATCCCACCTTCGACCGCATGCTCACCCGCGAGGAGCACGAAAGCCTCACCGGCACACGCGGTGTCATGCTGTGGTTCACCGGCCTGAGCGGTTCGGGCAAGTCCACCTTGGCCATAGCCCTTGAGCACGAACTGGCCCGCCGTGGCCTGCAAAGCCGGCTACTCGACGGCGACAACCTGCGCACGGGCGTCAACGCCGGTCTGGGTTTTTCGGCCGAAGACCGACTCGAAAATGTGCGCCGCACCGCCTGTGTGGGCCGTCTTTTTGTCGACACCGGCATCATCACCATGGCCGCCCTTGTCAGCCCCACGAACGACCTGCGCGAGATGGCGCGCACCATCATCGGTCCGGCCGACTTCCGCGAAATCTATGTGGCCACACCCCTTGCCGAGTGTGAGCGTCGCGACGTCAAAGGGCTTTATGCCCGTGCCCGCCGCGGCGAGGTGAAAGACTTTACCGGCATTTCGGCGCCGTTTGAGGCTCCCGAACACCCCGACCTTGTGCTCGACACCGCCGTCCTCACCATCGACCAAAGCATCGCCCGTTTGCTTCGCCTGTTGGGGCTCGAAGCGTGAGCGGCCGGAGGCTGCCATTCCCACTGTTCAAAACCCGGGAGCGAGTGTGACGCTTTTTCAAATCTTTTAAGGGACAATGCCGCAGGCGACCAGAAACGGCATATAGCCACCCCGATGCTCGGTATGAGCAGAAAAACCGCATAAGATACTTATAACCAACCCGATAACTAACCGAAGCGCCGCTTTAGGCCATTTCATTGCGCCCCCGAAGGCATCAAATTGCGCTTGAAACAAGGCTTAGTCTCGCCTGCCCTTATCGTAGCAATTCCTGTCCTTATCACAGAAAAATCTGTCCTTATCTCCGTAAGGCACTGAAAACCAAAAAGAGAGGCCGTGAGCCTCTCTTTCCTTTTATCCTACCTCAAAGATACGCCAGAGGGCCACAACGGAAAATGACAGAAGCGGCTGCGACCCATCCGGAGGGCCAAACGGCCGGGCGCGTGCATTTTTAGGGCGTTTGCTTTGCCTTTAGGCCGTTTTGGCGTAACTTCGCAGAGTTAATAGAATATTCATCAAAACAAACCATCTTATTATGGCAAAATCATCTTTCCTCAGTGACTTTAAGGCATTCGCCATGCGTGGCAACGTGATAGACATGGCCGTCGGTGTCATCATCGGTACGGCCTTCGGCAAGATTGTCAGCTCTGTCGTCACCGACATCATCACCCCGCTCTTCGGCGTCATCCTCGGCGGCATCGACTTCAAGGGACTCTCCGTCACGGTGGGCGACTCGGTCATCACATACGGCAACTTCATCCAAGCCACCTTCGACTTCGTCATCATAGCCTTCTCCATCTTCCTCTTCATCCGTCTCATCTCAAAACTCCACAGCAAGAAAGAAGAAGAGAAACCCGCCGAGCCCGCCGCTCCCTCCAAGGAAGAGCAACTGCTCACCGAAATCCGCGACCTGCTCAAAGAGAAGAAATAAATCATTGACTAACCTCTCAATGTCTGAAATGTCTGAAACCTATAGCTTGAGCCATCTCAAAGAACTTGAGGCCGAGTCTATACACATCATCCGCGAGGTGGCCTCGGAGTTTGAGCGCCCCGTGATGCTCTACAGCATCGGCAAAGACTCGTCGGTGATGGTGCGACTGGCCGAGAAGGCTTTCGCGCCCGGCAAACCGCCCTTCCCGTTAATGCACATCGACTCTCGCTGGAAGTTTAAGGAAATGCTTGAGTTCCGCGATTGGTATGCCCGGGAGCACGGCTGGCAGCTCATCGTGGAGAGCAACGAAGAGGCCTTCCGTCAAGGTGTCGGTCCGTTTACGCACGGTTCGCGCGTGCATACCGACCTGATGAAGACGCAAGCCCTGTTGCAAGCTCTCGACAAGCACCACTTCGACGCCGCCTTTGGTGGCGCACGCCGCGACGAAGAGAAAAGCCGTGCCAAAGAGCGCATTTTCTCTTTCCGCGACGAGTTTCACCGCTGGGACCCCAAAAACCAACGGCCCGAAATACGCGACATTTACAACACCCGCATCCGCCAAGGTCAGAGCATCCGTGTGTTTCCCTTGAGCAACTGGACCGAGCTCGACGTGTGGCAATACATCCGTTTGGAAAACATCCCCATCGTGCCCCTCTATTTTGCTAAAGAGCGCCCCACGGTGGAGATAGACGGCCAGCTTATTATGCCCGACGACGAGCGCCTGCCGGAGTGTTATCGCGACAAGATAGTGCCTCGCACCATACGCTTCCGCACCCTCGGTTGCTGGCCACTGACCGGTGCCGTGGAGAGCGAAGCCGACACCATTGAGAAAATCGTCGAGGAGATGATGACCACCACCAAGAGCGAGCGCACCACGCGTGTCATCGACTTCGACGGCGACGCCTCGATGGAGCAAAAGAAACGCGAAGGCTATTTCTAAATCCTCACTGTCACACACCAAAATCCTTACACCGTGAGCGAGCTCATCACCTTTTGTCTCGAAAATCTCAACTACTGGACCATCACGCTCTTCATGGCCATTGAGAGTTCGTTTATCCCCTTCCCCTCTGAGGTGGTCGTGCCGCCGGCAGCATGGCTCGCCTTGACCGACAGCGAGGGCATGAACTTCTTCCTCGTCATCGTGATGGCTACCATCGGAGCCGACATCGGCGCCCTCATCAACTACTATCTGGCTCGTACGCTCGGCCGCACCGTGGTGTATAAGTTTGCCGACAGCAAGTTGGGCCACCTCTGCTTGCTCAACAGTGAGAAGGTCAAGAAGGCCGAAGACTATTTCCGCCGCCACGGCGTGCCCTCCACCTTCTTCGGTCGCTTGGTGCCGGCCGTGCGCCAACTCATTTCCATCCCCGCCGGCCTCTCGGGCATGGACATCCGCAAGTTCCTGCTATACACCACACTCGGTGCCGGTATCTGGAACACCGTCCTGGCCTCGTTGGGCTTCGTCATCTACAAGTCGGCGCCCGACATCAAAACGCCGGAAGACGTGAGCAATCTGGCTGCCCGATACAGCCACGAAATCGGCTACGGCATACTGGCCATTGTCGCCTTGGTCGTGGTGTTTTTTGTGGTGAAATATTTCATCAAGAAACGCCGGGGCAAAAATGCGTAACCTCTTGAAGCGTATGGCAGCCGTCTTGTGGTGGCTGAGCGGCGTCACGCTGGCGGCTCAAACCACAGCGTCTGCGCCTTTTGACACCACGGGCATCCACCACAGTATGTGGCTCGTTGGCGCCGGACGCTCGAATGCCCTCGACACCTACATCTCGCCTCTGGAATACACCGGCCCCACTTTCACCCTGGCTCATCTCACCGAGCGTGGCCTGCGGCGCAGTGGTGGCCGCGTGAGTTTTTCGACGAGGCTGGACGGCCGCCTGGCCTATGTCACTTCCACGGCCGGCAATCACGATGCCTACGACGGCGACGTCGCCTTTGCAGTGGCCTGGCGCTACAACTGGAAACCCCGGCCCGACCTTCGGCTCGCATTGGGCGGTATGGCCGAGGCCGACTTGGGCTTCACCTACAACACCGGCCTCTCCGGCAACAATCCCGCCCAAGGTCGCGCTGCTCTGGCCGTAGGCCTTTCGGCCCTTGCCGCCTACGACAGCCGCCTCGGCCGTTTGCCACTGACTCTCACCCTTCAGGCCGACGCTCCGATGATGGGGATGAAGTTTCAGCCCCACTATGGCCAGTCGTACTACGAAATCTTTGCGCTCGGCCATCAGAGTGGACACCTCCACGTCACTTGGCCCGGCAATGCGCCCACGCTGCGCACCCTGCTCACGGCCCAATTCCATTTCCGCCGGCTCACGGCCACGGTGGGCTATCTCTCAGACGTGAGGCAGAGCAAGGTGGGAGGGTTGAAATACCACAGCTGGAACAACTCTTTCGTCATTGGGTTCGTGCGGCATTTCCGTCTCACGTCCCGCTGAAGTTATGCAAAACGTCATCAGAAGCATAAAAGTCCGTGCAGCCAGCCTCCTGACGATGCTGGTCTCAGCCCTTGTCGCGACCTCGTGCATCACCGAAGAGGTGGCCCCCAACACCATCCGCGGCAACTTCGATGCCCTTTGGCAGACCCTCGATGAGCGCTATTGCTTCTTCGACCTCAAAGCCACCGAGTATGGGCTCGACTGGAACGAAGTCTATGCCCGCTACCAGCCGAAACTGGCCGAGCAGAAGACCCTTTGGGACTATTTCAACCTGCTCGAAGACGTCGTCTGCGAACTCCGTGACGGCCACGTCAACATCATTTCGTCGCTCGGCACGGCCCGTTATGGCGAGTGGTTTGACAACTATCCGGCCAACTATGCCGACACGCTCGAGCGCAAATATTTGGGTCGGACGACAGACTATGTCACCACAGGCGGTCTGAAATACCGCGTCTTGGCCGACAGCATCGCCTATGTACGCTGCCCCTCGTTTGACGTGTCTTTCGGTGACGGCAACCTCCACGTCATGATGCTCACACTGGCCCCTTGCAAAGGGATGATACTCGACATCCGCTCCAACGGTGGCGGTCGCCTCACTTCAGCCGAAAAGCTCGCCTCGGTCTTCATCGACGAGAAAACCCTCGGTGGCTATATGGCCCACAAGACCGGCAAAGGCCACAACGACTTCTCGCAACCGGAGGCCATCGAGATTGAACCCTTCGGCAGCCGGCGCTGGACCAAACCCCTCGTCGTGCTCACCAATCGCCGCACCTACAGTGCCGCCAACGCCTTTGTGATGTATGTCAAAGGGCTGCCCGGCGTCACCATAGTGGGCGACAAGACCGGCGGCGGTTCGGGAATGCCGCTCACCTCCGAACTCCCCTGCGGGTGGACGCTGCGCTTCTCGGCCTGCCCGATGTATGACCGACAGATGGCGCTCACCGAAGAAGGTATCGCACCCGACGTGAAGGTGGACATCACCTCCGACGACTATCGCCGCGACATCGACACCATCATCGAGACCGCACGGCGCATCATCCTGTCTGCCGGCAATTGAAAACCAACCCACACAGAACATACTTCAAACCAACCCATTCATGATGCTATCCATAGACTATTTTTTCTCACGCCTTGACATTCAGCAGATAGTCAGCGCCTTCATCGTGCTTTTTGCCGTCATCGACGTGTTGGGTTCCACCCCCATCATCATAGACCTGAAACAAAAAGGCCGTCCCGTCAGTGCCTCAAAGGCCACCCTCATCTCCACGGTCCTGCTCGTCGGCTTCTTTTTTGCCGGCGATGTGATGTTGCGCCTCTTCACTCGACATCGAAATCTTCAAAAACATCGGCCCCATCAAAGAAGCCACCCTCGTGCCTGTGGTGTTCCCGCTCATAGCCGGTGCCGGTTCGTTCACCACACTGCTTTCGCTCCGGGCCGAATATTCGAGTGTCAACATCTTGATTGCTTTGGCCTTCAATATGCTCTTTGTCTACTGCGTCTTGCGCGCCACGGCCAAGGTGGAACGCATCCTTTCGCGCAGTGCCATCTATCTGATGCGTAAATTCTTCGGCATCATTCTGCTGGCCATCTCGGTGCGTCTTTTCACGGCCAACATCTCTGCACTTTTGGGCAAGATGTGACGAACTGAAGCCTTCGCCACACCATAATTATATATAAACAAACCAATAACCTGAATAAATCCCTTTTCATCTCATGACAGACCTCGAAATTGCACGCCAGACTCCGCTCGAACCCATCGGCGACATCGCCGCCAAGATAGGCATCGACCCCGAACAGATTGAGTGCTACGGCAAGCACATTGCCAAGTTGCCGCTCTCGCTCATCGGACAGTCGAAGTCTAAGCTCATCCTCGTCACCGCCATCACCGCCACCAAGGCCGGCATCGGCAAGACCACGGTGTCTATCGGCTTGGCTCTGGGCCTTAACCACATCGGCAAGAAAGCCGTTGTGGCGCTGCGTGAACCCTCGCTCGGTCCCTGTTTTGGAATGAAAGGCGGCGCCGCAGGCGGTGGACACGCCCAGGTGTTGCCGATGGAGCGCATCAACCTCCATTTCACCGGCGACTTCCACGCCATCACGTCGGCCCACAATATGATCAGTGCCCTGCTCGACAACCATCTCTATCAGCACCGCGCCGAAGGCTTCGGGCTGAAAGAGGTGCTCTGGCGCCGTGTGCTTGACGTCAACGACCGCTCGCTGCGCAGCATCGTCACCGGTCTCGGTCCGGCCACCAACGGCCTTGAGGCCCAGTCGGGCTTCGACATCACGCCGGCATCCGAACTGATGGCCATCCTCTGCTTGGCTAAGGACGAGGCCGATTTGCGTGAACGCGTAGACCACATCCTCTTGGGCTACGACTATCAGGGCCAACCCTTCACCGTGGCCGACCTCGGCGCCACCGGTGCCGTCATGGCCCTGCTCAAAGACGCCTTGATGCCCAACCTCGTGCAAACCACCGAGCACACTCCTGCCATCATCCATGGCGGTCCCTTTGCCAATATCGCCCACGGCTGCAACTCACTCTTGGCCACCAAAATGGCCCTCTCACACAGCGACTACACCATCACCGAAGCCGGTTTCGGTGCCGATCTCGGTGCTGAGAAATTCTACAACATCCTCTGCCGCAAGAGCGGTCTGCAGCCGGCTTTGACCGTCCTCGTCGCTACGGCCCAGGGCCTGAAAATGCACGGTGGCGTGCCCCTCGACCAGATTGCCACGCCCAATATGGACGGCCTGCGCCAAGGTCTGGCCAACCTCGACCGCCACGTAGCCAACCTGCGCAGTTTCGGGCAGACCGTCGTGGTCGTCTTCAACCGCTTCGCCACCGATACCGACGAAGAAATGACCCTCTTGCGCCTACACTGCGAAGACGACCTCAAAGCCCCCTTCGTCATCAACAATGCCTATGCTGAGGGTGGGGCAGGAGCTGCTGAGATGGCCCGTGTCGTGGTCGACACCATAGAGCGAAATCCCTCAGCTCCACTTCGTTTTACCTATGCCGACACCGACGACATCAAGACCAAGATTGAGAAAGTGGCCAAAAATATCTACGGCGCTGCCACGGTGAGCTTTGCTCCCGCCGCGCTCAAGCGCATCAAGCTCGCCACCGACCACAACATGGCTACCTTCCCCGTTTGCATTGCCAAAACCCAATATTCATTTTCGGCCGACGCCAAGCGTTATGGCGCTGTGAGTGGCTTTGACCTGCAAATCCGCGACGTTGTCATCAACGCCGGTGCCGGAATGATTGTGGCCATTGCCGGCGACATCCTGCGTATGCCCGGACTGCCCAAGACCCCTCAGGCCAACTTCATCGACTGCCGCAATGGA
>SFFB01000062.1 GCA_004557035.1 Bacteroidales bacterium | reverse complement strand
GCCGGTGCCGGAATGATTGTGGCCATTGCCGGCGACATCCTGCGTATGCCCGGACTGCCCAAGACCCCTCAGGCCAACTTCATCGACTGCCGCAATGGAGAAATATCGGGTCTGATGTAATCCCTCCGACTGCGTGAAACAAACCTTGTCTCTTTCTATGCCATGAAAATCATACTCAATCCCAAATACGAGCATCTGCGCGACTATCTGACGCACATTGACGAGCATTTTGAACGTGAAGGACGAGAAATCTTCCGCGACCGCAACGTGGTGCGCACCCTTCAGGTGGACGGTCTCACCCTCTGTGTGAAACGCTACGGCCAGTTGCCCTTGCGCAGTCGCCTAGCCGTCAAGACCTTCAAAGCCTCTAAAGGCAAGAAAGCCTACTACAAGCCCCTCTCGCTGCGTGAGCGTGGTTTTGAAAGTCCCGAGCCAATCGCCTTTGTCAAATACCCCACGGGTTGGACCAAGACCACGACCTATTTCGTCTGCCTTCATTCCGACTATCGCTACAGCTTGGCCGAGGTGATGGTGCTCTCCGACAAAGAGCGCGAAGAGGTGACGCGCCAGTTTGCCCGCTTTGCCGCCCGACTTCACGAGCAGGGTTTCCTCCATCGCGACTTCTCGGCCGGCAATATCCTTTTCGACCAAATAGACGGCCGCTATCATTTTGCTCTCATCGACACCAACAGCATGCGCATCGGTCGTCCTGTCAGCATAGAGCGCGGTTGTCGCAATCTGGCCCATCTCACCGGCGACAACGCCTTTTTTGTGCTTCTGGCCAAAGAATATGCCGCTGCCCGAGGTGCCGATCCCGAACAGTGCATCGACTGGCTGTTTGACGCTTTAGACAAGCAATGACTTCACCGACACTTTCTTATAAATTGAGATTATGAAAAAACTGTTTTGCCTTCTCGTCTTGGTCTTCTGCCTCTTGCCGGCAATGGCCCAGAAAGCCTCCGACGACATCTCGCGTGCCATCAGCTATCAGCGCCAGTCTATCACCAATGCCCAGAGCGCCCATAGCTATTACCGGCAGGCCGAGCAAGCACGCCGCCAGGCCGACTCTTATGATCGGGAGGCCGAGCGCTATGCCAAACGCAAACACTACAAAGAGGCTGAAAACTATCGCCGCCGGGCTCGCAACTACTACGACCGCGCAACCGATTATGAGCGCCGTGCCCGCTATGCCGGCGACAGGGCCACAGACAATCTGCGTCGCGCTCAAGACCTGATTAATAAAGCAGCCAGAAGGCGTTGACCCGATGGACTCTGCTACATCGTCGCCGACAAGCCTTTTACGAACAAAGCTCACAGGCCGCATCTCAAAGGATGAGGTCTGTGAGCTTTGTAGCATCATAAAAGGAAATGACGAGATGAAGGCTGCACTATATGGCTTGACCACAGCGGCCGATGTCCGGGTGTCGGTCAATGCCCTTTGGGTGTTCACGCATCTTGACGAGGCTGATAACGCTTGGCTTTATGCCAAACAAGACGAGATGATAGACCGTGTCTTGCAAGAGACCCATATAGCCCACTGTCGCTTACTCTTGTCGCTGCTCCATCGCCAGCCGTTCAAGGCCGAAAGCCTCAGGGCCGATTTCATGGATTATTGTCTGTCGAAAATCACAGCCGTTGCCCAACCTTACGCCATTCGTGCCCTTTGCATAAAGCTGGCCTATGAGCAATGCCGGCACTATCCCGAGCTCCTTGCCGAATTACAGATGGCGCTCGAACTGTTGCAAACCGAACGTCTGTCGCCCGGCCTGGCTTCGGCCCTGCGACAGGTGGAGCGGAAGATGAGAAAGGGAAAGAGAGTGAAGAGAAGTGAGGAAAGGTAGAGAAAGAAAAGAGGGGGGGTAAGGAGACCGTGTTAACGGTATGACGCTTTGGGCGCGTTTACTCATCTGCTTGCCATACCAGCTCAGGCGTTGGACCAAGTGTATGACCACCAAGAGAGCAACGGCGAAACCCACCTTGCCGTGCCAGCCGCCCAAGCCCGTGTGTCCGTGTTTCAACCACTGGATGGTGGCCATCACGCCCATCAAAGCACAGATGAGATAACACACATAAAGCGCTTTCAGCCACAGAGAGCGGTGTTTCCACCAGCGCCCCCACCAGCGAGCTACATTGCCCCAGTTTAACCATAAGTGCCAGATTACCAGTAGTATCATCACCACACATAGCCCAATATGCCAGCCGGTCAACAGCATATTGCTCATATAACCCAATCCCTCGCCGTGCGCCACCTCCAGCATTATACCACTTGACAGGGCAAAAGGCGTAATGACGAGGAGAAACAGGTTGATAATCAGTAATAAACGCCTCTTCATACCAGAAATTTCTTATGCCGCCGCGGCAAAGAAATGGCCGATGTCGGCGAGCGAGAGTTTTACCAGACTGCAGGCAAAACCAAAGACAATGGCGTTGAGCAGAGCCACATACCACACGTAAGCGCCACGCACCAGCGGCAAGATGAGTTGCGGCATCAGTATGGCCGTGGCAATCAGCGGCCCTTGTCCCCACCAGGGAACAGAGGGCAACACCACAATGAAAATTGCCATCGCCGTGATGAGGGCTTGCCAATACATGGCCATATTATAGCGCCACGGCCGGCGGCGGGCCAGTAGCGGAATGATGTCAAACAGCGCCAAGATGGCCGAGATGATGAAAATGGGCAGGAAGTTGGGCATGGCAAATAGGGGAAGAAAAGTCAAAAAGTCAAAGAGAAAAAAAGCGAAAGAGTCAAAGAGCGGCCAGGCACGGGCAGAGGCGGCAAGTAGTGATGCCGGCATCCGTGCTTGGCCGCTCTTAGTCTCTTCGCTTCTGCGATTTATTTCACGTCGCCCACCTTGATGAGGTACTCAGCAATCTGAACGGCGTTGAGGGCTGCGCCCTTACGGATCTGGTCGCTCACAATCCAGAACGTCAGACCGTTGGGGTTGGCCAAGTCTTTGCGGATACGGCCCACATAGACGGGGTCTTTACCGGCCAGGAAGAGCGGCATGGGATATTCTTTCTTTTCGGGGTTGTCCATCAGCACCAAGCCCTCGCCGGCAGCGAAAGCCTCGCGAGCCTCTTCCACACTGACGGG
>SFFB01000015.1 GCA_004557035.1 Bacteroidales bacterium | reverse complement strand
CATAGCACTAAGTTTGCCCCTGTAATCGGGCACCGCCCGTTCACAAGAGCAAACAATAAGAAAAAATAAAATTGGATTGCCTGGTTCTTCTTACTTTTGTCGTATTAAAGAAGAAGTCAACCATCCATGAGGGTAAGCTAGGCTATTAGCCAGTACTTAGATACTAACCTGGGCTATAGACCCTCATGGAGTGGCAGCCATATACTAGGTAGATTGTTAGGCTCGGAGCCTATTTAGTGCTTGAGTACACGGCTGACATGGTTGACCAATAATAATTTGCAAACATTGCAAAGTTATGAATAATTATTTTATCGGTATTGATTTTGCCAAAGCAAAGTTTGACGCAGTAATACTGCAGAGAGACAATCTCAATGAAGAGGGCCACCACGGCACGTTTGAAAACAGCAAGACGGGCTACAAACGCTTTCTTGGCTGGGTGCGCACCTTCGCCACGAAGCACAAAGACGAGGTTCTCTTCTGTGGCGAACACACCGGCGTGTACAGCAAACTTATCAGCGACCTTCTTGCCAAGGACGATTACTGCATCTGGCTGGAAAGTCCGCTGCAAATCAAACGTAGCCTGGGCATCAAGCGCGGTAAAAGTGACAAGCAGGACGCCCATGACATTGCAGAGTTTGCAGCCAGACACGAGGACAAGGTCAGAGTGCACAAAGCTCCCTCCAAAGAAATGGAAGCCCTCGGTCTATACTTTTCTGAGTACAAGAGCTGGGTAGAGGCAAAATGTAAGTTGCAGTGCTGCATAAAGGCCCACCGCATCTCAGGTGCCGAGAATCCTTTCTTCAAGAGAGAGATTAAAACAGACCAGCACGAACTGCATCGCATTCAAGAGCGGATAAAGGCCATCAAGCGGAGTATTGAGGAACTCATCAAGCAATGTCCAGAGATTAAAAGGACATATCAGATCCTGACAAGCATGAAGGGCATTGGCATCATCAATGCCGTGGCTTTAATCCTTGCGACCAACAACTTCGCGCGTTTCGACCATGACGCCCGACGTCTGTGCTCCTATTATGGCGTGGCACCCTTTGGCCATACTTCGGGCACCAGCATCAATGGCAAGCCGCACGTTTCCCATTTCGCCGACTCCTATCTGAAGTCTCTCATTTCCGAAGCCGCCCTATGTGCCATGCACCATTGTCCTGCGATTATCGAATATGCCGAAAGGCTCAAGCAAAAGGGCAAGCATCCATCAATCATTATGAACAACTGCAAGAACAAAATGCTTCACATACTTGTCGCTATGGTCAAGCATAACACTGAATATGGCCTACAGACACTATTTGCAGCATAATCATAAAAAACTCTCAAAAATATTTGGTCAATAACATAGATTGCCCAGGGCAAAGTGAGCGTAGCGAACGACACCCTGGGTTGTCGTGGTCCCATAGATGGCGCGCTGTAAGCGCAGCAGATTTAATAGAGGGCAAAGCCCTCGTCTCGACAAACGTCGAAAACACTCGATAATCAAGAGGGTGTTGCCCTCAAATAATGCTTTTGCCCTTTCAGGGCGAAAATATCATTCACGTCGTAACCCAGGGTGCCGCCTCGCTTCGCTCGGCTTGGGCTGGGCGCTCAACCTCCTTCGTCGGTTGAGGAATGACTTTCAGCCATTCCCATATGCCTATAAGCAATAATAGAACTGTTTACCGGACAGCAATAATAAATAATCCATTGAGGCGGCCCTGCAAGCCTTTCGGAAGCGCCCCCCAAATATGAACAAACGAAAGGCGGACGAGCTCCAACCAAAGAACTCGTCCGCCACAACCAATTTATTTATAGACTAACGTTAGTCCGAGATTATGAGCGCCTCTTGTGGCGCTGTCGTTGAGACAATAGAGCGTGTTATTCCCAAAGGCCGCCTTTGTTGTCTTCGTTGCCCCAAAGTGATGAGCCTGAGCCGGGGCGGTTGGTGTATTGTGCGTTACCGCTTGACTCGGAGTCAATCTTCACCTTGGAGATGTTGTTCATAATGCCCTCCGTGGCGAAAGCGATGGTTTCGGCGGTGGGGGTGATATATTGTTTTTTCATTTGAATGTCGTCTTTTAAGGATAAAAATTACGCATAAAATTATAAAATTGATTGGTGAATGTGCGCGTTATTCCCACTCGCTAATGGGAACGAATGTGCCAAGAGAGGGCAAAGACAATAAAATTGGTGTGATTGGGCTCTGCCGCAGATAATGGCGTATGTCAATGAAACACAGTGGCATTGATTGGTGCTAACCACTGCTTTAGCCTGCAAAAGTTCTAACAAAGCCTAACAAGATATGAATACTGACTGTCAAAAGATGTTTTAACCTGACGCCGCCTGAGATTTTTAACAGTCTGCGCCAATGACCTCGCTGACTATACACTCCTATAATATATACGCGCGCGAAGAAGAACAGCACCTGGACCCGTGACGGATGGGCTACTAAGGGACGACGTGAAGGCGACGCGCTGGGGCTAACGAAGAGCTTTTTGCACGAAGTGAAGCAAATACGCGGTTTTTTATGTACTTTTGTGCCGTATTATGCGCCGGTGGCGACAAAATAATCTACAAAAGCGGCCACCGACACGCCCACACACGACAAACAATAACAAAAACACATACACTTATGGCACAAGAAGACGTATTCAAGAAAATCGTTTCACACTGTAAGGAATACGGTTTTGTTTTCCCCTCAAGCGACATCTATGACGGACTCGGCGCAGTCTACGACTACGGACAGAACGGCGTGGAGCTGAAAAACAACATCAAGCAATATTGGTGGAAGTCGATGGTGCTGCTCCACGAAAACATCGTGGGACTCGATGCCGCCATCTTCATGCACCCCACCGTGTGGAAGGCCTCGGGACACGTCGACGCCTTCAACGACCCCCTCATCGACAACCGCGACTCTAAAAAACGCTATCGCGCCGATGTGCTCATCGAAGAGCAAATTGCCAAATATGAAGAGAAGATAGACAAAGAAGTGGCCAAAGCCGCCAAACGCTTCGGCGATAACTTTGACGAGGCTCAGTTCCGCGCCACCAACGGCCGCGTGCTCGAAGCCCAAGCCAAGCGCGACGCCCTCCACCAACGCTACAGCGACGCCATGAACGCCATGGACCTCGACGAGCTGAAGCAAATCATTCTCGACGAAGAGATTGTCTGCCCCATCAGCGGCACCCGTAACTGGACCGACGTGCGCCAATTCAACCTTATGTTCAAAACCGAGGTGGGCTCTACGGCCGAAGGTGCCTCGACCATCTACCTGCGCCCCGAAACGGCCCAGGGTATCTTTGTCAACTATCTCAACGTGCAGAAAACCGGCCGCATGAAGTTGCCCTTCGGCATTGCCCAAATTGGTAAGGCCTTCCGCAACGAAATCGTGGCCCGTCAGTTCATCTTCCGTATGCGTGAGTTTGAGCAGATGGAGATGCAGTTCTTCGTGAAGCCCGGCACCGAGCTCGACTGGTTCAAGAGCTGGAAACAGACCCGTCTGGCCTGGCATCAGGCCCTCGGCTTCGGCAACGAAAACTATCGCTTCCACGACCACGAAAAGCTGGCCCACTATGCCAACGCCGCCAGCGACATCGAGTTCCGCCTGCCCTTCGGCTTCAAAGAGATTGAAGGCATCCACTCACGCACCAACTACGACCTCTCACAACACGCCAAGTTCTCCGGCCGCAAGATTGAATATTTCGACCCCGAGACCAACGAGAGCTACACGCCCTATGTCATCGAAACCTCTATCGGTGTGGACCGCATGTTCCTCAGCGTGATGTGTCACAGCTATGAAGAGGAAAAACTCGACAACGGCGAGACCCGCGTGGTTTTGCGTCTGCCTGCCGCCCTGGCTCCCGTCAAGCTTGCCATCCTGCCCCTCGTCAAGAAAGACGGACTGCCCGAAAAGGCACACGAAATCCTCAACAACCTCAAATTCCACTTCAACTGCAAATATGAGGAGAAAGACAGCATCGGCAAGCGCTACCGCCGTCAAGACGCCATCGGTACGCCCTATTGCATCACCGTGGACCACGACACGCTCAAAGACAACTGCGTGACCCTGCGCGACCGCGACACCATGAAGCAAGAGCGCGTGCCCATCGACAGCCTCTGCAGCCTGCTCGAGGACAAAGTGAGCCTCACCTCATTGCTCAAGAAAATCCAATAAAGTCTATGCGACTTCTCTCACACCTGAAACATACCGCCATCGGCGTCGCACTGGTCCTCGGTGCCCTGCTGACGCTCGCTGCCTGCTCGGAGTCTGACCCCGTGGAGGCTGTGGAATACCAAGACTGGGCTGCCCGCAACGCCGCCGACTTCCAGCAACAACTGGCCAAGGCCAAGGCTGCCGTGGCTCAGGCCAAGGTGCAATACGGCGACGCCTGGGAGCAACATTGTCCTTGGCGACTCCTGCGCAACTACGCCATTTCCGACACCATCGGCGGCACGTCGACCGACACCGTCGTGGTGGAAATCCTGCGGCAGGGCACAGGCACCGTCTCGCCCATCGCCACCGACTCCGTCCGCGTCAACTACATCGGCCGCTATATGCGCAATGCCTTGAGCGACAACGAAGAGAGCCGCCTCAAGGGCGAAATCTTCACCTACACCGGTGTGAGCAAAGACAGTGCCGACGTGTTCAGCCCCAATTATAGCAGCCCCGTGACGCTCTACACGACCGGCACGGTGACCGGCTTCGCCACCGCCTTGCAACACATGCACATTGGCGACCTCTGGCGCATCTGTATGCCGCAAGAGTTGGGCTACGGTTCCTCGTCGGCCTACGTACGGGCCTATTCCACACTCTACTACGACCTTGAGCTCGTCGGCATCTATCCCGTCGGCACCAAGCCCGGCGCAAAGCCATAACCGGGCGACACCATTAGACTTCTTTTTATGATTAAAGCCATCATATTCGACTACGGCGGCACGCTCGACACCGACGCCCGCCACTGGGCCCACGTGCTCTGGGAGGGCTATCGGCATATCGGCGTGCCCGTGAGCGAAGAGCAATTCCGCGAAGCCTATGTCTATGGTGAGCGTGCATTGGCCCGCAACCCCATCATCGCTGAGACCGACAACTTCCACACGCTTTTGGTCAAGAAACTCATCCAAGAGACAGACTGCCTCGTGGCACAAGGCTATTGGACGCCGTCGGCCGCAGAGCGTGAGGCCGTGGTGAATGGCGTGGCCGACTATTGCAATGCCTATGTCGTGCGCAATATGCACACCATCCACTGCGTGCTCGACAGTCTGCGCCGGAGCTATCCTTTCGTGCTCGTGTCAAACTTCTATGGCAATGTGCAAGCCGTGTTGCGCGGCTATGGGCTTGAAGGTTATTTCCCCAAGATAGTGGAAAGTGCCGTGGTGGGTGTGCGCAAGCCCGACCCCGCCATCTATCGCCTCGGCGTGGAGGCTGCCGGCGTGACGCCCGAAGAGACCCTCGTGGTGGGAGACAGCTATGGCAAAGACATCGTGCCGGCCAAGGCCGTCGGTTGCCGCGCCGTGTGGTTGCGCGGTGAAGGCTGGGCGCCCGAGGAAGTGGACGAGACGCTACCCGACGCCGTCATCACCACCTTGGCCGACCTGCCCGACGCCATCGAGCGCCTGGCCGAAGAGTGATGATCACCGGTAAATTATGATACACAGATTTACAATGAAAAAAATCGTCGCCCTCCTTTTTGCTGTGCTCACCCTCACCGCCTGCAAAGACGGCGAAGCATCCATCATCACCCCCGACACCAGCACAGTCATACTCTTCGAAAACGACGTACACTGCCAGATTAACGGCTACACCAGTCTCTCCTAGCTACACAACGCCATCAGCGACACAGCCCACGTAGCCGTAGTCAGCTCAGGCGATTTCCTCCAAGGCGGGGTCGTCGGTGCCATCTCGCACGGCGCATACATCACCGCCATCATGCAGTCCATAGGCTACGACGCCATCACCCTCGGCAACCACGAGTTCGACTATCAGATAGACCGCATGAGCCAACTCATAGACCAGGCTGCCCTCCCCATCACCAGCTGCAACTTCATCGCCCTCCCCGACAGCATTTATCCTAACCCTCGCCAGCCATACCCCTCTTACATCATACGCACCATTGGCAAATACAAGGTAGCATTCATTGGCATCACCACCCCCACCGCGCTCCAAAGCGAAGAATACGCTTTTTGGGACAAGCAAGGGCGCCAGACCCACGACCTTCTCTCCGACAACATCTACCAGATTGTACAGACCGCAGTCGACCAGGCACGAAGCCAGGGAGCCCAATACTGCATCGTACTGAGCCACCTCGGAGAACAAGACAACAACAGCCACATCACCAGCCACACCCTTGCAGTAGCCACCTATGGCATCGACGCTATCCTCGACGGGCACAGCCACAGCGTAATCGTCGGCGACCAGCTCACCAACCTCCACGGCAAACCCGTCATCATTGCCCAGACTGGTACAGCATTCAAGAACATCGGCAAACTCACCATCGACACCCAGGGCCGCCTCACCACCGAACTGCTCTCCACTGCCAGCCTCCCCGAGACTGTCAGGTCACGCCACACGCACACTGCCACCGTCGTAGACAGCATCAAGGCTCTCGTCGCACGCGAGACCTCGCAAGTAATCTGCCACAGCGACTTTCCCATACGTATACTCGATGATACAGGCCGCCAAGCCGTACGATTCAGTGAGACCAACGCAGGCGACCTCGTCTGCGACGCCTTCCGTGCCATCGGCAACTCCCAGATAGCCCTCTGCAACGGAGGCGGCATACGTGTTGAACTGCCCAGCGGTGACCTCACTTACGGAGACATCATCTCCCTTCTCCCCTTCGAGAACCATCTCGAAGTCATCCAAGTCACCGGCCAAGAGCTCTACGATGCCCTTGAGGCATGCAGCCAATCATACCCCGAAAGCAACGGACAGTTCGCCCAAGTCAGCGGCATACGATATACCATCGACACACGCTCAGCCAAGCGCGTCACCTCCATAGAACTCCTCAATCCCGACAGCACCTATACCCCCATAGACCTCCAACAGACCTACACCCTCTGTACCAGTGACTATTGCGCCTCGGGCGGTGGCACATACGACAAGTTCAAGCAGTGCCCCAAGCTCAAGACCAATATCTGCCGATACAGCGATGCCCTCAAACAATATATCATCGATTTCCTCGGAGGCGAAATACCCCCACAATACGCCCAGCCTCAAGGCCGAATCAAAATCATCTGAATCTTGTCGTTTATGTACTGATGATAAGGCTGAGAAATGATATTTTTCTATAGCCTTAATGCTTAAAGCACATCTTAAGATTGTCGCGCCGTGTGGTTGCGCGGTGAAGACCGGGCGCCCGAAACCGTAGACGAGTCTCTGCCCGACGCCATCATCACCACCTTGGCCGACCTGCCCGCTGCCATTGAACGTCTGGCCGAAGAGCAATAAGACAAAAACGCTGAGCGTTGGTGCTTCTCACTGACTAAACTTGCGGCTTTTGCCGAGTATAATCGGTAAAATCTGCATTTTTCTTCTTGTCTCCATGGGTATAGTTTGCAATTTTTGCAAAAAAAATTACGCTTATGGAACTCATTCCTTGCCCAGCCGCGCCGACACTCACAATTCACTTCGTGCCAAATAGCACCTGCAAACTTGAACACCAATATCATCTGATGGCTACTCTCATATTCTCTTCCCTCCCCATGTTCGCCTGTGGTTTTTGGACTGTCATGATAGCATGCAGCCTGCACTTTGATGGTCGCCACAGAGGACGCATCATGCTCATGGTCTTTATGGCAATGACAACGCTGCTCTATGCCGGTCACTGCATATTCCTCAACCGCTTCTATGGCGACATGCCTCTGTTTGACAGTCTATACTCCTTTGCCAATCTTGCCGTATATCCCTTATTCTACATCTACATCGTCAGCATGACGTCGCCCGAGAGGCAGCTTCTTCGCACGTGGTGGTGTCTCATTCCGTCGGTTGTGATAGGCACGGTGGTGTCGGCAATATACATGATGATGTCGCCGCACGACCTTGACACCTTCGTACGCATCATCTCATACAATGAAGACTTCGGCAGCGGCACAGGGCTCTGCAAGATGATGGGATACGTAAGGTTGGTGGCCAAGGTGGTTTTTGCTGTCGAAGTGGTGGCCGTCCTCGTTGCAGGGTCGCGGAAGATTTCTGCTTACAACAAATCCGTTGAAGCGTATTACGCCGATACCGAAGGCAAGGAGCTGACAGTGTTCAAATGGTTCATGTATCTGTTCACTGCTTGTTCCTTTGCCTCCATCATATTCAATTTCCTCGGTCGATACCGTTTCGGCGACTCGGCATGGATGATTGCCATACCGTCGCTCATTTTCACGCTCTTGCTCTTTGGGCTGGGTCTCATCGGTTTCAGACAGACTTTCACCTTCACCATCGAGAACTTCGAGCAGGAAGAAGCGGCCGATGCCACCATGCAGGAAACCACGCCGGCCTGCGAGTCAGAGAAAACCCTCGCACAGCGCATAGAAGAGGTTGTGATGGATAGGAAACTCTTTCTGCGCCACCACCTTAAAGTCACTGATGTGGCGAAAGAATTGTGCACCAACCGTGTGTATGTCTCTACAGCCATCAACGATGAGATTGGAGCCTCATTCTCCGACTACATCAACAGAAAGCGAGTGGACTATGCCATCCATCTGATGCGCTCCAATCCTCAGATGACAATACACGAGATTGCCAACCTCTCCGGATTCTCCTCAGACAAGTCATTCTATCGCAACTTCAAGAACATTACAGGCGAGTCGCCAAGGGAAATACATGAGCTGGATGGAAGGCTGTGAGCAGCATTTTTGCTCATTCCGGCCGAAATCAACGTTTTTTTCATCGAGTTTCCGACGTCTATCGGTTGTTTCTTCGGAGGCGGGAAGATGATTTTACCGCAATTGTGGGGTTGTCGGTTAAAAAAACTGTGTTGGGTTATTTGAATGAGAATGATGTGATTTCCCCAAACTGGTAGTGCCATTGTATAGGTCTAAGGAAAAAGCACCAATATAAAAGAGCATCCAGATATGATGCCGGTCAAACTTAATGTAGCTTTTTCTTTCCAATTTTCAGTTTTGCTTTTGTATAAGTCAATAAAAGCCCCAAAAATTTGTCGGTTTGTATAATTATTTGTAAAATTGCATCCGATTTGCCACTTTTGTTCGGTCTTTTCTGACTAAAGTCTATAAAGACGTGTCGTGGCACTATCCAAACCTACCGTCTCATGCTCACTCTTGATTTAGTCTACAAGGCGTCTACTGTGTTGAATGACGTGATACGCAAGACGCCTCTGATACCTACAGATAAGATTAACCCCGACTGCAACGTCTATCTTAAGCCCGAAAACCTTCAGGTCACCGGTTCGTTTAAGGTACGCGGTGCCGGTTTCAAGATTTCCCAGCTTTCAGACGACGAAAAGGGGCGTGGTGTCATTGCCTGTTCGGCAGGCAACCACGCTCAGGGTGTGGCTTTGGCCGCTCGCCGATATGGCATACCGGCACTGATTTGTATGCCGGCCGGTGCACCCATCAGCAAGGTGGAGGCCACGCGCGAGTTGGGTGCCGAGATTTGTCTCGTGCCCGGCGTCTACGACGATGCCTATGCCCGAGCCATTCAGCTCAACAAAGAGAAGGGTATGGCCTTCATCCATCCCTTCGACGACGAGCAGGTCATTGCCGGCCAAGGCACCATCGGTATGGAAATACTGGGCGAGAACCCCGACATCGACGTGGTGTTTGTGCCCATTGGTGGTGGCGGTCTGGCCAGCGGTGTGGCTTTTGCCATCAAGACCCTCAAGCCCTCTGTGCGTGTGATTGGCGTACAGGCAGAAGGCGCCGCCAGTATGAAAGGCAGCCGCGACCACAACCAGATAGAGTCGCTGGCCTCCGTACTCACCATTGCCGACGGCATCGCCGTGAAAGAGCCGGGAGTGCACACGTTTGAGCTTTGCCAGAAATATGTTGACGAGGTGGTGACGGTGAGTGAAGACGAAATCTGTGCCGCCATCCTGACGCTCATCGAGCAACACAAGCTCATAGCCGAAGGCGCCGGAGCCGTCAGCGTGGCCGCGGCCATGTTCAACAAAGTGGAACTCAAGGGCAAGAACGTGTGCTGCATCGTCAGCGGTGGCAACATCGACGTGACCATTTTGAGTCGCGTCATCAACCGCGGTCTGCTCAAAGGCGGCCGTACCACCGAGATGCTCATCGAGATGCCCGACCGTCCGGGTTCGCTCTTGGGACTTTGCAATGTCATCTGCCGTTTTGGCGCCAACATCATCTCCATACACCACGAGCGCAACGGCGAAAGCCCCGACGTCAACTCCTGCAACCTCCGCGTGGTGCTCGAGACGCGCAACCAGCAGCACATCCGCGACATCCACGTCGGCATTGAGGCCGCCGGCTATGATATCTTGCAAGAGAAATAAAACACGACATCAATATTTATCTCTATAAAAAACCTACCTACAAAATGAAAGCTTCAGAAGTAATCGAAACGCTCAAACGGCGTTTCCCGGGAGAGCCTGAGTACATTCAGGCTGTAAGCGAGGTGCTCGACACCATTGAAGAGGAGTACAACAAACACCCCGAGTTTGAGTCGGCCAACCTCATTGAACGGCTGTGCATCCCCGACCGCATCATCTCGTTCCGTGTCACCTGGACCGACGACAAAGGCCGCATCCAGACCAATATGGGCTACCGCGTGCAGCACTCCAACTCCATCGGCCCGTACAAGGGCGGCATCCGTTTCCACAGTTCCGTGAACCTCGGCATCTTGAAGTTCCTCGCCTTCGAGCAAACATTCAAAAACTCACTCACCACCCTGCCTATGGGCGGCGCTAAAGGCGGTAGCGACTTCTCGCCCCGTGGCAAGTCAAACGCCGAAGTGATGCGTTTCTGTCAGGCCTTTATGACCGAACTCTGGCGCAACATTGGTCCCGACACCGACGTGCCTGCAGGCGACATCGGCGTGGGCGGCCGTGAAGTGGGCTATATGTTTGGTATGTACAAGAAGCTCGCCCGCGAGCATACCGGTACGCTCACCGGCAAGGGCCTCGCCTTCGGCGGTTCGCTCATCCGTCCCGAGGCCACCGGCTATGGCAACGTCTATTTCTTGCAAGAAATGCTCAAGACCCGCGGCATCGATATCAAGGGCAAGCGTGTCTGCATCTCGGGTTCGGGCAACGTGGCCCAGTACACCGCTGAGAAACTCATTGCTTTGGGTGCAGTGCCCATCACCATGTCCGACTCCGACGGCTACATCTACGATCCCGACGGCATCACCCGCGAGAAGCTCGACTATATCATGGAGCTCAAAAACCTCTACCGCGGCCGCATCTATGAATATGCCGACAAATATCCCGGCGTGAAATACGTGGCCGGTGCCCGTCCTTGGGGCGAGAAGTGCGACATCGCCATGCCTTCAGCCACACAAAACGAGATTGACGGCGAAGACGCTCGTCAGCTCCTGGCCAATGGCGTGATTGCCGTGTCTGAGGGTGCCAACATGCCCTCTACGCCCGAAGCCGTCGATGCCTTCCTCGAGGCCGGCATCCTTTACGCTCCGGGTAAGGCTGCCAATGCCGGTGGTGTGTCTGTGTCGGGTCTTGAAATGACACAAAACGCCCAGCACCTCTCCTGGACTGCCGAGGAGGTAGACCAGCGCCTGCACCTTATCATGGAAGACATTCACGCCCAGTGTGTGAAATACGGCCAGCGTCCCGACGGCACCGTCAACTATGTGCGTGGCGCCAATGTGGCCGGCTTCATGAAGGTGGCCAGTGCCATGATGGCCCAGGGTATTCTCTAAGCCAAATCAGAAATTAGCAATCAAAAAACAACCGCGTTCAGGCCCGCTTGAGGAACCTGAACGCGGTTGTGGTGTTTATGAGAGGGCCTCTCTATACCCAATTTCTTGCCTTTTCTCCAATCACACAGTCACACGGTCTGTAACTGCGCGATGATGAGGCTGTTGCTGTGATTGAAGGAGTGGTGGCGTTTCCAATCACGCCAATCACGGCGTGGTGACTTAAAGCGCTTCCTCTTCGACGACTTCGGGTGCCTCTTCGGCGCCTACTTCGGCGGGCTCTTCCATCATCGAGTCGTCGTCGGCAACTTCGTCGCCGGTGGAGAACTCGCTTTCTTCTTCGATAAACTCGTCGACAGGGATGTCTTCAAGTTCGTCGGTCATTTCTTCGACGCCAAACGGCACCTTCTCCATAAAGAACTGGCCGTAAAGACCGAGCAACAGGGCCACCGAAACCACGCCGGCACACACCCAGCTCCAAGAGCGGGCAATGCGGTTGGGGGCTTCGTCTTCGGCAGGCGAGGAGAAACAGAAAGCAGCCACGGCTGCCGGCAGATAGAAGAACAGGGCGGCTGCAGCCAGGAGGCAGATGGCGATGGCGTTTTGGGCGTCGGTGCTGTCGCCAAGCATCAGCATGATGCCAATGCCGGTAGAGAGCAACACCATCACGGGCGAAACGGCGTAGGTCAGGGCCAGCGTGTGGAGGCGGCTCGTGGTCTTGCCCATCAGGCGGGTGCCGATGATGACACTGAACACGAGGTTGCAGAGCAAGGGCAGGATGAAGAAGAAGGCGCAGGTGCCCACCATCACGATTGATGAAGTCTCAAGGTCAAGAGAAACGATAACGTGGGGCAGGAGAGTGCCCGTGATGGTCATGCAGAGGTTGCACACGAGCAGACCCGTAATCCAGGCTCTGAGGCCCAGACCGGCGTGGCGCAGACCTTCACGCACATAGAGTGCCGAGCACACTGACACGGCGCCACCGATGAAGAGCGGTATCCAAGTGGGGAGGAAGTTCAACACGCTCATACTCTTTTCGAGTCCTTCCATACCGGTTTCGTTGGTAGTCATCAAGACGACGATGCCTATCAGGAACCACACCATCGTGGCGATGAGCAGCCCGGCGGCCGACAGATGCATGTACTTACAGAAAGGCCAGGCGAGGGTGGCACGCTGTGACGTCGCCGTTTGGCCGTTTGTTTCGATTGTCTCTTTCATTTTGTTGTGATGTAATATGATATGTAATGAATGATGTTGTCGTCAGATGGCGCGTGTGGCCTCGCTGAGCCAGCGTCGGTCGGCCTCGTCGGTGAGGTGGGGCATCAGCGTGGTGCACACGTGTGCGTGGTAGTCGTTGAGCCATTGGCGCTCGTCGTCGCGCAGCAGGGCCGGGTCGATGGGGCGCGTGTCGATGGGGCAAAGCGTGAGTGGCCGGAAGGTGAGGAAGCGGCCGAAGTCGGTGTCGCCTGCCTCGACGGTGAGCAGGGTGTTTTCGATGCGCACGCCAAAACGTCCGGCCACGTAGATGCCGGGTTCGTCGGTGATGGTCATACCGGCGCAGAACGGTACGGTGGTGCAGCCGCGCAGGTTCTTGCGCACCTGTTGCGGGCCTTCGTGCACGGTGTTGATGTGTCCCACGCCGTGTCCCGTGCCATGGCCGAAGTCGTAGCCCTCTTGCCACATGGCATAGCGTGCGGCCAGGTCGAGCTGCAGGCCGTTGGTCCCTTCGGGGAAGCGGCAGCGCGACAGGGCGATGTGGCCTTTGAGCACAAGCGTGTAGACGCGGCGCTCCTCGTCGCTGACGGGCCCGAGGGCAATGGTGCGCGTGATGTCGGTGGTGCCGCTGTCGTAGTGTGCGCCGCTGTCGAGCAGCAGCAAGCCGTGGGGCTGAAGCGTGGCGGCCGTTTCGGGGGTGGCTTCATAGTGCACAATGGCGCCGTGAGGGCCGTAGCCTGCAATCGTGGGGAAGCTCAGTCCGATGTAGCCCGTCTGAGCAGCTCTCAAAGCCGTGAGGCGTTCGTCCACCGTCACCTCCGTCACCGTGCCGTCGGCCACGTGTTCATCGAGCCAGCGCAAGAATTGCACCATCGCCACGCCGTCGCGTACCATCGCCAGGTCGAAACCGGCCTGCTCGGTGGCATTTTTGACGGCCTTCAGACGGTCCACCTGCCAGGGGATGATGTGATGGCGCACGCCGAGCGTGCGGCAATAGTCTGCCACCTTGACGTTCATGGTGTTGGCAAAAGCCGGCACGTCGGTCGGCCCGGCGTCGTCGATGAAATTTTTCCAGCCCTTGTAGCGTGCCAGTCCCACGCCGGCCTCGGCCAGTTGGACCTTGATTTCGGGTGTGATGCGCGCCTGGTCGGTGCACAGCAGGGCATGGCGTGCGCCCACGATGAGATAGCTCACAAAGAGCGGGTTGTAGGCAATGTCGCTACCGCGCAGGTTGAGCGCCCAGGCAATTTCAGAGAGGTCGTTGAGGATGAAGTGGGTGGCTTCGGGGCAAATGGCGTGCTGCGTGTCAAAAATCAGGCGCAGTTTGTCGGCCGCTGAGACTCCGGCCTGTTGTGTCGGCACGATGAAGAGCGGGTCTTCGGGCAGGGCCGGTCGCTCGGGCCAGATGGTGCGGAAGGGGTCGATGTCGCTTGGGCTCACCTTGTAGTGGCTGCCCAGTCCGTCCACCAGTTCGTCGCGCATGGCCACGGTGAACATTTCGCCGTAGAAGCTCACCACGCAGCCTTCGGGCAATACCTCTTTGAGCCATTCGGCCGGTGAGGGCACGCCGGCCGTGCCGTCTTTCATGAGCACGAAAGGCGTGTCGGCGAGTTGCGCTTCGGCTTGCAGATAATAGCGG
The DNA here is from genome assembly GCA_004557035.1 of Bacteroidales bacterium. Classification (GTDB taxonomy): domain Bacteria; phylum Bacteroidota; class Bacteroidia; order Bacteroidales; family Bacteroidaceae; genus Alloprevotella. Next base: position 45,080 of record SFFB01000015.1, on the reverse strand, counting down.
GAGTCGGTCCAGAGTGCGGCGCAGTTGCGTGTGACCACGGCCAATCCGGCCGAGCCGTCGAAGCCTGTAATCCATTCGCGGGCTTTCCAGTGGTCGGGCGTGTATTCGCCGTTGTGTGGGTCGGTGGTGGGAATGATGAAAGCGTCGTAGTGTTCTTCTGCCATCCATCGGTGCAGGGCGTTGACGCGGTTTCGGATTTGCTGTTTGTCCATCTGGGCTTGGTTGGGAAGAATAGTATGACCGTGAGGCCGTTGGTTTTACGGAGCAAATTTACAAGTTTTTTAAGGGATGAGGCCTAAAATTATGTGAGCATTTTCAGCCGCTACCGTGCCCCGGTGTAGGCGTGACAGTGTGGGTGCGCCTTTGGGGCTGGCGGCAGTCGGCGTGGCGGTGTTCAAAATACGGGGTTCGGCGTGACAAAAAAACGTCTTCGGCGCCCCACATTATTTTGTCTCGCCCGCGGATGGCGGCTTCGCGGCCCTTCACTTGGCCTCAAGATGTCCGCTCGGCCACTTTCTGCCGCTTGTCATAGTGACAGAAACTTCTGTCCTTAGCCTGGTTTTTCTTGTCAGTAACGCCGTAAGCCCCTGAAAAACAAAAAAAGAGGTCTCAAAAGGCCTCCTTTCTTTTCTCTTCCTCAAAGATAAACCCAAATGGTGGTTGGGCAAAAGACAAAAGCGGTTGCCATAATGGTCGTGTCGCCTCGTCAATATCGTCTCAGACGGTGGCGGAATGTTAAAAAACCGCGTATTATTGTAAATTAACAGTCGGGGGGGTAATTCTTGACATCTATTAGTATTTTTGCAGCGAGTTAAATAAAAACGGTGCATTTATTGGACTATAATACTTCGGTCTGTCCGGTCGTGGTCAACACACACGGTTTCGGGCCGCCGAAAAACACTGCCGCGCCTATTTTTTGCACGCTTTTTTGACCAGTCTGATGTTGGGCTGGCTTTGACGCTATGCTCGCCGCGGTTAATTTCAACGCATTTCAATGATACACTTAATTAATAACTAACATCCTAAACTTAATCGTATGAAGAAACTTTATCTTCTTTTTCTCGTGATGCTCGCCGGTGTGGGGAGCATGTGGGCACAAGGCTCCAAGTCGATTGTGTGCTTTGGCGGCAATACTGCCGAGTCAGGCTATGACTTTATTACCGATGTTAAAACGATAAGTGGCGTCGGTAATAATAGTACGACTTTAACAGATGGCTGTGCTGTGACTTTTACACTGACGAGTGGAAAGATGTGGACGGGAGCCATCACCGGCACATGGACAAACACCGATGCACTTGATAAGATGAACGCAATGCTGGGCTCAAGCTTCACGGCTGCCGATTTTGGCCAGGGTTCTACTCTCAGTTACACTGCTTCTGGCGCAGGTGGTTCTAAGTCTACATTGTCTTTGACATTACCGTCGAGCTACACAGCTGGTGATGCCATTGTTTTTTTTCTCTCAGTTTCCTCTAATGTTTCAACGTTGAGCAATTTCTCAGTGACGGGTCTCGACGAGGCTGTGCTTTCTTATGCCAGCAACAATGGGTCCGGCTTTAGCTTCACGCCCACTTATTCGAGGGACGCAAGCGCCATCACGATTGTACAGGTGGTTGGTAAGGTTACTTCCAGCCGTGAAGTCGTGTTTGCTTCGACGACCGATAAAAATGCTTGGCAGACGGTATCTTATCGCCCGTTGACGGCAGAGGAATACACCAAAATTGCTGCTCTTGCATCGCTTGACGCCAAACTCGCCAAGGGCCGTTTGATTGGTGAAGGAGTAGGTCACTACACTTATCGCGGCAGTGAGAACGCCGATCAAATCATTGCAACAGCTGAAGGCTTGCTCATCAGCGCGACGGCCACCATAGACCAAATCAACGCCTCTATCACAGCCCTCGACGGAATTTATAATAGCGATTATTTCTCACTCAATATGCCCGAAGTAGGTAAGCTCTATCGCTTCAGAGGTTATGTTTCTAAGAAGTATATGGCTCCTGCTGTAGGAACAACCCCCGACACACAAATGGATATGGCAGCCAACTCTGATTTACCCGCTACAATCTTCAAGTTGTGTGAAGGTGTTGATGTTGATGAAACAACCGGCTATAAGCTTTTGAGCTATAACACTGGCTATTATAACCAAGGCACATGGGGCAATGGCGCATTAGCTGCAGAAGCTAACTCAATGAGCATTAGAGTGGCCACCAGTGGAAATCCTGGTTGTTATATGCTACATACGAACTATAATAATGGTAGTGCTGGTAAATGGGTGTATGATAGTGGAAATAAAGTCAATCGTAACGGCTCATACGTCGCCGGCAATTGCGACTGGACAATGGAAGAAGTTACTTGGCTGCCCATCCCCGTAAGCAATACCTATAAGATTGGCACTTTCGTCAGCCCCGTAGCTTTGCGTCAGGACGACACCATATTGAAATTCTACACAGGCGAAATCGTAGGCGAATATCTCGTCTTGACAAAACACGAAGGCAATATCCCCGCCAACACCCCATTCTTGATTGAATACCAAGATGGTGCCGCCTATGCAAATGGTTGCGTCAATCTCGACATTGCCGCCAGCGCCGATGAACTTGGTCAAGGGGTGAAGAACAATTTGGCTGGCTCCATCGAAACTGTAGCCAAGCCCGCGGGTACCATCTATACCCTCCAGCCTGCTTCGTCAGGTGCCCAAGAACTGACCTTCCGCATTTTCAACGGCTCTACCTTAGCCGGTGGCAAGGCTTATCTGCCCGCAGCAAGCCCCGTTAAAGGCATCCGTTACAACACGGGTGAGACCACCGGCATCGAGGGCGTAGCCACCGAAAAGGCCAACAAGGAAATCTTCGACCTCAGCGGCCGCCGCGTGCAGAACCCCACCAGCGGTCTCTACATCATCAACGGCCAGAAGGTTTACGTGAAATAATTCTCCTTATAAACTATAAAGACGTCAGAAAATGAAAAAACAATATATCACCCCCGCCGCCGAAACCATCGCTTTCGCCACCGAGGGCATTATGAACAACATCTCCAAGGTGCAGATTGACTCAAACGAAGACCACGCTGGCAGCGGACAATACAGCAACCGCGGCGGTTTTGGCTCAGCACTCTGGAACGACGGAGAGAGCAAAGACGGCAATGCTTCGGAATAATCCTAAGCCACACGACTTGAATTACGCATATAAGTATATTTAATTGGCCAAAGGCGGTCGAGTCCATTCATTGGAACTCGACCGCCTTTGGCTTCTGACATCGTCACAGCGACGTCAGGCTTTGGTTCAGGGTTGTCAGTCGCCCAATATCTTGCCCATAAAATAATACACCTGTTTGCGCCACCACGGCCAGTCGTGGTCGGCGCCGATGATGGCGTCATATGAACAAATCTCGCCCGAGATGAATTCTTCAAGCATATAGTGCAAATCTTATTTTGTCCTTTGTTCTCGCTTGCACTATCTCTCGCCTAACGGCGCAAGATAGGCTGCGGCTCGGCAAAACAAAAATAATTTTTCATTTTTTTGTTTTGCTCTCGCCTTGCACTACTTTCGCCTAACGGCGCAAGATAGGCTGCGCTCGGCATAGTCCAAAATTAAAATTTTTAATTTTATTTTGTCCTTTGCTCTCGCTTGCACTATCTTTGCAAAAAGATTGCGAAAGGGGGTTAACGCTTGATAATCGGAACGCTACGACAGCGATAACCCAACAAAGACTACGCAGCCTCACGACAATAAGCAAATAAACTCTTAACAAATATCATTGGTTATTATGAAAAACAAAAGTCTCATCGCCGGCTTGCTGCTGGCCACAATGACCGCACTGCCCGCCGCAGCGCAGTCTAACAAGGACTATGAACCCTATCCCTACAACTTCGTCAGTGTGCAGGGTGGCGGACAGGTGACTTTCACCAACTGCGCCATCGACAAACTGGCCACACCTATCGGAGCCGTCTCTGTGGGCCGCTTCTTCACACCGGCCGTGGGTGCACGACTCAACGCACAGGGCTTCAACAACAAAAGCGCGACAACGCCGAAACATTCAAGTTTAAATATGTCACCACCGACCTCGACTTGATGTTCAATCTCTCCAATATCATCTGCCCCAAAAAGACACATACGTTTAATGCCATTCTGATTGGTGGCGTGGGCCTGACTTACGCATGGGACAACGACGAACAGGCCACCCTGCTCAGACAACTCGGTCGCACCGAACCCATGGCTTGGAAAGATGACCGCCTCGTGCATAACTTCCGCATCGGCATGCAGCTTGAGGTGAATGTGGCTAAACACTGGGGCATCAACCTCGAAGTGGCTGCCAACAACCTCCACGACCGTTTCAACTGCAAGCTCAATGGCAACCCCGACTGGCAAGCCACTGCAATGCTCGGCCTGACCTATAAGTTTGGCTTCAAGAAAGTAAAAGTGGCTCCCGCTCCCGCACCTGCTCCCGAGCCCAAACCGGAACCCAAGCCCGAGCCCAAACCAGTGGTGCCCGCACCGCAACCCAAACCCGAACCGAAGCCCGAGCCCAAACCCCAGCCCCAGCCTAAGGTGAAAGAGAAGACATCCATTAATGTGTTCTTCAAGATTGCCAGCTCGAAGGTGACGGCTGCCGAAGAGGTGAAAGTGGCCAAACTCGCCGAATGGCTCAAGGCTCACCCCACGGCTAAGGTGCAACTCACCGCATACGCTGATGCCGGTACGGGTAATGCCACCATCAACAAGGCCATCTCTGAGAAACGTGCCGCTGCCGTCAAGACGATGCTTATCAACAAATACGGCATCGATAGCAGCCGCATCGCTTCAGACTATAAGGGCGACACCGTGCAGCCCTTCCCCGAAAACGACAACAACCGCGTCGTTGTGGGTTTGGCCGAAGAGCAATAACACGCCAAACATCTAAGAAATCATAACACAGACGGCCCTCTGGTAGGTTCCGACAGACGTCGAGCCGCTCGAGGGCTGTCTGACGTGTGATTGGATGTGATTGGAGTGTTCAGTCACAGCAAATGCTTATGGGACAAAGATTTAGAAGACTGTGATTGTGTGATTGGGAAAAAGGTGAAAAATAGGGTATAGGGAAAAGACTTTAACGGTAAGGCTACGATGGGGTTGGCCGTTGTTCGTGTGCTGACCGCATTATCGCTTGTCGCTTTCTTTACGCCAAAATTAAAATATCTTATTTTCTTTGTCCTTTGCTCTCGCTTGCACTATCTTTGCAGAAAATAGGCTGCGGCTCAGCATAGCAGTGGTAAAACTGCGTTTTCCCATGCTCTGCATTCGCCTTGCACTATCTTTGCAGAAAATAGGCTGCGGCTCAGCATAGCAGTGGTAAAACTGCGTTTCCCCATAGCTTGGCACTCGCTCTTGCACAAACGTTGAAAAAACAACATCCAATAAATAAACACATTTCAATTATGGCTTTTTTGACAAACGACAAATTGGTGATTGTCGGCGCCGCCGGCATGATTGGTTCAAACATGGTACAGACCGCCTTGATGATGGGTCTGACCAACAATATCTGTCTCTATGACGTGTTCTCGCCCGAAGGCGTGGCCGAAGAAATGCGTCAGAGCGGTTTCGGCGATGTCAACATTGTGGCTACCACCGACGTGGCTGAGGCATTCAAGGATGCCAAATACATCATCTCTTCGGGTGGTGCCCCCCGTAAAGAGGGTATGACCCGCGAAGACTTGCTCAAAGGCAACTGCGAAATCGCCGAGCAGCTCGGTAAGAACATCAAGACCTACTGCCCCGACGTGAAACACGTGGTGATTATCTTCAATCCCGCCGACCTCACCGGTCTCGTCACCCTGCTCTACTCCGGCCTGAAACCCTCACAGGTGACCACCCTCGCCGCTCTCGACAGCACCCGTCTGCAGAGCGCCCTGGCCAAGAAGTTCGGCGTGATGCAGAGCGAAGTGAAAGGCTGCGCCACCTATGGCGGTCACGGCGAGCAGATGGCCGTGTTCGGCAGCAAGGTGACCATCGACGGCCGCAAGCTCACCGACATCATCGGTACGCCCGAATTCCCCGAAGAAGAGTGGGCACAGATGCGCAAAGACGTCATCCAGGGCGGTGCCAAGATTATCGAGCTCCGTCGCCGCAGTTCGTTCCAGAGCCCGGCCTATCTCTCTGTTGAGATGATCCGTTCGGTGATGGGAGGCGAAGCCTTCCGTTTCCCCGCCGGCACCTTCGTGAAAAACGAGAAATACAGCCATATCATGATGGCCATGGACACCAAGCTCGACAAGAACGGCTGCACCTACACCATGCCTCAAGGCACGGCCGACGAACTTGCTGCCCTCGACGCCAGCTACGCCCACCTCTGCAAGATGCGCGACGAACTCGTTACGCTCGGCATCGTTCCCGAAATCAGCAAGTGGAGCGAAATCAATCCTAACCTCTAAATGTCTCTGAGGGGGAGTTCCCCTTTTCGTGATTTTTTTCTTCCCGGCGTCTGTACTCTACTATTGGGTACAGACGCTTTTTTGTTCCCTTTCGCCGGGAGCATTTTTATATCCAAAACTTTATGGGTTTATGGGTTGGGGTATATATAAGCTCCAAACTTTTGCCCCAATTGTTCCCTTTTCCTATTTTTGTGACATCAATAGTATATTGTTTCTCACAAAATGAGTTTATGATGAAAAAATTTTTTACCCTTGTGTTGATGGTCGCTTTGGCTGCTCCGGTGTGGGCGCAAAGAAAAGACAAAACAGAAAAGATGGTTCAAGAAGCCAAGATGTTGATGGAGAAGGGCCGCACAGATAAGGCCCTGAAGAAGTATCAGCAAGCGGCGGAAAAAGGCAGTGCCGAGGCGCAGTTTATGTTGGGTGTGTGTTATTATGAAGGAAATGGGGTACCTCAGAACTATTCAGAAGCCGTAAAATGGTGGCACTTGGCTGCCGAGCAAGGTTTGGCAGATGCTCAATATAATCTTGGCGTTTGTTATGAGAATGGTCAAGGAGTATCGAAGGACTATTCAGAAGCTGTTAAATGGTATCGCTTGGCTACAGATCAAGGTTTGGCAGCTGCTCAATATAATCTTGGCTTTTGTTATTATTATGGTCGGGGCGTACCTCAGAACTATTCAGAAGCCGTAAAATGGTGGCGCTTGGCTGCAGAACAAGGTCATGCAAAAGCTCAATATAATCTTGGCGTTTGTTATGATGAAGGCCAGGGCGTACCTCAGAACTATTCAGAAGCCGTAAAATGGTATCGCTTGGCTGCCGAGCAAGGTTTGGCAGATGCTCAATATAATCTTGGCGTTTGTTATGAGAATTGTCAAGGAGTATCGAAGGACTATTCAGAAGCCGTAAAATGGTATCGCTTGGCTGCTGAGCAAGGTCATACAAAAGCACAAAATAATCTTGGCGTTTGTTATGATGAAGGTCAGGGCGTACCTCAGAACTATTCAGAAGCAGTGAAATGGTATCGCTTGGCTGCCGAGCAAGGTTTTGCAGAGGCTCAATATAATCTTGGCGTTTGTTATTATTATGGTCAGGGCGTACCTCAGAACTATTCAGAAGCCGTAAAATGGTATCGCTTGGCTGCAGAGCAAGGCGATGCCGATGCTCAATATAATCTTGGCTTTTGTTATGAGAATGGTCAAGGAATATCGAAGGACTATTCAGAAGCCGTAAAATGGTATCGCTTGGCTGCCGAGCAAGGTGACGCCAGTGCTCAACATAATCTTGGCGTTTGTTATTATAAAGGTTGGGGCGTACCTCAAAACTATTCAGAAGCCGTAAAATGGTGGCACTTGGCTGCCGAGCAAGGTGATGCCGACGCTCAATATAATCTTGGTGTTTGTTATGATGAAGGAACTGGTGTAAAGAAGAACATCCAGATGGCCAAGCAATGGTGGAGCAAAGCCGCTGCGCAAGGAAACCAAAATGCCAAAGAGGACTTAAAACTGCTGCGTTGATGCCATAAGACGCATTTTAACCCCAATCGGCCATCATCACGCTAATGGCCGATTGGGGTTAAATGAACGCTATGACGACAATAGCGAAAAAGAAATCGAGGCAGACAAAAGCCGACTGACGTCATAAGCTTTTGTCTGCCTCGTGTTGTTTGTGAGAAGCGACTTGGTGTCGCCTTCCAAGTCTGTCCGTGTGCCTACGGGGCTGCAGAAGTATGCTTTTCCTGCAGATGCGCCCGCTCACGGGAACGATTTACATATTCATACCACCGTCTACCTGGATGACCTGGCCGCTGATGTAAGAAGACATATCGGAGGCGAGGAAGGTGGCTACGTCGGCGATGTCTTCGGGCTTGCCGCCGCGACGGAGGGGGATGGCTTTCATCCATTCCTTGCGCACCTCTTCAGAGAGGGCTGCGGTCATGGCTGTTTCGATGAAGCCCGGAGCGATGGCGTTGGCACGGATGCCGCGGCTGCCCATTTCCTGAGCCACACTCTTGGCCAAGGCAATCATACCGGCCTTTGAAGCGGCGTAGTTGCTCTGTCCGGCGTTGCCGTGTACACCAACGACGCTGGCCATGTTGATGATGGAACCACTGCGCTGACGCATCATGATGGGGGTGCAGGCATGGATGAAGTTGAAGGCCGACTTGAGGTTTACGCCAATCACGGCGTCCCACTGGGCTTCAGACATACGCATCATCAAGCCGTCTTTGGTGATTCCGGCATTGTTCACGAGGATGTCGATGGAGCCGAAGTCGGCGTGTACTTTGCCTACGACTTCTTCGGTTTGAGCAAAGTCGGCAGCGTTTGAGGCATAAGCGACACACTTCACTCCGAGTGCTTCAATTTCGGCCTTGGTGGCTTCACCGTTTTCGTCGATGACGAGGTCTGTAAAGGCAATGTTGGCACCCTCTTGGGCAAATTTCAAGGCGATGGCCTTACCGATGCCACGGGCAGCGCCTGTGACCAATGCGGTTTTACCGGTTAATAATCCCATTGTGTTAATTCTTTTGTTTATGGTTGATTGAATTGATTTGTCTTGTCAAAATATTACGCCGGCTGGCGAACGCATTTAGACGATTTGGGTGTTCATTCCCAAGGCTCTGCGCACGATGCCCATCACGATGGGCCGGGTGTCGGCTTCGGTGAGGCCTTCGCCGAGGCGGTCGTAGATGTAGGGCACTTCGAGACCCTTGACGGTGTAGTGGATGATGTCGGCCATCAGCCCTATGTGATCAATGCGGAATTTGGCCTTGGCCACGCCCTCTTCAAGGACACGGGCCAGGATGGACCGCTCTTCTTCGTCAAACTTGCGGCGCACTTTCTCCACAAGCCAGATGTTGCGGAAAAACTCTGCCCTGAGCGAACCGTTGCGGGCCACTGTCTCCTTGATCATTCCCAGGTGGGTATATATCAAGGTGAGCACCTTCTGCTCGGGTTCGGCGTCTATCGAAGCCACCTCGTCGAGACGCTCAGAGAGGCGCTCGAGTTCACTCTCAATCACGGCGGTGTAGATTTCTTCTTTGTTCCTGAAATAGGTGTAGAGCGTGCGGCGGCCTTTGCCAGAATGGATGGCAATGTCGTTCATCGTCGTGGCATCCAGGCCTTTACGCGCAAAAAGTTCCCGCGCCACTTCTACCAGTTTCCGTCGTGTCTTTGAGATGGACATAAGCGTTGAGCGTAGTGGATGTGTGGTGAGTGTTTTGATCTCATAGTGTTTCAGTATACGGGACAGCACTCACGTTTTGTGCTGCAAAGTTAGGCTTTTTGACCATCACCGACAAACATTTGAGACAAAATTTGCACACTTACCCATATTTGTGCGCGATTTTTCGGAAAACCGACTCGCTCCTGTCACTTTATTCGACTTTAAAGCGGCCCGATAGTGTTGGCCATATGGCCGGGTTGCCTAAGCGAGAAATAAATCTTGTTGTTTTTTGCAGGTAATTGGTTGATATACAAAGAAGAGCTCCGTTTCAGGAGCTCTTCTTGTTGCTTCAGTTCAAAGATAGGCCTTTGAGCTAATCAGGAGAAATGATAAAAGGCCGCTGCGCCCTACTTGTATCTCACCCATTTGAGCATCTCGCGGATGGAAGGTTTCTTGCCATACATCAGGATGCCGACGCGATAGATCTTTCCGCTTAGCCAAATGAAGAGCAGCGACGTGCCGAGCAGAAGAGCCGCTGAGAGCAGTTCTTGCCAAAGAGGCACGCCAAATGGGATGCGCACCATCATGACGATGGGCGAGGTGAGTGGGAACATAGAAGCCCAGAAGGCGAGAGGCGAGTTGGTGTCTTCGATGCTGTACATGGCGGCGTAGAGCGAGAAGACCATGATGAGCACCACGGGCATAATGAACTGTGAGCTGTCTTCTTGTGAATTGATGCTGGCGCCAACGGCGGCGAAAAACGAAGCATAGAGCAGGTAGCCACCCACAAAGCAGCAAAGGAACATCACGGCTATCTGGCCGAAAGGCAGATGAGACAGAGCCGAGAGGATGACTGCACTCTCGCTGCCGGCAGCCATGGCTGCTGAGGCTCCGTCGGCCATCATAGCGGGAGTGGCCGCCTCGGGACTGCTGCCAAACACCTGGCTGCAAACGAAGATGATGCCGACCAGCATAACGGCCCATACCAACATCTGGAACAAACCGACGAGGGCTACGCCAATGATTTTGCCCATCATGAGCTGGAAGGGTTTCACGCTCGACACCATCAGTTCGACGATGCGGTTGGTTTTTTCTTCAATCACACTTTGCATAATCATGCCACCATAGGTCATGACGAAGAGATAGATGAGGAAAGTGAGCACGAAGCCGGCCGCCATGGCGACATTGGTGTCGGAGGCGGCATCGGTGCCGTCGGCCGTTCGTAATACTTGACGCACACTGAAGGAGGCTTCGACGTCACGAATGATGTTTTCGAGTTGGGGCACGTTGTAGGCTTCGAGTTTCTCGCGCTTCACGCGGTCGCCAATCATGGCGTTGACATAGGCAAGAAGTTCGCCCGAGACGGGTTTGGGCGCACAGATGGAGGCGGCGGTGGGGTTCTTGACGGGGTCGGCAGCGATGATGACCACGGCCTCGATGCCGCTGTCGTCCTTATAGAACTCGGGCGAGTCGGCCTTTTCCACACTGAAGTGCCAGCTCTCAGAGTCTTTGAAGCAGTCGGCATAGCGGCCGGTGGCATCGACGACGGCCACTGTCTTTTGGTCGCCGCTCTTGATGGACGAGAGCCACAGCGGCACAAAGATGAGAGCCGCAAAGATAAAGGGCATGAGGATGGTGAGAATGATGAACGACTTCTTCTTGATGCGCATCATAAACTCACGGCGAATGATGATGAATATCTTGTTCATGTCTGGAGGCTTTTAGGAGTTGTGGGACGTTTGCTTGGCTTCGGCAGTGACGCGCAAGAAGATTTCCTGCATTGACGGCAAGCGCTCGGCCACACTGCGTATCTCGACCTGGTCGGCCAAGGCGGCGATGAGTCGCGAGTTGGAAGCGTCGAGGTCTTTTTTGCGCAGTTTGTAGGTGGTCTGGTCTTCGCCCACGATGGTGTCGGTGATGTCGAAGAGTTCGGGTTGGGAGGTGAGCACGCCGCCGGTGGCCACGACTTCAATCTCTCCCGTGCGGAAGCGCTTTTTCACGTCGGTGACGTGCCCCGAGAGCACTACCTGGGCGTGGTTGATAAGGGCGATGTCGTCGCAGATCTCTTCGACAGAGGCCATGTTGTGGGTGGAGAAAATTACGGTCGTGCCTTTGTCGCGCAGGGCGAGTATCTCGCGTTTGAGCAGTTCAGCGTTGACGGGGTCAAAACCCGAGAAAGGTTCGTCGAGAATAAGGAGAGGAGGTTCGTGGACGGCCGTGATGACGAACTGCACTTTTTGCTGCATGCCTTTGGAGAGCTCTTCAAGTTTGCGGTTCCACCAAGAGGTGATGTCGAGCCGTTCAAACCAGCCTTTGAGCCTGCGCTCGGCTTCGCGGCGCGAGAGTCCCTTGAGCGTGGCCAGATAGACAGCCTGTTCGCCCACTTTCATTTTGCGATAGAGGCCGCGCTCTTCGGGCAGGTAGCCTATGCGGCAGACGTCGTCGGCCGTGAAGTCGTGCCCGTCGAACACTACGCGGCCGCTGTCGGGGGCGGTGATGCGGTTGATGATGCGGATAAGGGTGGTTTTACCGGCTCCGTTGGGGCCGAGCAAACCGAAGACGCGACCGCGGGGGACGTCGAGACTCACGCCGTCGAGGGCCGTGTGGCCGTCAAAGCGTTTGACCACGTCTTTGACACTCAAAAAATAATCTGACATAGTAGATAGGTTTGGATGTGATAAGGTAACGACTCACGGTCGTGTTTCGCCTTCAATGTAGTTTTCGAGGAAAAGGTTTTCGCCGTCAAACACGGCGTAGGAGAATTGGCTGATCCAGTCGCCAAGGATAACCACGCGCGAGGTGCGGGCTATCATGAGGTCCAGTTCTATGTGGCGATGACCGAAGATGAAGAAATTGATGCTGGGATGGGTGGCGAGATAATGCTTGGAAAACTTGACCAGTTCTTCCTTGTCTTCGCCCATATATTCCGGCTCTTTGCCGTCGACGCGCTTCAGGCGGCTGTGGCGGGCCCAGTTGAGGCCAAAGGCCATGCCCCAACGCGGATGGAGCGAGGCAAACAAACACTGACACACGCGATTGTGAAACACACTGCGCAAGAAGCGGTAGCCTCTGTCACCGCTGCCCAATCCGTCGCCGTGGGCCAGATAAAACTCCTTGCCGTAGAGTTCGACCGTCTGGCTGTGGCGATGGATGGTCATGCCACATTCCTTCTCGAAATAGTCACGCACCCAAAGGTCGTGGTTGCCGGTGAAGAAGTGCACCTCCACGCCCAAGTCGGTGAGTTCGCTTATTTTGCCGAGCAGTCGTGTGTAGCCTTTGGGCACGACATGGCTGTATTCGTGCCAGAAGTCGAAGATGTCGCCCAAGAGATAGACGGCCTGAGCCTTGTGTTTTATGCTGTCGAGAAAACCTGCCAATCGGCGTTCCTGCATACGGGCATGCGGAATGGCGAGAGAGCCGAGGTGGGCGTCAGAAAGGAAATAGATGTTTTTCATACTGCCTGTGTGTAAGTCTGTGGACTATTGAAGGCGCCCCTTTGTCGGGGCCTTTGGAGATGGGCTGCTTACATGAAGCCGAGTTCAAGTTTGGCCTCCTCGCTCATCATGTCTTTGTCCCATTCTGGCTCAAAGACGAGGTTGACGTGCGCCTCTTTGACGCCTTTGAGTCCGTCGAGTTTGATACGTACATCCTCGACGATGAAGTCGGCCGCCGGACAGTTTGGGGCTGTGAGTGTCATGTCGATGTCAAGGGTTCCGTCTTCGGCTAAGTCGATGCGGTAGATGAGTCCGAGGTTGTAGATGTCGACTGGTATTTCAGGGTCGTAGACCGTTTTGAGCGCTTCGACGATGCGCTCTTCGATATTCAGTTTTTCTTCGGGAGTCATAGGGTTGTGTCTGTGTGGTTTTATTGTGCAATCAGAGGCGGCCCTCGTCGTTGTAGCTGTAATAGGCGCCGTCTGTGATGATAAGGTGGTCGATGAGTTTGAGGTCCACTTGGGCGGCAGCCTCACTCACGCGCCGGGTGAGTTCGTCATCGGCCCGACTGGGCTTGAGGGTGCCGGAGGGATGATTATGGCAGAGCGCCATAGAAGTGGCCCTGGCCAACAGAGCCTCGCGGAGCACAAGACGCACGTCTACGGTCGTACCGGTGAGGCCGCCTCGGCTGACGCATTTGGTGCCGATGAGGCGCAAGGCGTTGTTGAGCAGGATGACGTGGCACTCTTCGGTGTGAAGGTCGCGCAGTTTCTCTGCCATCAGGTCATAAATGCTCTGCGACGAAGTGATTTGCGGATGGTCGGACGGTCGGCTTGCTGCACGCCGGCGCCCCAGTTCCATGGCCGCCATAATGGTGATGGCCTTGGCCGGTCCTATGCCGCGGTAGGCGGTGAGTTCGTGGAGCGACAGTTTGCCCAGGCTGCTCAGATTGTCGTCGCAATCGTGCAGTACGCGCTGCATCAGCGAAACCGACGTCTCGTTTTCAGAGCCCGACCCGATGAGGATGGCGAGCAGTTCGGCGTTGGTCAGGGCATCGGCGCCCAACGCTGCCAACTTCTCCCGTGGGCGGTCTTCGGGGTTCCACTCTTTTATGGCCAGCTTGGTCATGGACTATAATATAAGGTATGGGGCAATTATTTGTAGAAATTATTCTTGAAGGCTTCAAATTCGCCTCGGCGCAACACGAGCCGCACCCACCAAGCGCGCAAAAAGCCGCTGCCATAGCCCCAGAGTTGCACAAAGGCGGCCACGATGGCACGCAGACCCACACCGACACTGTGCTCGAGGCGTGTGGCGTCGGCAAATATCACCAGGGCAAAGAGCACGAAGGGACTGAAAAGCACATACCAGTGCGGACATCCCACGAGCAAGGCCACAAGAGCCAGCACGACGAGCAGGAAACAGCCCAGCGTAAACACGGCCGGCAAGAGATGGACCAGTTTGAGTGTGCCGGGATGGCGTTTGGTCAGGTGGATGCGGGCTATGCCGGAGTTGTGCACCTGGCGGAAAAACTTGCGCAAGTCGGTGCGGCGCTTGTGCCACACCCAAGCCTCGGGGAAGAGGCGGCAGTCAAGGCCGGCTTTGAATATTCTGGTGGAAAAGTCGATGTCTTCGCCAAATCGCATTGGCGCAAAGCCTCCCAGTTGGGCATAGGTGGTTCGCCTCACGCCCATGTTGAAGGAGCGGGGATAGAACTTGTCCATTTTTTTCTTGCCGCCGCGAATGCCGCCGGTGGTGAAGAAAGAGGTCATGGCATAGTTGATGGCCTTTTGCATCGGTGTGAACGAGGCGTGTGCGCGGTCGGGGCCGCCGAAGGCGTCGCAGGGTTGACGGGTCAGTTCGGCTTCAACGGCGGCGAGATAGCCCGGAGGCAAAACCACGTCGGAGTCAAGGATGAGGACGTAGTCGCCTGAGGCACGTTCCACACCGTAGTTGCGCGACGGGCCGGGGCCGGAGTTGGGCTTGGCAAAGTAGTGCAGGTTGAGTTTGTCGGCATAGCGCTTGGCCACATCCTCACACGGCACGGTGGAGCCGTCTTCCACGATAATCACCTCAAAGTCTCTGAACGTTTGCGCCGTGAGACTCTCGAGCAGTTCGCCGGCCTCGTCGGGACGGTTAAACACCGGGATAATGACGGAATACTTCATCTCTTTTCTCCTTTTCTGATATAGTCTGCAAAAGTGAATGGCACGACGTTTTTCTCGTCGGCATCGTGATGCTCGCTTTGTTGGAGTGTCCAGTCGGCCTCGTTGATTTCCGGGAAAAAAGCATCGGCGGCTTCGGGAGTGGCTTCGACGTGTGTGAGATAAAGTCTGTCGGCGCGAGACAAGGCTTCGGCATAGACGCTCTCGCCGCCAATGATGAACACGTCTTCGTCGGGCTTGGTGGCAGCCAGAGCCTCGTCGAGAGAAGCAAACATCTCGGCCCCTTCAAACACCGCGTCCTCGCGGCGTGACAGCACGATGTTGCGCCGGTTGGGCAGAGCGCCTTTGGGCAACGACTCAAACGTGCGCCGTCCCATGATGATGGTGTGTCCGGTGGTGAGGCTCTTGAAACGCTTCAAGTCGGCCGAGAGGTAATAAAGCAGTTTGTTGTTGTAGCCAATGGCGCGGTTGCGGGCCAAAGCACAAATGATTGCGAGCATAAGCGTCGGCGTTTTTTCAGTGAATAATGTGTCAGACAGAGACTGTGGCCTTGATGTGTGGCCAAGGGGTGTAGTCTTCAAGCTGAAAGTCTTCAAACTTGAAGTCAAAGAGGTCTTTCACGTCGGGATTGACCACGAGGCGCGGCAGTGGCCTCGGCGAGCGTGTGAGTTGCTCCCGGGCCTGCGGCAGGTGGTTGAGATAGAGGTGTGTGTCGCCTGTGGTGTGGACGAACTCACCCGGCTGCAGGCCGCAGACTTGTGCCGTCATGAGCAGCAGCAGGGCATAGCTGGCTATGTTGAACGGCACGCCGAGGAAGGTGTCTGCCGAGCGCTGGTAGAGTTGGAGCGACAGTCGGCCGTCGGCCACATAAAACTGGAAGAGCAGGTGACAGGGCGGCAGGTTCATTTTCGAGAGGTCGGCCACGTTCCAGGCCGACACAATCATACGGCGCGAGTCGGGTGTCTCCTTGATTTGGCGCACCACCTCGGCAATCTGGTCGATGTGGCCGCCGTCGTAGTCGGGCCATGAGCGCCACTGATAGCCGTAGATGTGGCCCAGGCTGCCGTCTTCGTCGGCCCATTCGTTCCATATGCGCACCCCGTTGTCTTGCAGATATTTCACGTTGGTGTCGCCTTTGAGGAACCACAGCAGTTCGTGGATGATGCTTTTGAGATGAAGCTTTTTTGTGGTGAGCAAAGGGAAGCCGTCGGCGAGGTCAAAGCGCATCTGATGGCCGAAAATGCTTTTCGTGCCGGTGCCGGTACGGTCGGTCTTGACGGTACCCTCGTCGAGTATCTTTTGCAGCAGGTCGAGATATTGTTTCATTGTTGTGTGTTTTTTGACTTTTTCTTTGGAAAAGGCTTGGTCCAGCGGCAACCCTCCCTCCAGCGGGAGCAGCCGTAGGCCGAGTGGCCCTTGATGACACGGCCTTGTCCACATTCGGGGCAGACACTGCCTTCGCGCACCACTTTGCGTTTGGGCTTTTCGGCCGGAGGTTCTGCCTCGGCGGCGGCTCTGAGTTTGGGCGGCAGGGCTGCCTTCCCGGTGACGGCCGAAGCCGTGACGCGACGGCCGGAGTTGTCGGCCAAGACTTGGTTCACCACTTCGGTCACCATCGTCTTAAGTTCGCCGATGAATTGCTGCGCTCCATATTCGCGGTGCTCTATCTGGCGCAGTTTTTTCTCCCACAGTCCGGTGAGCTCGGCGCTTTTGAGCAGTTCGTTTTGTATGAGTTCGATGAGTTCGATGCCGGTGGGTGTGGCCACCAAGGTTTTGCGTCGTTTCACCACATAGCCTCGTTTGAACAGTGTCTCAATGATGGCGGCTCGGGTTGAGGGTCGGCCGATGCCGTTTTCTTTCATGGCCTCTCTGAGCGTTTCGTCTTCGACCATACGTCCGGCTGTCTCCATGGCGCGTAGCAGGGTGGCCTCGGTGTAGGGCTTGGGCGGCTGCGTGGCTTTCTCGGCCAGGTCTGGACGATGAGGTCCCGACTCGCCCACCTCAAAGGCCGGCAGTGTGGTCTCTGTCTCTCCGTCGGCTTCGGGCTTGTCTGAAACGTCTTTGCCCGTGAGTCCTGCAATGGCGCGCCATCCGGGCTCCACAATCTGGCGTCCGCCCACGCGGAAGAGTATGTCGGCGGCTTCCCCCTCCACGGTGGTCTGCTTGAAACGGCAGTCGGGATAAAACACGGCGATGAACCGCCGCGCCACCAAGTCATAGACGTTGCGCTCCACGTCGGTCAGGGCCGTCGGAGCCACGCCGGTGGGAATGATGGCGTGGTGGTCGGTCACCTTAGACGAGTCGAACACCTTCGTGCGCTTGAGCAGCGTCTTGCCGCGCAGGGGAGTGAGCAAGTCGCCATAGACGGCGGCAATGCCGTTGAGGATGCCCTTGCATTTGGGATAGATGTCGGTACTCAGATAGGTGGTGTCGACGCGCGGGTATGTGGTGTATTTTTTCTCGTAAAGGGCTTGGATGATTTGCAGCGTGGTATCGGCCGAATAGCCGAAGCGCTTGTTACACTCCACCTGCAGCGAAGTGAGGTCGAAGAGTCGTGGCGGTGCCTCCGTGCCCTCTTTGCGTCGCACGGCTTTGACGGTGAAAGGCGACTCGGCTATTTTCTCGAGCGCAGCCCGGCCTTCGGCCTCGGTGGTGAAGCCTCGGCGTCGCCGGTCGGTGCCTTTGGCCTTGTCGGCCGTGGCGTCTTCGTCGGTAGGGTCTTCGGTGACGGCGGTGAAAGTCGTATCGCGATAGACCGTGGTGAGCACCCAGTAGGGCTCGGGCTTGAAGTTTTCAATCTCTTGTTGCCTACGCACGATGAGGGCAAGCGTCGGCGTCTGTACGCGGCCGATGGAGAGCGGTGCCGCACCGCGTTCTTGTCGGCCGTATTTTATGGTGAAAAGGCGCGTGGCGTTCATCCCCAGCAACCAGTCGCCTATGGCGCGGCACAGGCCGGCCTCGTAGAGCGACTGATAGTCGGCCTGGGGTTTGAGCGAAGCGAAACCCTCACGTATGGACTCTTCGGTGAGTGAAGAAATCCACAGCCGGTCGACGGGACAAGAGGCTCCGGCCTTCTGCATCACCCATCTCTGGATGAGTTCGCCCTCTTGGCCGGCATCGCCGCAGTTGATAATGCGGTCAGCCTGCTGCATAAGGCGCTGTATGACTGAGAACTGATGGGCCACGCCTTTGTCTGCTTTGAGCCGTATGCCGAATCGTGGCGGCACCAAGGGTAAGGCGGCCAGGCTCCAGCGTTTCCATTCGGGCGCATAGTCTTCGGGATTTTTCAGTTCACAGAGATGGCCGAACGTCCAGGTCACTTGGTAGCCATTGCCCTCCATATAGCCGTCGTGGCTGGCGGTGGCGCCGAGCACATGGGCAATATCGCGGGCCACACTGGGCTTTTCGGCAATGCAGACAATCATATGGTGAAGAGAGAATAAGGTCTTGGAATGTGAAAGTTGGGGATGAAAAAGAACAACCGGCCTTGGGGTTACCGTTGGGCCCTGTTTCCGGTCAAACCGGCCAACGAAAAGCGGCGGGAGACGGCATCAAAAGCCAATTCGGTCGTGGCAAAAGCTT
Organism: Bacteroidales bacterium; assembly: GCA_004557035.1. GTDB lineage: Bacteria > Bacteroidota > Bacteroidia > Bacteroidales > Bacteroidaceae > Alloprevotella. Next base: position 26,334 of record SFFB01000015.1, on the reverse strand, counting down.
TTTCCACCTCACCCGCTTCGACGAGAGCGGCGGGTGTGCCCACGCTGAGGCCTTCGGCGGTGAGCAGCCAGATTTCGTCGGCCAATTGGAGGGCTGTCTCGATGTCGTGGGTCGAGAGCAAAACCGTGCGTGAGCCGTCGCGTGTGATTTCGGCAAGGAGCGACCAGACGTGGGCCGCAGCCCCGAGGTCGAGAAAGGCTGTGGGTTCGTCGAGCAACACCACCGGCGTCTCGGCCGCCAGTGCGCGTGCCATCATCACCCTGGCTCGCTCGCCGTCGCTCAGTCCGGCAAAGTCGCGGCCGGCCAGATGGGTGGCCCCGGCTTGTGTCAGTGCCCGCTCCACCGCCTCGCGGTCGGTGGCAGACAGGCGGCCGGTGAGTCCGGTGTAGGGCATACGCCCCAGGGCTGTTACTTCCGCCACCGTCAAACCGCTCACCACGGGCCTTGCCGAGGTGACCACGGCCACTTGCCGGGCCAGCCGTCGGGCTGAATAGGTCGGGAGCGGCCTGCCGTAGAGCGTCAGCGAACCGCCGAGCGGCGGCTGAAAACCTGCCATAGTGCGCAACAGAGTCGACTTGCCTGTGCCGTTGGCTCCGATAAGGGCCGTGAGCCGTCCCGTCTTGAGCTCGGCCGACAGGCTGCGCGACACCACGCACGGTGTGCGTCCGGCGCGATAGCCCGTGGTGACGGCGTCGAGTCTGTAGGCATAAGGGAGGTTCATAGCCGCAAATTTACATTTTTTATTCCATTTGTTGCGGCAAAAGGTCGCCTGTTGTTGTCGCGGGTGCCTTGTGCCGGCTGTTGCGGCCTGCATCCGTCTGCCGGTCACGGTCTTCCGGTTTGTTCTAAAAGCCTGCTTGACGTGACAAAAATCGATAAAAAAATCAACGGTAAGTTGCTTCGACGCGACCTCAAGCGGCAAAAAACGCCCGAAACGGCCCTGAAGAGGTCTTGACTCAGGGCTGCGACGGCTTGAAAGTAAGCCGAAAAAAACGGGGATACTGAGAGAAAAAACTGTCAGTATCCCCGTAACGGTCGAAAAAGTCGCCTTCTTTCGCTTGTGGGCGACTCTCTCTCCTTTCTTATGGCGAATATAGGCCGAAAAAGGACCGGAGGGAAAGACAAAACGGAGTGGGGGATATTAGGAATAGGAAAAATGAGTGTTTTTTGACTCTGCACCCATTTGCACTCACTTTCGCCTGACGGCGCAAGTTAGGCTGCGCTCGGCAAAGTCCAATAAAAAACGAGTTTTTTTTGGCCTTTGCTCTCGCTTGCACTAACTTTGCAGAATAAACAAATCTTAAATATGAAAAGTTATCTCGTTACGGGCGCTGCCGGTTTCATCGGCGCCAACTATGTGAAGTATATGTTGCAAAAGCATCAGGACGTGAAAATTGTGGTGCTTGATTTGTTGACTTATGCGGGCTATCTCGGCACCATCGCCGACGACATCGACAATGAACGTTGCTTTTTCGTCAAAGGGGATATCTGCGACCGCGACCTGCTCGACAGGCTCTTTGCCGAATATCGCTTCGACGTGGTGGTGAATTTCGCCGCCGAAAGCCACGTGGACCGCAGCATCGAAAACCCGCAACTCTTCCTCCAGACCAACATCCTCGGCACACAGGCCCTGCTCGAGGCCGCACGCGCTGCATGGGTGACGGGCAAGGACGAGTCGGGATACCCCACATGGCGCTCGGGCGTACGCTACCATCAGGTGTCGACCGACGAGGTCTATGGCAGCCTGGGACCGGAAGGCTTTTTCACCGAAGAGACTCCCCTTTGCCCACACAGCCCTTACAGTGCCTCCAAAACTTCGGCCGACCACGTGGTGTGTGCCTACCGCGACACCTATCATATGCCCGTGAGCATCACGCGTTGCTCTAATAACTACGGCCCTTATCAGTTCCCGGAGAAACTCATTCCGCTCATCATCAACAATATCCTCCAGGGCAAGAAACTCCCCGTCTATGGCAAGGGAGAGAACATCCGAGACTGGCTCTACGTGGAAGACCACTGCAAGGCCATCGACCTCGTGGTGAGAAAAGCCGCACCCGGCAGCATCTATAACGTTGGCGGACACAACGAGCGACAAAACATCCAGATTGTCAAAATCATCATTAAGACCATTCACGACCTGCTCCAAGACAACCTGCAGTGGCGCACGCTCCTCAGTCGAAAAGAAAAAGGCGCCGACGGGCAAATCGACATCTCTTGGATCAACGAAGATCTCATCACCTTCGTTAAAGACCGTCTCGGACACGACCAGCGCTACGGCATCGATCCCTCAAAGATTAAGGCCGACCTGGGGTGGGAGCCCGACACGCCCTTTGAGGTGGGCATCGTCAAGACTATCCGCTGGAACCTCGAGAACCGCGCCTGGGTGGAGGCCGTGAGCGGCGAAGACTATCAGCTCTACTACGAAAACATGTACGGCAAGAAATAATCGAGCCACAGACTATACCTTATATATAATATGCGTCTGAAATTTTGCCTTATGGGCCTGGCGTTGGCCTTGGCGGCCTCGGCACAGGTGGAACGTCTGGCCAAAGACGTGCACTATGACGTGGAACTCTCGGCCCAAACCTCCAACGGCGACCAAGCCCCCTTCTGGTTCGTGGCCGGCCGCTACGGTCTCTCATCGGCCAAACCCTCGTCGGGCTATCTGAGAGCTGCCGTGGGCAGAGACATCGCCGTCGACTCGCTCCGCAACTGGCAGATTGGCTACGGTCTTGACGTGGCCGGCGGTGTGGACATGCTGGCTTCTTTCTTCATCAACCAACTTTATGGAGACTTTCAGTATAAGGCCGTGAGGTTGAGCGTAGGAGCCAAACGGCGCGTGGACGAACTGACCAACCCGCTGCTCTCTACGGGCGGCCTCGCCGAGGGCGTTAACGCCCCTGCCGTACCGCAAGTGCGCTTTGAACTGCCGGATTTCTGGGACATCCCCGGAACACACCACTGGCTGGCCATCAAGGGCCACCTGGCCTATGGCGCCTTCACCGACGGCGGATGGAAAGCAGACCACCACGCCGCCGGAGCGAGCTATACCAAAGATGTGCTCTACCACAGCAAAGCCGGCTACCTGCGCGTGGGTAACGAAGAGAAATTTCCCCTGACGTTTGTCGGCGGCCTGCAGATGAAAGCTCAGTTTGCCGGCAAACGCTATATGCCCGACGGCACAGTCAAGAAACTGCCCTCTGGACTCAATGCCTTTTGGCACGCCTTCATTCCCGGGGGCAGCGACTATTCAGACGGCGACTATCCCAACGTAGAAGGCAACCAGCTCGGCGCCTGGAACTTCCAGCTCAATTGGAATGGCGGCAAGTGGGGCGTGAGAGCCTATGCCCAGCATTACTTTGAAGACCACTCGCAAATGTTCCTGGAATACGGCTGGAAAGATATGCTTTGGGGACTTGAAGCCCGATTGCCGAAAAATCCCTTCGTCTCGACAGTGGTGCTGGAATACCTCTACACGATGGATCAGACGGGCCCCATCTATCACGACCATACCAACTCGTTCACGGCACAAATCAGCGGAACGGACAACTATTACAACCACGGCATCTACAACGGCTGGAACCATTGGGGACAGTCAATGGGCAATGCCTTGTTTGTCTCGCCGGTATTCAACGCCGACGGCAGCTTGGGCTATAAGCACAACCGCTTGAAAGCCTACCACCTCGGCCTGCAGGGACAGCCCACAGACGAAATCAATTATCGCGCCCTGTTCACCTTCTCCCGCTCGGTGGGCACCTATGCCGCACCGCTGCTCAATCCGGAATATGGTCGCAACATGCTGCTCGAAGTCAATTACCGGCCGCGACGGCTCGGCGGTTTTTCTTTCGGTGCAGCCTTTGCCTCCACCGGCGGCACGCTCACCAAAGCCTCGACAGGCTATTGCCTGACCATATGCAAGAGCGGCCTGTTTTAATCTCTATCCCCACAGCAACAATGACAAAAAAGATAAAACTCTTCGCTCTGGCCCTGACCAGCCTCTTGCTCGTCTCTTGCGCCAAGATGGACGACAGCGGCGACTTCGGCGGCTATTGGCAGATGCTCACAATGGAACGGCTATCCGACGGCGAAATTGTCTTGACCAATGCCGACGGCGTGTTCTACGGCGTGCACAGCAACACGATGAAGTTGACCCGGCCGGGAGAGCCCATCTTTCTCGCCACCTACGAAGTGAGCGGCGACAGCCTCCGTCTCACCACCATCTACAAACGTCCCCACGACGAGGTGGTGCCGCCCACCGAGTTGGCCCCTATGGGCGTGGACGAGACCGGCAGTTTCAAGGTGGAGCACATCTCAAGCGACCGTATGGTGCTTAAAAACACGCTCTTTCGGTTGAGCTTCAGAAAATACTAAGAGATGACCCTACAAACTTTTTTCAAGAAGATATTCAGCAAGATTGTGCTGCTCAACTGCCTGGGTATGATTGTGCTCACGGTGGTTTTGGGCTATGTGGCCGTGGAGTTTGTGTCGTGCTACACCCAGCCGGGTGACAGTGTGAAGGTGCCCAACGTGAGAGGCCAGAAGATAGAGGTGGTCGAGAAGAAACTTGAAGCCTTGGGCCTGCGCGTAGAGGTGACCGACACCGGCTATATCGACACCTACGTGGGCGGCGTGGTGCTCGACCAGTTCATAGCTCCCGGCAAGATGGTCAAGCCCGGCCGTGTCATCAAACTGGTCATCAACGCCTCTTCGGCCCGGGCCATTGCCGTGCCGTCGCTGGCCGACAACTGTTCGCGGCGTGAAGCCGAGGCTCGTCTGCGTGCCATAGGTTTCAAGAATATCCGTGTGGAATTTACGCCCGGCGACAAAGACTGGCTCTATAACATCAAGGTGGGCGACCAGCCGCTCAAACCCGGTGCCAAAGTGCCGGTGACAGCCCTGATTACCCTCGTCGTGGGCGACGGTATGACTGAAGACACCGTCGACATTGACTTCATCGACGAATTTGACACCTCAGACGAATTTATAGAAGAAGAGGTGATAGAAGACGGCGGCGGACTGCCCGATAATTATCCCACCACTAACGAGCCTATACCACAGTGATGCCGAAGACAGACATTGAAGACGTCTTGACAGACGAAAGCCTGCAAGGCGGCGACGACGAAAACGGCGGTCTTTACGAGCATTTCCGCGTCGTGGCCGACAAGGGGCAGCAACTCTTGCGTGTAGACAAATTCCTGCAAGACCATTTGCCCGACACCTCGCGCAACCGCATACAGTTGGCGGCCCGTGCCGGCTTCATCCACGTAGACGGCAAGCCCGTCAAGAGCAACTATCGCGTCAAACCGGGCGATGTGGTCACCCTGCTGCTCGACCGGCCGAGATATGAGACCACCATTGAGCCGGAAGACATTCCGCTCGACGTGGTCTATGAAGACGACGACCTGATGGTCATCAACAAGCCCGCCGGCCTAGTGGTGCATCCCGGTTGTGGCAACTACACCGGCACGCTCGTCAATGCCATAGCCTGGCATTTGAGAGACAATCCACACTACGACCCCAACGACCCTGCCGTGGGCCTTGTGCACCGCATAGACAAAGACACCTCGGGACTCATCGTAGTGGCCAAGACGCCCGAAGCCAAGACCAGTCTCGGAGTGCAGTTTTTCAACAAGACCACACGCCGCCGCTATAATGCCGTGGTCTGGGGAAACTTTGAGACCGACGAAGGCCGCATCGAGGGCAACATTGCCCGCAACCCCAAAGACCGTCTGCAGATGGCCGTTTTCGCGCCGGGCAGTGACGTGGGCAAGCACGCTGTGACCCACTACAAGGTCTTGGAGCGTTTCGGCTACGTCTCGCTCGTGGAGTGTGTGCTTGAAACAGGCCGTACCCACCAAATCCGTGTGCACATGCAGCATATCGGACATCCGCTCTTCAACGACGAGCGTTATGGTGGCGACCAAATCATCCGCGGCGAGCGGGGAGGAGCCTACCAGCAATTCATCCGCCACCTCTTTGCCCTCTGTCCGCGCCAAGCCCTGCACGCCCGTACATTGGGCTTCAAGCATCCGCGCACCGGAAAGGAGATGGACTTTACCTCAGAATGGCCGGCCGACTTCGCTGCCTTGGTAGACAGATGGCGCACCTATGTCGACGCTGCCTTGAAGGCCAAGCAATGATTCCTTTATATATAATAATGAGTATTCCAAACCTTATTCAAACGATATGAAACGTCAAATTGCCATTGTGGCCGGAGGCGACTCCTCAGAGCATGATGTGTCTCTTATGAGTGCAGAGGGCATCCTCTCGTTTATGGACAAAACAAAATACGACTGCTATGTCGTAGAGATGAAAGGCACAGACTGGTATGTGCACTATGGTATGCAAAAACTCAAAATCAATCGCGACGATTTTTCTTTTGAGACCAAAGAGGGTCGCCACGGCTTTGATTTCGCCTACATCACCATTCACGGCACGCCGGGCGAGAACGGTATCCTTCAGGGTTATTTCGACCTCATCGGTATGCCCTATTCCACGAGCGACGTGCTGGTTGAGGCTTTGACCTTCAACAAGTTTGCCCTCAACAACTTCTTGCGTTCCTTCCCCGACCTTCACATCTCCGACTCCGTCCTGGTGCGTCGTGGCGACCCTATGCCTTCCGACGACGAGGTGGTGGCCCGCTTGGGACTGCCTTGTTTTGTCAAGCCCAACGCCGGTGGCAGTAGTTTCGGCGTCACGAAGGTGAAGTCGGCCGACGACCTTCAGCCCGCCATTGCCAAGGCCATGATCGAGAGCGACGAAGTGATGATTGAGAAAATCATGGTGGGACGTGAAATCACCTGCGGTTGTTACCGCAAGGGCGACGACGTGGTGGTTTTCCCCATCTCTGAGGTGGTCACCACTCAGGAGTTTTTCGACTTCGAAGCCAAATATCACCATAAGTCTGAAGAGATCACTCCGGCTCCGCTCACAGCCGGCACCGCTGAGCGTGTGGGCGAGATGACGCGTCGCATCTACCGTCTTTTGGGATGCTATGGCATCATCCGCATAGACTATATTCTCACAGGAGCCGAGGGCGAGGAAACCATCAATTTGCTTGAAATCAACACCACACCCGGTATGACGCCCGCCAGTTTCATACCCCAGCAGGTCGAAGCCTCACCCTATCAGATAGCCGATGTGCTCTCAGACATCATTGAGGGCCGCTTTGTCTGATTATCATCACTTCTTCCAATCCAACCATAGCCATGAAGACGCCCGCTTGTTTTGACACCATTCGCCCCTTTGAGGCCGAAGAAATAGCCGGAGTGGTGGACCGCCTGTTTGCCGAACCCCAGTTTGGCCAGATTGTAGGCAGCCTTTTCCCCGGCCAACCGCTCGACAGACTTCGCATGGGCCTGCGCTCATGCCCCGACCTGCTGACGCTTCAGAAGACGTTCATCTATCCGCTCGTCAAAGACCTGCTGGGCAAATGCAGTCAAGGCATTTCATTCGACTGTACCGCTCTGCCCAATCGCGAAGGCAACTACACCTTCGTGTCCAACCATCGCGACATTGTGCTCGACTCGGCCTTTCTCGACGTCTTGCTCGTAGACAATGGCTTCTCTACCACTGCCGAGATTGCCATTGGCGACAATCTCTTCGGCCTGCCGTGGATAGAACCCCTGGTGAGGCTCAACAAGTCGTTCATCGTACGCCGTGGCATAGGTATGCGAGAAATGCTGGCCGCCAGCAAGCTTTTGAGCAGTTATATGCATTACGCCATTGGCGAGAAACACGAAAACATCTGGATAGCCCAACGTGAAGGCCGTGCCAAAGACTCTGACGACCGCACCCAGGAGTCGTTGCTCAAGATGCTGGCCATGGGCGGTGAGGGCAGTGCAGCCGAGCGTTTGAAGGCCTTGCACATCGTGCCTTTGGCCATCTCCTACGAATATGACCCTTGCGATTATCTCAAGGCCAAAGAGTTCCAGCAAAAGCGTGACAATCCTGACTTCCGCAAGAGCAAGGCCGACGACTTGCTCAATATGCAGACCGGCATTTTCGGCTTCAAGGGCCGCATCCACTATGCCGCTGCCCCTGTGGCCGACGAATGGCTCGACACGTTGGCAGATTTGCCCAAGGCAGATTTCTTTGCTGCCGTGGCCGAACGGATGGACAAGGAAATCCATCGCCGCTATCGTCTGTTTGAGTGTAACTATGTTGCTGCCGATTTGCTGGAAAATGACAGTCGCTTTGCCGACCACTATACGGCCGAAGGACGCAGCCGTTTTGAACAATATCTGACCGAGCGCATTGCGATGGTTGACCTGCCCGACAGAGACGACGCCTTCTTGCGTGAGCGTATGCTCACAATGTATGCCAATCCGCTCTACAATCAGTTGGCCGCTTTGGACTAAAAAACGATATGATAGACTTCCAGCCGCTGGAACTAAGGCATAGAGCCATGATTGAAGCCGTGGTGCGACCGTCGGAACGGCGCAACTGCGACTTCAGTTTTATGAACCTCTTCAGTTGGCGTTTCCATTACGACACCGAGGTGGCCCTTCACGAAGGCTGGCTGCTGTTTCGCTTCAAGGCCGACGGCCATTTGGCCTATCAGTTGCCGCTGGGTGGCAGTGACTATCGCACCGTCTTGGACGCCTTGCTTGACGACGCCCTAAGGCTGGGTCATCCTTTCTTGATGCTCGGCGTTTGTGAGCAAGAGTTGCCGGCTGTCGAATCTGCTCTGCCCGACCACTATTTTGCCACAGACCAGCGCGACTATGCCGACTATCTCTATCGTCGTGAAGCTTTGGCTACACTCTCGGGCAAACGCCTGCAGGCGAAGCGCAATTTCGCCAATCGCTTTGAGCGTCTTTATCCCGACTATGAGATAGTCCCGCTCGGCCCCGAGCGTTTTGCCGAATGTCTGAGGCTGGAGACCGAGTGGGCCAAGGCCAAGACAATTACAGACTCTGCCGGATATGCCGATGAAAGCAGGTCTATGGAAGCGGTCTTTGCCCATTGGACCGAATTGGACGCCCAGGGCATTGCCCTGCTGGTCGACGGCCGGGTGGTGGCTTTCTCCTACGGTACTCCCATCAATTATGACACTTTCGACGTCTGTATGGAAAAGGCCGATACCGCCTATGAAGGAGCTTATGCTGCCGTTTGCCGTGCCTTTGCCCGTGCTGTCCCCACCCGGTTTGTCTATCTCAATCGAGAAGAAGACTTGGGGATTGAAGGCCTTCGCCGGGCCAAACTCTCTTATCATCCCGAGCGTCTGATGCGCAAATTTGCCATTATGGCCAAGCATCCTTTCGGCGTTTAGTCTCTTCCATCCCGTCATTATCATGAGGCTCACTCCCGACGAAATAAAACGCCAGACCCGCTGCCTTTGGCAACGTTCATTTCCCGACGACACGGCCCGGTTTCTCGACATTTATTTTGAAGAGAAATATCGGGCCGACAACAATTTCACACTTCAGCGAGAGGGCGAAGTCGTGGCGGCGATGCAACTGTTGCCCTATCGCCTGACGATTTTCGGCGAAACGCTTCATGCCGGTTATGTTTCGGGCCTGTGTGTGGCCGAAAGCCATCGTGGTCAAGGTTTGGCCGGAAAGCTTCTGAGGCAAGCCCATCTCAAACTCCGCCGTGAGGGTGGGGCCGTGTCTTTTCTTATTCCCGGAGATGAAGGTTTGAGGCGGTTTTATGAGCAGCCTGCTCATGGCGCCTATCAGACTGCAACCTTCCGCCGCACAGTCCCGGTTGTCGACACCGGCCTCTTCGCCGACGATGTCAGCCTCAACCTACTCCATACGTGGTCCGAGCCGCTTTATGCGTTCTATCACCAACAGACACGTGGTGACTTTGCACTCCACGTCGCCGAAAATGACTTTTTTGCCGCCGTGCAGAGCGTCTATGCCGAGGATGGATTGGTGGTGGAGGCCCGAAAGCAAAACAGGCTTGTGGGACTCTGCCTCGCCACGAAGACGGTCGACGGTCGTGGGCTGTTGCCAGCACTCACCGCCACCGACGAAGGTGTTCAGAATATGCTTTTGAGGGAGGTGAAGCGGCTGATGGGCTGTGGCGAAGTCTATATGAAAGTCCCCTGTGAGGCCGCTGCTCTCGATGCCGTGCCATACGCTATGGCACGTGTGGTCGATGTCGGGTGTTTCCTTTCGGCTGTGGCCCGGCGGCATCCCGAGTTCGACATGGTGGTCGGTGTAGACGGCGACCTTGACGTGCCCGAAAACAACGGCATTTATCACATCCACCATGGCTGCGTAGACCTCACTGACGATGCTCCCGTCCAGGTGCTCACTCCCGGAGGCTTGGCCACCCTATTCTTGGGCGCACATCCCATAGCAATGGACTTGATGCTCGACGAATAGAGACAAAGAGTAGGATCTACCCTTTTAGACTTTAGATTTCTAGTTAACAAATCAAACATACCCATATATAATATGCGCACCCACATCTTTTCAATAGCCTTTGCCTCTGCGCTCTTTGCCCTTCCGGCCGTGTCTCAAACCATGAGCGACCTCGGCCAGAAGCCTCTCTCCACTTGGGGCATTGGTTCGGCCCAGTTCAGCGGCATCACTCCCATCGGCGTCGGTCGTTACGCCCTTGTCAGCGACAAAGAGCCCACCGATGGCTTCTATATGATGAATATTGCCCAAGACGAGCAGACCGGTGAGATAACTGACGTGAAACTTGAAGGCTTCAAAGGCAATCCGTCTCCAATCGTTGACGACAAAGGTATCTCTGTGCGCGACTGCGAAGGCATTGCCTGGTTTCCCTCTGCCGGCACACTCTTCATCAGCGGCGAAGGCGACCAGGCCATTCTCGAATACGCCCTCGACGGCACACCCACAGGCCGTCGTCTGGCCGTCCCTGCCATTATGGCGGCAGACAAAATCTATCCCAACTATGGTTTTGAAGCCTTGGCCTATTCGCCCGAACACCACCTCTTCTATACCGTCACCGAGAGCATGCTGCGCGCCGACGGCACCGCTGCCGGACCTTTGGCCCCCGGAGCTACCAACCTCTTGCGCATACAGACCTTTGGCGACGACCTTCAGCCCCGAGCCTCCTACGCCTATCGGATGGATGCCGGGCGCAAAGCCAAGTTTGGCACCACCTATGTCTATGGCGTGCCCGAAGTCCTGCCTCTGCCCGACGGCCGTCTGCTCGTCTTGGAGCGCGAAGCCAACATACCGCGTGGAGGCATAGGTTCGGAATGTATCTGCAAACTCTTCGAGGTGCGACCCTCTGAAGGTTGGACCATCGACAGCAGCACGTCCCTGCAACAACTCGACCCCAACCGTTTCCTCGTCAAGCGCCTCCTGTTCACGGTGACCACCCGCATGAACCTGTTGCAGCAAAACTTTGCCAACTACGAAGGCATGTGTCTCGGTCGCCGCTTGGCCGACGGTCGTCAGACCATCCTGCTCGTCAGCGACTCACAGGGCGGCTATGGGCGCGGTCCTGTTCATCTCAAAGACTATGTCCGCGTGCTCATCATTGATTAAAAAACGATTGCAGTATCTTTGACTCTTAGTCTCTTTGACTTTCTTGAGAAAAATCACTTCCGCCATGACCCCACCCCGCATAGCCGTCTTGACCTCCGACACCCTCTCGGCCTTGGGTCTCACCGCCATCATAGGGCGTATGATGCCTCGTGCCGAAACCGTCATCTTCACCCGCTTTGAAGACCTTGTCGCGAGCGACGATACGGCCTTCTTCCATTTCTTCGTCAGTGCCGGCCATTTGCTGCCCCACGCCGCTTGGTTCCTGCAAAGACAACGCCGCGTCATCGTGTTGCTCCACGGCGACGAGGCTGCACTTCTGCCCGAAGGCTTCCACACCCTCAATGTCTGTCAAGACGAAGAGGGGCTGGTGCGCGATTTTCTGCGCCTGTCGCGTTCGGCCCATGGTCGTCCTGGCAGCGAACCCGAAGCCGTGCGCCGCGCCGGAGCCATCACGGGCCGTTCGGCCTTGACGCCGCGCGAGCGCGAAGTGGTGTGTGGCGTGGTCGAGGGCCTGCGCAACAAAGAGATTGCCGCCCGTCTGGGCGTCACCGAGGCCACGGTCATCTCCCATCGCAAAAACATCGCCGCCAAACTCTCCACCTCCGCCGTCTCTTCCTGGACCATCTATGCCGTGAGCCGCGGCTGGATCAAGATAGAGCAAATATAAGCCCTCCGTCTCATCCGCCCAATCCGTGTTATATTCATCAATTGATATGCTTAAAACGCCATATAAAATGAAAACCAAAACCTCCCGTCTCGTTCTGCTTTTAGCGTTGAGCCTCCTTATGGCACACTCCACGGTCTCGGCTCGGCGCACTCTCACCGTCGACACTATGCCGGCCGGCTTTGTCGTGCTCTCAGACGTCGTGCCCGACATCATACAAGAAATCCGTTATCACTCCACCTATAATTTCGTCGGTACACGGGTGGATGGCTATGAAGCCCCTGTGGCGATTATGACACGTGAGGCCGCCGAGCATTTGAAGGCTGTGAGCGACGACCTTAAGGCCAAAGGCTATCGTCTCAAGGTCTACGACGCCTATCGGCCACAGCGAGCCGTCAATCACTTTGTGCGTTGGGCCGAAGACGTGGCCGACACCCTGATGCGTCGTCCCTTCTATCCCGAGGTAGACAAAAGCCGCCTCTTCGACGAAGGCTATATCTTTGCCCGCAGCGGTCACAGCCGCGGTTCCACCGTCGACCTCACGCTCGTTCATGCCGACAGTGGTCGCGAAGTGGATATGGGAGGCACCTTCGACTGGTTTGGTATTCTTTCACATCCCGACTATACAGGCGTAACGCCGCAGCAGCGTGCCAATCGCGACCTCCTGCGTGAGGCCATGCTTCGCCACGGTTTTGACCCGCTCGACAGTGAGTGGTGGCATTTCACCCTCCATGGCGAGCCCTACCCCGACACCTATTTTGACTTTCCGGTCCGTGCCTATGGGCATTGAGGCGGTTAATGAAATGAAGTGACTTCGCACTATGTGACCATCAACTGCAATATACTGTTATGACCATTCTTGCTTTTACGATTATTCTCCTTGTCGGTGCCTACCTGGCCGGACTGTTGGGCTCGCTCACAGGCTTGGGCGGCGGCGTTGTCGTCATCCCTTTACTCACGCTGGCTTTTGGCGTAGACTTTCACTATGCTGTGGGGGCTGCGCTTGTGGCCTCGATATCCACTTCAAGCGGCTCGGGCAGTGCCTATGTCAAGGAGGGCATCACCAACATCCGCCTGGGTATGTTCCTCGAGATTGCCACCACCATTGGGGCCGTTTGTGGTGCGGCCGTAGCCATTTGGCTCGACAACAACATCATTGCCATTCTCTATGGCGGTGTGCTCATCCTCACGGCGGCTATGCAGCAGAGGCAGAAGTCCGACCACGACGGCGTGGTGGGTTCTGAGGCGGCGCGCAGGCTCAAACTCTTCGGCTCCTGGCCCCAAAAAGACGGATCGTTCAAGAGCTACCAACTCAAACACGTGGGTGGCGGTTTCGGCGTGATGTACATTGCCGGCATCCTGTCGGGCATCCTCGGCATCGGTTCGGGCGTGTTGAAGGTCATAGCCATGGACGGCATCATGAAGGTGCCTTTCAAGGTGAGCACCACCACGAGCAACTTTATGATGGGCGTGACGGCTTGCGCCTCGGCTGTGGTCTATATTCAGCGCGGGCAGATAGAGCCGGGCATAGCCTGTCCGGTGTTGATTGGTGTGCTTTTTGGTGCCTTGACGGGTGCCCGTTTGCTCAAGCGACTTGACGTGAGAGTGCTGCGTCAAATCTTCTGCGTGGCCATCTTGCTTGTGGCCATCAACATGATTTATCAAGGCTTCTCCGGCCAGTTCTAAAGAGTTTTTTCTTATGAAGAATACTGCGAAAACAGACATACAGTTGCTCATTGCCCGGACGTTGCGTTGGGGAGTGGGCATAGCTTGTGCGCTGGCCGTAGTGGGCGGCGCGATGTATTTGTGGCAACACGGTGGCGAACCGATGAAAGACTACACCCGTTTTCCCGCCGACGCCGATACGGCCCGGACGGCCTATACCACGCTCGAGGGCATTTTCTCCGGTGTAGTGGGTTTCACGGCGGTAGGTTGGATACAATTTGGTGTAGTGGTATTGTTGCTCACTCCGGTGATGCGTGTGGCCCTTTCGTTGGTCGATTTCGTCAAAGAGCGCGACTGGCTCTATGCGTTCATCACGGCCGTAGTGCTCTTCGTGATCATTGTCAATTCGATTGGCGGGTATTGAGCGAGAAACCTGCCCAATATGGTCAAAGGGTAGGGTGTTCAAAATATGTTTTTTGAGCGGCCAAGCAGCGGCCCTATAATTCGGGGTGTTTAAAAATGGTATGTTCATCGTGATTATTGAGTGGTCCGGCAAGCCCTGAAAGGGCGCTACATATCAGCCCAGGTCGTTAGGCCTGGGTTTAAGATGCATACTATTTTCCGGCCTGTAAGGTCGGCACACTGAGCGGTGGATTATGGAAAAATACGTTTAATAATCCCCAAATGTGCCAACCTTTCCCCTCACAAAAAATAACCAAAAGCGGCGCATCTCCCACAAAAAATGGTGATGCGCCGCTTTCATTTATAGAGGCTTGTGGCTTAGTTCTTGAGCCACTCGTCGTTGTTCCACATACTATTGTGGTTGTCTTTGCCTTTGCGGTTGGTGGTGAAATTGTCGCTCGGAGGTCCTTCTGGGATGAAAGACGAGTCGAGCAAAGGCTGTTCCGTTTCGAGCGTTACGGCTCTGGCCGCGGGACGTTGATATGTCTTTTTCATAAGGCGTAGTCTTATTTGATGAATGTTTTCTTGCCGTTGATGATGTAGAAGCCAGAGGGCAGACCGTCGAGCGACTTGGCGGCAGTGCGTACCAAGCGGCCGCTACCGTCTATCACGGTATAGGTGCCGTTATTGGTCTCGTCGATGGGGCGCAACTGGTCTATGCCGGTGGCCTCGCCGTCTTCACCCACTACGTGCAGGCGTATCTGTGTGGGCTTGGCGTCGGGCACTTGTGCCGATGCGCGGTTTTCAATTCTCAGGAACCAGCGGAAGGCGCCCAGTTTGGCGGCGTCAGAAGCGGCTTGGTGGAACGAACCGCCACCGAGGGCATAATAGCCGTTGGTGTGCATATCGCTCACTTGGCTATACGTACCGGTGAAGATATAGCGGTAGTTCCAAGAGGTCACGTCGAAGCTGTTGGCCTTGGTAGCATAGAGGGTGACGTCTTCGAGGGCGAAAGTCTTCTCGCCGGCGTTCTTGGCCTTGATGAGGTAAGGCGTGTTGGCTTTGGCCACGGCGTCGCCTTTCAGTTTCACCACTTCGAGCAGGGTCTCGTCCATAGTGCCGTCGTCGTCGGTATCGTTTTGGTGGATGTCGTTGATGCGTGCCATTTCAAAATCCTCGGCGATGTCGGCCACGGGCATGTCGAAGGGCACGTACCAGGCCGTCCATTCCTCGTCGGCGAAGTTGCGGGTATATTCAATCGAAGCCAGTTCGTCGTCCACGTCTTTGACATAGCTTTCGGCCGTGTCGTCGAGCACGAAGGTCTCCAAGCGGATGAGGAAGTCTTTCCAGTTGTCGGCGGCGCGATAGGCTTCGAGTCCGGCCTTGGGCACGATGATGCGGTTGTTGATGGGGCATTCCGCAAAGGCGTTGACGTTGTCCAGTGTGGCCGGAGTGGTGCCTCGGCAAACCACCTTCGTCAGCTTTCTGCAAGCTTGGAATGCATTTGCGCCGATTTGGATGAGTGAGGCCGGCAGAATGACTTCTGTCAACTCGTTATATCTGAAAGCATTTTCGCCTATCGTCTGGAGTCCTTCAGGCAGAGAGACTTCCGTCAATTTGCATTTCTGGAAAGCTTCTTTCTCAATGGTTTTCAGCGATGAGGGCATATTGGCTTCAACCAGACTGGTGCAGTTCCAGAACGCACTGCTCTTAATGACTTCTACCGTTGAGGGCAGACTGATGCTTTCGAGCTTATCGCAAAAATCAAAAGCGCCTAACGGGATAATTGTAATGCCTTCTTTCAAAACAGCTGTTTTCAAGGATTCACACCGCTGGAACACAAATGAGGACAATGTGGTGTTTCCGGAGACAGTGATAGATTCAATGCCGGTGTTCTGGAATGCATGATCCTCAATAGTCTCAATGCCTTCAATCGAAACGTCTTTCAGATTGGAACAGTTGGCGAAAGCGTTAGGTTTGATTGTTTTCAGACTGTTCGGGAATTCCACGTGTGCAAGGTTGGTCTCATAAACGAAGGCCGAGCTGCCAATAGTCGTAATGCCTTCGGGTATGACAACGTTTGTAAACGTATATTTCTTCACCTCCGAGTTTTCTTCTTCTTTAAAAGCTTTCGGACCAATGGCCGTAGCTTTGTAGAGATAGCCGTCAAGCAAGGCACCTCTGGCTTCGCCGGGGATGTTCAGCGTGGTGGGTTGGTCTTCGAGGCTGGTCAGACCGCTTACGGTGCAGGTAGTCTCGTCGGCGTTGACGCTAAAGGCCACACCGCCTGCATTGAGTCCGGTGGTGGTGAAGGTGTTTCGATTCATGTCCTTCCACAAGGTGGCATTGCCATAGGCCTCTTTGCTTACGCTGCGCACATTGAGCGTCTTGGTGCCGGGCGAACTGATGGCGTCGGCGGCCGTCTCGGGCACGGCGTGGCTGTAGCAGGTGAAGGTGGCAGCCTCGGCGATGCCGTCGAAGGCCTGTTTGCACACGCTTGTCACGTAGCTCGGCAGGGAGATGGTGGCCAGCTTCGAGCAGTTCATAAATGTGCTGTCGGCAATGGCGGTGACGCCGTAGGGCACGAGGGCTTCGGTGAATTTACAGCCCATGAAGGCGCCGGCGCCGATTTCCGTCAGGCCGTCGGGCAGTCCGAGCTTGGTCAATACCGTACCGCTGAAGGCTTTGCTGCCAATGGAGGTGACGCCGGCCGGAATGGTGACGGCGGTCATATGGCTGCAACCTTCATAGAGGCCGTCTGCAATGGCGGTGAGGCCGTCGGGCAGCTTGGTGTTGGTGAGCTCCACCATACCAGCAAAGGCTTCTTTGCCAATCGTCTTCACCGTCGAGGGCACTTTCATTGTGGGGGCTGTGGCGCAGCCCTTGAAGGCATAGTCGCCAATGCTTTGAAGTCCCTCATTGAGGGTGATGGCCTTGAGGATTGTACAGCCCGCAAACACGCCCTCGCCGATGTGGCTGATAGTGGCCGGCACATTGATGGTGTTCAAGGAGATGCATTCGCTGAAGGCATAGTCGCCAATGTTGGTGACTGTCTCGGGGAAGTCGTAGGTGGTGATGTTGCTGGGCACGGCATAGATGGTGGTCTTAGCCTTGTCGTAGAGCACGTTGGCATCCGTCGTGAAGTGTTGGTTGCCCTCGGCAATGGTCAGGGCGAAATCGTCGTTGGAGCAGCCATAGAAAGCTTTGCGGCCTATGGCAGTCACACTGGCCGGGATGGAGAGGCTCGTCAGACCGGTGCAACCCATAAATGCGCCTTCGCCTATGGTGGTGTAGCCCTCGGGGATGGTGAGGGAGGTGATCACGTACTGGTCTTTGAATACCTCGGCTCCAATGCTGGTTACGTCATAGGACATGCCGTAGAGCTCGAAGGTGGTAGGCAACGTGATGGCGCCACCGAGTTCACCATTCACGCCGGTCAGCGTATAGGTGCCGTCTTCGTTTTGGGCGTAGGTGTAGTGACCCACAACCGGCTCTGCCGGGTTCATCACGGTGAGGTTGTAGTTGTTCCAGGCGGTGGCTTCATAAGCGGCTTTGTTCGCTTCGTTCACATAGACTTTCGTCACGCCGGCCAGAGCGTCTGCGCCGAGCGCCGGCGGTGTGGCTTGGCTGCAGACAAGGGTGAGGTTAGAGCAGTTGCCAAAGGCTCCGGCTCCGATGAGCGTCACCGTCGAGGGCACGTTCACTGTCGCATTGCTTTTTTTCGCGCTGAGCAGCAGAGTGGTCTTGGTCTTATTATAAAGGATGTCGTCTTCGGCGGCATAGACGGTATTGTCTTCAGCTGCGGTGATGGCTGTGAGGCCCGTGCAGGCATTAAAGATGGTGTAGTCTACGTGGCTGATGCCGGCGGTGAGGTGGAGTGCGGTGAGTTTCGACCCTCTGAAAGCTTGGTTGTCGATGGCGGTGAGCGACGCCGGGAAATCAATCGTTGTGGCGTGTGCCGGCACCGCATAGAGTGTGGTCAGGCCTTTGTCGTAGAGTGCGCCGGCCAGTGAGGCATAGTTGGGGTTCTCGGCGGCGACATTGATGGCGAAGGCCTCGTTGCTGCAGCCGGCAAAGGCGCCTGCACCTATCGTCGTGATGGCGGCCGGAATGGTCACGGTGGTCAGGCTGCTGTTGTCTTGACAGAAGTTTGCGGCAATGCCGGTGACCTCATAGGTGCAGATATCTTCATTGGTGAGGCTGCCGGGCACGCTCCATTCACCGCTTGGAGCCTCAGAGGCGAAGCCGGTGATGGTATAGGTCTTGTCTTTGTTGCGGGTCAAGGTCAAGCCCTCTGCCTGCAAATGGGCAGGATAGATGGTTTGAATGAGGCTGGCATAATCGCTCCACTGCAAGTCGTAGGTCGATCTAAGCGTTTCGTCTACATAGATACCCTTTACGCGGTCAAATGGCGTAGAGCCGAGCGTAGGCGGTGTGGTCAGTGTGCTGGTGAGGTTGAGCGGATGGGTCTCTTTGCTGCCGGGGAAGGCGTTGTCGCCAATGGCCGTAAGGCTTTTGGGGAGTGCAAACAGACTTCCTTGGCCCTGCGGATAGAGCAGGAGTGTGGTTTTCTCCTTGTTGTAGAGCACGCCGTTAAGGCTACTGTAATTTGTATTGTCCTCGTCTACATTGACGGTTGCCAGAGTCAGATCACTCAAAGCCGTGACATCAATCGTCTCGATGCCGGCACCGATGTTGACCGTCTGGGCCACGCTGCCATTCAAGGCATTGGCTGCAATGCCGGTCACTTTTACATCGTAATCCGTCAGTTTGTTGGGGATGGTAAGTTCTGTGGCGGTGTTGCCCTCGGCCACGCCCGACAAATGATAGGGCGTACCTATATAATAGGGCGCATCCTCGCCTGCTGTGCTGGTATAGACCAATCCGTCTTTTGTGATGGATTGTGTGGGCAAACGAAAAACGCCGCCGCAATAGTGATATTTTGAATCGTCTGTTTTAAATTCTTCTTCGGTATAATAGGTGCTCTTAAATTTGGCGTAGGCTTCATCTGTTTTTACGAATACCTTCAAATTTTTTGCGGCATGAAATATGTTTTCTATGCCGCTTACGTCTTGTTGTTCGAAAACAATATAGCCCTCGGCCTCAACCCAAAATGCATTGTGTGCATCGGTAATGGTTCCTGGTACATAGATATATATGGAATCGCCGTGCAGAAGGGACGTCGAGTTTGTGCGAGTCTGGAAAGAACTTTCTACAAGTGTTGTGACGCTCGCTGGAATGGTATAATTTTTTAACGCCTGGAGATTGGTGTATTGATAAAAAACAGTGCCGTCTTTACTCAACAAAGCCTTATGCTCTGTATCTACCTTGAATTTGGCGTTGTTCTCATCGACTGTGATGCTTTCAAGCTTTCTCGTGGCAAAAACTTGACCTTTGTCAATAAAATTGACACTTGCCGGTATATGGAAAGAAGTGATGTTTGTCCCGTAAAAGCACTGAAAATTTAGCGACTGCAGTGTTTCAGGGAGTGAGAGTGTACCCTCGATTGGGCAGTCTTCAAAGGCGTATGCTCCAATCTCTACCAATTCTGAAGACTGACCGGTGGTGGTAAAGCTTATTGAAGTGAGGCCGCTACGGGAGAAAGCGTTTCTTCCAATTTTTTGTATCGAATAGGGAAGCCCGAGTGTCTTAATTTGCTTAATATTCGCAAATGCATCATCTTGGACTTCCGTCACCTTATAAACAACTCCGTTGTTGTCGACGGCAGTTACTTGAATAGTAAGATCTTGATCCGTCGTCGGGGTAGTCACAAAACCTAATGCAGCACAAGTTCCTTTGTCTTCTTCTTCGGTGAGTACCTTGTACTTTATACCGTAATAGGTGAATACATCGCCGACTGCGGCGCGTGCTCCGGTGAAGCCCAATAAAACGATCAGGCTCACAAGAAATCTTAATACGGGGGGGTGATTAGACATAATTTTATTGATTTAAGTTTATATTTTCGTTCGGGAGTGGTGATACCGCGGCACGATGTCAATGGTCCGTTGCCGCCTATTTTTTGCAAAGATAGTGCAAGGTGAGTGCAATAAGCTTGCTTAGATTGCCGAACCGCCGCCTATCTTCTGCAAAGATAGTGCAAGGTGAGTGCAATAAGCTTGCTTGGATTGCCGAACCGCCGCCTATCTTCTGCAAAGATAGCAAACCTCAACAATTCATACTCACAATTGCTTTTTAGACCCTAAAATTTTGTTTTATTGACTGATTTTTGTGAAATTGACGTTTTTTTATGGCCCGCCGACCGCCCTTTGCGCGCCCCTGACTTCGCCCGCTCGGATGCTTCCACTCACAATTTGGCAACCGTATGAAGGGGCAGGGTGGTGAAAAATTGAGATTGATTGGGGGAATTTTTGAGCGGCCAAGCAGCGGCCTGAAAGGCCAGCAAGATCATAGCCCAGGGCAGAGGCGGCGCGTGAGCGACGCCGGCACCCTGGGTGATGTGGCGCGATAATGTTCGCCCTGTAAGGGCAAAAGCATTATTTTCATATTCAATAAATCACACCTTTGCCGTTGACTTCCTCTTCCGCTCTCGCCTGCGCAAACGTTCAAAAAACTACATAATAAATCTTTTGCCCTTACAGGGCGCATCAATTGGGCACGTTAACCCAGGGCAGAGGTGCCACTACGTGTCACCTCTGCCCTGGGCTTGGGTCTCGTTGGCCTTACAGGCCGTGCGAGGCCGCTCAATAATTCGAGGATAATGGCCGTGGCCCGAATATGTACGATGCCCATAATTGAAATTGGTCTTTGTATTTTTGTTGGCGGCCCATCAGGCCTTGCTTGTCCGCTCTTTATGGGCTATACTCAATAAAAACGCATTGGGTTTGATTTTGGCGCGCCCCGCCAAAATCCAACAAAACTTGTCTTCCGCTCTCCCCTATACCCAAATTGTGGCCTTTTTCCCAATCACACAATCACGCGCCTGTAAACGGCCGAAAATGAGGCGGATGCTGTGACTGGACGCTCCGGTCACGTCCAATCACAGCATCCGCCCCTCGCTGCCGCGCTCACTTCTGGTCGTAGGCGTGGCGGGGATAGTCGGTGGTGTAGTGCAGGCCACGGCTCTCTTTGCGCTCTATGGCCGCGCGGGTGATGAGGTAGCCCACATTGATCATATTGCGCAGTTCGCAGATGTCGGGAGTGGCTTTCACGCGCTTGAAGAGTTCTTCGGTCTCCTCATAGAGCAGGTCGAGGCGCGTCCATGCCCGTTTGAGGCGCAGGTCGCTGCGCACAATGCCCACGTAGGCCGACATGATTTGGCCCACCTCTTTGGCGTCTTGGGCAATGAGCACCTTCTCTTCGCCTTTCATCGTGCCCTCGTCGTTCCATTCGGGCACCTGGTCGTTGTAGTCGTATTCGGCGAGGTGGCTGATGGCGTGGCGGGCGGCGGTGTCGGCATAGACCACGGCCTCAATCAGTGAGTTGGAGGCCAGGCGGTTGCCGCCGTGAAGGCCGGTGCACGAACATTCGCCCACGGCATAGAGGCGCGAGATGCTCGAGCAGCCGTTGAGGTCCACCTTGATGCCGCCGCAGAGATAGTGGGCACACGGTGTCACGGGGATGTATTGCCGCGTGATGTCAATGCCGATGGAGAGGCATTTGGCATAGATGTTGGGGAAATGGCGCTTGGTCTCTTCGGGATCTTTGTGGGTCACGTCGAGACAGACGTGGTCGAGGCCGTGGAGTTTCATTTCCTTGTCGATGGCGCGTGCCACGATGTCGCGCGGTGCCAGTGAGAGGCGGCGGTCATATTTCTGCATGAACTCCTCGCCGTTGGGCA
Source organism: Bacteroidales bacterium (assembly GCA_004557035.1). GTDB lineage: Bacteria > Bacteroidota > Bacteroidia > Bacteroidales > Bacteroidaceae > Alloprevotella. The sequence continues at coordinate 4,328 of SFFB01000015.1, read as the reverse complement.
GGCGCAAGATGCCGCCGTAGCCGCGCATGGCCTCGGTGATGAGAAAGGCCGGGTGGGTTTCGCCCTGATGGAAGAGGGCAGTGGGGTGGAACTGTATGAACTCCATGTCGCTCACCGTGGCTTTGGCGCGATAGGCCATGGCGATGCCGTCGCCCGTGGCGATGTTGGGGTTGGTGGTGGAGGCATAGACCGCGCCGCAGCCGCCGGTGGAGAGCACCGTCACGCGCGAGAGGAACGTGTCTATCTTATGGGTGTCGGGGTCGAGGATGTAGGCACCGAAGCAGGTGATGTCGGGTGTGCGTCGCGTCACCTCCACGCCCAGGTGGTGCTGGGTGATGATTTCCACGGCAAAGTGGTTCTCGAGCACGGTGATGGCCGGGTGGCGCCGCACGGCCTCGATGAGTCCGCGCTGTATTTCAAAACCGGTGTCGTCGGCGTGGTGAAGGATGCGAAACTCCGAGTGTCCGCCTTCGCGGTGGAGGTCGAAAGAACCGTCAGGCGCTTTGTCGAAATTGACGCCCCACTTCACGAGGCGCTCAATGCCGGCAGGTGCGCCTTTCACCACCTGCTCCACGGCCCGAGGGTCGCTGATGTAGTCGCCGGCAATCATCGTGTCGCGGATGTGCTTGTCGAAATCGTCCACTTTGAGGTTGGTCACAGAGGCCACACCGCCTTGTGCCTTGGCCGTATTGGCTTCTTCGATGGTGGTTTTGCAGACCAAGGCCACTTTGCCCTTGCCCGACTCGGCGGCCTGAAGGGCAAAACTCATGCCGGCCACGCCCGAACCGATGACTAAGAAATCAAATTTGCGTATCATTATCGTCAATGATGAAATATCCGACGGCGAAGTTACGCAGTTTCGGCCGAAACGCGTATGCTCCGGGGAGAGAAAATCTTGAAAGGGGAAGCGCTTGTGTGAGATATTTATTCCTAATCTTTTTTTCTATGGTATTTATTCCTTACTTTTGCAATATGAAAACATGAAGAGAAATTATCTTCTCTGACGAGTTCGATGAGTTCTACGAAAGTTTGGCACCTCGCATAAGGGAGAAGTACGACTATGCTTTAGATATCGTACGTACCCAATACGTTCTCAACAAGAAGTTTGTCAAGAACTTAGAGTCGTCCATCTTTTATGAACTTCGCATATCTATAGGACATGACGAGTACCGCTCAGTAATATTTGCCATTGACCATGACAATGTCATTCAAGCGCGTCGGATTCTGTTGCTGAACTCATTCTTGAAGAAAGATAACAAACAATACAAGGCTGAAATCAAGACGGCCGAGAAACTTCTAAAAAAGTATACGGAGGAATAACTATGCTGAAGCTCAACGAAGCAAAATTGGCATCATTGCGCAAGTTTGATGATGTCATCACTGAAAAATATGGTGAAGAGAACAGTCCCGAACGCAATGAATTTGATGCCAAGGCTAAAGCTTGGTATTATGCAGAGCTTTTGAAGAACGAAAGAAAGAAACAAAACGTCACCCAAAAGGCTCTTGCTGAGAGAATCGGAAAGAAACGTGAGTACATTTCTGCTTTGGAGAAAGGTCAAACCGATATGCAACTCTCCACTTTCCTGAAGATTGCAGATGCATTGGGGTTGCGCTTTTCTTTGGTGCTGGGATAAACCTTAACTCACATTCTATGAATGGGTTGTCTCTTTGACTCTTCGTCGTTTTGTCTTTTTTTTCTCCACCCCCGAAGGGTTATCTTTGAGGTAGGAGAGGAGAGAGAGGCCTTTATCGGGCCTCTTTTTGTTTTTTTGCCGGTCTACGGTCATAAGGCGTGTTTTTACGGGGATAAGGGCAGGCTTTCCTGCAATACTGGGCGGCGAGACGCCGTGGCGGATGAGTATTGAAAGGCCTTATTTCGCGGCCGGCCGTCGTAGTTCCTCCTACAATCAGGCCCGAGGGCGAAAAAATCACGAAAAGCATGTCACTGACGCCCCGCCATCTAAACAAAACACGCAGCGGCGAAGCGGCCACTACGCGGTTTTTTTATTAAGTTTGCACACATTCTAATCAATCCCATCCCTGTCATGCCTGTTCCCAGCAGCCGTTCACGACGTAGTCTCACCACCAGCCGCACGTGGCGCCTTGTGGCCGTGAGCGTTTTGTTCGTGGCCACGCTCTCCCTGCCGGCACAGCGGCCGACGAAGGCCGAACTGGGCATGGCGCGCGTGGGATGGGTCGATGTGCAGACGGTGGACGCCTCCGTGCGGGTAAATCTGATGTACACGCGGGCCGACAACTTCACCGGCCGTGTGCTCTACACCGACATCCGCCACGCCTACCTTCACCCCAAGGCGGCACGGGCACTGCACAAGGCCCAACAGGCGCTCAAGGCCATCCGGCCCGACCTCTCGCTCGTGGTCTACGACGCCGGGCGGCCTATGGCGGTGCAGCAGCGCATGTGGGACGTGGTGAAGGGCACGCCGAAACACATCTACGTGAGCAATCCCGCACGCGGCGGCGGTCTGCACAATTATGGTATGGCCGTGGACATCACGCTTTGCTACGCAGCCACGGGCGACACCCTGCCGATGGGCACCAAAATTGACTATATGGGCCCACTGGCTCACCCTGAAAACGAGGCGGCCATGCAGAAAAAGGGCCGCCTGACGGCTGAGGCGGTGGCCAACCGGCGGTTGCTGCGCCGCGTGATGGGGGCCGGGGGCTTCAAGGTGCTGCGCACGGAGTGGTGGCACTTCAATCTCATCACGCGCGCCGAAGCCCGCAGGGCCTACAAGGTGGCACCGTGAGGCGAACTCTCAGCGGCAGAACCTTTGTCTCTATCCCCAAACGCCTTTTTATCGTTTACCAACTTCCATCAACCCTCAAAATGACCAAACCCAAACGCCCCACAAATGCCCAAAGACGCGTCGCCGACGCTGTAGCCGAGGCACTGCGAACGGCCGACGGCGACGAGCGGCGTGCCTTGCTCAGACGCGCCGAAGGCCGGCGGCGGCTGGCGGCGAAAGTGCCGCACTGGGCCGAGGTGGAGGCTCTGGCCTATCCGGCCGGCTTGGCCCTCGAACAGTGCTCGAGCGAGACGACGGCGCGCTATAAGGCCGCTCTGGTACGGCGATTGGTGCCCGACGGCCGGCGTATGGTGGACCTCACCGGCGGACTGGGCGTGGACTTCTCGGCAATGGCCCCGATGTTTCGCGAAGCGGTCTATGTGGAGCAGTCTGAAGACTTGTGTGCCCTGGCCCGCCACAATTTCCCCCTGTTGGGTTTGCCGCTGGTCCCGGAGGGTGGTGTGGAGGTGGTGCAGGCCGACGCCGAAGTCTTTGCCGCCACGATGCCACCAGCCGACCTGGTGTTCATCGACCCGGCACGCCGCGACGACGTGGGGCGCAAGACGGTGCGCATCGAAGACTGCCGTCCCGACCTCACGCGACTCTTGCCCACACTGCTGGAACGCGCGACGGTGGTCGTGGCCAAACTCTCGCCCATGCTCGACATTGACGACGCCGTGAGCCGCCTGCAGGGCGTGAGCGAGGTGCACATTGTGGGCACGGCGGGAGAGTGCAAGGAGGTGGTCTTGGTTATGACCACCGACGCCCGGCCCTATCCCGTCATTCACATGGCCGACGATAAGGGTTGCCTGGCCTATTGCCGCGCCGACGAGCGCGAGGCACAGCCCGCGTATGCCGCCGAGGTGAAACGCTGGCTCTACGTGCCGAGTGCCGTGGTGATGAAAGCCGGTGCCTTCAAATGGACGGCCGTGCGTTTTGGCCTTGAAAAACTCCATCCCGATACCCATCTCTACACCTCAGATGGCTTCGTGGCCGACTTCCCAGGCCGGGTGATGGAGGTGACGGGCTGTTACGGCTTTTCCAAGCAAGAGGTGAAACGCCTCAAGACCGACATCGGCGAAAAAGCCAACGTGGCCGTGCGCCATTTCCCCGAAGCGGCCGAGACCGTGAAGCGCCGGCTCAAGCTCAAAGACGGCGGCGACCGCTTCGTCTTTGCCGTCACGATGGCCGATGGCACTCACCGTCTCATTGCCGCCCGACGGCCTGCCGACGCCTGAGCGCCTGCCATCACGCCTATTATATATATTAAGGGCAGACCTTAACACGCCCTTTGTCTTCTGAAACTTCAAAAACTTTTATATCTGCCATGAAAAGACTGAAAAGCTTATTGACTGCGCTCCTTGTATGCACCCTGACGGCCTCGACGGCCCGGGCTCAAGAGGCGGCCACCGACTTCGACCTCACACCCCGTCCGCAAAAACTCACCGCCACGGGCAAGCGACCGTTTACGCTCACGGCCAAGGCTGTCATTGCCTGCGACGCCGCCACGCGCCGCCAGGC